>NZ_JAEKEU010000038.1:0-236852 GCF_016650935.1 Bacillus sp. TH25 | reverse complement strand
GAATTTTGGCAATGACTGTTTTAGTAATTAGTGTAATGATATATCCGTTTTTAAGTTATTTAATGAAAGATGGGGACGATATATCGAATGTTGCAATAATATATTTAATATTTGTGGCGAAAAATGTGATTACATATTTAAATGCTCATAAGAGATCTTTAATAAATGCGGATCAACGAGGATATATATTGGTTAGGGTGGATCTTGTATTCCAAGTGCTAACTACCATATTCAAAATTTTTATATTATTATACACAAAAAATTATATATTGTATTTAATTATAGAATTGAGTATATATACAATTCAAAATGTAGTAAATGGTAGGGTTGTGAGTAAGAACTACCCTTATATAAAAATAAAAGAGAAGTATTCTATAGATAAAGAAACGAAAGAAAATTTAATAATAAATGTAAAGGCGATGTTTTTGCATAATATTGGAGGGTATATTGTATTTGGCACGGATAATATATTGATTTCTTCTTTTGTAGGTCTTGCTATGGTCGGGATATATTCGAACTATACAATGATAATAAATCAATTATCCGCCTTAGTAAATCCTATATTAAATGGTATCGAAGCAAGTGTGGGGAATTTAATTGCAACTGAGAATAATGACAAAAGTTATTCAATATTTAAAGTGATTTATTTAGTGAATTTCTGGATATTCTCTTTTTGTACCATATTTTTATATAACCTTTTAGAGCCATTTATAGGGTGGTGGCTTGATAAGAAGTATTTATTAAATAACATAGTTTTTGTAGTGATATTAATAAACTTTTATTTAACAGGGATGCGGACGGCGATAGCTATTTTTAAAAATAAAGCGGGATTATTTGTACAAGATAAGTATGTTCCGTTAGTTGAAGCGATAATCAATTTAAGTTTATCCATTGTATTAGTCAAAATTTTTGGATTGGTAGGTATATTCATAGGCACGGCGATAAGTACAATTGCTACGGTACTTTGGATTCAGCCTTATATTGTATATAAAAATCTTTTTAAGAAATCGGTTTTGAATTATTTTACAACATATGTATTTTATGTATTTTTAACTGTAGTTACAGGTTTCATTACTACGAGTATATGTAATTATTTTATAGAAGGAGGTACTTTTATTTCTTTAATCGGAAAGGGTGTAATTTGCTTATTAGTACCAAATGTAATATACATTTTAGTTTTTTATAAAAGTATAGAATTTAAATATATAAGGAATATCTTTAGTATGATGTTATCACAATTTAAAAAGAGACGTGATGTTATTTAGATATTATATTGATTTGAATTATAAAGTAAATTAAGTGTTATTAAAGTTTGTTAGCATAAAATGAAACTTGATTTAATTAGAAAACGTCAATCATTAGCCCTAACATAATATTTATATAATGCATAGTATTCTATTAAAGGGATACGTATTTAAGCAGAAAAAATATTTATCCTCATGTACTGATTTGAGTTGAGATTCTTTAAATAGAGGTCAACTTATATCTTAGATGGAGGTTATATATAAATCATGGCAAAATTTCAAGTGACGTGTGTTTTGAGAGAGAAGCTTCCTGTGTTAAGCGAGGGAGAATTTTGTTTTTGTATAGATACTTGTGAATTATTTATTGGGACGAAAAAAGGAAATGTAAAAGTATCAACAGAGAATAAATTTGAGAGTTTAGTGAGGAAAATCAAAGCTAATACATTTGGGGGCCTCTATAACCTTAAGTCGAATAAATCACTAATCGGAGAAACAGAAGCTGCTAATTTGGTTTCTAGTACTTATTTTCTTGAATTAGAAAGATGGAATATCAAAAATGATGGAACTGAAGCTGTTAGTACTTCTATAGGAATTAATAATGCGTTAGTTTGGGCATCTCAGCAAGGATTTGTAGAAGTAGTTTTACCTAAGGGGATATATTTAATTGATGAGAATACACCAATTGAGCCGCAAAGTTTTATGACTTTAAATTTAGGTGGAGCAACTTTAAAAATAAGAGATAATGGATTAGTTAAATATGCAATCGTACAATATCAAAGAAATCAAAAGTTTTCTCGGATTACAAATGGAAGGATTGAAGGTGATAAAGATACACACGATTATACAACGATTCCTCATACACATGAATGGGGATATGGAATTGAAGTAGGAAATACGACTCCTATTGAGGGGAGTAATATTAGTTATATTTCGATAGATAATATGGAAATCTTAAATTGCACTGGCGACGGTATAGCAATGGAAAGTACATGGGGACAAATTGGAGAATATGATTTCGCTGGTACATTTGAAGTAGGTGGTATCAGTGATGTTGATGGTACACCGATAGTAGATACTAATAAAATTAGATCGAGCATAAGAATAGATTTGCATCATGAGAGCATTACAAAATGGAGATATTTCGGATTATATGGCGATGGGTATGGTGGAATTGGTTCGGAAATTAATACAGAATTATATGATGTGTTATTTTATAAGGCTGATAATACTTTTGTAGCTGCTGCGAAAAGAGTAATGTTTTTTGAAGAAGTGAATGTTCCACAAAGTGCAGATTATGCAAAAATAGTTCTTCATCAAGGTACGATACCTTCGGGAAATGGTTGTAAAATAACAGTAAGAATTCCAGAGTTTTCTCGAAATATATTTGTTGAAAAATGTAAAATACATCATTGTAGAAGGCTTGGAATAAGTGTATCTGGGGCGAAATATATTTACATTAGAGATTGTGAAATTTATCAAATGAAAGGTACGGCACCTCAAGGAGCGATAGATATTGAAGATGGATATCGCTTAAATCAATATATAAATATCCAAGGGAATAACATATATGATAACACGGGATATAACATTGTCGTAGTTGGTGGTAGATACATTAATATTATTCAAAATAAATTAGCGGATAATTCATTAGTAATAAATCAAAATGTAGAGAAGGTTATTATAAATCATAATCACATAAGAGAAGTAGTCTGTGTTTTAGGTGGGGAAGTGACTTTTACAAATAACCAAATGTATGCTGCACGAATCATAATAGATCAAGGAGATAAAGAAGCACTTATTGGTAACTGTATTTTCCATAATAGTGCGTTGTTAATGGGAAGGGATAAAGCGTATTGCATTCAAGTCAATCAATGTCAATTTTTTAGTGATCAAGATTTATTTCGTTCATTTTCACAGTTAGGTTCAATAATTGGTTGCTCAACAGAACCACAAACTATATCAGATTGTGTTATTAAAGGAAGCACTGTAGATGGTACAAGTTTGATAGGTGTATCACCTGGTATGAAAAATGGTTGGAGATTAAGTAATGTTTCTTTTATAGATACGATACACCCGCAAGGAATTATTACAAATTTGCCACCTGGAGTATATACGGGATGTAATTTTGAAAATAGCGGTACAATATCATTTGTCACAAAAACCCCCCAAGCGGAATACGAGTTTAATGGATGTACATTTTATTGGGATGCTCATATTCTCTTTAACGTTGAATCTTTTCAGAAGATAGCACGGTTAAAAGTGCAAAATAGTACTTTTATAGGTGGTAGATGGGGACCGGCGTTTTTTTTCTGGGATATTGGAGGTAGTGTACAATTTATTAACAATCTATTTAATTATCCTAATTCTGAATCGACAGACAGTATAATAAATTTTTGGAATGACACATTTACAAGTGAGTTTCTATTAATTGAAAATAACATATTTAAATCCAATAAAGATATGATTGGTTTAAATGCGAATCAAATTTCCCCTTCGATTGATTTAATATTTAAAGATAATATTGTGGATACGATAGTAATCAGATTAAGAGATGAGCATATTAAGAAAAATAATTATATTAATGGTGTTTTTGATCCATATTTTTATCTTGCATCAGAACCGACTGAAGGTTTTTTTAGGGTAGGGCAAGTGATGAGCAACTCAAACCCTGTTGCAGGGGGGTATATAGGCTGGATATGTGTCAAAGAAGGATATGCTAGTAATGTATCGTGGGAAAAAGGCGGCGCATATAAAAGAGGAGATATTGTGAGGGCTAACGGAAACGTCTACAAATGTTTAGTGACGGTGACCAATGATGTAACAGAACCTTCAAAAGTAGATGGAAATACAAAGTGGGAGTATTTAGGGGATATGGCAGTGCTTAAATTATTCGGTAAGATTTTAGAATAAAGAATTAGGGTGAGTATTAATAAACAAAACAAAGGATGACTCATTGAGTTATCCTTTGTTTTGTTTATTTTGGTCTGAATACAAATGGAATGGGAGGATGGGCTATGAAAAGAATCTTTGATGTATGTATTTCGTTTGCGTTACTATTGGTATTTTCACTTCCAATTCTTGTAGTGGCAATCTTAGTTAGATTGAATTTAGGATCTCCTATACTATTTAAACAAGAGCGCCCGGGACTACATGGAAAGCCATTTAATCTTTATAAGTTTCGTACCATGTTAGATAAGAGGGATAATCATGGGGAATTATTTCCGGATCAAGATAGACTGACTATTTTTGGGGAAATCCTTAGAAAATATAGTCTAGATGAGTTACCACAGCTTATAAATGTTGTAAGAGGTGATTTAAGTTTAGTAGGTCCACGCCCATTATTGATGGAATATCTACCCTTATATTCTAGTAAACAGGCTAAAAGGCATGATGTAAAACCAGGAATTACGGGATGGGCACAAATAAATGGGAGGAATTCAATTACTTGGGAAGAAAAGTTTGAATTAGATGTATGGTATGTAGAGAATCGTTCTTTTTTATTAGATTTGAAAATAATTGTACTTACAATAACAAAAGTATTTAAAACAGAAGGGATAAATCATGTTGGGCATGTAACAATGGAGCGATTTACTGGAGGGAAAATAGAGATAAAGGGGGAGGGGAAATGAAAATTTTGATAATAGGGTGTGGTGGTCATAGTAAGGTTGTGAAGGATATCATCTTATCAAATGAAGGATACGAGATAGTCGGTTATTTAGATGATTTATATACAGGTATAACTATTATTGATAACCTTTATTTTGGGGCAATTGAAGATGCACGGGAAATTATCAACAATTTTAATGATATAAATCTTGTTATTGCTATAGGGAATAACAAAATGAGAAAAGAAATTTTCGGAATATTAAATCAACCGGTCGGCATATATGCTACATTAATTCATAAAACAGCAATTATAAGTCCTCATGCGCATATAGGGAACGGAACGGTAATTATGCCGAATGTGGTTGTTAATGCTGATACTATCATTGGTAACCATACGATAATAAATACGGGCTCAATAATAGAACATGACAATATAATTGATGATTTTGTTCATATTTCACCACATGCTACACTTACAGGTTCTATCACAATAGAAGAGGGAGCGCATATAGGAGCATCAGCTACTATAATTCCAGGTGTTAAAATTGGGAATTGGTCTATTGTTGGAGCGGGCTCTGTTGTAATAAATGATTTTCCATCTAATTGTACTGCTGTTGGCATTCCTGCAAAAGTTATTAATGTAGTAAATTAAGAGGGGGATGAAGAATCGTGATAAAAAGTAAGGAGAAAATATATCTTTCTGCACCACATATGGGAGGAAATGAACAAAAATATATTCAAAATGCATTTGATACAAACTGGATTGCACCTCTTGGTCCAAATGTAGATGAGTTTGAAAAAGAGCTTGCATCTTTTGTAGGAGTTAAAGGTGGGACTGCAGTTAGTTCAGGTACGGCTGCCATTCATTTAGCTTTACGGTTATTAGATGTTCAAGAGGGAGATACAGTGTTTTGTTCAAGTTTTACTTTTGTAGCGAGTGCGAATCCGGTTATTTATTTAGGTGCTGAACCGGTATTTATTGACTCAGAACCGGAAACATGGAATATGTCACCACAAGCGCTAGCGCATGCATTATATGATGCTAATAAAGCAGGGGAATTACCGAAGGCTGTTATTCTTGTTCATTTATATGGTCAAAGTGCTAAGTTAGATGAAATTCTTTCGCTTTGTAATCAATATGATATTCCTATAATCGAGGATGCAGCAGAATCTCTAGGTTCTACATATAAAGGGAAAGCAAGCGGTACATTCGGGAGGTTTGGGGTTTATTCATTTAACGGAAATAAAATCATTACAACTTCGGGTGGTGGAATGCTTGTATCTGATGATGCGGAAGCATTAGTGAAAGCAAAATTTTTAGCGACGCAAGCAAAGGATCCAGCAACACATTATGAACATAGTGAGATAGGATATAATTATCGAATGAGTAATATTTTAGCAGGTGTTGGGAGAGGGCAATTAGAAGTGTTAGAAGATAGAGTGTGTGCTAGAAGGCGTATATTTAATCGGTACTATGAAGAGTTATCTCACATACCGGGATTTTGTTTTATGCCGGAATTAGAAAATACTCGCTCGAATCGTTGGCTTACAACTATGATGATTGATGAAAAGGAATCTGGTATCTCTATTGAAAAATTATTGACAACCTTAGCAGAAGAGAATATTGAAGCACGTCCTACTTGGAAGCCACTACATATGCAGCCACTTTTTAAAGAAAGTAAGTATTATTCTCATCAGAAAGATAATGATGTATCTAAAAGATTATTTGAAAAGGGGATTTGTCTTCCTTCTGGGACCAATATGATGGATGAGGATCAACGGAGAGTTATTCAGGCTATTATAAATATTATATAACATGGAATAATTCACAGAGAAACAAGTGGATTAATGTTCATTATAATGAATGTTAATGTTGTTGATTTGGTGTATATTTCCATTAATATATTGACGTGAAAGTAATAAAATGATAATTTAAATGTATCTATACCTAAGTTTATAGGTGAATTAGGATGTGTGGTTAATTGGGAATTGAAATGGATATTTTTGTTCTTTAAAAAGAATTAAATCAAGGGAGAAAAGGTGTGTTAAATAAAAAAGCACCTTTGCAGTAACTCGTTGTATAAGGGGGGGGAAAATGAGTGCTATAACAGGTATTATTCATTTTAATGAAGAAACTATATCGATTCAGCATGGCACACAGTTAATGAGTTATTTACAAAAGTACCCTGCTGATGATATTCAAATATGGCATAAAGAAAATGTTTTACTAGGATGTCACGCACAGTGGATCACACCAGAATCTGTTGGTGAACAATTACCCTTTTATAATTACGAAAAGCAACTGGCAATTACAGCAGATGCTATTATTGATAATCGTAATGAGTTATTTGAAAAATTACAAGTGGATTATGCAGATAGAAAAACCATGACAGATAGTGAGTTGATTTTACTCTCTTATCAGAAATGGGGGGAAGCGGCTCCAAAATATTTGGTAGGCGATTTTGCCTTTATGATTTGGGATGAGAAAAAACAAACCCTTTTCGGTGCCAGAGATTTTTCGGGAAGCCGGACGCTTTATTTTTACCGTGGTGAGGAAAAGTTTGCTTTTTGCACTATTATAAATCCACTATTTTCTCTACCATATGTTGAGAAAAAATTGAATGAGCAGTGGCTTGCTGAATTTTTAGCTATCCCGGTGAATTTTGAATCGATAGATCCTTCTTCAACAGTATATAAAACTATTGAGCAAATTCCACCTTCCCATTCTGTTACTGTGAAAAATGGAAAGGTGAAATTATCGAGATACAATACACTAATCGCCGGAGAAAGGCTTCAACTCAAATCAAACGAAGAGTATGAAGAAGCGTTTTTGGAAGTGTATCAAAATGCGATAAGATCACGTTTACGTACCCATCATCAAGTAGGGGCTCATTTGAGTGGAGGACTTGATTCGGGTTCTGTAGCCAGCTTTGCTGCACGAGATTTAAGTGCAGCAAATAAACGTCTACATACATATAGTTATGTCCCAGTAAAGGGTTTTGTAGATTGGACGCATAGACGTAGAGTAGCTGATGAAAGACCTTTTATTCAATCGACTGTACAGCATGTAGGAAATATTAAGGAGCATTATTTGGATTTTGAAGGAAGAAGTCCTCTATCAGAAATAGATGAGTGGCTTGAAATTCTAGAGATGCCGTATAAATTCTTCGAGAATACTTTTTGGCTTAGGGGAATTTATGAGGAGGCGCGGTTACAAGAAATTGGAGTACTCTTAAACGGACAGAGAGGAAACTGGACGGTGTCATGGGGCCCAGCTGTGGACTATCAAGCTATGCTTTTGAAAAAGATGAATTTACGTCGCTTTTTGCAAGAACTATATTCGTATAGTAGAAATATTGGTGTAAAGAAATCACGAGTATTTTCAGTAGTGAGAAAAAAGGCATTTCCGTTTTTGAATCGAATATCTTCATCAAAAAATCAAATTGTTTTCCCGAGATTTATTAATCCAGAATTTGCAAATAGAATGAATGTGTTCGATAAGCTTATAGAACATAATATTGATGTAACAGGCACCTCAATAACAGATGCATATGAAATAAAAAAAAGGCAATTTGAACAGTTATATTATTGGAGCATAACTGGTGCATATGGATCCAAGTTATCATTGCGTTATTCTTTATGGGATCGCGATCCAACGAATGATTTACGGGTTGTTCAATTTTGTTTAGCTGTTCCAGAAGAGCAATACGTTCAAAATGGTTTAGATCGGGCACTAATTAGAAGAGCAACAAAAAATTTCTTACCTGATAAAGTAAGGTTGAACCAGCTCACTAGAGGTGTTCAAGGTTCTGATGGTGTTTACCGTATGGCGCATCAATGGAGTGAATTTATTGAAGAGCTTGAGCAGCTTAGTAAGGATCCTATAATTTCAGAATTTCTGGATATAGAGGTTATTAGAACTGCGATTTCTAAGATTAAAGAAGAACCTCATCCAGAATATGCATTTGATTTAGATTTTCGAATTTTAATGCGTAGTTTAATAGTGTATCGATTTATGAAAAAAAATATTTGAAGGGAGGTGACATAATGAAAAAAGATTGGACAATTCCTACATTGGAAGTACTTGATATCAATATGACAATGGCTGGACCGGGTATTAAAATACCTGATGGTGTTCAACCGGATGAGGACGAAATGGTTCACCATAGCTAATTTATCAATTAGGATACACATTGTGATCCCCTTATACAGTAAAAGTATAAGGGGTTTTTATAAAAATTTTGAAAGCTATTTGGAGTGAGAGAGTTGATGGAAACTACAAATAAAAATGTATATAAAGTTTTTGGGTTAAGAGTGTTGAGTGAAATGAAATTGCCGGAATTACCTCAAATCAATGAACAAGAAGAGAATGTAGAAATTGTAATTCGATTAACTGATTTATCTCAGAAGTGGAGTGAACTTGCTAGCGCAAAACAAAACTTTGTAGTTGATAAAAACGTAGTTATGATTCGTATTCCTGATACTGCTATATTTTCTATACAAGGAGGAAAGCAAATATTTGTTTCACCAATGAAGGACGCTTGTGAAGATAAGATCCGTCTTTATATACTTGGAACTTGTATGGGTGCCTTACTAATCCAAAGGGGAATATTACCATTACATGGTAGTGCAATAAATATTGATGGGAAAGTTTATGCCTTTGTAGGTGATTCAGGAGCAGGTAAATCAACTCTTGCAGCGGCTTTTTTAAGTAAAGGATACAAAATTTTGAGTGATGATGTAATTGCTGTGACAGTTTCGTCAGATAAGACTCCAATTGTGATTCCATCTTATCCGCAACAAAAATTATGGGCGGAGAGTTTGAATGCTTTTGGAATGGGAACGGCAAGTTATAATCCATTGTTTGAGCGAGAAACAAAGTATGCTGTGCCTGTACAATCTCATTTTTTCTCTGAACCATTACCTCTTGCTGGTGTTATTGAGTTAACGAAAACAGAGGATGAGAGTGTTGAGTTGATTCGAATTGAAGGACTTGAACGATTGCGTACATTGTTCTTTCACACATTTCGTAAGTTTTTAATTACGCAATTAAAATTGACAGAGTGGCATTTCACTACTTCTACAAGTGTGATAAACAAGGTAGATATGTTTCATTTGAAACGTCCAAATAATAGGTTTACAGCGCATGAACTTGTATCAATTATATTAAAAACTATACACGGAGGAGGAGTAATAGATGATGTATACAGAGAGAATTTCTCTAGAGTGTCAGATTGTGCAAAGTGAAGAGAATATTGTGAGTGATATGGATGGGGAAAAAGTAATGCTAAATGTTCAAAAAGGGAAATATTATAATTTGGGAGAAACAGGGGGAGAAATTTGGGAACTAATAAAAACTCCAATTATGGTTACTGAACTCGTCAGTACATTGTTGTCAAAGTACAACATTGAACGGGGCGATTGTGAAGAGCAAGTTCTTTCCTTTTTAGAGTGTTTAATTCAAGAAGGTTTAATTCAAATAAAAGATCAATCTAATAGATAAATTCGTAATTTCAAGAGAGCTGTTAGGAAGGGATTAATGAATATTGTGAAAAGGTTAAGGGTATTTTTATCACTGAACATGGAAACAAAGCTTTTATTTTTAGAGGCTTTTATTTTTTTAGGGTGGGCGCGTGTACTAAAAAGTATTACCTTTTCTAAAGTTGCACCTTCTTTAGGGGATTACATGAACGAAACATCAGTTGCCCAAATTCAGCCACACGGGGATACACTAAAGAAGGTGTCTGAAGCTATTTCTATTATGAGTCGTTATACTTTTTGGGAAAGTCAGTGTCTTGTTAAAGCTATAGCTGGGATGAAAATGCTCGAAAAACGTCACATTGAGAGTACTCTTTATTTAGGAACTGCTAAGGATAGTCATGGGGAATTAATTGCGCATGCATGGTTACGGAGCGGTTCTTTTTATGTTACTGGATCAGAAGGAATGGAGAAATTTACTGTCGTTGGATCATTTGCAAAGAGGCTAAGTGAGGACATTATTAAAGGAGAATAAAATGGAGAAAGATTTTGGTCTTAATGTAGAGTTCATGTCTAAGGAATTGAAACTTCTTTTTGCAATTTTGAAGTTACAGGATGACGAAACAGTGCAAATTTACAGTAATGAATGGTTTTCGGATATTGATTGGGAGGTATTTCTTGAGCAAGCTGTGCATCATCGCGTTTATCCAGTGATATATCAAAAACTTAAACAGGTGGATGAGGAACTAATTCCTTCACATATTGTACAAACCTTGAATAGAAAATATAAAAAAAATACATTTCAAATGCTTTATTTAAGTGCTGAAATGGAACGAATAAATAAACTATGTAATGAAAATGAGATTCGTATGATTTTTCTAAAAGGACCTGTACTATCTCAGGACTTATATGGGGATATTTCTTTACGAACATCCTGTGATTTGGACGTTCTAATTCCGATGCAAAATTTAGAAAAAGTAGAAATGCTACTTTTAGAGCAGGGGTATGTAAAAGATGATTATATTCAAACGATATTAAATGATTGGAAATGGAGGCATCACCATATAACATTTTTTCATCCAACAAAGCAGATTAAACTTGAGATTCATTGGAGGTTAAATCCCGGACCTGGTAAGGAACCTGGGTTTGAAGAACTTTGGAAGCGAAAGAGAAAAAGTACCCTTACGAGTAATTCTGTATATATGTTAGGGGAGGAAGATTTATTTTTATTTCTTGTATCTCATGGTGCTAGACATGGTTGGTCCAGATTACGCTGGTTAGTAGATATAAAAAAAATTGTCGATCAAGAACTTAATTGGAGTGAGATCTATAAGTTAATGAGAAAATATCAAATGCTTCATTTAGGAGGACAAGCATTAATTTTAGCAGCTCAATTGCTAGGTGTACGACTAGATGAAAGGATGATGGAATTAGTAGCGAAAAAACGTTCAAAGCAGTTAGCTCAAGAGGCACTGTTTTATTTCAAGCAAATGATAAACTTGCATACCGATCCTGTCCCTGAAGAAGTATTTATCTATCATAGTCGATATTTATTTTCACTAATGTCTAATCAGCAAAAAATTTTATATATTATGAGCCAACTATATCCTTATCCAATTGATGCAAAAACATTACCGTTACCTAAATTTCTTCATTTTTTATATTTTCCTTTACGTCCGTTTTTATGTCTTTGGAGGAAAACAAAGAAGCTGGTTTTGTTATAGGGGGAACATCGATGAATCATATTATATATTTTATGAAGAAATTATATTCTTCAGCGGGAAAAATACTGTATGTGAATTTATTTGGTATGGTTTTAATAAGTTTACTTGAAGGGATAGGTATTATTTTATTAATTCCTATGATAAGTATGACTGGAATAATTAATATAGGTGAGGAGACTCCTTTCATTACACCTATCTATAGATTTTTGCAGGATTTTCCTAAAACAACAAGTCTAATTTTTATTTTAGGTATATATGTATTTATAGTGTTAAGTCAAAATTTACTACAAAGAAATATAACGCTAAGGGATGCGAGAACGCAACAAGTTTTTATACGAAAGTTAAGAATAGAAACATATAGTATGATTTTAAAAGCAAAGTGGAGGTTTTTTTAGAGAAAAGGAAAACAAATCTAATTAATATATTAACTACCGAATTAGCTCGTGTTAGTTATGGGATTAATTTAATTTTACAATTGTTAGCTACTATTTTGTTTACATTCATACAGGTAGGGCTTGCCTTTTTATTATCTCCCCACATAACTATATTTGTTTTGGTCTTTGGCTTATTATTCTTGGTAGCTTCTCGTGTTTTTATAAAAAAAGCACGAATACTAGGCGGTAAGACCTCAAAATTGGCACAAGACTATCTTTCTGGTATAATAGATCATTTCAATGGAATTAAAGATATAAAGAGCAATACTTTGGAAGCATCACGTTTAGATTGGTTACAATATATAACAAAAAAGATGAGTAGCGAACAAATGGAGTATATGAGAATAAGGTCAAACTCTCAATTGTTTTATAAAATTTCAATGGCTATATTAATTGCATTTTTTATATTATTATCAGTAAATATGTTTCAAGCGCAAACTGCCCAGTTACTATTAATCATTCTCATTTTTTCCAGACTATGGCCAAGATTCATGACGATTCAATCAAATTTAGAACAACTGGCTGCAAGTATTCCTGCTTTTAAGTCATTGTGGGAATTGCAAGAGGAATGTATTGAAGCGATTGAAATGCAGGATATACATCAGCAAAAACATATAAAGCCGATTTGTATAGAACAGGGTATTGAATGTAAGGATATTTATTTTCGGTATAATAAGAAGGAGCATTTGTATGCACTTCAAAATATTAATGTGCAAATACCAATCAATAGTATGACGGCTATTGTGGGACATTCGGGAGCTGGGAAGAGTACATTAATCGATGTTTTAATGGGATTGATTCAACCAGAGAAAGGTCAAGTATTAATAGATGGAACCCCTCTTACAAGTGAAAATTTATTGTCATTGAGACGGGCTATTAGTTATGTGCCACAAGATCCTTTCTTATTTAATGCAAGTATAAGAGAAAATTTATTGATGATTGAGCCGAATGCGAGTGAAGAACAAATTTGGACTGCATTAGATTTTGCGGCGGCAGCTGAATTTGTACGAATACTTCCAAAAGGGCTTGATACTCTAATTGGAGATCGTGGAGTGAGACTTTCAGGTGGTGAACGTCAACGACTTGTACTAGCTCGAGCTATTTTAAGACAACCATCCATTTTAGTATTAGATGAAGCTACGAGTGCATTAGATACTGAAAATGAGGTGAAGATCCAATCAGCAATAGAAAGATTGAAAGGAACGATGACTATTGTTGTTATTGCGCATCGGTTATCTACGATCCGTAATGCAGATCAAGTTATTGTTTTAGGAAAAGGTGAAATTGTTCAAAAAGGTGAATTTAATCAATTGGCTAAAGAGAGAAAAGGTGTATTTCGAAATTTATTAGGGTCACAAATGGAAGTCGGTTCTTAGGGGAGAAAGATTGAATGAAATCTTGTATTATTGTAATTCGAGTTGAATGATAGCCCGGATAATGGTCAGTTACAGCAGATCTTATTCGGGCTTTTATATTTGTGTTTTGTAAATTTAGGGAATAAATATAATTCAGTACCTTGCAATAAACAGTACTTAATGGTATATTATGGATATAACAGGTGCCGTGTATTGAACAGTACTGAAATAAGAAAGGGGGATTGTCCTTGAACGTTCAGTTTAAAAAAGGTGTGTTAGAACTGTGTGTATTGGCGCTTGTAAAACGTAAGGATTGTTATGGTTATGAACTTGTTCAGCAAATTTCAAATAAATTTTTAATATCGGAAGGTTCTGTATATCCGCTATTACGTCGTTTAACGAAAGAGGAATATTTTCAAACGTATTTAAAAGAATCCACGGAAGGACCGCCCCGTAAATATTATCAACTAACAGAGCAAGGGGAGACGCAACTTCATTTGTTAGTGACTGAGTGGCGTGATTTTGCTAAAGGTGTTCAAGAAATTATTGAAGGAGTGGAATGGGATGAGTAAAGAACAGTTTCTTAAAGAATTATCAAGTCATCTTAGAAAGTTACCAGAAGAAGAGCGACAAGATATTTTATTTGATTATGAAGAACACTTCCAGTTTGGGATGGAAGAGGGGAAAACTGAATCAGAAATAATAAAGGGACTTGGTTCTCCGAAAGTAATTGCGAAAGACTTGCTTGCTTTGTATCGCTTTGATGAGATGAAAAAAGATCCATCGACTTCGAATGTAACAAGAGCTGTCATGGCAGCGGTTGGACTTAGTTTGTTTAATTTTATTATTGTGTTAGGCCCATTAATTGCAATTATAGCTTTTATATTTTCCTTTTGGGTCGGTGGTGTTGCTAGTGTAGTGACACCATTTTTCGTTATTGTAAAAGTATTTATGGGTACTTTTATATGGTTGGATCTTTTCGTTAGTATAACGTTTGTTGGAGTAGGTTTGTTGTTATGTATTGTAGCTTATTATAGTACGAAGTGGTTTAAAAGATTATGTGTACGCTATGTAGTATGGAACTTCAAAATGATAAAAGGGGAGTAGATGATGAAAAAAATATTATTAGTAGCTATCGCTTGTATCATTATTGGAGTAATAGGGATTTCACAAACATATAAGAAAGCAGTAGAAACTGTAGAGAAAGGAAATAAGGAAGAAGTTATTAAAAACGAAACGCTAAAAAATGTGGAAGTTAAGTTAGATGCTGGAGATATTGTTGTCCAAAAATCTCCTGATTCCTCTTTTTATGTAAAGCAAACAGGAGACGTAAGTAAACAGGAGATTCGTATTGCTGAAGATGGTGACACATTAAAAGTCATAGGGGAAATAGAAAAAGGTGTTTCATTTAATTTTTCCTTTTACAATTTCGGATTTCAAACGCCTACATTGACTATATTTGTACCAGAACGTTCTTATCAAGAGATAAAAGTAAATTCATCCGCTGGACAAATAGAAATAAGTAATGTGAAAAGTGACCGCGTAAGTGTTGAAACACTCGCCGGAGAAGTGGATTTGAAACATGTAACAGCAAAGAGTGTGGAAGGGTCTACAAAAGCTGGCGAGGTGAATTTTAAAAAAGTAATAGGGAAAGTAACAGCAAAAACGGCTAGTGGGGATATAGATATTATTGATCATGATTCTAAATATGATTTAGAGGTAAGTTCAACTGCTGGAGATGTAGATATTACTTTATTGGAAAAACCACAAGATGCAGTTATAACTGGGCAAACTGCTGCTGGAGACGTGACAATTTTTAATGAAGACAATAAAAATATAACGATTGGTAATGGTAGTAAAAAGATTAGCGGTAAAACCGCTGCTGGAGATGTTACTATTGAAACGCGTTAATAATTAATGAAACGCATTCTTTTGAATGAACGGAAATCTATCAAAATATAAAAAGAAGATAATTACCTATATAAATAAGGGAATTATCTTCTTTTTATTATTTTTAATGTAAATCACGATATACGCCAATTACTTTTCCAATAACTGACACTTGTTTTAAAATAATAGGTTCTAGTGAAGAGTTTTCCGGTTGTAGACGGAAATGATCTTTTTCTTTATAGAAACGTTTAACAGTTGCTTCGTTATCTTCTGTTAAAGCAACTACAATTTCACCGTTGTATGCAGACTGTTGTTGGCGAACAACAACTAAATCACCATCAAAGATACCGGCTTCAATCATGCTATCTCCAGAAATGCGTAACATAAACACTTGATCTGCTCCAGCAACGATACTAGCTGGAAGTGGGAAGTGATCTTCTACACTTTCGACTGCTGTAATCGGTAAACCGGCAGTAACTTTTCCGACGATTGGAACTTGAATAACAGATTGTGTTTCCGTTCGGTTGTCACCTAAAATTTCAATTGCGCGTGGTTTTGTTGGATCGCGTCGAATATATCCCTTTTCTTCTAGTCGTGATAAATGTCCGTGCACTGTAGAACTAGAAGCAAGGCCGACTGCTTGACCGATTTCACGTACGGAAGGTGGATATCCTTTTTCTTGTACTTTTAGCTTAATAAAGTCGAGAATGTCTTGCTGGCGTTTCGTTAACTTTTCCATGTTTTCTAACACCTCGTTTTCTTTCATTTTTCTTATTATTAAGTATAACATGTGAAAAAACATTCTACAAACATAAGTTCGAACGAAAGGCAAATTTATGATACACTATAAGGAAAATATAGTGAGAAAGAAGGGTTCAAAATGAATGCAATTATTTATGCACGTGTGAGCACAACAAAAGAAGAACAGGAAACATCATTATTGCGTCAAAAAGATGAATTATTGCATTTAGCTGAGCGCTATCAAATGGATGTTACAAAGGTAATTGAGGAGCAGGCTAGCGGTTATACAATTGAACGTGATGGCATATTAGAAGTGCTAGATACAATTCGAGATGAACAAGTTGATGTACTACTTATACAAGATGAAACGCGTCTTGGTAGAGGAAATGCAAAGATTGCGTTAATGCATTGTTTACATAAAGAGGGGATAAAAGTTTATACGCACACGCATAGTGGTGAATTACAGCTTTCAGATTCTGATTCGATGGTGCTAAATATAATTGGGATCGTTGAAGAGTATCAAAGAAAGATCCACAATTTAAAAATTAAACGTGGCATGCAAAGAGCAGTGGAGAAAGGATTTCGTCCAGAAAATAATTTGAAAAATCGTCATTTAAGCGTAGGACGTGAGAAAAAAGAAGTGCCAATTGAGGAAATTGTACGTTTGCGCCGGAATGAATTAACTTTTGAAGAAATTGCAGCAACACTTCGTGGTTTTGGTCATGATGTTTCAAAAGCAACTGTACATCGAAGGTATGTAGAATATACAAAGCAATTGCTTGATAAAGAGGAATAACTATTGTATGATAATAATCAGTTTTGAGTAGAAGGGGGATTCGAGATGCCAAGTCAAGAACTCATTGAACGCATTAACTTCTTAGCGAAAAAAGCAAAAGCTGAAGGCTTAACTGAAGAAGAACAACGTGAGCGCCAATCGCTTCGTGAACAATATTTAAAAGGATTTCGTCAAAATATGTTAAACGAATTAAAAGGAATTAAAGTCGTTAACGAAGAAGGCACGGACGTTACACCGGCGAAATTAAAAGCTTTAAAAAAGCAGGATAATGCAAAATTAAATTAAAAGATGGGCATAGCCCATCTTTTTTTATTTGTTAAAATTGTTATTTAATAACTTTCCAGTTTTCATTTTTCGTTGCTTCTATCCTTTTATGCTTCAATATATAGTTAGCGATAAGTTCAGACATATCTGTTGGTATGTCTTTTACTACTGGTTTATTTTGAAACATAAAGAAGTTCCCGCCACCGCTTGCACGATAATTATTCATAACAACGTCATATTCTTCATTTATATTAAGGGGAGCGCCTTTATACTGTAAAGATTCTACTCTCTCACCAATTGGTTTTGAAATGTTTAATACGTACGAAATCCCTTCCCACATATCGTAATTATAGTGTTGCGGCTTTGGTTCTATGTAGGTAGGGGTTACGATGATGGATCCATCTGCTTTTAATGTGAAATAAGAAGCAGAGAGTTCGAGAGCATCTTTTATATCCGCTCCGGTTATTCTAATTACTTTTAATGTATTTGGATAAATATAATTAGAAACGATGTCACGCATTGTTACATGTTTCGGGAAACCTGGAGATGTATTATGGAACAAACTTGTGCAAGAAATTGAAACATTAGCTATATCCATCTGTATTTTATTTATGAATTCAATAAAAGGATGGTCTTGCAAACGAGTTTGCATAGCATCTGAAATTTGCATGTCCCCATAGATTAGTCCAATAGGTTTATCAAGCCAATTTTGTGTTTTCTCTTCATAATTGGCAACCAAGGAAAGAACATCTTGGTCTGCCGCAATTCCTTGTACGGGCAATAACTCTGAATAACTCTCTTTTTTCACCCATTTTTGTTCTGCTTTTTCGAATGTTACTGTTACTTTTCCAACTGAGTGTCCATTGCATCCGGTCTGTAAAATTGTTACACCATTAATCATGGTGTGAGCGATTTCTCGGTGTTGGTGGCCTGTTAGTAAAATATCTATGCCTTCAATTTCATGGCACATTGCATATCCTTGGTTTTCACCTGTTAAAACTTCAGTCGGTACCCCGGTTTGTAAATCGCGTTCAAATCCCCCGTGATAGGCTACGACTAGTAAATCTGGTTTCTCATGTTTGCGGATGTAAGAAACCCATTTTTTTGTTGTTTCAAATGCATCTTCAAATTGTAAATCTTTAATATGATGTGCTTGTTCCCAATGGGGGATGTAATGCGTTGTCACCCCTAAAATAGCAATTTTTATATTTGATTCAATATGTTTTATTATATATGGTTTCCCGAAATAAGGTTCTTTTCTGTTTTTATCTAAAATGTTTGCTGATAGATAAGGGGAATTTGCAGTAGCCACAGCATTATTTAATATATCCATTCCATAATTAAATTCATGATTTCCGATAATTGCAATGTCATACTCTAAGTAGTTGGCTAATAAGGACATTGGGTTTTCCATATCTTTTTCGTATGTAGCGTAATGATAAGTAAATGGTGTTCCTTGAATGAAGTCCCCGTTATCAATCAGAAGAACGTTTGCATTTTGAGAACGTTCTTTTTTTATGAGAGTAGAAATTTTAGCTAAACCAATTTCTGCTTTGGAGTTATCTTGGTAGTGAATTGGATACACAGTACCATGTACATCGCTTGTTAATAAAATATTTAAAGTTACAATTTGATTTTGGTTCAACGCTATTCACCTTTTCTATAGTTATCTTTCAATTAATCATATCAAATATATGAAAAGAATTTTAATGTGAATGTATAGAATGTGTAAAGATTCTGTAAATAAGCAATTATTTGTAAAAATATGTGATATATTTCTTCATGTTTATGGAAGGTTATTTTATAACAATGAAAAATGGAGGCATTAACATGTTGAAAAAAGTTTTTGCAATGAGCACAACAGTTGTACTAGCAGCGGGATTATTAAGTGGATGTGGAACGAAGGAATCAAGTGCAAGTAAAAATGAAGATACGAAAAAAGGTTATGTACCGAAGACGCTAAATGTTCAATTTGTTCCTTCTCAAAATGCAGATACGTTAGAGGCGAAGGCAAAACCATTGGAAAAGCTATTAAGTGATAAATTAAACATTCCGGTAAAAGTTAGTATTTCAACGAATTACAATACAATTGTAGAAGCGATGGCATCTAAGCAAGTAGATGTAGGCTTTTTACCTCCAACAGCGTATGTGTTAGCGCATGAGAAAAAGGCTGCAAACGTAATTTTACAGGCGCAACGTTTTGGGGTAGATGATGAAACTGGAGCTCCCACAAAGGATTTAGTAGATGTTTATAAATCAGAGTTTGTTGTTAAGAAAGATTCTAATATTAATAGTGTAAAAGATTTAAAAGGTAAAAAAATTGGCTATCAAGATGTAACATCATCAGCGGGTTATGTATGGCCTGCGGCTGTATTGTTAAAAGAGGGAATCGATCCGCTAAAGGATGTGAAACCTGTTACATTAAAAGGTCATGATCTGTCACTTATTGCTCTTTTAAATGGTGATGTAGATGCAGCTGTTGTATTCCAAGATGCTCGCAATATTGTAAAAAAAGATTATCCGAATATATTCGATCAAACGAAAATAGTAAAATTTACGGAGAAAATTCCAAACGATACGATTTCTGTACGTTCTGATTTAGATGCAGAGTGGAGCAAGAAATTACAGGATGCTTTCATTGAAATAGGAAAGAATGAGGAAGGGCACAAAATCATTAAAGAAGTATACTCACATGAAGGATACGTTAAATCTGATGATAGTAAATTTGATATCGTTCGTGAATATGGAAAGAAAGTGAAAACGCAATAATACATATGGAAATGGCGACTAACTGGAAAGTGTGTGATTTCAGTTAGTTTGCCGTTTTTCAGTTATTGATAATACATAGAAGGTAGGTAAGATGTGTGATAGAGTTTCGAAATGTTTCTAAAGTGTATCCGAATGGTACAAAAGGATTGAATAATATAAACTTGGAAATTCAAAAAGGTGAGTTTGTTGTAATGGTCGGGCTATCCGGGGCTGGAAAATCTACACTTCTCAGATCGGTAAATCGCCTTCATGAGATCACAGAAGGAGAAATCATTATTGAAGGGGAGTCTATTACTGCTGCAAAAGGAAAAGGATTACGACGCATGCGCCGAGATATTGGTATGATTTTTCAAAGCTTTAACCTTGTGAAGCGATCAACGGTACTGAAGAATGTATTAGCTGGGCGGGTTGGATATCATTCTACATTGCGTACAACGTTAGGTCTGTTTCCGAAAGAGGATGTGGAGCTTGCATTCCAGGCGCTGAATAGAGTGAATATCTCAGAAAAAGCATATGCACGAGCTGATGAATTATCAGGGGGACAACAGCAACGTGTATCAATTGCTAGAGCATTGGCACAAGAAGCGAAAATCATATTGGCAGATGAGCCTGTTGCTTCGTTAGATCCTCTGACAACAAAGCAAGTAATGGATGATTTGAAGAAAATTAATGAAGATTTTGGAATTACGACAATTGTAAACTTACATTCTATTGATTTAGCGAGGCAATATGCTACTCGTATTATTGGATTACATGCTGGTGAAATTGTTTTTGATGGGTTAGTAGAAGAGGCAACGGATGAAAAATTCGCTGAAATTTATGGGGACGTAGCTCAGAAAAGCGCATTATTAGAGGTGGCAGCTAAATGAATGAAGTGACGATATATTCGAAATCGATACCGAAGCCGCCGAGTAAATTGAAACATATGTTAACTGTTATTTTAGTTATTTTACTGTTGTGGGGTAGTAGTGTACAGGTCGACGCATCATTTTCAAAACTAGTAGTTGGTTTTCCAAATATGATGGATTTATTGAAGGAAATGGTGCCACCAGATTGGAGTTATTTTCAAATTATTACAACAGCAATGTTAGATACAATACGTATGGCGATTATTGGAACGACTTTAGGGGCGATTTTAGCCATTCCACTTGCACTATTTGCGGCAAGTAATGTATTTACTAGTGTATTTTTGTACAGTCCAGCTCGATTGATTTTAAATTTTATACGAACAATACCAGATTTATTATTAGCGGCTATTTTTGTAGCGATTTTTGGAATAGGACCACTTCCAGGTATTTTGGCTCTTACTTGTTTCTCCGTTGGACTCGTAGCAAAATTATTGTATGAGTCAATTGAATCAATTGATCCAGGTCCATTAGAAGCGATGACAGCTGTAGGAGCGAATAAGGTGCAATGGATAGTTTATGGGGTCATTCCGCAAGTGAAAGCGCACTTCGTCTCCTATGTACTTTATACATTTGAGGTGAATGTACGTGCAGCAGCTGTTCTAGGTTTAGTAGGAGCAGGTGGGATTGGATTATATTATGATCGTACACTTGGATTTTTACAATATCAACAAACTGCTTCTATTATTATTTATACCCTTGTTGTTGTATTGCTAATTGATTATATAAGTACAGTGTTGCGGGGGAAATTATAATGAGTAAAACGACAATAATCGTACCAAAACCGAAGAAACCGAGTATATATCGCTGGATTATTTTTATAGCACTTACAGTTATATATGTATGGGCCTTTTCAGGAGTCCCGTTAGAGGGAATAAAGAATACGGCGGGAGAAATTACAAAAGCCATTATGACAGGCGTATTGAACCCAGATTGGTCGTATGTATCTTTGCCAGATGGTGAAGATTTATTACACGGTTTAATTGATACGTTGGCAATTGCGATATTAGGTACATTTATTTCTGCTTTTTTATCTGTTCCATTTGCTTTTTGGGCGGCAACGAATATGAGTAGTGGAAAATTAACTTCAGGAACTGGGAAATTTGTACTTAGTTTTGTTCGTACATTTCCTGAATTAGTTATGGCTCTTTTATTTATAAAAGCTGTTGGTCCAGGCTCTTTTGCCGGAGTTCTAGCTTTAGGGTTACACTCTATCGGAATGTTAGGGAAACTATATTCGGAAGGAATTGAAAATATAGATAAGGGACCGACGGAAGCGTTAATAGCAACGGGTGCAAATCGGTTTCAAATACTTTGGTATGCGGTATTACCACAAGTGTTACCGGATTTTCTATCGTATACGTTATACAGGTTTGAAATTAATGTACGATCCGCTGCGATTTTAGGTGTTATTGGAGCAGGTGGT
This sequence comes from Bacillus sp. TH25, assembly GCF_016650935.1. Classification (NCBI taxonomy): domain Bacteria; kingdom Bacillati; phylum Bacillota; class Bacilli; order Caryophanales; family Bacillaceae; genus Bacillus; species Bacillus sp. TH25. Next base: position 214,220 of record NZ_JAEKEU010000038.1, on the reverse strand, counting down.
ATTGGTACGCCATTAATTTTTGCACTTAGTTCACGTAATTGGTCTCGTGTGGGAATTATTTTATTAGGTATCATTTTAATGGTAATTATAATTGATTTTATTTCAAGTTCTATTCGTAAGCGGATTATTTAATTTGTTTTAAAAGCATCTAATTCAGATGCTTTTTTGTATTTTTAAAGGTTATCAAAAGGGAGATATATCAGAAATTAGTATATTTGTATAAATATACAGATAATTATATTTATTTTTAAAATAAAAACAATTAAAAAGTATGTCATATTGAATGCCCATACATTCCCTAAATCACTGTGTTTTTTATGGAAAATCAAAAAAACATCAACATATTTGTCGATACATGTTGTATAATCTTGCGTGGGAAGCTATCATATAAATGTATAAAACGTTTACTAACATACGCGAAGGGAAGAATAGCATGTCACATTCAATCGAACAACTTTCTATCAACACGATTCGCACATTATCCATTGATGCGATTGAAAAAGCAAACTCTGGTCACCCAGGAATGCCAATGGGTGCAGCACCAATGGCTTATACATTATGGACTCAATTTATGAAACACAATCCAAATAACCCAACGTGGTTTAACCGCGATCGTTTCGTATTATCTGCAGGTCATGGCTCAATGTTACTATACAGTCTACTTCATCTATCTGGTTATGACTTAACAATGGATGATTTAAAGAACTTCCGTCAATGGGGAAGCAAAACTCCAGGACATCCTGAGTATGGTCACACAGCAGGTGTAGACTCAACAACTGGTCCACTTGGACAAGGTATTGCAACTGCTGTAGGTATGGCAATGGCTGAAAGACATTTAGCGGCTAAATACAACCGTGATGCGTATAATGTAGTAGACCATCATACATACGCTATTTGTGGTGATGGAGATTTAATGGAAGGCGTTTCTGCTGAAGCATCTTCATTAGCTGCTCATTTACAATTAGGTCGTCTTGTTGTACTTTACGATTCAAACGATATTTCATTAGATGGCGATTTAAATCGTTCATTCTCTGAAAGTGTAGAAGATCGTTACAAAGCATACGGATGGCAAGTAATCCGTGTTGAGGATGGAAATGATATTGAAGCAATCGCAAAAGCAATTGAAGAAGCGAAAGCTGACGAAAAACGCCCAACGCTAATTGAAGTAAGAACGACAATTGGTTTCGGTTCTCCAAACAAATCAGGAAAATCAGCTTCACATGGTTCTCCACTTGGTGTAGACGAAACAAAATTAACGAAAGAAGCATACGCTTGGACTGCTGAACAAGACTTCCATGTAGCAGAAGAAGTATATGACAACTTCCGTAAAACAGTACAAGATGTTGGTGAAACGACGCAAGCTGCGTGGAACACGATGCTCGGTGAATATGCACAAGCATATCCAGAATTAGCAAACGAACTGCAAGCAGCAATGAACGGTCTTCTTCCAGAAGGTTGGGAACAAAGCTTACCAACTTATGAATTAGGATCAAAAGCAGCAACACGTAATTCTTCAGGTGCTGTAATTAATGCAATTGCAGAGTCTGTACCATCATTCTTCGGTGGATCTGCTGACCTTGCTGGTTCTAACAAAACATACATGAATAACGAAAAAGACTTTACAAGAGCTGATTACAGCGGAAAAAACATTTGGTACGGTGTACGTGAGTTCGCAATGGGTGCAGCAATGAACGGTATCGCACTTCATGGCGGTTTAAAAACTTACGGTGGTACGTTCTTCGTATTCTCTGACTACTTACGTCCAGCAATTCGTCTTGCAGCATTAATGCAATTGCCTGTAACGTATGTATTTACACATGACAGTATTGCTGTTGGTGAAGATGGTCCAACACATGAACCAGTTGAGCAATTAGCAGCGCTTCGTGCAATGCCAAATGTATCTGTTATTCGTCCAGCAGACGGTAACGAATCAGTTGCAGCTTGGAGACTAGCTCTAGAATCTACAAAAACACCAACTGCATTAGTGTTAACTCGTCAAGATCTTCCAACATTAGAAGGTGCAAAAGACGATACTTATGAAAAAGTAGCAAAAGGTGCATATGTAGTTTCTGCAAGCAAGAAAGAAACTTCTGATGTAATCTTAATTGCAACTGGATCTGAAGTAAGCTTAGCAATCGAAGCGCAAAAAGCTCTAGCAGCAGACGGCGTTGATGCAGCTGTTGTTAGCATGCCATCTATGGATCGCTTTGAAGCTCAAACTGCTGAGTACAAAGAATCTGTACTACCAAAAGCAGTAACGAAACGTTTCGCAATTGAAATGGGTGCTACAATGGGATGGCACCGTTATGTAGGTCTTGATGGAGATGTACTAGGTATTGACACATTCGGTGCTTCTGCTCCTGGTGAGAAGATTATGGAAGAGTATGGATTTACTGTAGAGAACGTTGTTCGTAAAGTAAAAGAAATGCTTTAATGATTTTAGAAAAATCTCTCCAGCATGGGGAGATTTTTCTATGTAATTGAGTTTTTTCGACAGGAAAAGTTTTTTCTCTCTCCGTAGTCAGACAATCATTGCAAATCTTCTCTTATATAATGTAGGGAAAAGGTTGTCCAGATCGGGAGGGGAAAAATGAAAACGTATGAATTGTATTTAATTCAAGAGGATATTGCGAAAGCTTACTTTGGTCGTGAATATTTGTTTTTTGATTTATTTGCTCGATTTTCAGAATCTGGGTTCCTTTCGGAGAAGAAAGTATTATATAAACAAATGACGTATATTACGATGCCGTTACAAGTAATGAAAATTCATCATAAATTAGAACAAGCTTTGCGTGTTCTTGGTAAATATGAAAGAACAAATCATACTCATACGCTTTATACAGGAGCCGAATACGGAGAAATAATGGTGAAACCACAATATATTCGAATAAATACTTCTGGAAATGTATCCATGGAAACAACTTTCTTTGAGGTGCTTAGAAAGTGTGAGTTAACATTTTTAGCGATGGATTATGAAAATAAAAAGTACGGTTGGTTAAATCCTCTCAAACAAGTACGAACATATGTGTAAAAAATGTCGAATAGTATCTTGTCTTATTGAAAAGGTTTTAGTACACTGTAAGGTAGACAACATGAAGGAGGAAAAGATATGCCAATGTGGTTAGGTATTCTAGTGGGCGTAGTAGCACTAGTAGCAGGCGTGGCGTTAGGATTTTTCATTGCCCGCAAATACATGATGAATTACTTACAAAAAAATCCACCAATTAACGAACAAATGTTAAAAATGATGATGATGCAAATGGGACAAAAACCTTCCCAAAAGAAAATCAATCAAATGATGAGCGCGATGAACAAGCAACAAACGAAATAAGCGCTAAAGGGCACTCTTACCGAGTGTCCTTTTCTTTTGGATATAATAAGTGTTTAAAACTTTTAAAAATTCTGTGTTTTTGGTAAACTGAAAACATCGCTCATTTTAAGGGAGGAGGATAAATATGAAAGTGTTTTTTAATTTAGCTTGGTTTTTTAAGCAAGAAAAACGAGCGTACATAATCGGAATTATTATGTTATTTGGTGTCGCGCTTCTTGAACTTGTAGCGCCAAGAGTACTAGGGATTGTAGTAGATGAAATTAATAGTGGAACATTAACGTCTGAAAAATTGTTGAACTGGGTTATTCTATTAGTAGTTGTAGGAATTATGATGTATATATTACGTTACTTATGGCGTATTATGATTTTTGGATCTTCTTTAAAACTAGCTCGTCAACTGCGAAAGAATCTATATGAACATTTTACTAAGATGAGCCCATCCTTTTATCAATCACGTCGCACAGGCGATTTGATGGCACATGCGACAAATGATATTCAGGCGATTCAGCAAACTGCGGGGGCAGGTGTTTTAACACTCGTTGATTCATTAGCTGTTGGAGGATGTGTACTCGTAGCGATGGGATTTACAATTAGTTGGAAGTTAACGTTATTAAGTTTAATTCCGATGCCAATTGTAGCTATTTCTACAAATTATTATGGAACTTTATTGCATAGAAGATTTCATAAGGCACAGCAATCGTTTTCTGAAATCAATGATAAAGTACAAGAAAGTATGAGTGGGATGAAGGTAATTCGCTCACTTGGACAAGAGAAAGAGGATTTACAAGCGTTTCGGAAAAAATCTGAAGATGTCGTACATAAAAATATGCTAGTTGCACGTATTGACTCGTTATTCGATCCAACGATTTCCCTAATTGTCGGATTTTCATTTTTGATCGCAATTTGTTACGGATCATTATTAGTCGTACGAGGTGAATTAACTGTAGGGGAATTAGTAACATTTACAACGTACTTAGGGACACTTGTATGGCCAATGTTAGCTTTTGGATGGCTATTTAATATTATGGAGCGTGGACGTGCTTCGTATGATCGTGTGGAGAAAATATTTTCACAAACTTCAGATGTAGTGAATAAGGAAAATGCTATACACGCTATAGCAAGTGGTGATGTTTCGTTTGCTGTTGATTCGTTTTCTTATAAAAAGAATGAACTATTAAACTTAAAAGATATTTACTTTAACTTAAGAAAAGGTGAAACGTTAGGAGTTGTAGGGCGTACCGGTGCAGGGAAGACGACGTTATTAAAATGTTTAATTCGAGAGTATGATCATTTTAATGGTGAATTAAAAGTTGGGGAGCGGGATATTCGAGATTTAACACTTCACGGTGTGCGTTCTGCAATTTCATATGTACCGCAAGATCACTTTTTATTTTCAGCGAGTATTGGGGAGAACATTGCTTTTGGAAAGGCCGATGCTACATATAAAGAAATTAGCCGAGCTGCTGATATTGCTTGTATTCATAATGATATATTTCAATTTCCAGAAGGGTATGACACTGTAGTAGGTGAAAGGGGCGTTTCACTATCAGGAGGTCAAAAACAGAGAATCTCTATTGCGCGTGCATTATTAACAAATGCTGAAATTTTAATATTAGATGATTGTTTATCGGCCGTAGATGCAAAAACAGAAGAAACTATTTTAACTGCATTGAAACGAGAAAGGGCAGAGAAAACGACGATTATTACTGCCCATCGTTTAAGTGCTATTCAGCATGCAAATCTTATTCTTGTTATTGATGAAGGTAGGGTTATGCAGCGAGGGACACATGAGCAATTAATGAAAGAAAATGGTTGGTATAAAGAAATGTACGAAAGCCAGCAGTTAGAGGCGTTAGTAGAGAAAGGAGGCGTATGATGGCTGAGAAAAAGCGGAGTGATTTAAGGCGATTGCTTTCTTATATGAGACCATATAAAAGGTTATTAGCGTTAGCATTTTTATTTCTAGTTGGTGCAACTGTAACTGAAATGATGGGTCCTTTTTTAATTAAACAATTTCTTGATGAACACTTAGTACCACGTAACTTTGAACAATCAGCACTTGTAACCCTATTTGTAGTGTATATTATTGCTCATTTATTAAAAGTATTATTTACTTATTTAGACTTATTGTACTTTCAAAATATCGCTTTTAAGATTGTCCAAGATATGCGAGTTGAAGTGTATGAACATGTTCAAAAATTGTCATTAAGCTTCTTTGATCGTACGCCGATTGGTACGCTCGTATCTCGCATAACGAATGATACAGAAGCGATTAAGGATTTTTATGTTAGTGTACTATCAACATTCGTGAAAAATGTAGTCTTTTTAGTAGGGATTTTAGTAGCGATGTTTTTATTAGATGTAAAATTAGCGCTATTTTCGCTCATATTAATTCCGGTAATGTTTGCAATTATGGTGTTGTATCAACGGAAAAGTGCAGCTTTTTATTTAGAGGTACGTAATCAGCTGAGTATATTAAATGCAAAGTTAAATGAGTCCATTCAAGGTATGAATATTGTTCAGGTGTTCCGGCAAGAAAAGCGGATGAGAAAAGAATTTGAAGAAGTGAACAATAAACATTTTAGTGCTGGACGTCGTACATTGAAATTAGATGCATTACTTTTACGTCCAGCAACAGATCTTGTTCATATTGTAGCAATTGCGTTAGTACTTGGTTTATTCGGAATCGATGCTTTAAAGAGTCCTGTTGAAGTAGGGGTTTTATATGCTTTCGTTAACTATATTCATCGTTTCTTCCAGCCGGTAAATGAGATGATGATGAAACTATCTTTCTTCCAACAAGCGCTTGTTTCATCATCGCGTGTATTTCATTTAATGGATGATAAAGATTTAGCTCCTGTTCAAATGGGGAGTGAACAGCCAGGAATAGCTAATGGGGAACTTCAGTTTAAAGATGTTACTTTTTCATATGATGGAAAGCGTGACGTTTTAAAAAATGTATCTTTTCACGTAAAGCCAGGGCAAACGGTTGCTTTCGTAGGGCATACTGGTAGCGGAAAGAGTACGATTATGAATTTATTAATGAGATTTTACAATATTAAATCAGGAAATATTGTAATAGACGGAGTAGATTTAGAGAAGTTTGAAGAACAAGAAATTCGAAAGAAAATTGGTCTTGTGCTGCAAGATGCATTTTTATTTGCTGGAAATGTAAAGCAAAACATTCGTATGTATAATGAAGAGATTACGGATGAAGAGATAGAGGAAGCAGCGCGATTTGTGCAAGCGAATACGTTTATTGAAAAATTACCAGAGCAGTATGATACAGAAGTAGTCGAAAGAGGAGCTGCATTTTCTAGTGGTCAAAGGCAATTAATTGCTTTTGCTAGAACGATAGCAACTAATCCGAAAGTATTAGTGTTAGATGAAGCGACGGCAAATATTGATACAGAAACAGAGGAGGCTATCCAAACGGCATTGCAGCAAATGCGAAAAGGCAGAACAACGATAGCGATTGCGCACAGATTGTCTACAATCCAAGATGCGGATCAAATATTTGTTATGCATGAAGGGGAAATTGTAGAAAGCGGAACACATCAAGAGTTACTTAGTGAACAAGGACTTTACTACAATATGTACTTACTACAAAATAAAGGGAGTTTGCAAAAGGCTTTGTAATTACAAGGCCTTTTTTGCGGTGTTAAAAGTGTATTAATGGAGTTTTTGGTGAAGGGTGGTTTCAATTTCACTTTTTTCTTAAACAACTCGACAAAATAAATGTATTAGAACTTTATTACTATAGCATAAAAGTCGTGTCCACTAACTGAAGTTGTACATATTGTATACGGAATAAAAAAATTTGATAGGAGCTTTTATATGCAAAATAGATCCAGTTCAAATGTTACGTTTATCGATGTGTCTCATTGGGAAGGAAACATCGATTGGAATGCTGTGAAGTCATCTGGTATTCCAGCGGCGTATGCAAAAGCGACGGAAGGTGTGAACTATATTGACCCTACTTTCGTTCAAAATGTACAAGCTGCGAGAAATGCGAATGTATTAATTGGTGCATATCATTTTGCGCACCCAGAACAAAATGATGCCATTTCAGAAGCGAAATATTTTGTGAATATATTACAGAGTAATCAGACGGACTTAATTCCTGTTTTAGATTTAGAATCGCCAACGGATACTAGCAATAGTAGTTTAACGGGTGCGACTATATCGAATTGGGCAAGAAGTTTCGTAAATTATGTGAAACAAGCTACTGGGAAAAATGTAATGTTATATACAGGAGTTTGGTATATTAATGAATTTGGAATTAGCGGATTAAGTGACATTCCACTATGGATTTCCAGATATTCTAGTATACCGCCTGCTGATGCTGGTGGATGGACAGAGTGGACAGCATGGCAGTACACAGATTCTGGGCAAATTTCAGGTGTAGGAAATTGTGATGTATCAGCAGCTGTTTCATTAGAAGCTTTACAAGGAAATGGAGCAAGTGGTGGAGGTAATGTTCCCACGCCTAATAATGCGACTCCAGTATACGGAGTTGCTGTAATTAATGGAGATAATGTGAATTTACGAAGTGGACCATCTATACAGTCTAGTGTAATTCGCCAATTGAATCGTGGCGAATCATATGAAGTTTGGGGAGAACAAGATGGATGGCTTTGTTTAGGGACAAATCAGTGGGTATATAATGATTCAAGTTATATTCAGTACAAACATTATGTGGCAACTATTACTGGCGATAATGTGAATCTGCGAGACGCTCCATCATTAAACGGGAATGTTATAAGACAGTTACATCATGGTGAATCATATCGAGTATGGAGTAAGCAAAATGGATGGCTTTGCTTAGGGACAAATCAGTGGGTATACTATGATTCAAGTTATATTCAATATGGTGTACAATAAAGTGAACTTAAAAGGTATCTCGACTGAGATGCCTTTTATTAAAAATATATAATTTTTACAAAGTATATATTGATAGCATAGTATAATGTAATTGATATATGTTGAAAAATAATCGGAAATGAAATAAAGGAGTAATAATATGGAGTATGTGCTAATAGGTGGGATTTTAATATTATTAGCTGTAGTGTTTGTACTGTTTTATAAAAATAAACAGTTAGAATCAGAGAGTCAGCAAGTAGAGTTTGAAAAGAAACAAGCGATTGAAACGTATGAAAATGAGATTGCAGCTACGATTACAGGGCATAAAGAACAACAGGATACTTTAAAGAATATGGAACAGAAAAAATATAATGATTTACAAGTGAATACAGCTAGAGAACTTGAAAATATGCGTATGATGAAAAACCAATTGGCTGTTCAACATAGTAAAGAACGTAGTGAAATGCAAGATAAGCATAGTAGTGAAATACATATGTTTCAAAATTTAATAGCGGATTTACGAGAATATGCCAAAAATGGTGCTGAATTGAATGCGCATGAAACATTACATTATATGAAGCGAGGTTTCGTTGAGCAAGGAATAATACTAGAAGAAGAGTTTCATATTATACCGAACGTTTTTATGATACGCAATAAATATAGAGATAAACGTGACATAAATGATAATCGAATTCATCACCTTATCTTATGTAAAACTGGTATTTATCTACTTGAGACGAAAGAATGGACAGGGAAATTAATCCATGGCTTAACGAGAGAAAATGCGGGTATATATTCATTTATGATTGAGGAAATTGGTAAGTATCAACATGAAATTGAAAAAGAAGAGACATTTGAATTTATTACGGATGGAACTTCATTAACTTTGCAAGTAAGAAATGAAGGGAATCCAGCGTATAAAGCGAAAATGCTATCTCAAACTTTATATAATTGTTTGGAAGAAATGCAAGTAGATATTGTAAAGGAAAAAGTAAAACCAATTGTATATTTTGAAAATGAAAGCGGAAAAGAAGTTATTGATCTTTCTAATGAAGAATTGCCGAGATTTAAAGATAGAGAGCAAATTGTAACATTTTTCAGAAATGAAGTTTTGACAAGTAAAGTAATATATACCGCACAAGAACTAGGAAAGATTAGAGATATGATTGGTCAGATGAATTATGTCGCGAAGTAAAACTTTAATCAGTAGGGTTTTATGGGCACCCCGGCTCCTACCCTGTACAGCCGAATTTTGAGGTGGGAGTATAACTGTTTGCAAATAGCGGGATAAAGAAGGTGTTATTTGGATGGAGAAAGGTAAAAGCTCTATATTGTGGGGAATATTGTACATTTATTTTTGTTTGTATATATTAATGTATCTTGTGTTTATCTTTGTTATTGATATGGTTCATGTGTCATTGAGTGTAACGAGTATTTTTGTAGTAGCAATGCCTTTTATTCTACTAGTTATTATTCAAAAGGCTGTCTTACATGTATCAGCAAGACGTGATAAAGATAAGAAACAGCTGTTCACTGTAATGATGGTTGCTCTCATTCCATTGATAGTATGCACTTTACAATTAAGTTTAAATAAATACACTTCAAACTTTAATCAGGATCGGTGGTTAAATGATGAAGAAAAACGGGTATATATGATAGATGACTTATTAAAGCGGCATAAATTGATAGGAAAATCAAACGAGGAAATCATAAAATTGTTAGGGGCCCCTACGAAAACAAGCAGTTTGGAAACGGGAATTACTACACTATACTATCTTGGGAATGAACGTGGTTTCATTCCTATAGATAGTGAATGTCTTGTTTTGCAATTTGATAGAGATGGTAGGGTTATAGAATATAAGGTGCAACGAGATTGAAATAGTGAGGGGAAGAAGCTATGCCTTTTATAGCTTCTTTTCTATATTCCAATATAGAAAAAGTAGGCAAATAGTAGTCATTCCTATCTATACGAATGGGGTAGAGTTTGTTATATTGTAAATGGCTATTTAGTTTAGAAGTTTACTAGATAGTATTAAATTTTTTAGATTAGGGAGGGAAGTTAACACGAATTTCGATATAAGCGTGTTAAATAATTATTATGAAAAAAGGATTTTATAATGTTTTAGCTGCATCAATTGTATTTAGTATGGTAACGATTCCAACTTCTTCCTATGCTGACACAGTAGAAAAGACCGTAACAATTTCAACTGACGAGCAAGCTTTAAAAAGTATTGAAACCCATATGAAAGATGAAGATGGGCGTGGAGAGGACAAAGGAATAACAAATGAAGCGCAAGGAGATTTTCTTGTACATATAATAAGTTCAGCACCTTTATTTGATTCTGCTGATTTACAAAAAGAGACAGGTGCTCAGATTTCAAATCAAGTGGTGAAAGCTGAGAAACGAAAAGGAAACGCTTACTATGTTGAAACATCATCTGGAGCTGGGTGGATACAAAGTAGTGAAGGAAATGTAGAGGTTAAGGAAGTTTATCACTTGGCAAACGAAAAATTAGTAATTAATGAAGAGACAGCTACATATTCAGCACCATTTAATTCATATAAAGACGAGAAAGTGTTACAACCGCAAACAATTATTGCAATTGGACAAGTTGGAGAGTGGTTCCAAGTCCAAATAGATAATGAGGTGAAATGGATTTATGCACCTTCAGCAAAATTTGAAGGGACAAAGGCCTCGCTTATTCAAGACACAACACCAACACGTACAAAACGTACAGCTGTTATGTATGCTGCACCAATAGAAGAGAAAACAACGGATATTTACGGTGTACCATTAAAGGAAATGATTGTACCAACAGGAAATGAAAATATTCGTCCAGGCTATGCGATGAAACCAAAATACATTACAATTCATGAGACGGATAATTATAGTGTTGGAGCAAATGCTAGAAACCACGCACAATATTTATACAGCCAAGCAACAGGAACGACTGATCGTTCAGCATCTTGGCATTTTACAGTAGATGATAAAGAAATCTATCAACATCTACCATTAAATGAAAATGGTTGGCATGCTGGAGATGGAGCAGAAGGAACTGGTAATAGAGAATCAATTGCAATTGAAATTGCTGTCAATCAAGATGGTGATTATAATAAAGCTGTGGAAAATGCTCGTAAACTAGCAGCCTATTTAATGGGGGAATTAAATATTCCTGTAGAAAATGTGAAAAAACATCAATTTTGGAGCGGAAAGAATTGTCCGGCCATTATGATAAAGAATAATGCGTGGGAGCCATTCTTACAGGGAACAAAAGCTTATTATGATGCAAATCATAAAGATGATATTACAGGTGGTTGGTATGAAGCGGATATTCGTGAATTAGATAAAAGAGGTATTATGGTTGGAGATGGAAAAGGTTCTTATTGGCCAGAACGTCTTGTAACACGCGGAGAATTTGCAAATTTAGTTTCAAGATCATTACAATTACCTGAGGGGAAATCGAATTTCAAAGATTTAAGCACAGCCCATCCATCGTTAGTCGATGGTATTAATCGTGCAGCTAGTGCTGGGATTATAAGTGGACGAGGAAATGATATATTTGCTCCGAATGATACGATTAAACGTGATGAAGCTGTCATTATGATTGATCGTGCATTGCAATACAAAAATATAAAAGGTAATTTAGTTTCATTACCATTTACGGATCAAAATTTAGCGTATGATAAACAGGCAGTTCAGCGTGTTTATGGGTTAGGTATTGTAAAAGGGAATGAGAATAATGAGTTTATGCCAAAAGGTTCTGCAACACGTGGGGAATCGGCAGCATTTATTAATAGAATGTTAAAAGTAATAGAGAGTAAATAATGGAAAGGCATTCGCTTTAGCGAGTGCTTTTTTATTTTTCAATATGTTATAGAAAGGGGCTGTGAATTTTGACTGGAATAAGGAATGAAAGCGGAGGTGATGCATATATTTAGATGCATTGGGTAGTTTTTTATAATTTTGTATAAAATGAAAAGGAGGTAAGACGGTGAAAGCGATACCGACTGAAGTCCTGAGTAAGGAATTGATGGAAAGAGAAGGGGTTATATCTATTACAGTGAAGGAATTTGAAAAGATAGAAGTGGCCGGAGTTGTTGTCTCTGGACCAGCTGTAATTTTGATTAATCAAGATTAAGTACATATTATCAATATAGAAAAGTAGTAAAAGCATCCGTTTAGGATGCTTTTTGTTTGTATAGAAGTGTGCATATGATAGATAATTGGGGTATTGGAGGGGGAGTATGTGGCAATTATTATAACAATGTTATTAATGGGAGTTTTATTAGGATTTGTCGGAGCAGGAGGAGCAGGATTTATCATCGCCATACTCACTCTAGTATTCCATATCCCTATTCATGTTGCGCTTGCAACATCTTTAACTGCTATGGCATTTACAACATTATCTGGAGTAGTAAGTCATTACAGGGAAGGGAATGTTGTGTTTGTAATAGGTGGGATTGTTGGGGGATTTGGAGCAATTGGTTCCTTTATTGGTTCAAAGTTTGGTTCGCTAATACCAGCGCATCTTCTGCACTGGTTTACAGCGGGTATGTTATTTTTATCTGCAATTTTTATGTTTATTCGGTTGATTATGTTCCAAAACAGGGAGCGGTCGTCGTTAAAAGAGGAAAAAGAACTTTCGAAAGATAACGTGATTAAATGTATATTCCTCGGATTGGTGACTGGAATTTTAGCAGGTGCATTTGGTATTGGCTCAGCACCTTTTATCCAACTCGGATTAATGGTTCTATTAGGTTTAACAATCCGTCAATCTGTAGGGACGACAATGCTCGTTATATTACCAATCGCAATTGGAGGTGGGTTTGGATATAGTTCGGAAGGGTATTTAGATTATGTATTATTAGTACAAGTTTTAATCGGGACAATGTTAGGAGCATATATAGGAGCTAAGTTTACAAATTATGCACCTCGCATGCTTCTAAGGTTTTCGATGATTATGACACCAATATTAGCTGGATGTATGTTGTTAGTAGATTAAAGAGAATATATAGAAATCTATTAATATATTTTACGAATGAATTATGTAAGTAATTCATATTTCTCATATAAAAGGATTTGCTTTAATATAATGAGTATAAAGTTCGAGTATTCGAAGTATTACTTGAATTATATCCCTATCCCTTTTCTAAAAATGCGAACAAGTTTTGCCCTATTCTATTCAATAGTTTATTGTATAGAAATATATTGTTCGATGACCATTATGGAACGCACATAATGGGTAAATCCCGATCCTTAAAGAGGATGCCCCTAATCTTCATGTGAAAATATGATCGGATAAGAAAGCTGGCCAATTTATGGTCAGCTTTCTTTTTGTTCAATGAGTAAGCCTTCTTTAATTTCTGTTTGCAATAATAAAGTTTTTCCGAAGCGACGTTTACATTCAGCTCGTACTTTTTGAATGGCTAGTAGCTGAGAAGTAGCAGGCACTGTGACAATGGCTTGCCGAGGTTTTCGGTTTTCTTCACAAAAAACACATTCCACAACATATTTAGAAATCATAATTTCATCCTTCCGGTTTGAATTTCTAAGAAGGGACTGCTCATGAAGTTGATGTAAACTTTCGGCATCTTTTTACTTATTTCCTCTTTTTTCAAAGGGGAAATAAAAAAGAAGACGAATTTTAGTAGGGGAGGGATGTATATGGAGAGATGGATAGGTACGGCAGCTATTTGTATGAATGAAAGAAATGAAATTTTAATGGTATTGCAAGGAAAAGAAGGGGAAGAAAAAAGATGGTCTGTCCCAAGTGGAGGACTTGAAAAGGGAGAAACACTAGAAGAATGTTGTATCAGGGAAGTTTGGGAGGAAACAGGTTACAATGTGGAGGTTGTAAATAAAATATACGAAAAAGAAGGTATTACATATGGGATTCCGGTGTATGTTCATTATTACTTTGTTAAAAAAATAGGCGGTAATATGAAAATCCAAGATCCGGATGAGTTAATACATGAGATTGATTGGAAAGGGATACATGAAGTTGGAAAATTATCGTTAGCTTTTCCGGAGGATTACGAGCTAATATACCGATATATAAATAAAAAAGCAAGTGTGTAGATACTTGCTTTTTTAGTGTATCCACGATAAGAAAAGTGGAACGATAACTAAACTAGCTCCAGCTGTTAAAAGCATTGATAAACTTGCAATTGTACCTTCTACAGGGCCGATTTCAAATGCTTTTGATGTTCCGGTTCCATTCGCGCTAGTACCTAGCATTATACCTTTTGCGAGCGCTGTTTTAATACGGCATATGCGTATGAGTGTAGGACCGAGTAATGCTCCAGTTAAGGCAGTTAATACAACGAAAACTGCTGTTAATTGTGACATGCCGCCAATCATTTCTGAAATAGCCATTGCAATAGGTGTTGTTACAATGTGCGGTGCTAAACTTTGTTCTATTGTAGAGTCAATTTGAAAAAAATTAGCTAGTAGTGCGGAAGTGATAACAGATAGAAAAGAACCGACAATGACATTAATTAAAATAGCAGTGCCATGTTTTTTTAATAGATCAAAATATTTATAGATTGGCCATGCGAAAGCAACTGTTGCAGGTTTTAATAATTCTGTTAGCCAATGACTACCAGATTCGTAGGTTTCGTATGGTGTATCTAATCCAAGTAATAAAGCGATTAAAATGATTGGGCATACAAGAAGGGGAGAAAGTAAACTCCAATTCCAGCGTTGATACATTTTTTTAGATACCCAATATGTGAATAGTGTTAATAGTAAACAAAGAAAGCCGATCATTGTGTTGATCCTTTCCGCTTTAATAGCAATTCTGTTAAAAGTCCTGTTACGAGAGTGACACAAAGTGTACTAATCACGATAATTAAAATGAGATCGATTCCATACTGTGATAATGTATCTTTGTAACGAATGACAGCGACTGCAGAAGGGATGAAAAATAAAATAAGTTCTTTTAATAAAAAGTCTGCACCGTCTTGTATCCATTCTTTTTTCACTATATTAAATTTTAATGAGATTAACAATAAAAAAATACCGATTATACTTCCTGGAACTGGGAGGTGTGCCTGTTTTGCAATCCATTCACCTGTCCAAGCGAAACAAAATAATAATAAAATTTGTCCGCTTAACTTCCACCATTTCAAACAGTAACCACCTCTTTGTTTTTTACATAAAAATTGTAAAAAAGAATTCACAATTTCTACTATACGTTCATTCGAAATATTTGTCTAATATATAAATTATATGTTATTAATATATTAGATGTATTAATCGAAAGTGAAAAGGGTGTCCAAAATGGAATTACGGCATTTGCAATATTTTGTTGTAGTGGCAGAGGAATTACACTTTGGACGAGCAGCTGCTCGTTTACAAATGACACAACCACCGCTTAGTCAACAAATTCAGCAATTAGAAAAAGAAATGGGAGTTATGTTATTTTCAAGAACGAAGAGAAAGGTTGAATTAACAGAAGCAGGAGAAATGTTTTTAAAAGAAGTAAAAAAAGCGTTTGAACAAATTGAAAAAGCAGTAGAAGTTGCACAAAGTGCTCAAAGGGGAGAAGTTGGATCACTTTCAATTGGTTTTGTAGGTGCGGCGATATATGATATTTTACCGTCAATCGTCAGAGAGTATAGAAAGAAATTTCCGAGAGTGTCTGTAGCATTACATGAATTGTCCACACCGGATCAGGTGCATGCACTTCATGATAATCGAATTGATATTGGATTTTTACGTCCGCCAATTCCAACGCAATTACTTGAGTTAGAACCAATTCAAAAACTTTCATGTACGTTATGTTTACCGAAGGCACATCCTCTTGCTGAAAAGGACGAAATACATATCGAAGATTTAAGGGATGAACCGTTCGTATTTATTACGAGACCAGTATGGCCAGCGTTATATGATACAATTTTATCGCTTTGCCGTGATGTAGGTTTTAGTCCGCACATTGTACAAGAAGCAACGGAGTATCAAACTGTTATGGGGCTTGTAGCGGCAGGTATTGGAATTACGGTAATACCTGTATCCGCAAATAAATTGTATAAAACAGAAGTTGTATATAAAGAGTTATGTGATTCTAATTTTGTTGCAGAAATGTCAGTGGCTTATAAAAAAATGAATAACAATCCAGAGTTGTTAGAGTTTTTGAAAATTGCAAGAGAGAAAAAGCGAATAGAAATAGGAGATGAGAAGGACGAGTAGTAATCGTGACGAAAAAGCGATTTAATTTATATATATAAGTACACCTTATTAAACAATAAAGCGGAAGTGCATTTGAGTTGCCTTTCCGCTTTATTGTTTTTTTTTAGCTCGATACTAAATAGATAAACGTGTTCGTTTTCTTTTAAGAGTAACGCAATGCTTGGTTCTTCATCAATTGTAGGGACGATTACAGTATCTTTACTTGTTTTTATTACAGCAGCTAAAATTGTTTTTTGATTGTATTTTACGCTTTTAGTAGATTGAATTGTAGTAGTTGCAGAACTATTTACGTTTGGAGGAGCCTCTTCCGGAACAAGTGTTGAACCACCTTCGATATTAATATACCATTGACCTTTTTCTAGTGCATCTTTATCAAATTGAAAATGTGGTGCTATGAAAGAAAGCCTTATTTTCTTTTCTAAAAAATGTGATGAGGATATGTTAGCAATCTCTTTCATTTTTGTACCATTTTGATAATATTCAATCACAGCGTTTAGTTCATCTTTATTATTTTTGATTGTAACATCATAAAACATTCTATTTCCTTCACCTATAGGAGTCATTTGTAAAATATCAGATTGCTCTTTTGTTAATCTATAAGGTTTAACAGTGGCACCTTCATTGTTTTTTAGTGGGCTACAACTAGTGAGAAGTAGTAAGGATAAGGTAAATAGCAATTTTATACGCATATAATGCTCCTTTCTTTTTTTACAATCATATTATAAATATCCTTTAATTACCATTTGTGTTCTAGGACTAAAGGCTTAGTAAAGATTCCGATTGAAGAGCGATGTTTAAAATGTCATATTCTTATACACTAGTAGTATAGAATGCGTATGTTATGAAGTAAGGTAGGGGGAAACTATGTCTTTATTTCGGTTAGCGAGAAAAAATATACAAACATTTGCTACCAAAAGGTTAAAACAATTTATGTGGATTGCTATGAATACAATGATTTGTTTTTTTATGGTATCATTCCGATTCAATGAAGCTGTAATAAGTAAAGCGGGACATACACTTATATTTGTAAATTGGTTTTATGCTATGTTTCTATTTGCAGTTTTTGTATGTATTTTCATTACTTATAAAATGACAGCCTCGCTTCTACAGGTAAGAAGAGAGGAGTTTAAATCGTACGAAGTAGTGAATATGACGAGAAAAGAAATGTTATGTTTATTATGTCAGGAGCAATTATTAATTTACGGGGGAGCTTTCGTCTTCGGATTAATTCATGGTATGTTATTTTTGAAATTATTTATTATTATTTTTATGAAAGCAGTAGGAATCCAAGGATTAACAAATGCACCGATTACGACGTATGCGATAATGATAACAGCAGTTGTTATGATAACCGTCATTATAATATCAATGTGGCAATGTTGTAGGTTTACACAAAGGTTAAAGGGTGAAAAGTCATATGAAACGAGGAGAAAGGCATGAGAAATCATGGCTTTTTCTTCATTTTACACATGTTATTAATCATGATACAGTGGGAAGAACTGAAAAAAAGAGTTAAGAAGAAAGGTTGTATGGAATGATAAATGAGCAAGCGATCGTAAAAGTTGATCGATTAACAAAGCGAATTGGTTCAAAGATGTTAGTAGAAAATATTAGTTTTGAAGTGAAAAAAGGTGAAGTAGTTGGCTTATTAGGACCAAATGGTGCTGGAAAAACGACATTAATGCGAATGATGGTCGGAATGATTCGTATGACAGAAGGAGAAGTATGGATTGATGGTCAATCTGTAAAACAGCAATTTGAAAAAACTGCTGCGAAAATTGGTGCTGTAATTGAGACACCAGAATTTTATCCTTTCTTAAGCGGCTATGAAAATTTAACATATTTCGGAAGAATGAATGGGAATGTGACTGAAGAGCGTATCGATGAAGTAGTGCAATTGCTAGGAATGGGACAAGTAATTGACCGTAAAGTAAAAGCATATTCACTCGGTATGAGACAGCGTTTAGGAATTGCTCAGGCACTTATACATAATCCAGATGTATTAATACTAGACGAACCGACGAACGGATTAGATCCTAGTGGTATACATGAAATGCGGATGTACATAAAGAAAATTGCGCATGAACAAGGAAAAGCTGTTCTTGTTTCTAGTCACTTACTCTCAGAAGTTGAATTAATGTGTGACAGGGTTATTATTATTCAGCATGGAGAATATGTCGCAACACAAAATATTCAAAGTGATAAAAAGGAAGAAACAGAAGAAATACATATACGTGTAGATGATGCGAATAAAGCGGCAGAGGTTTTAGAATACGATGTTTTAGTAAAAGAAAACGAATTAATTATAAACGTGAAAGATGAAGAAGTTCCAAATATTCTTCGTACATTAATGGAGAAAAACATTCAAGTTTATCGTGTATATGAAGAAAGAAAAACGCTAGAAGAGCAGTTTTTAGAATTAACAGGAGGAAAAGATATTGTTTAATTTAGTTTATAACGAGCTGTATAAAATATTTAAGCGAAAGCGAACGATTATTCCTTTTGCAGTTATTGCGGTATTAATTATTGGATTAGGATGGGTTACGGTAAAATATTTAGAGCCAGAAACAAAAGGGTGGAAAGCGGATTATACAGAACGCACTGTAGAAATTGAGAAAAAGCTCGGCATGAAAAAAGAGGATATTTTAACAGAAAAGTCAGGAGACGAGCTTGTAAAGGAATACCAGCTTAAAATGAAACATTTAGATACGAATACAGCGCCAGCAAGTAGTTCTCCGCTTTCATTTATGAGAGATACAGGTTTTATCGTATTTCCAATTTTACTTCCGTTTATTCTCGTATATGCGAGTACGATTTTTGCGAATGAATATAGCTGGGGAACATATAAATTTTTAACAATTCGTCCAGCGAGCCGCTTTAAAATTTTAACATCTAAGTTTTTGGCAATCGTTATATTTGCGGCATTATTATTTATATTTAATATGATTTTTTCCGTATTATGCGGGTTGATTATTTATAAATTCCAACAACCAGCTTGGGCTGAATTTGTCGTTCAAAATGGAAATATAATAAAACAAAATATTTTCGTAGAAGCAAGTAAATATTATATTTTATCTTGGTTACCAACTCTTGTGTATGCTGCATTTGCCTTTATGATTTCCGTTTTAACGAGATCGAGCGGAGGTGCAATCGGGATTTCTTTATTTCTTGCATTATCAGGTGGAATAGCGCTAATTCCGGCAGCAAGATATGAATGGGCGAAATATTTATTACCAGCGAATACAGATTTATATGGGCTTTTAAAGGGTGGAAGCTTTATTGATGGAGTAACATTCCCATTTGCTTCTTGTATGCTTCTTCTATACTTAGCTGTATTTTTAGGGGTTTCCTATACTGTATTTATAAAACGAGATTTAACAGCATAAGCAAAAGCCGTTAAGGGTAACTTAACGGCTTTTTGTTTGTAATAATTGATGAATAGCTTCTTCGGCTAATAGGGCGAAATACTCTGCGCTAATAGGCAATGCTTTTTCATCTACTGTAAAAGCTGGATGATGCCATTCATGTGTACCACTTGTTCCCATAAAGACGAATGAACCTGGTATTTCTTGTTGGTAAAAAGAAAAGTCTTCTCCTGCCATTGATGGTGTAGGAGAGATAACGTTTAGATTCATTTTTTCTGCAACCTGAACAGAAAGATCAGTGAGTACTTTATCGTTTTGAACAGCAGGAGGACCTGGATAAAATCGAAATTCTGTTTTTACACCTAGTGCATCAGAAACGCCTTTAATGATACGTTCCATTAATGTCGGAATCTTTTCACGTGTTTCAGCTTGGAATGTACGGACAGTTCCTTCTAATATTGCTTTTTCGGGAATAACGTTCCACGTATTCCCTGAATGAATGTTTGTTACACTTACGACAGCGTTATGAGAAGAACTAATATTTCGGCTTACAATCGTTTGAAGTGCCATAACGATTTGAGATGATGCAACGATAGGATCGATGCCGGCATCAGGTACAGCTGCATGTGTACCAACACCATGGATTTCAATTTCAAATCGATCAACTCCGGCCATTAGTGGCCCATCTTTAATACCGATTGTACCTACTGGTAAATCAGGTTTATTATGCATACCGAAAATAGCTTGCACGCCACGTAAATGCCCAGCTTCAATAATTTTGCAAGCACCATTACTACTTTCTTCAGCTGGCTGGAATATAAGGCGGACAGTTCCGTTAAGAGAAGATTCTTTTTCCTTTAATAAATAGGCCGCACCAATAATAGCAGCTGTATGAAAATCATGCCCACAAGCATGCATTTTACCTTGTATTTTTGAAGTGTATGGAAGGTCTGTTTCTTCCTGGATAGGAAGGGCATCGATATCAGCACGAAGCGCTACAACCGGTCCGTTTTTATTACCAGAAATTTCAGCGATAACTCCTGTTTCTAAATTGGAATCAATAATAGTGATATTGGCCTCGTCTAACCAATTTTTTATCGCTTTTGTCGTTTCAAATTCTTCGTATGATAGTTCTGGATTTTCATGTAAATGCCGACGAATGGAAATAAGTTTTTCTGTTAATTGATCAGGAATAGATGCCACTTATTATGCCCTCTTTCTTAAGTGAAGTATTTGTATTAATTATACAATAATAAAAGAGAGGATTCTCAAATGAAAATCCTCTCTCGTTTTATGCGGCAACTTTTTTATGAGTATGCTGTTTTTTATAACGTCCACGCATTGCGTATGCAATTTGCGGAATTGCGATACCGATTAAAATAAGTGATACACCGATCCATTGTGAAGATAGTACAGCTTCTTTTAAAACGAATACAGACATAATTGTTGTAACTGGCAGTTCTGCTGCACCAAGAATAGTTGCTAATCCAGAACCGATTTTTGGAATGCCAATTGTAAAGGCAATAGATGGAATAACGATACTAAATATTCCTAATCCTAAGCCATATTTCCAAAGCCCTTGAGAAATGGCACCGTTCATAATAAATGTTGGCGGGAATACGAGCATTACTAAAGTTAAAGCACCAGCCATTAAAAGAACACCGCGCGGTAATGAAGGCACTTCAACAGCAACTTTACCACTTACGAAAATGTATGTTGCAAATGTAACAGCAGATAATAAGCCTAAAATGATTCCAGTCGTATCCAAATCACCAGCTGATGTTTCTAATAACCCACTTGATAAAAATGTACCTGCAAGTAAGAAGATTACTGAAATAACTTTTTCTCTTGAAGGTAATGTTTTCGTTGTAGTTGCTTCAATGATAATTCCAACCCAAACGAACTGGAATAAAAGTATAATTGCAATAGAAGCTGGTACAGTTTTTAAAGAAGCGTAGTAAAAAATTCCAGTAAAACTTGCAGACGTTCCTGCGAAGAATAAAATTAACATTTGTTTTAGTGGAACACGATGTCTAGAAACTAGAAGTGTAATAGCAAGTAAAATAATCCAACCGAACAAATACTGGCTACCAATTACCTCTCCAAGTGAAAACCCTTCTGCATATGCAAGTTTAACAAAAATAGCTAAAACCCCATAACTACACGCTCCTAATAAAACTAAAAGAGAATAACGAAGCATGAAAAATTCCTCCCATCTATATGAAATTCTTCCGTAACGGACATATATAACTAGAGGGAAGTATACAAAATTAAAAATGAAGGGTCAAATGAAAGAAAAGTGCAAAATTTTATAGAATAATAATAAAAGTATGATATTTATGCATAATCTTGAAATTAATAATAATTAAAGTATTGTAAAATCAGTTTTGCGTTGTATAAAGACAGCATTTGAAAAAAATTTTAGGGTCAATATATGTGTGAAGTTAATTGTAATGTGCTAATGATTTGAGAAACTGTGGAACCTTTGTTATGTTAGTAACAATTAGAAAGAGTTTCATAATCCAATTGAGATTGTTCTATATAATAGAAGGAAATGAAAACGTTTTATTAGAAACTGTTTGCAAGGGGAGTTTTTCTTATTATCACGTTGTTAAAGTGAGTTCACGAATTGTTCATAGTATTTTTATGTGTTTTTGCTACAATATGTAAGGAGAGGAGTGGAATCATGCAAGATATCAGTATTTTTTTAGCGTTTGGCGCTGGATTTTTATCATTTATTTCCCCATGTTGCTTACCGCTTTACCCGGCATTTTTATCATACATAACAGGTATGTCGGTTTCTGAATTGAAAGAAGAAAATGCAATGCTTCGCAAAAGAAGTATGATACATACAGCGTTTTTCTTACTTGGTTTTTCAATTATTTTTATTGCAATTGGATTTGGTACAAGTTTTATTGGAGGCATCTTTACAAATTATAAAGATTTAATTAGGCAGTTAGGTGGTATATTTATCATCGTGTTCGGTCTTATTATTGTCGGTGTGTTTAAACCGAAGTTTTTAATGCAAGACCGTAAATTTACGTTTAAAAATCGTCCGAGTGGCTATTTTGGATCCGTTCTAATTGGGTTGGCCTTTGCTGCAGGCTGGACGCCTTGTACTGGACCTATTTTAGTGTCTGTCATTGGATTAGCAGCAACAAATCCAGAATCGGCAATGATTTATATGATTGCTTACATACTTGGATTTGCGATTCCCTTTTTCGTACTTTCATTCTTTATTACGAAAATGTCTTGGATTAAAAGAAATAGTATGGCGTTCATGAAAGTCGGAGGATACATTATGATTGTTATGGGGATCTTCCTATACTTTAATTGGATGACGAAAATTATCGTATATTTCTCAAGTTTATTTGGTGGTTTTACCGGTTTTTAGTATTATTCTGTGAAAATGTTGGAAATACTAACGGAAAAGCATATAATGAAAGTATATTTTGCATATAGCCACAAAAAAGGATGAGAAAATATGAACATAGTTGTTTTATCAAGTATCGTTGCTGTTTGTATGGCTGTCGGTGCGATGTTTATTCGTTTAAAAGCAGCTAAGAAACCTGCAACATTGAAAAAAATTATACTTCCCCCATTTTTTATGAGCACGGGAGCGTTGATGTTTGTTTTTCCTGAATTTCGATTAACTCCAGCAGAAATGCTAGAAGCAATTGGTGTCGGTTTATTTTTTTCTATTTTTCTTATTAAAACATCTAAATTTGAAATACGCGGACAAGAGATTTATTTGAAGCGTTCAAAAGCATTTGTATTTATTTTAATTGGATTACTTGTAGTGCGTATCGTGTTTAAAACATACTTAAGTCAATCTCTTGATTTAGGACAACTTAGCGGTATGTTCTTCTTACTTGCGTTTGCAATGATTGTTTCATGGAGAATTGCAATGTACCGTTCCTTTACGAAATTACAGAAGGAAATGGAAAAAGAAGACGGTTTTTATAACGAAAAAGATATGAAATTAACGTGAAAATTGTACATGTATAAAATAAAAAATACAGCGTCTTTGACGCTGTATTTTTTATTGGTATTGTTAGCACCTTCTGTCCCAACCACGACGTATAAAACGTAACTTGTCGAAAATAGGGAAATAAAAAATGAAGATTATTTTGCAAGTAAAGATTTGTAATTTGAATAATCAATCTTTTTTTCTTGAAGTTTCTTAATTAAAAATTTATGGTCGCGCTTCGGTGTGGCAACGATATATCCTTGTATAATTAAATCTTGTGTAATTTTTGAAGCGTTTTCCTTTATTGCAAGTTCACCAATTTTACCGGCAATCTTTGACGTGGCAACATCACGAAATAGTTCAGGAACGGGACTTACTAGTTCTTCTAATAATTGTTTTTGTTCATCATCCCATAAATGTCTCGTTTTATTAATATAGTGCTCTTCCCAATCTAAAATGGACATACCGTCTTCTTTCGGTAATCGTTTTAAAAATTTTCTGAACATAAAGTATCCACCGATAGACATAAGTCCTAATAAAATAACAGTCCATAATACAATAAACCAACTGAACCATCCTTCGAGCAAGTGTATCCCCCCTTAATGATTGCGGTTTTCTTTTATTCATATTATAAACAGTGAGATTCATAGAAAGCAAGAACGCTTGATCATTTTGACCAAGCGTTGTGATTTAAACGAAGTATAGTTGTTCAACACATAAAATATCATTGTCATTTTCTACATATTCAATGATGAGTGTGCCAACTTTACGATCTTTATCTTCAGTTGTGAAAATAGAGTAAGAAGTAAAACGTGTTGTTGATAGGCCGCTTATATGTGTAGGTAAAGGAATGTAGTCGTTATCGCGGAAGAATTCCATCAGTTCAATATCTTCAAATTCTTTTCGGTCAACTTGTTTGTTTGTATAGCGGCGTTGAAGTTGTTTTAAAGATGCATTCCAAGAAATTGCTTTTGTGTCGTATACCATTGTTCTATCTCCTTACTGTATGTAATTATTAAGAACATACGTTCTAATCTAGTATACTCTTTTTATAAGAAAAGGGAAAGCAAAAAATAATGTAAGCTTGGATTTCCAAGCTTACATTATTGATGCGTCCGTCATAATCTCTATTTTTTATTATAAGTTACATAAGAATAAGAAACAAGATGCTATATATTATGTTGAAAGTTTTTAAAATTCTGTATATTATCAATGTATTATAAGAAAAGGGAATGAGAGGGATGGTATACGTAATTTCACTTCAAGGACCGATGGCAAGTGGAAAAACAACATTGGCCAAAAGCTTAGAGCGATGTGGGCTTTCAGTTATATATGAAAATCCTTATCCAATTGTAGAAAAGCGAAAAAAATTAAATTTGGATATGTGTACAAAAGAGGGGTTTATTACAAATCAAAAAATGTTTATTGAAGCAAAAATAAAAGAGTTTCAAAATGTGAAAAGTTCAGTCTTGATTTTTGATCGTGGGCCAGAAGATATTGAATTTTATACACTCTTTTATCCGAAAGTGATAGGGAAAGAGTGGGGTATAGAAACAGAATTAAAAGATGAATTGTATAAATTAAGAGAATGCCGTTCGGATGCAATTTTTTATTTAGATGTTTCGAAAGAGAGTTTGTATGATAGGAGAAATAATGATAGGACAAGAAATCGAAGTACATTTGAGGAACAATTTAAATTAGTAGAAGTTGAAAAAGAATGGTATAAACAATTTCCCGTAACTTATGTGGACACTAATATATTATCAGTGGACGAATTAGAGGCATATTTTATAGGGTGGCTAAGGGAGAAAAGGCTATGAAAAAAATATTATTATTCGTATACCCGACATTTGCAGAGTTTGAAATAACGGTAGCAACAGCATTGCTGAAAAAGAAATATGAAATCATTACAGCGGGTTTAACAAAAGAAATGATTATAAGTGAAACAGGCTTACAAGTACAGCCGCATATAGAATTAAGTGAAGTGCGTGTAGAAGAATATGAGGGGATTATCATTCCGGGCGGAGATGAAATACATATGAAAGAGGCGAAACTGCTTTTTTCAGTTATTCGTCAATTTTCTGAGCAAGGAAAATTAGTGGCAGCGATTTGTGCTGGATCGTATGCGTTAGCAAAAGCAGGTTTATTTAAAGAAATCTCTTATACAGTGACCATAGATTATCAAAAATTAGATTGTTTTCCAGTAGAAAATTTTGTGTATACAGAAGTTGTACAGCACGCAAATATTATTACAGCACAAGGACATGCATTTGTGCCATTTGGACTAGCGATTGCCTCCTATTTTGGAGTAGTGAATGAACATAATACAAATTTTTATAGTGGAAAGGGCAATATAATGATGGAGAATCTTTTACCGGAAAACATGTAAAAGCTAGCGAATGCTAGCTCTTTTCTTTTTTACATCGATAAATCACTAACGTTTTCGGGTCGCGCCATATACCGTTGTGAAGTGATAAATCATTTTCTATTTCTTCTTTTAGCCATTCCTTCATTTCGGTGTGAAGGGACATATTATCAGGTATATTCAGCGACGGGAACATGCTAGAAATATAGTTAACGATTGGAGTGGCATGATGAAAAACGAGTGCATTATGAATAATTGTTTCTTCAACAGTTGAAAAAATAGATTGTAGTATCTCTTTACCATTTTCTAAACAAAATGGAGCTACTGCTGGTGATGTTTTTGGTAAGTCAAATGCGTCTAGCATACTGTTACACATTTTAACTATACGAGGCATTGAAACTTTAGAATTTGTTGTAGCTAAAAGTGAGCCACCGGGACGAATTACTTTATGGAATCCTTGAATAGTTTTTTCGACATCTTTCATGTGGTATAACATATGCCTTGCGATTATCAGGTCATAGCAATTAGCTTCGAAAGGAAGTTTACTAGCGTCACCGAGTTTCCATTTAATCATATTATTCGTTATAGCAGCTTCAGAAAGCATAGTTTCGGATTGATCAAAACCAGTTAGATGTCCTTTATGACCATTAGTTTGCAAAAGGGAAAGAAATTTTCCGTTAGCACACCCGACCTCTAATATTTTTTCTTCCCCTTGGAGTTGTAAATGTTCAATGACGACTTCATCTACATTCACTTGTTTTTCTTCGTAATGTTTATGCGTATCGATACGTGTTTGTAAATGGTCACTAACGTTGTATTGGCGTTTTACATCATTCATTTTTTCACATTCCACCTTTATGCAAAATTGCTGAATCGCATGTGTTAATACGTCTGTTTTATTTAAACCTTCGTAATGGAGTACGTCTTCAAACCTTGTAAGTAATTTTTCTTCAATTCGAAAATGAATATCTTTTCGCTTCGCCACTGAAATTTCGCCCCTTTGCATCTGTTAGTGAGACTATAGCACGTCTGAAAAAAATCTGTAAATAAATTGTGTACACAAGTACAAGTATGAGAGGGATAAAAAATTGCTTGAATAATATTTTAAACTATTGACGATTTAACCGTTTTCATATATTCTTAAATTAAGTAATATTCAAATAATTCAAAAGAAATGAGAGAGTCACATGCTTCTTCAAGGAACACATCGAATTGGTCGTATGGCCATGCTGTTGGCACTTGCGGATGAGAATGAAAGTCCCGTATTATCTATTCCGAAAGGTTGGAAATATTGTACTGGGAAAGTTGGTTCTATGAATTCGCAAAAAGTAGTAGCAGCAATGGAAACAGCGGCTAAGAGCAACCGAGTTATTGAAACAGATGTTTACAGAGAAACACATGCACTTTATCATGCAATTATGGAAGCTTTGTACGGAGTGACGAGAGGTCAAATTCAGTTAGCAGACGTTCTTCGTACAGTAGGACTTCGCTTTGCAATTGTGCGCGGTACACCATACGACGGAAAAAAAGAAGGCGAATGGGTTGCTGTTGCACTATATGGAACGATTGGTGCACCTGTAAAAGGATCTGAGCATGAGGCGATTGGTTTAGGAATTAATCACATATGATTTGCCCATAGTCTATTAGTTAGAAGGGGGCCTTATTTTTTAGGACAGGAGTCTGTCTTAAAAAGATAAGGTCCCCTTTTGCCTTTATAAGGAGGAAAAAGAATGATTACGTTAACAGGACACACATTGACAGTTGAAGAAATGAAGAGGTTGTTACTTGAAGGTGAAGGTGTAACAGCTTGTCCAAATAGTATGCAAAAGGTAGCGGAGTGCCGCGAAGTAGTTGAGAAAATTGTAGAGGACGGAAAAGTCGTTTACGGTATTACAACTGGATTTGGAAAGTTTAGTGATGTGCTTATTCAAAAAGATGATGTAAAAGCACTTCAGCACAACTTAATTCAGTCACATGCGTGCGGAATAGGCGATCCATTCCCTGAAGAAGTATCACGCGGTATGTTGATTTTACGAGCTAATACGATGTTAAAAGGAGTATCGGGTGTTAGACCACTTGTTGTAAACATGCTTCTTGAGTTTGTAAATCGTAAAATTCATCCAGTCGTTCCGCAACAAGGATCACTTGGTGCGAGTGGCGATTTAGCACCTCTATCTCATCTTGCTCTTGTTTTATTAGGTGAAGGTGAAGTGTTCTATAAAGGGAAACGAGTTCATGCGATGGTTGCTCTTACAGAAGAAGGACTTGAACCTATTGAACTTGAAGCAAAAGAAGGTCTTGCGTTAATCAATGGTACGCAGGCAATGACAGCGCAAGGGGTTCTTTCTTATATAGAAGCTGAAGCAAGTGCTTATCAATCAGAATTAATTGCATCGATGACAATGGAAGGATTACGCGGCATTATTGATGCATTCGATGAAAATGTTCATAAAGCGCGTGGTTATAAAGAGCAAGTCGAAGTGGCAAGCAGAATTCGTGATATTCTTCATGATAGTAAACTTGTGACAAAACAAGGAGAACTTCGTGTACAAGATGCATATTCACTTCGTTGTATCCCGCAAGTTCACGGTGCTTCTTGGCAAGTTTTAAATTATGTGAAAGAAAAATTAGAAATTGAAATGAATGCAGCAACAGATAATCCACTTATTTTTGATGGCGGTGAAAAAGTAATCTCTGGTGGTAATTTCCACGGACAACCAATTGCATTTGCAATGGACTTCTTAAAAGTAGGGATGGCGGAGCTTGCAAATATTTCAGAGCGCCGTATTGAACGCCTAGTAAATCCGCAATTAAATGACTTACCACCATTTTTAAGTCCAGAACCAGGACTTCAATCAGGTGCCATGATTATGCAATATGCAGCGGCGTCACTCGTTTCAGAAAATAAAACGTTAGCTCATCCAGCGAGTGTAGATTCAATTCCGTCTTCAGCTAACCAAGAAGATCACGTAAGTATGGGAACAATCGCTTCACGTCATGCGCATCAAATTATTCAAAATGCAAGACGTGTTCTTGCAATTGAGATGATCTGTGCGATGCAAGCAGCAGAATATCGCGGAATTGAAAACATGAGTACAGTTACAAAAACGTTCTATCATCAAGGTCGTCAGCAAGTGCCTTCTATTACAAATGACCGTATATTCTCAACGGATATTGAAAATATCGCGCATTGGTTAAAAACGAATTATTCAATAAAGGAAAGATTGGATGTAAATGCAGCACTATAAAACGAGAAAAGGGAGAGATTGAAATGGAAAAAGTACAACAAACAATTCGTGCGGCAAGAGGTACTGAGTTACAAACGAAAGGATGGGTTCAAGAAGCTGCACTTCGAATGTTAATGAACAATTTAGATCCTGAAGTAGCTGAAAAACCAGAAGAATTAGTTGTATATGGCGGAATTGGCCGTGCAGCTCGTAATTGGGAAAGCTACCATGCAATTGTTGATTCATTAAAAACGTTAGAAAACGATGAAACGTTACTTGTTCAATCAGGAAAACCGGTAGCAATTTTTAAATCACATGAAGATGCACCTCGCGTTCTTTTAGCGAACTCAAACTTAGTACCGAAGTGGGCGAACTGGGATCACTTCCGTGAACTAGAGAAAAAAGGTCTTATGATGTACGGACAAATGACAGCAGGTAGCTGGATTTACATTGGAACACAAGGGATTTTACAAGGAACATATGAAACATTTGGTGAAGCGGCACGTCAACATTTCGATGGTTCATTAAAAGGTACTGTAACGATTACTGCTGGTTTAGGTGGTATGGGTGGTGCACAACCGCTTGCTGTAACGATGAACGGCGGTGTTGTAATTGCTATTGATGTAGATAAGCGTAGTATCGATCGTCGTATTGAAAAGAGATATTGTGATCTGTATACAGAGTCTTTAGAAGAAGCGTTAACTATTGCGAACGAGTATAAAGAGAAGAAAGAACCGATTTCAATTGGATTGCTAGGAAATGCGGCAGAGATTTTACCAGAGCTAGTGAAGCGTAATATTACGCCAGATTTAGTTACGGATCAAACATCTGCTCATGATCCATTAAACGGTTATATTCCAGTAGGTTACACAGTAGAAGAAGCAGCGAAGCTTCGTGAAGAAGATCCAGAACGTTACGTACAATTATCAAAAGAAAGTATGAAAAAACATGTAGAAGCAATGCTTGCAATGCAAGAAAAAGGCGCGATTACATTTGATTACGGAAATAACATTCGCCAAGTTGCTTTCGATGAAGGATTAAAAAATGCTTTCGATTTCCCGGGATTCGTTCCAGCATTTATCCGTCCATTATTCTGTGAAGGAAAAGGACCATTCCGCTGGGTAGCACTTTCTGGTGATCCAGAAGATATTTATAAAACAGACGAAGTTATTTTACGCGAGTTCGCGGATAATGAGCATTTATGTAATTGGATTCGTATGGCACGTCAGCAAGTTGAGTTCCAAGGTCTTCCATCACGTATTTGTTGGCTTGGTTATGGCGAGCGTGCGAAATTTGGCCGCATTATTAATGAAATGGTGGCTAATGGTGAATTATCAGCACCGATCGTTATCGGCCGTGACCATTTAGATTGTGGATCAGTAGCATCTCCAAACCGTGAAACAGAATCTATGAAAGACGGTAGTGATGCAGTAGCAGACTGGCCAATTTTAAATGCATTAATTAACAGTGTAAACGGTGCAAGCTGGGTATCTGTTCACCACGGTGGTGGCGTTGGTATGGGGTATTCACTTCACGCTGGAATGGTTATCGTTGCAGATGGAACAGAAGCAGCGGCAAAACGTATTGAACGCGTATTAACTTCTGACCCTGGTATGGGTGTTGTTCGTCACGTTGATGCTGGCTATGACTTAGCGGTTCAAACTGCGAAAGAAAAAGGCGTTAACATTCCAATGATGAAATAAGGAGGAAGAAACATGCTGGACACTTTACTAATAAATATCGGTCAATTACTAACAATGGATCAAGAAGATGGCTTGTTAAGACGGGAAGCGATGAACACGCTTCCTGTTATTGAAAACGGTGCTGTTGGAATTGAAAATGGCGTGATTACTTTCGTTGGAACAGCGGAAGAAGCTGAAGGATTACAAGCGAAAGAGGTTATTGATTGCGGCGGGAAAATGGTTTCTCCTGGTCTTGTAGATCCGCATACTCATCTTGTATTTGGTGGATCTCGTGAAAATGAAATCGCGCTAAAATTACAAGGAGTTCCGTACCTAGAAATTTTAGAACAAGGTGGAGGTATTCTTTCAACTGTAAATGCAACGAAACAGGCATCGAAAGAAGAACTTGTTCAAAAAGCAAAATTCCATTTAGACCGTATGTTATCTTTCGGAGTTACAACTGTAGAAGCGAAGAGTGGTTACGGATTGGATGATGAGACAGAATGGAAACAATTAGAGGCAACTGCACAATTACAAAAAGAGCATTCAATTGATTTAGTTTCAACATTTTTAGGTGCTCATGCAGTTCCGAAAGAGTATAAAGGAAGATCGAAAGAATTTTTACAATGGATGCTAGATCTATTACCAGAGATGAAAGAGAAGCAATTAGCTGAGTTCGTTGATATTTTCTGTGAAACAGGTGTGTTCTCTGTAGAAGAATCAAAAGAATTTTTATTAAAAGCGAAAGAGCTTGGCTTTGACGTGAAAATTCACGCAGATGAAATCGACCCTCTAGGTGGTGCAGAAGCAGCAGCTGAAATTGGTGCAGCATCAGCGGATCATTTAGTTGGCGCTTCTGATAAAGGAATTGAAATGCTTGCGAATTCTAATACAGTAGCAACTTTATTACCAGGAACAACTTTCTATTTAAATAAAGAAAGCTTCGCACGCGGCCGCAAAATGATTGATGAAGGTGTTGCAGTAGCTTTAGCTACAGACTTTAACCCAGGTAGCTGTCCAACTGAAAATATTCAGCTTATTATGAGCATTGCGATGCTGAAACTGAAAATGACACCAGAAGAAGTTTGGAATGCGGTAACAGTGAACTCATCTTATGCCATTAATCGAGGCGATGTAGCTGGGAAAATTAGAGTTGGTCGTAAGGCGGATTTAGTTTTATGGGATGCTTATAATTACGCTTACGTACCGTACCATTACGGCGTAAGTCATGTAAATACAGTATGGAAGAATGGGAATATCGCATATACAAGAGGTGAACAATCGTGGAGCACGGCCACTATTTAAAGAAAAATGCAAAGTTTATCGATCGTGAAGTGACGAAATGGAGCGAAATGATTAAAAATTGGGAGGAAGGTGTGGAAATATTCGGTGCTGCCTTAATTGGAGCGCCCCTTTCTAAACCATCTATTAGTCATTCAGGAGCATGTTTTGCGCCAAAAACAATTCGTTCAATGTTGGATGCATATAGCACGTACGCAATTACAGAAGAACACGATATGAAAGAAAGTGTTCTTCATGATTGCGGTGATATTACGATGCATGTGACAGATATAAAAGAGAGTCATAACCGAATTGCGAAAACAGTTGGTCACTTGACGAAAGTAAATCCAAAAATGATACCAATCGTTCTTGGTGGTGACCACTCGATTAGTTTTCCGAGTATAACTGGTTTTGCAAATAGTAAAGGGAAGGTCGGTATTATTCAATTTGATGCTCATCATGATTTACGTAATTTAGATGATGGTGGTCCATCAAATGGTACACCGTTCCGTAGTTTGCTAGAAAATGATGTGATTACAGGAAAACAACTCGTTCAAATTGGGATTCGTAATTTTTCAAATGCACGAGCGTACCATGAATATGCAAAAGAGCATGGCGTGACAGTGTATACAATGAAAGATGTAAGAGAGCGAAAAATAAAAGATCTTATTTCAGAAAGTATTGAAGTATTAAGAAAACAAGATGTGACTTCTATTTATATTTCTCTTGATATGGACGTACTAGACCAAGCGTTTGCGCCAGGCTGTCCAGCAATTGGCCCTGGTGGGATGGATAGTACAACTTTACTTGATGCAATTGAATTCCTTGGTAAAGAGCCACTCGTTCAAGGGATGGATATAGTAGAAATTGATCCAACTCTTGATTTTAGGGATATGACGAGTAGAGTAGCTGCGCAAGTGATTATGAGTTTTCTTTTAGCGCGAGAAACGATTAGTAAACAGGTTAGTATATAAGCGAAGGATCGTGTGTGAAGTTTTGAAGCAACCGTTTTTGTCATTATATAAAAATACATCGCTACTTATATGTAGTGATGTGTTTTTTTGTTTTACAAGGTATATAAAATTGGAGAAAATGGGTGTAGAAATGTAACAAAACCGCGGGTTTTTTAGTGTTTCTGTACAGCTTGAATTTTTATGTGTAAATAAATTGACATAGAAAATAATTTTGTGATATTATAAAAATTTTGCTAAAAAAATAAATGTGTGTTAAGATTGAGAAGGTTACCATATATGGAGGTGGATTATTTGTTTCAAATTGGCGATAACATCGTTTATCCAATGCACGGAGCAGGTATAATTAAAGCCATAGAAGAAAAGGAAATCTCAGGAGAAAAAAGACAGTATTATGTTATAAAAATGTCGGCTAGTAATATGGAAGTAATGATTCCTATGGGGAAAATATTGAGTTCAAATATACGACCAGTTACAGATATAAAGGCATTAACAAACATAATAGATATTTTTCAGCATGGGGAATCAGATAGATTACTTACGTGGAAACAAAGGTATAAATTGAACACTGATAAAATAAAAACGGGTAAAATACAAGAAGGTGCTGA
Source organism: Bacillus sp. TH25 (assembly GCF_016650935.1). Taxonomy (NCBI): domain Bacteria; kingdom Bacillati; phylum Bacillota; class Bacilli; order Caryophanales; family Bacillaceae; genus Bacillus; species Bacillus sp. TH25. Next base: position 180,366 of record NZ_JAEKEU010000038.1, on the reverse strand, counting down.
AGTTGTACGTGATTTATTACGTATGCAGAAAGAAAAAGCACTTAATGCAAGCGAAAAGAAAATGTTAGATAACGCACATGAATTTTTGATTAGTGAGCTGGGATTAATTGAAGGTATCACAGAAAATCAAATAAAAAGCTTTTGTTAAGATTCATTGTAGATAATGTATTACATCCCAAAAAAGATCTTGAATTTTTTGGGAATATAATTATAGAAAATCAATCATTTCAAAGACATTCAACTCTTTCAAACCACTTTTAGAGCATTAACCTCTTTTGTTATTACTACAATTTAATCCATTTTTATTTTTTAATTTCTTTTACGAATGTTCGAAGTTTAATTAAATAACTCGATAAAATAGTTACTTGATTTTTGCAATCCTGATTCACACTGGCACGGACGAGGAGCCGTAAGGATGAAAGAGAGGTAGGGCTTTCATTGTTTTAGGTATATAAGTTATTATTTTTAGAAGAATACTGAACCACTCCCACTTCTATTGTTAAGAGATTTTCCATATGTGAGGAGATAATAATTGTTTATTTTCTTTCTTTATTTAAAAGAGATAAACGAATTGTTAGCCTTATATGGTCAACTAAAAAAGGTTTCCTAATTAGGAAACCTTTTTAATTTTTGTTTTTATCATTCTATTTGTTTAATATTCGAATATTTAATGGTAAAGACGTATAAATTGACGTTACTATCTAAAAGTAAGTATGATGCGATTATAGTTAGATTTTTTTAGGGGGAAGAAAAATGACAAGTTCAAATAATAAAGCGGCAAGTATTTATGAAGGAACAAATATAAACGCTTGGGGGTCTTTTGAAAATATTGAAGAAACGAAGTTATTTCATCCGATTCAAATTGGATCTTGGTCTCTTCGTAATCGCATAGCGATGGCACCGATGACGAGATGTTTTGCAAATAATGAGACTGGGGTAGTTGGTACTGATGTAGTAGAGTATTATCAAAAACGTGCTGCTGATGGGATTGGATTAATTATTACAGAAGGAATTGTCATTAGCCCGAGAGCAAAAGGGAATCCGGGAGTACCAGGTATTTATACACAAGCGCAAATTGATTCTTGGAAACCTGTTACAGAGGCAGTACATAAAGAAGGCGGAACGATTATTGCTCAAATATGGCATGTTGGACGTATGAGTCATCACGAAATAATTGGTGGTCAAATGCCGCAAGCACCTTCTGCTATTGCTGCGGAGGGGAATGTTCCGCGTTTTCGTAAACCATTTGATACACCAGAAGCAATGACAATAGAAGAAATAAAAGAAGTTATCGGTCAATATGCACAAGCAGCAAAGAATGCGATAGAAGCTGGATTTGATGGTGTAGAAATTCACGGTGCACACGGATATTTAATTGACCAATTTACTTATGAATTTGCGAATAAGCGTACTGATAAATACGGCGGTGACTTAAAACAAAGGTTAACGTTTATGAAAGAAGTTGTTCAGGCTGTAATTGAAGCAGTTGGAGCTGATAAAACGCTTCTTCGCTTCTCTGCCTTTAAAGGTGATAATCCTACTTATATGTGGGAACATCCTGAACTTGCAATTGAAACGTTTGTAAATATGTTTAAAGAAGTTGGATTAACGATGATTCACCCTTCAACGATGAATTATACGCAAGTTATTGCTGACGGCAAGAATTTTCATCAATTAGTAAGAAAGTATTGGGATAGTACTATCGTAGGAGTAGGTAATTTGAATCCGAAAGAGGCAGAAGAAGCACTGCAAGAAGGAACAATTGATGTAGCGGCGTTCGGAAGACCATTAATCGCTAATCCAGATTTTGTTCAGCGAATTAAAAATGCTGAAAGTTTGGTTGAATATGACGCGAAAGAGCATCTTGCTACGTTAGTGTGAATAAGGATAAAAAGAGAACACATGGAGTGTTCTCTTTTTATTATGGAATTTCATATATAGGGGGAAGCGGAATGAGTGAAGCGCTACTCATTATTATTAGTATATTGCTCTTTTTGATGCTACTTTTAATTGTCTTTTTTATCATTACATTTTTTATTAAAAAACGGACGCATCATTCTATATTAAAACTGCATCCATACTTAGGTAGAATGCGCTATTTACTCGAAAAAATAGGCCCGGAATTTCGGCAATATTGGTTTGATCATGATACTGACGGAAAGCCCTTTTCGCGCTACGATTTTCAAAGTGTTATGTTTCTAGCAAAATACCGTTCTGAAATACTTGGTTTTGGATCAAAACGAGATTTTGAGGAATCTGGCTATTATATTGCTAATACATTATTCCCCACATTAACAGATGAATTAAGTGTGAATCTCACGCAAGAACGTGAGGGGAAAAAATATATGATTCATAAAGAAGGGTTATTTTCAAGAAGAGAAAAATTGACAGCGGATACAACAAACCTTTGGTTGTATGAAGAAGAAGATGCAATTATAGTCGGCGAAAATCGTAAATATCCATGGAAACTGTATGGGATGTTTGGAGCGTCAGCGACATCTTACGGTGCGATTGGAGAAAATTATATTTTATCAGCTGGGTTTGGTGCAAAAATGGCAGGTGGTTCGTGGATTAATACTGGGGAAGGGGGCGTCATTCCAGAACATTTACATACGGGTGCAAATATCGTTGCCCAAATTGGTCCGGGATTATTTGGATACCGTGACGAGGACGGGAATTTTTCGATGAAGGAATTTATGGAGAAGGCGAAAGAAAGTAATATTAAAGCGTTTGAATTGAAATTTGGGCAAGGAGCAAAAATACGTGGTGGTCATTTAGAAGGACAGAAGGTAAATGAGAAAATCGCTTCCGTTCGGAAAGTACGAGAAGGAGAAACGATTAATTCGCCAAATCGTTTTTCATTTATTAGTAGTGCCGCAGAGGCTTTATATTTTATTCAAGATTTACAAGAAAACGGTGGTAAACCAGTGGGCATGAAAATTGTAATTGGTCAACAGAAGCCTTTGGAAGATTTATTAAAAGCAATGAAAGAATTAAACATCTATCCAGATTTTATTACAATCGACGGTTCAGAAGGTGGATCAGGGGCAACATATAAATCGATGGCAGATAGTATGGGGCTTCCGCTTATACCGGCATTACTTACATTTATTGATACAGCAAATCATTACGGTGTCAGGGATAAATTAAAGGTGTTTGCCTCCGGGAAATTAATCACGCCAGATAAAGTGGCGATTGCTTTAGCTATCGGTGCAGATGCCGTAAATTCAGCACGCGGATTTATGATGGCAAGCGGTTGTATTATGGCACTTCAATGTAATTCAGGGCAATGCCCATCTGGGGTTGCAACCACGAATCCACACTACCAAAAAGCATTAGATCCGTATGAGAAAAAATGGCGAGTAATGAACTATGTTATTAGTATGAGATATAGTTTGTTTTCATTAGCGGCAGCAGCGGGGGTAAAGAGCCCGCGTCATTTAACGAGAGAGCATATTGTGTTTAAAGATGAGATGGGGAGAGTAGTTCCACTTTCGGAATTGTTTCCTTCCGTAATTGGGAAGTAAATATGTAGCTGAACAAAAAATAATCAAAAAAGTCATACATTTGTATGGCTTTTTTGGTTATAGGAAAAGTAGAAATTTATTACATGAATGTTCCCGCTTTTCGGTTGGTCTTTTTCCAACAGATTATTTGATGGAGATGAGTTATCAGAATATTGTTTTTGATGAAAAAATGAAACGATATCCGGATTGACAATAAAAACTAATTAGACTATAATAAATCTCGAATTCAAGATATTTTTTGAAGGATAGTCAAAATCATAAAATCAATATTTAAAATATAATCATAAGAACTGTAGTTTTTTTGCGAATTATCTCGAATTCGAGATAATTTTTAAACTAAATGAAATGTGTTAGTTTTTTAGAGAGATACCTCAATTTTGAAAAAGATAGTATTGCGGATTGAACTTTATCATATGGACAAAATGAATAATGAATTTTAGCGAATAAACGTTTTTTGTAATGAAATAAAAAAAGGGGTGGAGAAAGTGGAAAAGAAAACGATAGGAATTCATCACATTACAGCAATCGTAGGTCACCCACAAGAAAATGTAGATTTTTATGCAGGTGTATTAGGATTGCGTTTAGTAAAACAAACAGTGAATTTTGATGATCCAGGTACGTATCATCTTTATTTTGGTAATACAGGAGGAAAGCCTGGAACAATTATTACGTTTTTCCCATGGGCAGGTGCTCGTCAAGGTATTATTGGGGACGGTCAAGTAGGCATTACGTCTTATGTCGTACCAAAAGGTACAATGGAGTTTTGGGAAAATAGATTAGAAAAATTCGACGTACCGTATACAAAAATGACTCGGTTTGGAGAACAGTATATAGAATTTGATGATCCACATGGTTTGCATATAGAATTAGTTGAAAGAGAAGAGGGCGAATTAAATAATTGGACTTTTGGGGAAGTTACGCCAGAAGTAGCAATTAAAGGATTTGGCGGTGCTGTTCTTTTATCTGCACAACCTCAAAAAACTGCTGAATTGTTAGAGCATGTTATGGGTCTTGAGAAAGTAGGAGAAGAGGGAGAGTTTATGCGGTTCCGTTCTTCTGCTGATATTGGAAATATTATCGATTTGAGATTATCAACAATTGGACGTGGGCAAATGGGTGTTGGTACAGTTCATCATATTGCTTGGAGAGCGAGTGATGATGCTGATCAATTAGACTGGAAAGAGCATGTGTCTCGCTTTGGATATAGTGTAACCCCTGTACAAGATCGAAACTATTTTAACGCAATTTATTTTAGAGAACACGGGGAAATTTTATTTGAAATTGCGACAGATCCTCCTGGCTTTGCTCATGACGAATCTGTAGAGACGATGGGTGAGGATTTAAAGTTACCGGAGCAATATGAACCAAATAGAAAACAGATTGAACAAACGCTCTTACCATTTGAAGTGAGAAATTTAGACTAAAGTGATTGAAAGGGGAAAAGGAATATGATGAAACATGTTTTTCAAAAAGGAAAAGATACGTCAAAACCAGTATTGTTATTGCTTCATGGTACAGGAGGAAATGAATTAGATTTATTACCGCTTGCAGAAAGAATTGATCGGGAAGCTTCTGTATTAAGTGTTCGTGGAAATGTATTAGAAAATGGGATGCCTCGTTTCTTCCGCCGTTTAGCAGAAGGTATTTTTGATGAAGAGGATCTTGTTTTCCGTACGAAGGAATTAAATGAATTTTTAAATGAAGCAGCAAAAATATATGAATTTGATAGAGATAATATCGTAGCTGTTGGTTATTCAAATGGAGCAAATATTGCAGCGAGTTTATTATTCCATTATGAAAATGCATTAAAAGGTGCTATTCTTCATCATCCAATGGTCCCAAGAAGAGGGATAGAACTTCCTAATTTAGTAGAGAAAGCAGTGTTTATTGCTGCTGGAACAAATGATCCAATTTGTTCACCTTCTGAGTCAGAGGAATTGAAGAGGCTATTAGAAAATGTAGATGCTAATGTAACAATGCATTGGGAAAATAGAGGACATCAATTAACGATGAATGAAGTAGAGAAGGCAACAGAATGGTATGAAAAAATATTTTCACATGCATAAATAGTAGACTAAATCGAGTGTAAAATCATAAAGATTTTATACTCGATTTTTTTGTTGCAATTTAAGGGGTTAAAAGAGAATAGGAAAGTTATGTTAAAATATAAAGAAAAGCAAAGGGGTTCCTGTTTTGTTAATGAGCAGGGGTGTAGAACAATTGGCAATTTGTTTTAAGTGTGTCGATTTTTCTAATAATGAGGGGGAACTATTAGATGTCAAACTACGAAAATGAAGAAATACTAACGGGAGGGAATGTCTCAAACGTATATCGTTCGGAAGATACTGTTCGACGAGAATTAAAGCAAGGCAGTACCAAAATTCATAAGCTATTAAATCATTTGGAAAACAAAGGTTTTAGTTATGCACCAAAGTTTTTAGGTATTGATGATAAAGATAGAGAGATATTATCATTTATTGAAGGAGAAGCTGGTAATTATCCTTTAAAAGAGTACATGTGGTCTGATGATGTTTTAAAAGAAATAGCGAAGATGCTCCGTCTTTATCATGATGCTGTGAGTGATTTCACGTTATCAGATGATTGGAAACCGATGGATAATACTCCAAATAAAATAGAGGTTGTATGCCATAATGATTTTGCAATATACAACATTATTTTTAATAACGAAAAACCAGTAGGTATTATTGATTTTGATGTTGCTGGTCCTGGACCAAGACTTTGGGATATAGCCTATACTCTTTACACTTGTGTCCCATTAAGTAGAGTTTATTATAAGGAAACAGGTGAGGCGGTTTATTATAATTCATTACAGCATGCAGACCGCATAAAGCAAAGAGTTAAATTGTTTTTTGAGTCCTATAAAAGTGATGGCATCGCCGAGGATTATTTGGAGATGGTACTTCTACGATTAGAAGGATTATGTAAATACATGAAAAGAAAAGCACTAGAAGGCGATATGAACTTCCAAAAGATGATAGATGAAGGGCATCTTGAACATTATGAAAATGATATTCAGTTTATTCGTAAACATGGAAAAGAGTGGATTTAATAAAATAAATCGTATACGCTAAAAAGCTCAGAGTCATATAGGGACTTTGAGCTTTTTAGCGTATTAGTGTAGATGTTTTCCACAATAACCCGACTACTTATAACAGATGTCTTTTACTATATTAATGTAGCATAGTTAAGAGTTTGTTACAGGCTGAGCTGTAGCAATCGGTAATTGGATATCGACAGTTGTTCCTATGTTTAATTCACTGGAAATGAATAATTTTCCGTGATGCTCTTGAATGATTTTATAGCACATCATTAAGCCAAGGCCAGTTCCTTTTTCTTTCAAGCTATAAAAAGGTTCGCCAAGACGAGCCATGCGCTCTTCAGGAATCCCACAACCTTCATCCATAATGCGTATTGAAACAAAATCATTTTCTAACGAAGTTGTTTGAATGAAAATGTTACCACCATCAGGCATCGCCTCGATTGCATTTTTTAATATGTTAATCAAAACTTGTTTTAATTGATTACTGTCACATTGAATGTCAGAAATATAATCGAAATGATCCATGATGATATGAACGCTATGCATAATTGCTGTTGGTAAAATAAAAGTTACAACTTCTTCAATTAATGTTTGTACGTTGCATGTATGAATAGATAACACTTGTGGTTTAGACATCGCCATAAATTGGCTTGTTATAGATTCCATTTGTGAAATCTCACTCAACATAACGTCCACATACCATTTATTTTCCTCATTTATTTCTGGATGTAATAACGTTAAAAATCCTTTTAATGAAGTGAGCGGGTTTCTAATTTCATGGGCAATTCCAGCTGTCAGTTGTCCTACTACTGCAAGCTTTTCGGATTTTCGTAATAACTTTTCAGTTTCTTTTAGTTCGGTAACGTCCCTTCCCATCACTATAAGACCTTTGCGTGAGCCATCAGGATGGAAGAGTGGGACTTTTGAAATACTTAAAACTAGGTCGAAATCATCTCTATGTATAATAAATTCCTCTCCGTGAAGAATTTGTCCTTTTTGCCATGTTAGTTCATCGACTTCTTCACAATGTAAAAAAGATTCGCGGTACGCTTCGTTGTATTGAATGAGTTCATTATCTCTTTTTCCATGATAAGGTACGTTATGGAAATTGAAACAAGAAAGCGCATAGTCATTCGCCTCAAGCCAGCGTCCTTCATGATCCTTAAAAATAACAAATGCAGGCATTGAATTCATTAATGTGCGTAATCGTTTCTCACTCTCTTGTAATACTTTCTCAATTCTTTCTGATTTTTCAAGGGGTTTCATAATGGCGTATACACCTGTTAAACGGTTTTTAACAAAAATAGGAACTAACTTTGTTACGGCATCTAGTAAATATCCGTCTTTATGATAAATAGAGACGATATACTCTTTTTGATTATCAGCTGCAGTATTTTTTATGTATTGTAGTACTTGATCAGAAATATGTGCTTCTAAAATAGAAGTGATTGTTTTTCGCTCTAATTCGTTAGAAGTGTAACCTAATATTCTTTCAGCAGAGGGATTAATATGTAAAATAACTCCTTCTAAATTCAATGAAATAATACTATCAGGGTTATGTTCAAAAAGAGATGCATACATTTCTGCTAAAGAACGATTTTGTATATGGTTTCGCAGGCGTCCCGATACGTTTGGGTGACGCTTTTTTTGAGTAGATGAATATTTTTTACGACTCATAATATTTCCTCCGTACAACTGGCATCTAAAAAAGATGGATCTATTAATAACTATAATATAGGTGTGACGTGTATTTCTATAAAAAATGGAAATTACCGAATGAAATTTATTTTCTTGATTTTGATAAGGGATATAAAATAAGTAATAAGAGAAGCTTATATTGTTTTATTGATTTCTTGTAAGTTACAGAGATGCGTTTTCGTTATAGAATTAGAATAGAAGAGGGGGAAGGAATATGAAAAATTATATTCAAGGAATTGATCATGTACAAGTAGCTGCACCTGTAGGATGCGAAGAAGAAGCGCGAGAATTTTATGGTAATAAAATTGGAATGGAGGAAATTCCAAAGCCAGAGGAATTAAAGAAGCGTGGTGGGTGTTGGTTTAAGTGTGGAAATCAAGAGATTCATATCGGAGTTGAGCAAAACTTTAATCCAGCTAAAAAAGCGCATCCAGCTTTTTATGTTTTAAAAATTGATGAATTTAAACAAGAGTTAATAAAGCGAGATGTTGAAGTAATAGATGATAATGCACGACCAGATGTAATTAGATTTTACGTATCAGATCCGTTTGGAAATCGAATTGAATTTATGCAAAATAAAAACTAGGTGAAGGTCCACCTAGTTTTTTATGCTTTTCTAAATAATCCTAATACTTCAACAGTTTCTGTAATATTAACGAATGCATGAGGATCAATTTCGGAAATCGTTAGTTTCATACTTGCTAACTCTTCACGAGAAACGACTGTCATAAGTACACGTTTTTTTTCGTTTGAATAAGCACCTTCACCATCAAGTAACGTAATTCCGCGTACTACAGTTGAAAGAAGCTTTTTTTTCATTTCTTCCGCTTGATTTGTTACAATCATAAGTGTAACTTTACGATGTTTTGTATGAACGGCATCAATTACTTTACCAGTTACATAAATTGAAAGTAAGCTTGTAAGGGCAACATCCCAAGTGAAGAAAAATCCTGCAATGACAACAACAACAGTATTTAATGCAATAAGGAATCCACCAAGTTTAATATCTCGCTTACGAGATAACAACATACCGATAATATCAAATCCACCAGTTGAACCATGGCAGTTAAAGACAAGACCGATACCAGCTCCGGCGATGACACCGCCAAATACAGATGATAAAAGTGGATCTGTTGCTACGACTTTTACTGGAACATAGTATAATGCAACAGATAATACAATTACAGAAACAACCGTGTTAAAAATTACTTTTTTTCCAAGACCTATGTATCCTAAAATAAGGATAGGTAAGTTCAATACAAAGTTAATAATACCTGTGTTTACAGGGGTTACAATCCCTAAAATAATAGCAATTCCGCCAATTCCACTACTTAAAATTTTATGGGGGATAAGGAAAAGATTAAAGGCAATTGCGATAATAATAGAACCAAAAATAACACCAAGAAATCTGACCATTTCTTTCCCGTCCTTCACTAAATAATCATATTATTTCAAGATTATATATGAAATTGAAAGTTTTTAGGGAAAACAGTTTATTTTGGAAAATTAGATTAATCTAAATAGTTCGAGTGTTTGATGAATTGGGAGGGGATACAGATATGAAGATAACGACGTATCAACAGAAGAGTCCTTTAAAACAAGAGTGTGAGGATTCATTTTTTTGTAATGAAGATAAAATGATTTACGGTGTATGCGATGGAGCAACACCGTTAGTTCCATTTTGTGATGAAGAAGGACATAATGGAGCATACATCGCTTCACATTTATTTGCAAGTCATTTTACTTCGCTACGAGAGATCAATAGTTTACAAGATGAAGTTGCAAAGGCGAATGAATTATTGCAAAACAAGATGCTAGAGTACAAGGTTGATATGAGAAAAAAAGACCATCTGTGGTGTACATGTATTGCAGCAGTTCAAATAGAAGGCGAAAAACTTGAATATGCACAGTTAGGTGATTGTATGGTCGTTGCAATACTTCAAAATGGAGCGATGAGAGTATTAACGAAAGATACGGTTCAAGGAATTAGTAAACGTGCAAAAAAGAAGAGAGAGGAAGATAGAGAAAAGGGATTACCTGTACCTGAAGAACACGTTTTTCAAGATGTTTGGGAGCAGTTAAAATACAATCGCTATCTTGCAAATATGCCAAACGGCTACTCAGTTGCAAATGGGATGAAAGAAGCTATGGATTATTTACAATATGGTGAATTACAGGTAGCTGAAGTAAGTGGGATTTTTATTTGTTCAGACGGATTGTTTCACCCAGAGTGGTCGTTAGAACAAACTGTAGCATATATAAGAAAGAATAGTATAAAAGAATATGTAGCAATCATTGAAAGGCTAGAAGGAGAAAATAGAATAAGACCAGATGATAAAACAATTATTATAATTGATTTTTAAGGGGAGGAAGTTCAAATGGAAATTAAATGTGTAAATTTAACATTTCAAGATGAATTAGTTCCTTTAGAGAAAGTAAATAAGCTGATTATCCACCATACGTCAGAAGATGGATGGGATGTGTATAAAACTCACGAATTTCATCAAAAGGTAAGGGGATGGAGCGGGATTGGTTACAATTATTTTATTGAAGAAGATGGAACTGTAGTCGAAGGACGAGGTTTACATATTGGAGCACATGCGAAAGATAATAATAGTAATACAATTGGAATATGTATGACGGGGAATTTTGATAAATATGATCCAACTACTGCACAAATGAATTCATTATATTCTTTATGTAAAATGTTTATGAAGCAGTTTGCCATAGAGAAAGGAAATATACTCGGCCATAGGGAGTTAGAAGGGGTTACAAAAACTTGTCCAGGAAATCGCTTTTCTATGGTAGAGTTAAGAAAAGTATTATCTTAAATATAGAGGAGTAACGAATGATGATGAACATAAAAATACCGAATGATAAAAAAGAAGAGCTTGTAGCACAAATTCAGCAATTTTTCGTTGAAGAAGATTTAGATGAGATTGGACGTTTCCAAGCAGAACGTTTAATAGAGGAAATGATTAAATTAGTTGGACCATTTGCATACAATCAAGCAATTGGAGATGCAAGAAAGCTTGTAAGTGAGAAATTAACGAATATTGAAGAAGATTTGTATGTGTTAGAGAAGAATGAAGGGAAATAAAAAAAGACTAGAAATGATATTATCCCCTTAAGGTAGACAGTGTAAAAAGACCATGAACAAACATGGATGTTACACTTCTACTTGGAGGGGATTTTATTATGGCTAAAAAAGGGTCTACATTTCAAACTTATTCAAATGAATTAAAGATACAAGCTGTAGAAAGTTTTTTAAACGGTGAGGGTAGTCAATCAGCTATAGCGAAGAAATATGGACTTAAAAGTAGAACACAATTAATAGAGTGGGTTAGGAAATATCAAGAAACAGGCGGTATTTCAGACTCACGGGGAAAAAGTAGTGGTAATAAGGGCCTCAAAAATCCCTTGAAAGGTCGTCCTCGTACGAAATTCGATAGTATGGAAGAAGAGTTGGAATACTACAAGGCACAGGTGGCGTACTTAAAAAAGCAGTATCCAAATCTGTAGGAGGTGTCCTTGCTCAAACGACGAAGTACGAGATTATTGAAGAACTACGTTCTCGATACAAAGTAATCTGGCTTGTCGTCATTGCTCAGTTAAATCGTTCTAGCTACTATAAATGGCGTTCAACACGTACGCAAAGAAAATTACGTTTTTCAAAGGATGATACACTGCGTGAACAAATTCAAGCGATTCACATAAAACACAAGGAATATGGCTATCCTCGTATGACAATTGCCTTACAAGAAGAGGGCTTTTTAGTGAATCACAAAAAAGTATGTAGACTTATGCAAGAGCTTCAAATTCAATCGATCATCCGTAAAAAGCGTCGCTTTTTTAAAGGGAAATCCTCAAAGATTTTCCCAAATGTAGTAGAACGCCAATTCCAAAATCGCAAACAAAATGAGGTATTTGTTACAGACATCACTTACTTGCCATTCAAAGATAATTTTCTCTATTTATCGGTCGTCCAAGACATTTACAATAATGAAATTGTTGCCTGGAAACTCTCACATCGCAATGATCTACAACTTGTTCTCGATACACTTGATTTAGCAACAAAAAAGAGATGTGTATGGAACCATCATCCACTCGGATCAAGGATTCCAATACACATCTCATGCTTATCATCGTACGCTTCAACAGCTAGGTGCCATCGGCAGCCACTCTCGCAAAGGAAACTGCCATGACAATGCTTGTATTGAATCATTCTTTTCTCATTTTAAATCTGAAATGTTTTATCTCAATTATTATCAAACAAAAGAAGAATTGATTCAAGCAATTGAAACATACATCTATCATTATAACTACAAACGATTCCAAAAACGACTCAATCATCGAGCTCCGATTGAATATCGAATCTCAATGGCTGCTTAGTCTTTTTTTAAAGCTGTCTACTTGACGGGGATAAGACCAAAATTCTAGTCTTTTTTTTATTTGATTGGCAGCAAAAAAAACATGGAGAAAACACGGAAAGGACATTGGAAGTACATCTTTTATTTTTAGAATATTCTTAGTTTTAAAATACTTCAGAAAGGAAGAGTGCAATGAGATTAACGCCAAGAGAAATTGATAAAATGCTGGTAGTTGTTGCGGCTGATTTAGCTTATCGACGAAAGGAGAGAGGGCTTAAGTTAAACTATCCAGAAAGTATCGCTATTATTACGTATGAAATTTTGGAAGGAGCAAGAGATGGTAAAAATGTAGCGGAATTAATGGAACTTGGAAAAAATATTTTAAGTGCTGAAGATGTTATGGATGGTATTGCAGACATGATATCAGATATTCAAGTTGAGGCAACTTTTCCTGATGGAACAAAATTAGTAACTATTCATCAACCAATTCATTAAAGGAAGTGAATGAGATGATTCCAGGGCAATATATCCTTGCGAAAGAAGACATAGTATGTAATGAAAATAAAAAAGAAACGAAAGTTAAGGTGTTAAATCAGGGAGATAGACCGATTCAAATTGGATCTCATTACCACTTTTATGAAGTGAATGAGGCTTTAAAGTTCAATCGTAGTGTAGCAATTGGACAACATTTAAATATTCCAGCGGGTACAGCGGTAAGATTCGAGCCTGGGGATGAAAAAACGATTGAATTAGTTCCATACTCAGGGAAGCAAGAAGTATATGGATTTAAAAATAAAGTGGATGGCGATATTGAATCTTATAAAAAAAGAGGGAGATAGCATGAGCTTTAAGATGTCACGTAAACAATATGCTGATTTATATGGTCCAACTACAGGAGATTCTATTCGTTTAGCGGATACACAATTATTCGCACATATTGATCGAAATTACACCGTATATGGTGATGAAGCTGTCTTTGGTGGAGGAAAATCAATTAGGGATGGTATGGGACAAAATTCGCAACTTACAAGGGAACAGGGTGTTGTGGATGTTGTTATTACCAATGCAATTATTATTGATTATACAGGAGTATATAAAGCGGATATTGGTATAAAAGATGGAAAGATTTCAGCAATTGGTAAGAGTGGTAATCCTTCAATTATGGATAATATTGATATCATCATTGGAACATCAACGGAAGTAATTTCTGGTGAGCGGAAAATCGTTACAGCTGGAGGTATTGATACACACGTGCATTTCATATCCCCACAACAAATTGATACAGCATTAGCTTCAGGTATAACAACTTTAATTGGTGGAGGAACAGGACCGGCAGAGGGTACTAAGGCAACTACGATAACACCTGGATCTTGGAATTTAAGAAAAATGCTAGAAGCAGCAGAAGCTTTTCCTATAAATCTTGGGTTTTTAGGGAAAGGAAATAGTTCAAGTTTACCTGCCCTGGAAGAACAAATATTTGCAGGGGCTATTGGATTAAAAATTCATGAAGATTGGGGAGCGACTTCTTCAGCAATTAATCACTCGTTACAGATCGCTGATAAATATGATATTCAAGTTGCTATTCATACTGATACGTTAAATGAATGTGGTTTTGTGGAAGAAACGATAAAGGCTATTGATAATCGTGTTATTCATACGTACCACACTGAAGGGGCTGGTGGTGGGCATGCACCAGATATTATAAAGATTGCTGCACTGAATAATATTTTACCTTCTTCAACGAACCCGACCTTGCCATATACAGTGAATACGCTGGATGAACATTTAGATATGCTCATGGTATGTCATCATTTAAAAGCAAATATTCCAGAAGATGTAATGTTTGCGGATTCAAGGATTCGAAAAGAAACAATTGCAGCAGAGGATATTTTGCAAGATTTAGGGGTTTTCAGCATGATTAGCTCTGACTCACAGGCGATGGGAAGGGTTGGAGAGGTTATTATTCGCAATTGGCAAACCGCCGATAAAATGAAAAAGCAGATTGGTAGTTTAGAGGGAGATAAAGAATATAACGATAATAATAGAATTCAACGTTATATAGCTAAGTATACGATTAATCCAGCTATTACACATGGGATTTCTGAATATGTCGGCTCTATTGAAGTAGGAAAGTATGCAGACCTTGTAATATGGGATCCCCAATTTTTCGGTGTTAAGCCAGATATGGTTTTGAAAAACGGGATGGTAGTGATGGCATTAATGGGAGACGAGAATGCTTCGATCCCTACACCACAACCATATTATGAAAAAAAGATGTTTGGTGCATATGGAAAAGCAGTACAGTCAAGTTCGATTACATTTGTATCCAAAGCAGCTTACGAGAATAATATTAAAGAAAAATTAGGTTTAAATAAAGTTGTATTACCTGTTAAAAATACGAGAGAGATTTCTAAGCAAGATATGAAGCTGAATAATGCAACACCAGAAATTGAAGTAGATCCGCAGACATATGAAGTTAAAGTTGATGGACAAGTTATTACGTGTGAAGCAGTAGATGTACTACCTATGGCTCAAAGATATTTTTTATTTTGATATAACGGGGGAGAAAAAATGATTATTGAAAAAATTAATAACAACGTATGCAATATGAATGATTTTTCAAATACAAAAAAGCATCTTGATAAAATATTGATTTCTAGTGAACTTTTATTGAAGAGGGTTCAGAAATTATTTTCAGAATCTGGTTTTGAAATTGGGGTGTCTTTAGATAATGGGGAAACATTAAAGAATGGTGATATTTTATATGAAGATGAACATCGTATTGTATATATTGAAGTGTTACCAGAAGAGGTAATTGTAATTACTCCAACGTCAATAAAAGAAATGGGAATTATTGCGCATAACTTAGGAAATAGACATTTGCCAGCACAATTCGATGAAGGGTGTATGATTTTGGCGAACGACTACTTAGTAGAAGATTTACTCAAAAAGGAAGGTGTTCCTTATCAAAAAGAAAATAGAGTATTACCAAAACCGTTCAAGCATGCTTCACACAAACATATTTAACCTACTTAACCTACTCCAAATTAGTGATTCGAACTTCCCAACAGGAAGTTTTAGTCACTCTTTTGGATTAGAAACATTTATTCAAGAGGGACAAGTTACAAATAAAGGCGAATTTTTCAAATGGATTAATCGATATGTAAAAGTGCAATTAACACACACGGACGGCTTAATTTGCAAATATACTTACGAAGCCATTAAGAATAATGATGATAAGAAAATTACATTTTTAGATGAATTAATAACGGCACAAACATTGCCGTTTGAATGTAGAAAAGCAAATAGAATGATTAGTAAAAGCACCTCTAAGTTGTGTTGTGAATTGTTTTCATTTGTAAATTTAAATGTGTACAAAGAAAATATTTTTTGTAATAGGTTACAAGGGCATCCGAGTATCGTATACGGAATATTAGGGGCGGAATTGAAAATGACAATAGAAGAAACGCTCTTAGTTTTCTTATATTCATGTGTTGGAAGCATTATTCAAAATGGTGTGAGAGCCATTCCTCTTGGACAGACAGATGGTCAAAAACTATTACAAGAATGCCATGAATTGATCTGTGAATCTATTGATAGAATTCAAATGCTTTCATTAGAGGATTTTGGATTGAATGATCCTGAATTCGAAATAAATCAAATGCAACATGAAGATGTAAATATAAGAGTCTTCATGTCATAGGGAGGAAAAATAAAATGATAAAGCCTATTAAAATTGGTATTGGTGGCCCGGTAGGTGCTGGGAAAACAATGTTAGTTGAAAAGTTAACAAAATATTTAAATACAGATTATGAAATTGCAGCAATTACAAACGATATTTATACGAAAGAAGATGCAAAGATTTTATTGAAAACAGGTGTTTTGCCAGAAGATAGAATTATTGGTGTAGAGACAGGAGGGTGTCCACATACAGCAATTCGAGAGGATGCTTCTATGAATTTTGAAGCAATTGAAGAACTCATGATTAGGCATAATAATTTAGATATTATTTTTATTGAAAGTGGGGGTGATAATTTAGCTGCTACATTTAGTCCAGAGCTAGTGGATTTTTCAATTTATATTATCGATGTGGCACAAGGAGAAAAGATTCCTCGTAAAGGTGGACAAGGAATGATCAAATCTGATGTATTTGTTATTAATAAAACGGATTTGGCACCTTATGTAGGGGCTGATCTTAGAGTTATGGAAGAGGATACGAAAAATTACCGACATAATAAACCATATTTTTTTACAAATTTGAAGGATGAGGAAGGCTTACAGGGATTAATAAATTGGATGCGACAAAACATCATGTTAGAAGGATTGAAAAAATGAAAGCCCCTACAGGTGTCTTAAACATTGATGTGATGGAAAAGAGACATAAAACCGTACCTATTAAGGTTTATCATAAAGATGCCTTAAAAGTAACGCAGCCAATATATTTGGACGATTATGGTAGAGCGTATTACTATATCATGAATTCTGGTGGAGGTTATTTAAAAGGAGACTTCTATTCTATAAATATAAATGTTCGTGAAGATGCGAAAACATATGTAACAAGCCAATCAGCAACGAAAGTTTACAAGACTCCAAATAGTTATGCTTCGCAAGAATTGAATGTTTATATTGGTGAGAATGCTGTTATGGAGTATTTACCAGATCCGTTGATTATGTACAAGGATGCAGCATATAAGCAAAAAACAAATATATATATGCAAAGTAATTCTACATTGATTTTATGCGATTCAGTTACGCCTGGTTGGTCTCCAAATATGGAGAAGTTCACATACCAGTATTTTGATTCGCTAACAAAAATATATATGGAAAACAAACTTGTAGTTTACGATCATCTATTGTTAAACCCTTTCAAAGAGTCGTTAGATCAAATGGGAATATTAAATCAATATTCCCATTATGGTACTTTCATAGTTATTAATGAGAACATTACAAATGATTTAATTGCAGCATTGAAAACTTCGCTTTCTAACACTAACAATATGAAGATTGGAATATCTTCTATGCCATGTAAAGGCTTTGTCATACGCATACTTAGTCATAATACAGAGGATATGGAATCTATATTTTTTCAGTGTCATCGTTTTGTTAGAGAGAATTGTCTGCATGAAGAATTAACATCCTATCGAAAATATTAAGTAGGAGAAGGGGATACTATGACTAATGTGGGATTATTATTTGTCGGTGCAGTTCTATTTATGAATGCACTAGCAGCTTTTAAACTCATTGATAGCAAAAGTGTAGGGTACTTCAATTTGTTTGTAGGGGCATTACAAACTTTGACACCATTATATTTATTATTTACAGGAAGTCAATCCGATGAGTGGACTATCCTATCTAATGGAACTATTTTTTTATTTGGTTTTACTTATTTATATGTTGGCCTTACGAATATATTAAAACTTGATTCTTCAGGTGTAGGTTACTATTCTCTTTGGGTTGCTATTATTGCGACGGTTATGGGAATAGTGAATCAATTACATGAGAGTGGAAGTCTACAAAGTACAATAATTTGGTTCTTTTGGGCGTTCCTTTGGTTTTTATTTTTCCTGCAAGATGGTTTGAAAAAGAAGATTCATATTTATGTAGGGATTGTTTGCTTCGTTGAATCTTGGATTACGGCAACGATACCAGCTCTGTTAACACTTACAAATCATACAGACGTGCTAAATAATTTTGTGATTATTTTAGCGACTGTTATAACGATTTTAGTTTTTATTATGGCACTTTTCTTTTTTAAGAGTATTCAATTTAAAGTAGAAAGGGTTAGTAACTATGTGGAAAAGTGAACTAAAAAAAGCAACTAACTTTTTTGTTATTATTATATTTCTTCATGTGCTTGGAATTCTCTTATTATTACCTGCACTGTATAAAGGCAATAGCATAATTGGAATGGCTATTATTGCATATTCTTTAGGATTGCGTCATGCGTTTGATAGTGATCATATTGTCGCAATTGATAATACTGTTCGGAAATTAATTGAAAAAGGTAAAAACTCACAGGGGGTGGGTTTTTACTTCTCATTAGGACACTCTACTGTAGTATTTGTGATGATCGTATTAATTGCTTTAATTGGAAAAACAGCAAAACATGGAATGGAGAGTTTTTCTACTATAGGCGGTATTATCGGCACAATTGTTTCTAGTACATTTCTTATTATTATCGGTCTTACCAATCTGATGTATCTTATTAAGGTGTTACGAAGCGAAGAGGATAAGCAGCCAGAAAACTTAGGATTTATATACCGTTTCACGCAACGCTTATTTACGTTTATTGATAGTCAAAAGCAATTGTATATAATCGGTTTTTTATTTGGTCTTGGTTTTGATACAGCAAGTGAAATCGGATTAATTGCTCTTTCTACAGTAACTGCAACAAGTCAATCTATCCCGCTTGTAAGTATATTTGCTTTTCCCATTTTGTTTGCTGCAGGAATGTCGTTGATGGATACATTAGATAGTACATTCATGAATACGAATTATAAGTGGGCAATGGAAAATAGTCGAATTAGAAATTCATATAACGTATTAATTACCTCAATATCTGTTATAACGGCTTTTTTAATAGGGGGTTATCAACTATTATCTTTACTTATTGAAAGCTATAATTTACAGGGACCGTTTTGGAATCTCATACAGGTAGTTAATTTTGATTATTTGGGTATATGTCTTGTTGTATTCTTTATTATTTCTCTTATTGTTTTTGCTGTGTGGAATAGAAATGCATTTAAAGAACCACTTACAAAGAGTATAGAGAAATAAAAATATATTGTATGTTATTTGGTTAGTTATGTATATAAAGTAAAGATAAAATCTTATAAAATAATAAAAACACGTTAGATGGAAATACATCTAACGTGTTTTTATTATTTATGTTCCTTATATTCATGTACTTTTTCTTTTACATTACCAACTGTATCTTTTGCATTACCTTTTACTTTATCCCATTTTCCTTCGGCTTGTAATTTCTTATTGTCCGTTACTTTTCCGACAACTTCTTTTACTTCACCTTTTACCTTATCAATGGCACCTTCTACTTTTTCTTTTAAACCATGATCATGCTTTGTCATACATTTCTCCTCCTTGTAGTTTGATTAGAATTCTCTTTTCATATTGCAAGTTGAATGATGTATCTAGTAATAGCGTAACAAATCTAGTTCGAATATTCAAATGATTAATAGAATAGAAAAGGAATTGTCATAAAATGTTTAAGGTTGTAATGCGAAGAGAAAAAATGTTAATTATATGTCTTTCACAGTCCATATTGATTTTGTATAAGCGATTTTCAAATGAGCACGTTCCATATTATTTTGACTACCACTACCAAATCGAGCTTGTCCAACTATTAAATGACAGTCTGTTGCTATAGCTGTTTCTATTCGTTTTTGAATTAATGCAGTATGACAACCTTTACGCTGAAATTCCGGTAAAGTAGCAGAAGCAGCTAATGAGGCAATACCTTTATTTACATACAGTACACCAATGCCTGCAGGGATATTTTGAACTTCAGATATGAAAAAATGCCACCCGGGTTTATTGTAAAGAATTTCGTTATTTTGGCGAACACCATCTTTTGTAAAGGGGGGCATATTAAATCCACGTACATATATGTCTGCAAAAATATCAAACTCATTTTCTTTTAGTTGGCGTACTGAAATGTTAGAAGGAATAAGGGATGGATCTTCTCTCGGTATACTATATAAAGCGGTATGGAAGCTAGAGTGATAAAAACCTTTTTTAGATAAGTATTGAAATAGTTCATCTGTACCTTGCGCTGGTGTAATTTCAAAACGACAAGGGATTTGTAGCGATTCATAATAAGAGATGATTTCATCTATCGCATCTGTATTTGTATATGTAATACCTTTTACCGTATTAAAAGCAGGACCAGCAATTACTTTTGATGAAAGGGCAGTAGCACTCCCGAATTTTTTCATTTGTATTTGCATTGGATTTCCGCTCATCGCTTGCAGTGCCTCTAATCTAGAAGAGAGCATATCTATTTCTGCGTTTTCAATTTCTTGTGCTGCATTGAATGTCATAATAGTACTCATAAGATTCCTCCGTCAATTAATATAGTTCATAGTACATATACGATTTTTGTTCTGAGATTCCTGTTGAAATGTAAGAGAATAAGAGGTTTTTTGGAAGGGAAATGGAAGTGAACTGTCGAAGGGAGTGGAAACAGATTAAAGGTGGTGCTCTCATGAAACAGAAAGACGTGCAGACATGCTCTCATTGCGGTTCTCAAAACATAGGAGAAGGTGAGTTTATCGGTTATGCACAAATACGGAAAAAGGAAACGATGTTCACATCTTCACCAGTGGATGCTTATATTTGTACAGATTGCGGGAATATCCTTTCATTAAAGGTACGGAATTATGAAAGGTTTAAGCAGAAGCCGCTATGATTGTTGAGAAGTGGTCATATCCAGCGTTGTATACGAAACGTCTTATATTAAGGGAAATTAATATGAGTGATATTTTACATACATATGAGTATGCCTCAGATAAAGAAATGTCAACGTATACAGTATGGGATGCTCATCAATCGTTACATGACACACAAAAATATATAGAAGAAATTGTGAGTCAATATGAGAAAGAAAAAGTAGCTCCCCTTGGAATTGTATTAAGAGAGGAACAAAAACTCATAGGGACTTGTGGATTTATAAAATATGATGTAACTGAACATAAAGCGGAAATTGCATACGCCTTATCACGAAAATATTTGGGTAGAGGATTAGCTACCGAGGCGGCTTCAGCTTTTTTTAGCTATGGTTTTAATGAGTTACGTCTTAATAGTATTGAAGCAGGATGTAATTCAGAAAATGAAGCATCTGAAAAATTAATGAAACGTTTGAATATGGAATACGATTGTACAATTCAAAAGGATTTGTTCATTAAAGGTAAGTATCGTGATACGAAAAGGTATTGTATATCTAGGAAAAGATATATGAATCAATGAAATATTTTATATTGAAAACTCCTTTAATTGAATAAGGGGGTTTTTGTTTTACATATAACAATAATTACCTTTAATCATTAAAATTGGTTATTGAGAAATATTGTTTTTCTTAATACCACAATCATAGAAGAAAACTAGCTAAATCGTATAGAAAACCGCTATATAACACAATCGCAACCGTAAGTTGACAAAGTGCAACCGCAGGAAGATAGAGATAGGGGCAATGTTTGCATACAATTTAGTTAAGAAAACAAAGGGGGGCACACATATGGGATTTGGTGAGAAGCTTTTTAAATTAAGAAAGGAAAAGGGCCTTTCTCAAGAAGTATTAGCTGAGAAATTAAACACAACAAGGCAAGCAGTTAGTAAATGGGAAAACGGTCAAGGATTTCCTGAAACTGAAAAGTTAATAATGATTGGAAATGTATTTGAAGTATCTCTTGATTACTTATTAAAAGAAACTGCTGAGCAAAGTAATGA
Source organism: Bacillus sp. TH25 (assembly GCF_016650935.1). NCBI lineage: Bacteria > Bacillati > Bacillota > Bacilli > Caryophanales > Bacillaceae > Bacillus > Bacillus sp. TH25. The sequence goes on along the minus strand of NZ_JAEKEU010000038.1, from coordinate 158,248 downwards.
AAAGGAAAATGGTTATTATGTAAGTAAGGAAATGGCGGAAGGGTATATAGTGTATGGGCAAAAAATTTCTAAATATATCGCATTAGGATTTAGCTTGCTTATTTTATCTACAATACCGTATTTATTATTTAAAGAAAATGCAACAATGTCTACATTCCTTGTCATTATTATTGCTGTCCTTGGCATTGGAGCGATGATGGTACCTGTAACGATAGAAGAGAGTCGATACAATGTATTAAAAAAGAAGAATTACTATTTGATCCAAACTTTTTAAAAGAATTGACAAAAAGATATGAAGTAATTAAGAAGAGGTATGCTGCAGTGATGATTGTTGGATTTTGTTTTATTGCAGCAGGAGCGATACCATTTTTATTTGAGAAAAAGCATATCACTTCAGGCGAATTAGTGCAGTATTATCCGTACTGTGTTGTACTTATTGCTATTGGAGTCTATCTTTTTGTTCGTGTTGTAGGAGTGTGGGAGATGTATCGAATTTTAGTAGAAAATAAAGAATATAGTAATCGTTTTATCTTTAAACTAAAAAAGAAAGTGAGAGAAAAAGTGGATAATTTTTAATAGGAGAAAACGTGTTTTAATTCGTTTTTTTATTAAAAGCTAAGATAGGAGTGGAATGATGTCAAACCTTTTAGAAATTGAAAATTTGAGTAAATCATTTGGAAACAAAGTTGTTTTAAGAGATGTATCATTCAATGTGCCGTCTGGATCAATTGTTGGATTTATTGGTGATAATGGAGCAGGTAAATCAACAACATTTAAAACAGTACTACAATTAATTTCTAAAGATAGCGGTACAGTAAAAATATTTGGTGAAGAAAATATAAATAAACATGCCAAGATTAAGGAAAAGATTGGAGTCGTATTTGATGCTATGAATCTACCGGCTCATCTTACAATAAAACAACTAAATAAGGTTTTTGAAAAGATGTTTGAATCTTGGGACATAGAAAATTTTTATCGATTAGTTCATTCTTTCTCTTTACCTACTGATGAAAAAGTAGGTGAATTCTCACGTGGGATGTCAATGAAACTATCCATAGCTGTTGCATTGTCGCATAATGCAAAATTATTAATCCTAGATGAAGCGACGGGAGGTCTTGATCCTTCATCTAGGGAGGGCGTGTTAGAGGAATTAAAAAGTTTTGTGAGTAAAAGTAATGGTGGTATATTACTTTCTTCTCATATTATGAGTGATGTAGAAAAAATAGCTAGCCACCTTATCATTATAAAAGATGGAGAAATTTTATTGAATGAAGAAAAAGATAAGGTTTTGGACAGTTACGCCATTGTAGATGTTGATGTGGAACAACTAACTTTAATCAACAAAGATATAGTTGTGGCAAAGAGGAACCATGGTTCTTATTTCAATGTACTCGTATCAGATGTACATAAATTACCAAGTGGGATTGCTCATAGAACCATCTCGATAGAAGAAATGAGTGTCTTATTAACGAGGAGTGAAAAATAAATGAGAGGTTTATTATTGACAAACTATTACCTAGTGTATCGAACTTTCTTTATGTTCATGGGAATAGCGATATTGGGAGTGGGATTCGTGTTTTATTTTGGTGATGCTTCAATGTACCGTTTAATTGCTACGTTCATTATCTTATTTGCTGCGATTCCTGCACTTGAAGTTATTAAATATGAGAGTAAGTCGGGTTATGAAAAGTATGTACTTACTTTACCAGTTACTAGAAGTAATATTGTGCAAAGTCACTATTTTTTCTATTTTTTAGTTGTAATTATTGGTACCTTATTATCTTATGGCGTATTTTATGTATATGGTTTAGTTTCAGATACACCAATTGATGATGGTATATTCAAGAGTGTTTCTTTAGGGACTTTCATCATTCTTAATGCCGGAGCAATAGCCTATCCACTCCTCTATATTTTTGGAGCAGAAAAATCTGATGCTATTACAATTGGAGGCGCATGCGGGGGACTTGTTACTTATTTTGGATTACAAAGTGTAATTGGCTATCTAATAGAACAATTTCCAATATCAAATTTAAATTCATCTGTATACATTTCAATTCTATATACAATATTTGGCGTTATCCTATATATCTTTTCTTTTTTTATTTCGGTATTTATATATCGTAAGAAGGAATTTTAATAGATTCTCTCCTAGTATTTTCTGAATTATTTCCAAAGAAATAATTCAGAAAATACAGAAAAAATATCGTAATTTTTTGTAGAAGTCTGTTATAATGAACAAAATGAAAACGCTTTAAAGGGAGGATGTAAACAGTATGATGATGAATGTACCTCTAACGATTAGTTCTATGATGGAAAGGGCAGAAAAACTATTCCCAAAGAAAGAAATCATTTCACGGACGCATGATACAGTTACGACCTTAACGTATAAGCAGCTAGGGGAAAGGACACGAAGGCTTTCCAGTGCGTTAAAAAAGCTTGGGATTAAAGAAGGCGAGCGCATAGGAACGTTAGCATGGAATCATCATCGACATGTGGAAGCATATTTTGCTATTCCAGGTATTGCTTCCGTTTTACACACAATTAATATTCGTTTATCTCCTCAACATATTTCATACATTATTCAACATGCAGAAGATCGAATTTTACTTATTGATGAAGATCTCGTACCACTTGTTGAAAATATTCAATCACAATTATCAACCGTACAAGCCTACATTATTATGACTGATAAAGACGAACTTCCAAAAACTACACTGCAGCCTGTATATCATTATGAAAAGCTATTAGAAGAAGGCGATTCCAATTTCCAATTTGTAAAAGATATTGATGAAAATACACCTGCTGGTATGTGTTATACGTCAGCGACTACAGGGAATCCAAAAGGTGTTGTTTATACACATCGTAGTACAGTTCTGCACTGTATGGCACTTGGTTTAGCAGATACGACAGCTTTATCAGAAAGTGATGCGGCAATGGCTATTGTACCAATGTTTCATGTGAATGCTTGGGGACTTCCTTTTGCAGCCACTTGGTTTGGAACTAAACAAGTTCTTCCAGGACCGATGTTTACTCCGAAAATTTTATTAGAAATGATTCAAGCTGAAAAAGTAACGATAGCAGCAGGTGTGCCGACAATTTGGCTCGGTGTTTTACAAGAGTTAGAAAATAATAGTTATGATTTATCTAGTATAACGAGATTACTATGCGGAGGCGCAGCTGCACCGAAAAGCGTTATTAAAGCGTTTGAGCAAAAATATAATGTTCCTTTCGTACATGCATATGGCATGACTGAAACGAGTCCACTCGTAACGCTTGCACGTCTAAAAAGCTATGAAACAGATTTGGCGTATGAAGAACAACTTGAGATAAGATCGAAGCAAGGATACCTTGTCCCTGGTGTAGAGATGAAAGTAGTCGGTACAAATGGTGAAGTGAAGTGGGATGGTACGGAGATGGGAGAACTATGTTTACGAGCGCCATGGATCGCTGCAAGCTATTATAACGATGAGCGTACTGTCGAAGGTTTTCGTGATGGTTGGTTATATACAGGAGATGTCGTTACGGTTGACGAGGAAGGGTGCGTAAAGATTGTTGATCGTACGAAGGATGTTATTAAAAGCGGGGGAGAATGGATTTCCTCAGTTGACCTTGAAAATGCTCTAATGGCACATGACGCTATATTTGAAGCGGCTGTCGTTGCAATTCCACACCCGCAGTGGCAAGAGCGCCCAGTTGCCTGCGTTGTTCAAAAGAAAAATAGCACAGTTACAAAAGAAGAATTATATGAGTTTTTAAAACCACAGTTTGCGAAGTGGTGGTTACCAGACGATATTGTATTTATGGAGGAAATCCCGAAAACATCTGTTGGGAAGTTTTTAAAACAGGCGCTTCGGAAAGAACTTGAGCATTTGCATAAAGAGAAATAATTGAATTTATATTTGTAAACTTGTGTGTGTTAATAAGGTTGACAAAAGGCGGATGGAAAGATAATATAACTCCTATAATATGTTATCTAAAATCTAATTTAAGTTTACAAATAGGAGAAGCAAACATGAATACAAAAAACTTAGTTTTCGTCGCTTTATTTAGTTCGATTATGGGAGTGCTAGGGTTAGTTCCTCCGATTGCTCTTTCTATCACACCAGTTCCAATTACATTACAATCACTTGGTGTTATGCTTGCTGGTGGGCTGTTAGGCTCACGTCTTGGTGCATTAAGTCAACTTATTTTCTTACTTATAGTTGGAGTTGGAGCACCATTACTTGCGGGTGGACGCGGGGGTCCAGGCGTATTTGTTGGGCCAAGTGCAGGATATTTACTTGGTTATATTGTAGGAGCATTTGTAATTGGTTATTTCATTGAGCGTTTACGTGAAGTTTCTATTATAAAAGTATTATGCATTAATATAATTGGTGGTATTTTCGTAGTTTATGTATTTGGTATCATTGTACAAGCTTTCGTAATGGATATTTCCGTATGGGAAACGATGAAAGTAAGTGTCGTATTTTTACCAGGTGATTGCATAAAAGCGATTATAGCAGCGATTCTTGTGACAAGGTTACATCGCTCATTGAAACATATTATTACGCCTGCTTTGAAGAATAAAAAAATTACAAATGCAGGATAAGAAAAAGGAGAAACACGTTACGTGCGTGTTTCTTTTTATTATTTTGTAAAGAAAGGACGTCTTATATGGGGATTACAAAAGAATACAAAAAGTATGCCTCTTTACAACCAAATAAAATAGCGATTAAAGAAAATGATAGAGTGTTAACATATAAAGATTGGTTCGAGTCAGTTTGTAAAGTAGCAAACTGGTTGAATGAAAAAGATACAAAAAACAAAACAGTAGCAATTGTTTTAGAAAATTGCGCTGAATTTTTACAAATATTTGCTGGTGCTGCAATGGCTGGATGGGTTTGTGTGCCATTAGATATAAAGTGGAAACAGGGTGAACTTGAGGAAAGAATAGAGCTTAGTAACCCACATATTATTGTTGCAGAGCGGTACAGACTAAATGATATATCTAGGGAAGGAGAACATATACTTTCAATTGATGATTGGAAACAAATGATAGGAATTTATAATTCTACATATCACACGTTAGAAAATGTAGAAAATAATCCTTTTTATATGGGATTTACATCAGGATCTACTGGAAAACCAAAAGCATTTTTACGTGCTCAACAGTCATGGGTACATAGTTTTGATTGCAATGTACATGATTTTCATATAAAAAATACAGATTCTATTTTAATAGCTGGGACGCTTGTTCATTCTTTATTCTTGTATGGAGCAATAAGTGCATTATATTTAGGACAAACGGTGCACATAATGAGAAAGTTTGTACCAGTTCAAGTGCTATCTAGTATAGAGATGGAGAATATTTCTGTCATGTATACAGTCCCTACAATGCTTGAATCTTTGTATAAAGAAAATAAAGTAATTGAAAGTGAAATGAAAATTATTTCGTCAGGAGCGAAATGGGAAGCTGAAGCGAAAGAAAAGATGAAGAATATGTTTCCTTATGCAAAAAGATATGAGTTTTATGGTGCGTCTGAGCTAAGTTTTGTAACGGCATTGGTCGATGAAGAGAGTGAAAGAAAGCCGACTTCAGTAGGGAAACCTTGTCATAATGTACAAGTTCGAATATGTAATGAAGCAGGAGAAGAAGTACAGGTAGGCGAGGTAGGAACTGTTTATGTAAAAAGTGATCAGTTTTTTATGGGCTATGTATCGGATGGAGCTATAATCCCGCAATTGTCCGAAGGTGGCTGGATGACAGTGCAAGATGTGGGCTACCAAGATGAAGAAGGCTTTATATATATTGTTGGTAGAGAGAAGAACATGATTTTATTTGGAGGAATCAATATTTATCCAGAAGAGATAGAAAGTTTGCTATATATGCATCCAGCTGTTGAAGAAATTGTTGTAGTCGGTATAAAAGATAGTTATTGGGGTGAAAAGCCTGTCGCTATCGTAAAAGGAAGTGCTACAAAGCAACAATTAAAGAGTTTTTGCTTACAACGATTATCATCTTTTAAAATACCGAAAGAATGGTACTTTGTTGATGAAATACCTTATACAAATAGCGGGAAAATAGCTCGCAATGCAGCAAAAAATATGATTGAAAACCGGGAGAAGATATATGAATAGGGCGGTTATTGTAGAAGCGAAAAGAACGCCCATTGGTAAAAAAAACGGGATGTTGAAAGATTATGAAGTTCAGCAATTACTAGCGCCGCTTCTTACGTTTCTAAGTAAAGGAATTGAGAGAGAAATAGATGATGTCATATTAGGAAATGTCGTTGGACCGGGAGGTAATGTTGCAAGATTATCTGCTTTAGAAGCTGGGCTTGGTTATCATATACCTGGTGTAACGATTGACCGGCAATGCGGCGCTGGATTGGAAGCAATTCGTACTGCGTGTCATTTTATCGGGGGCGGGGCAGGTAATTGTTATATTGCAGGGGGAGTAGAGAGTACAAGTACGTCGCCTTTTCAAAAGAGAGCACGATTTTCACCTGATACAATCGGAGATCCTGACATGGGAGTAGCGGCTGAATATGTTGCAGAGCGTTATAACATAACGAGGAAAATGCAAGATGAGTACGCTTACCTTAGTTATAAACGGACGCTGCAAGCGTTAGAAAACGGATATATACAAGATGAAATATTGTCTTTTAATGGATTATTAGATGAATCTATAAAGCGAGAAATGAATTATGAAAGAATAATAAAGAGAACAAAGCCTGTATTTTTACAAAATGGAACGGTAACAGCGGGGAATTCATGTGGTGTAAATGACGGCGCATGTGCTGTTTTAGTAATGGAAGAAGAGCAAGCTCGGAAATTAGGATATAAGCCTGTTCTTCGCTTCGTTCACAGTGCTGTAATTGGAGTTGATCCAAATTTTCCAGGGACAGGTCCGATATATGCTGTGAATAAATTATTAAATGAAATGAATTTAAAAGTAGAGGATATAGATTATTTTGAAATAAATGAAGCATTTGCTTCGAAAATTGTGGCATGTGCAAAGGAGTTACAAATTCCGTACGAAAAATTAAATGTAAATGGTGGTGCAATTGCGCTCGGGCATCCGTACGGTGCGTCTGGAGCTATGCTTGTAACACGCTTGTTTTATCAGGCTAAAAGAGAGCATATGAAATATGGAATTGCGACATTAGGAATTGGTGGGGGAATTGGGCTTGCGCTATTATTTGAAAAAGTAGAAGACTAGCGAGGAAATTAGCTATTAAAGAAATCTAATCGGTTTTAGTTTTGTTAAAAAGGGATGTATATAATTAATTCATAACTTTGTAGGGAAACAAGTTGGGAATTAGTAGCACATGGATGTGTATTATAGGAGGGGAATATGAAATTAGGATAAATAACTTTTCTTTCAGTAAAAAATCAGATATTACTAAGTGTGGATTTTAGTGCTAATCTATTCAAATTTACACTGTTAATCCTAAGAAACCCAAAGGAGTACGACATTTGTAAAAACCAAGGAGAGTTGGCTATCCTCTTTTTGTGAAAGTGAATTGTCAGATAATTGTTGAGAAAAATTTATAAACCCCTATTTAATTCCTGTATATGCTATTCTTAGTATAATTTAATGTAGGAGGGTGAGGGGAGATTATGCAAGATTACAAGACAGGCAATGAGAAGATGTCACAGCTATTAAATGAATGGTATTGTGCAATAAGGGCATTACAAACAAAGAAATCTATCGAATTAAAGAAAGAGGTAGATGTTCTCATTGGTAAAATGTCTAAGAAGAATACAGATTTATTGCTACATTACTCCTTGTTAAACTTTAGATATAAAATCCTAACTGATGATTTAGGTGTTAGACAGAATAGTTTTGACTCAATTGATGCTTTAAGCAATTCTGATGACAAACAATTGTCCTATTACTATCATTTATTTAAAGCTATGCATTACACTGTACTTACAGAATACAATGATGCTAAAGAACATTATGAAAAGGCTGGTGTGCTGCTAGAACACATGCATGATGAACTTGAAACAGCGGAATTTTTCTATAGGCTTTCTGCATTTAATTATCAAATTTATGAGCCATTATTAGCTCTTAAATATTCAGATCATGCAAAAGAACTATTTTCTAAACAGATGGGGTGTGAGCTAAACATTGCATCTTGTGAAAATGTTTATGGTCTTGCTTGTGTGGATTTAAAGCAGTATGGAATGGCCGAGGAAACTTTCAATTCCGCAATTAATATTTTGAATAAATCGGATGAAACAAAATTGATTTTGAGAGTAAGAAGTAATTTAGGATGGCTGTATGCAAGCCAAAATTTATCTGAATTAGCTATCAGACAGCTTACAGAAGTAATTAAACACATTCCTAATCATTACAAAGCAATCTTTTCAGAGGCTGAGGCATATTATAACTTAGGGGAAAAAGAGACGGCATCTAAGTTAATTGAGCAAGGTTTAGCTGTCTGCCTTGAGTTTGGCAATGTGGAGTACTTACATAGATTTAGAATATTGCAAGGGTTAAATGATAATGTGCTTGCTAATGAATTAGAACATGTTGTACAGGAAGGTATTTCTTACTTTAAGAGAGAACAACTATTAGAGTGTATCCAAGAATACACTGAGAAATTAGCTGTTAAATTTTATGATGAATGCAACCCCATAAAAGCAAGTGAATATTTTCATCAAAGTACTCAAGTAAGAAAAAAATACAGTGAAAAGGGAGCACTAAAATAATGAAAAAGTTAAAAGTATTGTTATTAGGCATAGCGCTAACTGGTACTTTAGCATTTGGGATAAACTTGGTACAGCATCACGAGGATAGTAACGTATCTCAAGAAAAAGTTGTTGATTATGTGCTATACATGAACAGGGGAGATACTTGGTAAAATAAGCTGACCTGCCACAATTTTAAAGATTACCTTTATAAATATAGGAAAACTTGATACGTTTAGGTTAGTTAAGTATTTAATGGATAATTACTAAGCAGGTGCTTTTCAGCCTCTGCTATTTTTTTTATAAAAAGTAAAGCTGGTGTGTCCTATTTTACTTCCAAATAATGCTAGGAGTAGCTTGTTCTTTTTAGTAATAGCTTTTTTAGTTTCAGCCTATTATTTGAAATCTATGGATTTGATATAATTTGTTGACAAGAACAGATTATAGTGAATTGACTACGTATATTGAAAAATTAAACTTCTTCTTTACGTATGCTATAAAAAAAGTAGCACAAATCACGGTTGTGCTACTAATAGTAGTATCCTTCAAAAAATGTTTTACACTGCTGACTGTAAAGAAGAAACAAGTTGATTTAAAAACTCATCCCCACTCATAATTGCTTTTCCACCGCCGCGAGCATTCTTTTTATTTCCGCCACCTTTTCCTTCAATAGAAGGGAGGGCACCTTTTAAAAGTGTATTCATATCGAGTGTCACTGCTTTACCACAAGCGAGAATACATTGTAATTTGTCCTCATTTTCAATAACGAAATATGTAATTGCGTGTTCTTGTTGTTCCGTAATAATAGCAGCTAGTTTTGCGACTTCTTGCATAGAGCGATTTGTAAATGCTCGAGAGATAAGTGTTCCAGCATGTATTTCTTCCGATTGTTGTAATAGTTCATTTGCTTCTACAAATAATAGTTTTTCATTCATTGCTTGTACTGCCTTTTCGTTTTCTTTTTGAGAGGTAAGAAGTTGTGCTACTTTTGCTGGAATATCAGTTTCGCTACTGTTCAATTGCTTAGAAACATCTGTTAATATTTGTTGATGTTGTCCCATTAATTTAAGAGAGCGCCAACCAGCGATAAATGTTAAGCGTATACCACCTTTATTACGCTCCCATCCTAGTACTTGAATAGGCCCTACTTCACCTGTATGTTTCGGATGTGTTCCGCCACAGCCGTTATAATCGAAGTTTTCGATTATAACAACGCGTATATTTTCTGTCATAGTTGGTTCTTTGCGAAGAGGTAATTTTTTCGCTTCGTCTAAGTTCATCCATTCAATACGAATAGGGTGGTTTTCAAAAACAATTTGATTAGCAATTTGCACGGCCTTCTCAACAGTTTCGATAGAAAGGTTTGTCGTTTCTAAATCAATTGTTACCGTTTCTTTTCCAAGATGGAACCCGATCGTCGGTATGTTAAAGTGATCCCAAAAAGAAGCGGATAAAATGTGCTGAGCCGTATGTTGTTGCATATGGTCAAAACGACGTTGCCAATCTATTTTCCCGTCTACTTCTTCTGTATGTAATTGTTCTGCAATGAAGTGACGAATTTCTCCATCTATTTCTTCAACATTAATTACCGGAATGCCATTTAAAGTTCCAGTGTCATGTGGTTGCCCGCCGCCTGTTGGATAAAATGTAGTTTCATTTAAGACAACATATAAGTTTCCTTCTGTATCATGCTCTTGTTTTATAACTTTAGTTGTAAAGGTTTGCTGATAAGCATCGTTGTAATATAATTTTTGCTCCAATTTTCTTTCCCCTTTCGTGTTAGCTAGTTTCATTGTAAAGCAATTGAAATTAGTTTCCTAATATTTCAGAAGAAAGAAACTATTTTTAGAATTTTCTTGCTATAATAAGAAGAAAATGCGGGGGTGGAATGAATATGCTATATGAAAATGGCGTAGATAAAATGCTTAGTTTAAGCAGAAATATTTCCGAATTATATCGAGAATTAAATGAAATGTCCCGGATTTTAACGGAATGTAATCGAGAAAGTGTGAAATTTGATCGGTTATATGTAAAGGAGTTACTTTGGAAAAAAGAAGATGTGATAGAGAAGTATGATCAATTACTCGTCCAGTTATGTATTAATGAATGCTTTGATTTAAAAAGTGTAATTACTGGCGAATATAAGTATACATATGAAGAAGTAGAAAGCATTGTTTTAGAATTTAATGAAAAGTATAACGTATCTATTTTAATTAAAGATGTTTGTAAGGAATTACAGTTTACATACGGAATTGATATGGAAATAACGAGAACAGCTCGGGTATAAACATCTCAAGTGTAGAAAAAGGAAAAAGAAAGCAGATCCTTTGCTTTCTTTTTTTATGTAAGAAGAGAGTAGGTTTAAAGATGAAGGGGAAGTTACAAAATATTCATCCACTTGGAATGAGTATCATTATAGGGACATTATTTGCTAGGTTTGCAACTTCAATGAGTATTCCTTTTTTAGCAATTTATTTAACGACTGTTAAAGGTGTGTCAGCTGGTATGACAGGTGCTATTATTGGAACGAGTGCGCTTGTTGGAGTGTTTGCTAGTTTTATTGGAGGTAATTTATCGGATCGATTTGGTCGAAAGATGATTATAATATGGTCCATGATTGTTTGGGTGTTTGTATTTATAGGATTTTCAGTTGCAGATCATGTTTTTAGTTTCTTTCTATTAAACGCTTTGAATGGATTATGTCGGTCTTTTTTTGAACCGACATCAAGAGCCTTATTATCAGATTTAACAAAACCAGAGTATCGGTTGCTCGTCTATAACTTACGATATGGTGCAATAAATGTTGGGGTGGCGATGGGGCCACTTGTTGGATTACAGATTGGAAGTGCAAAATCAACGATTCCTTTTTTAGTAGCCGCTGGAGTGTACATTTTATATACAGTTATATTAGCGTTTCAATTTAAGAAATATCCACTTGATAAAAAGAAAGTAACTACAGAAAATCCGGTCACAATGTTAAGTGCGGTTCGGATTTTGCGAAAAGACATAGTATTTTTAGTTGCTTTAGTCGGAATCATTTTGAGTAATAGTGGTTTTTCACATTTAACGACGACACTATCTCAATATTTTGCAAACGCACATATATTTCAAGATGGAGTAAAGTTGTTCTCATATATGCTAACTTTAAATGCGATTACAGTAGTAGTTATTCAATACCCTGTTATTCAAATGTGTAAAAAGTATACGCCGTTAGCATCTATTATGGTTGGAACGTTATTTGTGAGCGGGGGATTGTTTGGATTTGGACTAGTAGAATCTATGTTAGGGGCTGCTATATGTACAATTATTTTTACATTCGGAGAAGTATTAATGTTTTCAATGACAGATGTATTTATTGATGAGATAGCTGTTTCGCATTTGAAAGGGACATATTTTGGAGCTATGGGATTTTCGGGAATTGGAGTAGTAATTGGTCCTTGGTTTGGCGGGATACTTCTCGATCATTATGGATATCAAAATGGCTTTATTGTATTTTTTATATTAGCTGTTTTTTCAACCACTGCATTTCCAGTCCTATTAGTTACAAAAAGCTTAATGAAAAAAAGATATATTAGAAATTCTAAAATAGAAATACATGCGAAATAACATAAGCCCCAGCAAACTAAAAGGTTGCTGGGGCTTATGTTTGTATTTATATTAATCGTTAATTCGAAAAAAGACTTTCTCTTCATGCGTGTTGGCAACTTCATTTTTGGAAATATGAATGGCTAAATATCCATTCTCTAAGCAGGCTAGCATCTTCTTATAAATAATATTAGCAGGTAAAGGAATTATCCGCTGTAAAGAATTATTTTTATGAAGTATGCAAATGTTTAGGCCTGTCTCCATCTTTTTAATGAGTACATCTTGTTCAGTTACATTTAGTACATCTGTTTCCAAAATGTATTCTTGTTCTGTTTCACAAAGGTCAATATGAATTTGATTTGGAAAACTAAAGTTACTATAAGAATCGGAACAAAATTGATCCATCCATTCTTCGAAACCATCAACATGAAAAAGACAATCCTTCTTTTTCTTGCCCATGAAAGACACCCTCCGTAAAATCTCAATTCATACTATGTTATGCATGAATGAAATAGAGGTGAAGAACAAATAGAAAAATATAAACATTTTATGTGAAAGATACAGTGTGTGTGAATGCTTTTGCTTTACATATCATGATGTGCATGATTTTTTTGACGTGAATGATTACGATTTTTAACTTTATGAGATCCACTTAAAGGTTCGGGCTGTCCAGAGGATTGCCCTTTTTTCTCGTTTTGACGATTAGATTGATTATTGTTTTTACCCATTGTATTTTACACCTCCTCTCCCTATTTAGAATGAGAGAAGTTTGCGAATTTATACGAGAATGTTTTTTGAGAAATGGGTAAAGATAAGTAGGACTAACTCATATAGGAAGGGGAAAGTGTTATGCCATATCATAAAGATAAGCAACAGGCTTTTCAGGCCGCGCAGCAAGGGGTTATTCAAGCGGAAAATATATTCAATAATATTGTGAAAAATGACCCGAATTACGGCCATGATTTAAAAGAGTTACGCCAAGAAGTGCAAGAGGCGTACGAACAGATTCAAAATGCACTTGAAGTAGCATCAGAAACGCAGCGTCCACAACTTGAGCAATATGAAAGTAATCTCCAAAATATTATGCGAAATGTAGATCAAATAGAAAAGTGAAAAAGGTTGTTGTGAATTCAACAACCTCATTACTTTTAGTGCTACTATGCTGAAACGAAAAATTATTCTATCAATTGTTTCTTTAATTTGTGCAGTACATATATTTCAAGTGGACAAAGTGGAAGCTAAGATGTTGTTAAGAAAAGAGCTAGAGCCAACTGGCTATGTAACATGGGAAGTACCAAATAATGAAAAAATTATCGCGATTACATTTGATGATGGACCGGACCCAACTTATACACCGCAAGTATTAGAGTTATTACGTCAATATAAAGCGGAAGCGACTTTTTTTATGATTGGCTTTCGAGTTCAGCGTAATCCGTACTTAGTAAAGCAAGTGTTGAAAGAAGGGCATGAAATCGGAAATCATACGATGAATCATTTGTATGCGAGTAATTCATCAGATGAAAAATTAGAACATGATATTTTAAATGGAAAGAAATATTTTGAAAAATGGGTGAAAGAACCTTTATTGTTCCGTCCGCCAGGTGGATATATTAATGATGCTGTATTTACTACGGCAAAAAAAGCTGGGTATCAAATTGTTCTATGGTCATGGCATCAAGACCCTCGTGATTGGGCGAATCCAGGTACAGAATCCATAGTAAATCATGTTGTGAAAAATGCTAAAAGTGGAGATATTGTACTGTTGCACGATGGAGGAAGTGATCGTAGTCAAACAGTGGCGGCATTAGCAAAAATTTTACCTGAGCTGAAAAAGCAGGGTTATCGATTTGTAACAGTTTCGGAGTTGTTACGTTATAAACATTAGAGAAAATCCCAAAAGGTATACCTTTTGGGATTTTTCGTTACTGATTCTTTTTTCGTTTCTTATTATTTTGTCGCTCTGCCGGAGTTAAAGGTTCATTTGCGAACTCTTCATTATAGCCAGTTCCTTGCCCTTGGGCGGATGCGGCATTCATTCCTGAAATAATATGATTGGCTTTTCGTTTACCCATTTTTCTCACCTCTATAATGTTTTTTATAGACGAACCATGAGTCGTTCATAGCATATATGAACGTAAAGTAAAACGCTTAAAGAGTGCTTTACTTTATAGTAATAGTATTAATAAAGAGCATGGACACTATTCAAATTTAGAAAGATAAAGAAAACTTATGATAATCCATAAGTTTCTTATTATTTACTTATTTAGAAAGTTGTAATAAGATATTATCGTAAGGTATTGAAAAGTTTGTCTACATTTTATATTCAGACAAATTAGTCACGTTTAACAGGGGGGAAACATAATGGTCAAACATAATCCATTTCAATCACGTGCAACTTTTGAACTAGATGGAAAGACGTATCATTATTATCAATTGAAAGCGCTTGAAAACGCAGGGGTTGGCAACGTATCTCAATTACCATATTCCGTGAAAGTTTTACTTGAATCTGTACTTCGTCAAGTAGACGGACGCGTAATTACAGAAGAACACGTTACAAATTTAGCGAAATGGGGAACGAAAGATGTTCAAGATATCGATGTTCCGTTTAAACCATCTCGCGTAATCTTACAAGACTTCACAGGTGTTCCAGCTGTTGTAGATTTGGCTTCGCTTCGTAAAGCAATGGCAGATATGGGCGGAGATCCTGATAAAATTAATCCAGAAATTACTGTAGACCTTGTAATTGACCACTCTGTACAGGTTGATAGAGCGGGTACAGCAGACTCGCTTGCATTCAACATGGACTTAGAGTTTAAACGTAATGAAGAACGTTATAAATTTTTAAGCTGGGCACAGAAATCATTTGATAACTACCGTGCAGTTCCACCAGCAACAGGTATTGTACACCAAGTAAATCTTGAATATTTAGCACCGGTTGTTCATGCGGTGAAAAATGCTGAAGGTGACTTAGTTGCATACCCAGATTCATTAGTTGGAACTGACTCACATACAACAATGATTAATGGTATTGGTGTTCTTGGATGGGGCGTTGGTGGTATTGAAGCAGAAGCAGGAATGCTTGGACAGCCTTCATATTTCCCAGTACCTGAAGTAATCGGTGTGAAATTAACTGGTACACTTCCAAGTGGTACAACAGCAACTGATGTTGCATTAAAAGTAACACAAGTGTTACGTCAAAAAGGTGTAGTTGGTAAATTTGTTGAGTTCTTCGGTAGTGGACTAAAGAGCATGCCTTTAGCTGACCGTGCAACAATTTCAAATATGGCACCAGAATACGGTGCAACTTGTGGATTCTTCCCAATCGACGATATTTCATTAGAATACTTACGTTTAACAGGTAGAGATGAAGAACAAATTCGCGTTGTTGAAGAATATTGTAAAGCAAACGGTTTATTCTACACAGCAGATAGTAAAGATCCAATCTATACTGATCTTGTTGAAATTGATTTAAATACAATCGAATCTAACCTTTCTGGACCGAAACGTCCGCAAGATTTAATCCCGCTTTCAGATATGAAAGAGGAGTTCCATAAAGCTGTTGTAGCACCAGTTGGAACACAAGGACTTGGATTCAATGAGCAAGAGTTTGATAAAGAAGTGAAAGTTACATTGAAAGATCAAGAAGTAACGATGAAAACAGGTGGAATTGCAATCGCTGCAATTACAAGCTGTACAAATACGTCAAATCCGTACGTGTTAATTGGAGCAGGGTTAGTTGCGAAGAAAGCAATTGAAAAAGGACTTAAAGTACCTGGTTACGTAAAAACATCGTTAGCACCAGGATCTAAAGTTGTTACAGAGTACTTAGATAAGTCTGGTTTAACAACGTATTTAGATCAATTAGGTTTCCAAACAGTTGGTTACGGCTGTACGACTTGTATCGGTAACTCTGGTCCATTAGCAGAGGAATTAGAAGAAGCAATCGCAGCAAATGATTTATTAGTAACATCTGTTTTATCTGGTAACCGTAACTTTGAAGGTCGTATTCACCCACTTGTAAAAGCAAACTATTTAGCATCACCACCACTTGTTGTGGCATATGCACTTGCAGGTACTGTTGATATTGACCTGAAAAATGATGAAATCGGTAAAGATGTAAATGGTAATGCTGTTTACTTTAATGATATTTGGCCATCAGCTAAAGAAATTGAAGATGTAGTTCAAAGTGTTGTTACATCTGAATTGTTCAAAAAAGAATATGCACAAGTATTTAACAGCAATGAGCGCTGGAATGAAATCCAAACTTCAAATGAAGCTTTATATACTTGGGATAATGATTCAACATACATTCAAAACCCACCGTTCTTCGAAGGATTATCTAAAGATCCAGGTGAAGTTGAAACGTTATCAGGTTTACGCATAGTTGGTAAATTTGGTGATTCTGTAACGACAGACCACATTTCACCAGCAGGTTCAATTGGTAAGCACACGCCAGCTGGACGTTATTTACTAGAAAACGGCGTACAACCAGTCGACTTTAACTCTTACGGTTCTCGTCGTGGTAACCATGAAGTTATGATGCGTGGTACATTTGCAAACATCCGTATTAAAAACCAAATCGCACCAGGAACAGAAGGCGGATATACAACATATTGGCCAACTGGTGAAGTAACATCTATCTATGATGCTGCTATGAAGTATAAAGAAGATGGCACAGGCCTTCTAGTTGTTGCTGGTAAAGACTACGGTATGGGAAGTTCTCGTGACTGGGCTGCGAAAGGTACAAACTTATTAGGTATTAAAGCAGTAATCGCAGAAAGCTTCGAGCGTATTCACCGCAGTAACTTAGTATTAATGGGCGTATTACCACTTCAATTTAAAGATGGCGACAGCGCTGAAACATTAGGTCTTGTTGGTGACGAGTCATTTGAAATTCAAATTGACAAAACGGTTAGACCACGCGATCTTGTAAAAGTAGTTGCAATCGATGCAGAAGGAAAAGAGAAGCAATTTGAAGTAGTAGCTCGTTTCGATAGTGAAGTTGAAATTGACTACTACCGTCACGGTGGTATCTTGCAAATGGTTCTTCGTTCGAAAATCGAAGAGTCTAAAGTGTCGAACTAAATAATTGAAATGAATGATAAGGAAGCTAACATTTGTTAGCTTCCTTACTTTATGTACAGAGGGAAAGGGATGAAACCATTTGGTTTCATCCCTTTCCTTTTATTATGCAAAATTGGGGGAATGACAATGAATGAGTATAGAAGAATAATGTTGCCGTTGTTGCAAGAAAAGCTATTGCTAATTAGTGCGATTTGTAGCGGAATAGTAGCTGCCATTTTAAGTTTATCCCGTCCGCTATTTATGGGGCTAATTGTAGATAACATTATTCAGCGGGAGTTAAAAGGTACGTATGTATATATTGCTTTGTTTGCGGGGAGCCGCTTTTTGATGTGGGTGAACAATCTGTTATTTGATTATGGAAGCTCAAAAGTAAGTCAGCGAATATTACGAGAGAAGCGTATAGATGTATTACGTCATTTTTTCTTATTACCGTTTGAAGAAAGTGAGAAGGTAAAACAAGGGGAGTTAGAAACATTAGTCGTTTCTGATATTCCAAATTGGGTAAGGTTATATGGATCTTTATTAATAGAATACATCCACGCTATTGCACAATTTATTGGTGCGTTCATAGCTCTACAACATATCGATGTACAGTTCATATGGTGGATAACCCCGTTTTTATTTTTAAGTGCAATGGTTCCAATGTTTATGGGGGGAAAAGTAAGAAATATTGCAAGTATTTCTCAAAAGAATCAATCAATTGTTGTAGAGATGGTGTCACAATTTGTAAAAGGTATACAAGATTTGCGTAGTTTACAAAAAGAGAGCTGGGCAATTGGCTTATTTAAAGGAGTGACAGTAAAATCTTATAAAACAGAAGTAAAGAAGACGATGTTGCAACATTGTATTGGGATAGTTGGAACGGTAATAGAAACAGGAGCATATATAGTTGTTCTTATTATAGGAGCAAAAAAAATAATAAAAGGGGATATGGAAGTCGGTTCGCTTGTGGCGGTATTAGCTACAATTGAGATGTTATTTTTCCCCGTTCGTTATGCGAGTGATTTATTGATGATGACACAAGTTGCTATTGCTTCGGCAAATCGAGTTTTTGGCTTTTTAGATATACCGGCTGAATACAGAAATGTAGAAAGAGCGATGGGAATGAAATTAACAAACGTTTCATTTCAAGAGAACGGTGAAGAGAGATGTAGAATTAAAAATATACATTTGCAAATTAATCCTGGCGAACTCGTTATTATTGTGGGGGAAAGTGGTGCAGGAAAAACGACGCTTTTAAAGTTATTAACAGGGTTATATAAACCATCTAGTGGCAAGATTACTTATTACGGTAATAAAGCTCGTATGACTACTATATGGCAGGAACCACGTTTTTTTCGAACGACAGTAAAAGAGAATATATATTTCGGGGAAGGGGGCTTAGAAAAACAGTTAGAAAAAAATATGGAACTTGTAAATGCGAAGTCGATTATTAGGAGTTTATCTGAAGGTATTCAGACTGTACTACATAAAAGCGGTGAAGAGTTTTCGGGAGGAGAGAGAAAGCGTCTTGCATTATTGCGAGCGATTGTATCAAATCCGAATCTCATTGTTTTAGATGAGCCGACTGCGGGATTAGATCCGGGCAATCAAGAAATGGTTTGGAATATGCTTAAAGGGCTAGAGGGGAATGTAACGAGAATTGTGACGACACATGATGTCGAGAGGGCGATGATAGCAGATCGGGTTGTTGTCATGAAGAATGGAATTATGGTGGAATGTGGGGATCCTAGAGAACTATTAAATTGTAAGTCATTGTTTAAAGAGATACTAATAAAAAGATAAGAGCTACATAGCGCTCTTATCTTTATTCACTCTTATTAAGTTGATACGTATAAGACTCAGGATTGTTAGTACTAAACTCTTTGACTAGAGTAAGTTGATTTGTATCCGGATTATATTTGAAAATCTTGACCGTATGTTCGCTACTTAGTGATGGATTATATTCTTGAATAGCAAATGTATTTTCAGCAATCTGAGTCATATTACTGGTGGAAACATTTTCTATGGAATCATGATTTGTAGAAATTTCAACGACTCTTTCACCGTTGAAAAATAAGAGAACGATTACTAAAATAACTAAACAAATTCGTATATAGCGAAGTTCTTTACTTATAGGATGTTCTCCCAAAATAATCATCCTTTCTATAACTATTGTATAGTAGTGGTAGTCATCGTGAAGAAACTAAGAATACCGAGACCGGCTAAAAGGATAAATGAGATTAAAGCGATAAAGAGACAAATACGCCCAACTTGCTTTTTTCAGGATCTTTACTGAAGAGCGAGATGATCCAAGTGATAATCCCGATTGGGGAAAATATAAAACTAAGAATATATAATAGTATTTTTTCAAATAAATTCATAAAAATCCCCCTTTTTGAAAGTTCTACATGTGCAGTTTTCTTCGTATTAGCGCTGGCGTTATGTAGGAAAGTACAGAATAAACAGCACTATAAACAATCCAAGCGTCTAAGTTTTGTAAAGCTAGGTGTATATTAAATTTAGAGACGATAATGAAAAATATAAGTGGAACAGTAAAAGAAATAATAATTGCAGCCCATTTGAATTTGTATAGTAAGGTGCTAAAAAAATACATAGTAATGGTAAAGTGAAAAAAACAAAAGTGAAAGGGTTGATAAGTAATTGTAAAATACATATCACCTCGCAAGTTTTGTATTTATTTCTAATTATATGATAAAAAGGGAAAAATTTCATATGGACTATAAATATTCTAACTATTTCGACTGTGAATATTTCCAAGCTTGTCCGTATAAGCTAAAATAAGGTATATAGTATTTTGGTGATTATGTAATAAGAAGATAAACACGTAAGGGTGATATAATATGTGGCGGAAGCTTACCATTATTGTAGTGTTACTTTGTTTAGCGGGATATGCAGCTTATGAACAGTTTGGTAAAGAGGATCAAGTAATGCAAGAAAAGCCTGCCAAAAGTGAAGCTGCTATGAAAGAGATTTTCGCAAGGAACGGTATTGAAATTGGAAAGAGCGCACCAGATTTTGAATTAGCAAAGATAGATGGAACGAATGTAAAGTTATCCAATTTAAAAGGAAAGAAAGTTATTTTAAACTTTTGGGCAACGTGGTGTGGGCCTTGTCAGCAAGAAATGCCTGATATGGAGGCCTTTTATAAAGAACATAAAGAAAACGTAGAAATTTTAGCTATAAACTATACTCCTTCAGAAAAAGGAGGGGGAGAAGAAAAGGTAAGGAACTTCGCTAAAGAAAAAGGAATTACTTTTCCTATTTTATTGGACAAGAACATTGATGTGACAACAGCGTATAAAGTAATTACCATTCCAACTTCTTATTTTATTGATACAGAAGGTGTCATTCAAGATAAGTTCATTGGACCGATGACACAAAAAGAGATGGAGAAACGGATTGCTAAATTAAAATAACGGTGAAAAGGTAGAGATGGAAAGTTACCATTTCTGCCTTTTCTTTTTCACGTAGTGATAGCAGCATGTTATGATAAAAGAAATATAAACGTTTAGAGGTAAAGGAGTGTTTGGAGTGGGGAATATATCCTTACCGTTAGATTATGTTGTAATTGATTTTGAAACAACAGGATTTAACCCTTATAATGATAAAATTATTCAAGTCGCAGCAGTGAAATATCATAATCATGAACTAGTAGATCAATTTGTTTCCTATGTGAATCCGGAGCGTTCAATTCCGGACCGAATAACAAGTTTAACAGGTATTACAAATTATCGTGTTTCAGATGCACCGACGATTGAAGAAGTATTACCTTTATTTTTAGCATTTTTACATACAAATGTTATTGTCGCTCATAATGCATCTTTTGATATGCGTTTTTTAAAAAGTAATGTAAATATGCTTGGACTACCTGAGCCTAAAAATAACGTTATTGATACTGTGTTTTTAGCGAAAAAATATATGAAGCATGCGCCTAATCATAAACTTGAAACGTTAAAACGAATGCTTGGAATTCGATTAAGTTCTCATAATGCATTTGACGACTGTATTACGTGTGCGGCTGTTTATCAAAAATGTGCAGCGGTTGAAGAAGAAGGAAAAAGAAAAGCGAATAAGGAAGTACTTGATGAAACAGCGGTATTTGAAGCAGTAAAAGAAATGCTTGTACGAAATAAACGTGATATTGAGTGGATTCGTTGTATGAATGTTGGGAGTTATTTAGATATAAAAGCCTTTTACCCAATTATAAGGTTAAAGGTCAAAGGGCGAAAGAAATATGTGTTAACAGAAAAAGTGGAAGACGATGTAAGAGAAATTTGTACGAGCTTAACATACGAGGCAGCATTGAAAAGTGAGATTGGCAACACGAGAATTATGATTGACAGTGTAGAGGACATTTTGAAGCTAGAGAGCTACATTGTAGCAGAATACGATTCTGTATTACGAGCGCTGGATGAATATAGAGCAAATAAAGTAAATGCGGATGAAGAAATTAAAAAATATTTAAATACGATGGTGTAAAAAATGCCATGTGCAATATATGCGCATGGGATTTTTTATCAAAACATAAAATTTTCTTACAAATCTGATTAAAGAGTTTTTCATTTGCTCATACTATGTAATAAGAAAGCGCAGAAGAAAGGGTGAGCAACATGAGAAGAAGTCGCCGTAGATCGTTTGAAGAACTTGTAAATGAAAATAAACAACAATTATTAAGCGATCGTGATGCAATGGATCGAATTGAAAAACGAATTGAAAAACGTTATGAAATGAAACTTTTTAAGCAGGCTGAATAATTCTTAACACTAGTACGATACTAGTGTTAAGGAGGCGATAGTAATGGGTAATCCGAAAAAGAATTCAAAAGACTTTGCACCAAATCAAATTGGAACACAATCGAAAAAAGCTGGTGGCAATAAAGGGAAGCAAATGCAAGACCAAACTGGCAAACAACCAATTGTTGATAACGGTTAAAAAAAGGAGAATGTCATCATTCTCCTTTTTGTGTGTTTGGATAATATTATAAAAATATTTAAAAAGCTGACTTTCGTCAGCCTTTTTTCGTAATTGTAAAGTTTTCAACGAGTAAACGCCAATTTTGTGGGAATGGTAGACCAATCTTCCAGTAACTAATACCGCCAATGCCTTGTTCTTTCATTAAATTGAATTTACTTTGAATAGACCTCGAATCTTCAAACCAAACCTCGTGTTGTACGCCGTTTTCATCAAAGTAATTAAAATGTGGAGCTTGGGCTGTGAAATCATAGCGGATAGGAACATTGTATTTACGAGCAAGTGCAACAGCTGCGACAGAGCTAACTGCTTTTGCGGGTGGATTCCCTTGTTTGAAAGGAAGTTTCCAATCAAATCCATATAAATTTTGCCCCATCATAATTTTTTGTGGGGGCATTTGAGATTTTGCATATTGAAGTACTTCTTTTACAGGACCAATAGGGGAAATCGCCATCGGTGGTCCACCTTGCCAACCCCAGTCGTATGTCATAATGACGACGAAATCAACAATTTGTCCTTGTGCTTTATAATCGTGAGCCTCAAAAAATTTCCCTTTTTGATTTGAGCTCGTTTTCGGTACAAGTGTTGTACTTAATGTGTACCCGCTAGGTAAGCGTGTTTTCACATTTCGTAAAAAACGATTATACGCTTCGCGATCTTCAGGTGCCACACTCTCGAAATCGAAATGAATGTCTCGCATGCCATATTTTTCAGCTGTTTGCAAAATGTTAGTAATAAACTTGTTTTGAATTGTTGCATCGCGTAAAATAACCGAGGTCAGATCGGCACTGAAATTTCCATTTTCAATATTTGTAATAACGAGCATAGGGATGGTGTTACCTTGCGTTGCAATATTAGCGATTTTCGCTGTTTCCGTCGGTTCTTTTAAAGTGCCGTCTCTTTTTGCTTCAAAGCTGAAGTAGGCTAAATATGTTAAAAATGGATTAATAGCACGTGTAGCATTTACTAAACTTTCTTTTATCGGTATTGTTGAAGGCTGTAAATAAGCAATGGATTCTACTGCTCGTTTTGTTCCTTTCGGTATATATAATTGCTGTCCGACATGGAGAATAGATTTTAATGAAAGGTTATTAACTTTAGCTAAACTGGCGAGAGGGACGTTATACGTTTGAGAAATTCGATAAAGGCTGTCACCTGGCTGTACATAATAATTATTGCCTTTTGTATTAACGATAAGTGCCTGACCAACAACGAGTGTTTCAGCAGGATTTAGTCCATTGTCTTTTACAATTTCTTCAGGTGTAGATCCGTATTTTGATGCTAAACCATAAACACTATCACCGCTACGAACAGTTACAATTTGGATCATGTGCTTGCCCCTTTCGGTAAAAGATTCACTGTTTTTATTTTATTTTTGATTCCACTGTATTATGATTAAATGTATGCAAGGTAGCAGAAGTGAAAGAAGGCGAATAGAAATGTTTGTAGCAGAACATGAAGTTGAAATCCGCTATGCGGAAACAGACCAGATGGGTGTTGTTTACCATTCAAACTATTTAGTGTGGCTGGAACTTGGGCGCACTAAACTTATACAAGAATTAGGATTTTCATATGTTGAAATGGAGAAAGAGGGAATTATTTCTCCTGTATTAGACTTGCAAATTTCATATCGTAAAGCGATGCGTTACGGAGAAAAAGCTATTGTGAAAACGTGGGTTGATACTGTGAGCCCGCTCCGCGTTGTATATGGATATGAAATTTATAATGGCGATGGCGAACTTTGTATTACTGCAAGCACGACGAATATTTGTGCGAAAAAAGAAGGGTTCCGCCCTGTATCATTTAAAAAATTATATCCTGAGTGGTATGCGAAATATGAGGAAATTAAAAAGAAATAAAGTGAAACTTTAATCAGTGGGGGTCTTACTACCCGCAAATAGCGGGATAAAAAAAGCGTGGCAGAAGCCACGCTTTTTTATTTTTCATAATTAAATTGAGGGAAATCATCACCGTCGTTAAGTGTAACTAATAAATTATGTCCATCGAAGAACCACTCATCATCGCCTTCAATAAAGAAGTTAATACCTTCTTCTTGAGTTTGAACAGCAGGGTGCGCAGGGTCATCTTTACGAATACCTAAAGAAAGTCCTTTTTGCACAGTACTGCAACCGCCGTATTGTACGAAAAGGCGTATTGTTTCACCCGATTGTAAGTTTAATTCGTTTTTATACCATTGTGCTGCTTCTTTTGTTACGGAAAGATTCATGTATAGTTCCTCCAAATTATGTTGCTTTTTCTTTTAGTATAAAAAATAACGCAAAAAGACGCTATTAATATGCTTCACGTTTTCTTTTTGCGTTATGTGGGTTACGATCTTATTTTTGCTTTTTTGAAAAGTTTGCTTTCGGTTCAGTTTTATTTATAATTCGTCCGATATTTGCACGGTGTTTATAAATAACCATACCAGCTAATAAACACATCGCAATAATGAAGATTTTATCCCCGCTAACAATTGATGCAATAACAGCAACGACAGCTGTTACCATAGAAGAAAGTGATACGTATCTTGTTGTAAATAAAAGGGTCAAAAATACAACAGCTAATATTGCAAATACAACTGGTGAGTAGCATAATAATACCCCGGCAGAAGTTGCAACTGCTTTCCCCCCGCGGAATTTTGCGAAGATCGGATAGACATGTCCAAGAACAGCGGCTAATCCAAACCATAGTGGGTGAATATCTGACCCGAAAATAATCGGTAGACCTGTTGCTAATGTACCTTTTAAAATGTCAGCAATTGTTACGATAAAACCTGCTTTTTTCCCTAACGTACGGAATGTATTAGTTCCGCCTAGATTACCGCTTCCATGCTCACGAATGTCGATTCCATAACCGATTTTTCCAACGACCAATGCAAATGGAATCGAACCGAGTAGATAGGCAACGATAAATAAAAGATATGTAATAATCATGAGTTCAGTCTCCTTTATACAAATGTGTTGATAAAGGGTAAAAAGAGTTTTTCCCGTTCATTGTACCATACATTTGTAAAGAGCACATTTCTTTTTTATAAATGAAAAAGTCATTAATTTTTAAAAAAACTTTCACAGGAATGTTACATTTTTCACAGGAACAGAAGAACTATATGTTGTATGATTTTAATCAAAAGACAACAACATGTTGGTGGAGGGTTATGGATGTTGAAACGAAATGTACGTGGAGAAGAATTAATGAAAGTATTTGAGACAATTATTCACGGTAATGAACAAGATTTAATGCAGGAAAATGCAAATGTAGATGGCCGATCTCCAATGGGAGTAATGGGAACGTTCGCATCTGAGAGCGCAAAGTATTATGCAGTAGAAAAATTATTATCAGATCAAGTGAAAAAAGCGATAGATCAAAATATATTATATCCACATGATTTAGATTTTTATGCAACAGGAACGACGACTTGTTCACAAATTCCGTTAGCGCAAATGCTTGCTAACGGTTTTCATACTGGACATGGACATATGAGACAACCGCAAGATATTAAAAGTGCGTTGGCGCTTTCTTCAATTATTTTTCAGGCGAATCAAAATATGCAGCATGGTGGTCAATCGTTTGCACTCTTTGATATTGATTTAGCTCCATATGTGAGAAAAACAGTAGAGAGACATAAAAAACGATTGCAGTCATATCCGCTTACGAAAGAACAAATAGAGGGATTTGCATGGAAAGAAACAGAAAATGATACGTATCAGGCGTGCGAGGCTTTCGTTCATAATTCAAATAGTATGCATAGTAGGGGCGGGGGACAAGTACCGTTTATTTCTATTAACTACGGAACAGATACATCGAAAGAGGGACGGCTTTTAATTAAGCAACTTTTAAAAGCGACGCAAGCTGGACTTGGTAAAGGAGAAACACCGATTTTTCCTATTCAAATTTTCAAAATGAAAAAAGGCGTGAACTTTGAAGAGTGTGATCCGAACTATGATTTATTTGAATTAGCGTTAGAAACGACAGTTGAGCGATTATTCCCTAACTTTTCGTTTTTAGATGCCCCGTTTAATGCTGTGCATTATGATGGTCGACCTGAAAGTGAAGTATGTTATATGGGATGTCGTACTCGTGTTATGTCTAATATACATGGGGAAGAAACAGCAATTGGAAGAGGGAATTTATCGTTTACTTCTATTAATTTAGTGAAATTAGCGCTAATTAGTGGTTCAAAAGAAGCGTTTTTTGAAGCGCTAAGTTATTACTTAGATTTAGGCGTTAAGCAATTATTAGAGAGATTTGCTTATCAATGTACAAAGAGAGCAAGAGATTTTCAGTTCTTATATTCACAAGGTGTATGGCGTGGTGGAGAAACGTTACAACCTGAAGATGCTGTGGCGCCGATTTTAAAACAAGGGACGTTAAGTCTTGGCTTTATCGGTCTTGCAGAATGTTTAGTAGCATTAACAGGAAAGCACCATGGAGAAAATGAAGAATCGTGGAAGCTTGGATATGAAATCATTTCCTTTATGAGGAAGAGAATGGATAAGGCGACGGAAGAACATCAACTGAATTTCTCAATAATTGCAACGCCTGCCGAAGGGTTATCAGGTAAGTTTGTGAAAAAAGATAGAGAAGAATTTGGTGTGATTAGCGGTATAACGAACCATAATTACTATACGAATTCATTCCATATTCCAGTTTATTATAACATTCAAGCGATAAATAAAATTCGTTTAGAAGGACCTTTCCATGCTCTATGTAATGGAGGGCATATTACGTATATTGAACTAGACGGAGCAGCGATGCATAATCAGAAGGCGTTAAAACAAATTGTTCAAGCGATGGCAGAGCATGGCGTTGGATACGGTTCAATTAATCATCCTGTTGACCGTTGTAAATGTTGTGGGTATCACGGAGTTATTGGCAATGAATGTCCAAGCTGTGGCAATGAAGACGAGGTCAATATAGAAAGAATTCGCCGCATAACAGGATATCTTGTAGGAGATATGTCAAAGTGGAATAGCGCGAAACGTAGTGAAGAGATGGATCGGGTGAAGCATAAATGAAAGTTATGACTATCATTCATGATAGTGTAGTAGATGGAGAAGGGTTGCGGACAGTCGTGTTTTTTGCGGGCTGTCCGCATCGTTGTATCGGTTGCCATAATCCGAAATCATGGAATGTTTGCAATGGAACTGAAATGACGGTAGAAGAAATTGTGAAAGAGATTGAAAAAAATTCATTAACCGATGTAACATTTTCAGGTGGAGATCCATTTTTTCAAGCTGCTGAAGTGAAAAAAGTAGCAAAAGCAGTGAAGGATCTGAAAAAAAATCTATGGATTTATACAGGTTACACGTTAGAAGAGATACAGAGTGCTCAAAATAATGATATGATAGAATTGTTACATTATGGGGATGTTTTGGTCGATGGAAGATTTGAACTTGATAAAAAAGATTTAACACTTCCATTTCGCGGAAGCTCCAATCAACGTATTATTCGATTGAAAGAGTAAAAAGGCGGGATAGGTTATATGAATAAAACAGTATTACTTGTTGAAGATGAAAGAAGATTACGTGAAATTGTTAGTGATTATTTTCGTAATGAAGGCTTTGAAGTAATCGAAGCGGAAGATGGAAAAAAAGCACTAGAATTATTTGCTGAACATACAATTGATTTAATTATGTTAGATATTATGTTACCAGAAATAGATGGTTGGTCTGTTTGTAGACGAATTAGAAAAGAGTCAGCGGTACCAATTATTATGCTGACAGCACGTTCTGATGAGGATGATACATTACTAGGCTTTGAACTAGGTGCAGATGAGTATGTAACAAAACCTTTTAGTCCGAAAGTGTTAGTAGCTCGTGCGAAGACGTTATTGAAACGTGCGGATGGAGCGGTAGGAGTATCAGAAGAAAATACTATGTCATTAGCTGGAATAGAAGTGAATCGACTATCTAGAACAGTTTTAGTAGATGGAGAAGAAATTATATTGACACATAAGGAGTTTGAGCTTCTCGTTTATTTAATGGAGAACAAAGGAATTGTGTTGTCACGCCAACATTTATTAGATCAGTTATGGGGATATGATTACTACGGTGATGACCGAACGGTTGATACACATATTAAAAAACTGCGAAATAAGCTAGGAGATAAAGCGAAGCATATCGGTACTGTTATTCGAGTAGGTTACAAATTTGAAGAATAACCTTTAAGTTTCTATGTACTTCAGCTTGGGAATATAGCAAGTTTACACTCTCCTTTGTAGGTGAAATGTACAAAAAATACTTTTCTTGTCTACAATGATAGATAGGAGTATTTTTTTAATTGGATTTCACGATGAGTTCACAAGAAGGACACAAACTGTGACTATACTGAAAGTACGAATTCACCAGGGAGGGGAAATAAAACATGGGATATTACGACGGACCGAATTTAAATGAAGAGCATAGTGAAACGAGAGAAATGAAAAAATCAGGTAGTAAAAAAGGATATTTTTTCACAGGTTTAGTTGGAGCTGTAGTCGGGGCGGTTTCGATTAGTTTTGCAGCACCGTACATGCCATGGGTGCAAAATAATGGTGCAGCTGTTTCGTCATTCAATTCTAATAAACAAGTAGAAGGAACTATAGTTCCAGTTGTAAATAAAGCGAAAAATGAAACTGATTTACCGGGAATGATCGAAGGCGCGAAAGATGTTGTTGTTGGTGTGATTAATATGCAACAAAGTGTTGATCCATTTGCGATGCAACAGGCAGGTCAAGAACAAGAAGCTGGTTCAGGATCAGGTGTTATTTATAAAAAAGCAGGTAATAAAGCATATATTGTAACGAATAACCATGTAGTCGACGGAGCGAATAAACTTACTGTAAAATTAAGTGATGGTAAAAAAGTTGATGCGAAATTAGTTGGGAAAGACCCTTGGTTAGATTTAGCTGTTGTGGAAATTGATGGGTCAAATGTTAATAAAGTTGCAAGTTTAGGTGACTCAAGTAAGCTCCGTGCTGGTGAGAAAGCAATTGCAATTGGTAACCCGTTAGGATTTGATGGTAGTGTAACGGAAGGGATCATTAGTAGTAAAGATCGTGAAATTCCAGTTGATATTGATGGTGATAAGCGTCCGGATTGGCAAGCACAAGTTATTCAAACAGATGCAGCGATTAACCCTGGTAATAGTGGTGGTGCACTATTTAACCAAAACGGTGAGGTAATCGGTATTAACTCAAGTAAAATAGCTCAACAATCAGTAGAGGGTATTGGTTTTGCAATTCCAATTAACATCGCAAAACCAGTTATTGAATCACTTGAAAAAGATGGAGTAGTGAAACGTCCAGCACTTGGAGTCGGTGTAGTTTCATTAGAAGATGTGCAAGCTTATGCAGTAAATCAATTAAAAGTGCCAAAAGAAGTAACAAATGGAGTTGTATTAGGTAAAATCTATCCAATATCACCAGCGGAAAAAGCAGGTTTAGAGCAATATGATATAGTAGTAGCGTTAGATGATCAAAAAGTAGAAAATTCACTTCAATTCCGTAAATATTTATATGAAAAGAAAAAAGTAGGCGAGAAAGTAGAAGTTACTTTCTATCGTAACGGTCAGAAAATGACAAAATCGGCTACATTAGCAGATAATTCAACTACAAAAAATCAATAAATATAAACTTTAATCAGTGGAGAGTTCTCTTCCTTCTGCTTATTAGCGTACATCAATTGGAATAAAAGAAAGTCTCTTTCATGTTGAAAGAGACTTTCTTTATCGGATATAATAAAGGTATAGGAGGGATTAATTATGATAATTGAAAACCCAACTCGTACGGAAATTGGTGAAGTATTGAAGAAAAGTAAAACGATTGCAGTTGTTGGATTATCAGATAAGCCAGAACGCACATCATATATGGTTTCAAAAGCAATGCAAGATGCTGGGTATCGCATTATTCCAGTAAATCCAACAGTAGATGAAGTACTCGGAGAAAAGGCGGTTTCTTCACTGAAGGATATTAAAGAACATGTTGATATCGTAAATGTATTCCGTCGCTCAGAATTTTTAAAGGATGTTGCGAAAGAGTTTGTAGAGATTGATGCAGATGTTTTCTGGGCACAATTAGGAGTACAAGATGAAGATACATATAAACTTTTACAAGAAAAAGGCTATACAGTAATAATGGATCGTTGTATTAAAGTAGAGCATGTAATGACAAAATAGTATAGACTTTAAAGGTAGAAAGATTGATTCAGCCCTCGCTTTTTATATAAGTAGGGCGGATGAACGAGGTGTTCATCATGAGATTTTTTAAAGGCTGTTTTTGGGGATTGTTACTTGTTATCCCGTTTTGGATATTGATCATTTGGATCATGATAAAGGTCTGGAATGTATAATGTTGGAATACATATCCATTTCTCGTTGACAAACGATTATTTTTCTGAAATAGTAGCCTAGAGGAATCCTTGTGAAAAAAACAAGGATTTTTCTATTGAAAATAGTATATAAAAGAGATAAGATAACTTGCCAAAACTATAGTCGAGGCGTTATTCTATAATAGAAACATATGTTCTTATTTAATTTGGAAAGGGGCAAGGAGTTTGGTGAAGCATCAGTTCCAATATAATGAAGATGCAATTCAAGTGTTAGAAGGACTTGAAGCCGTTCGAAAACGCCCGGGAATGTATATCGGGAGTACGGATAGCCGTGGATTGCATCATTTAGTATATGAAATAGTAGATAACTCCGTTGATGAAGCGTTAGCGGGATTTGGCGACGAAATTTCTGTCGTAATACATAAAGATAATAGTATTAGCGTTATTGATAAAGGGCGAGGAATGCCTACGGGAATGCATAAACTTGGAAAACCGACACCTGAAGTTATTTTAACTGTACTTCATGCGGGGGGTAAGTTTGGCCAAGGAGGCTATAAAACGAGTGGTGGTTTACACGGTGTTGGGGCATCAGTTGTAAACGCCTTATCAGAATGGCTAGTAGTAACGATTAAGCGAGATGGTAGCATTTATGAACAACGCTTTGAAAATGGTGGTACTCCTGCAACGACGTTAGAGAAAATCGGGAAAACGAAAGAGTCTGGTACAACGATGCACTTCAAACCAGATACAACTATTTTCAGCACAACAAATTATAATTATGAAACATTATGTGAGAGATTACGTGAATCTGCATTCTTATTAAAAGGAATGAAAATCTCGATAAAAGATGAACGTAATGATTTAGAAGATGTGTTTCATTATGAAACAGGAATTGAGGCTTTCGTTTCATACTTAAACGAAGAGAAAGATTCGATTCATCCAGTTGTATATTTCTCGGGTGAGCAAAATGGAATTGAAGCAGAGTTAGCGTTTCAGTTTAATGATGGTTACTCAGAAAACATTCTTTCGTTTGTAAATAATGTACGTACAAAAGACGGTGGTACACACGAAGCTGGATTTAAAACAGCAATGACACGTGTGTTCAATGAGTATGCTCGTAAAGTTTCTTTATTAAAAGAAAAAGACAAAAATTTAGAAGGCACAGATATTCGAGAAGGATTAGCTTCGATTGTTTCTGTACGTGTACCAGAAGACGTACTCCAGTTTGAAGGGCAAACGAAAGGGAAACTAGGTACAAGTGAAGCTCGTTCTTCAATTGATGCAATTGTATCTGAGCATTTAGCTTACTTTTTAGAAGAAAACCCGGATGTAGCTACACTTCTTGTGAGGAAGGCAATTAAAGCAGCACAAGCACGTGAGGCTGCTCGTAAAGCGAGAGAAGAAGCGCGTACTGGTAAGAAGAAGAAAAAATCAGAAGGTACTTTAAGCGGGAAGTTAACACCTGCACAATCACGTAATCCTCAGAAAAACGAATTGTATTTAGTAGAGGGTGACTCGGCTGGTGGTTCAGCAAAGCAAGGACGAGATCGTCGTTTCCAAGCGGTGCTACCATTACGTGGTAAAGTAATTAACACGGAAAAAGCAAAGCTTGCTGATATTTTTAAGAACGAAGAGATCAATACGATTATTTACGCAATTGGCGGCGGCGTAGGGAATGAGTTCGCTGTTGAAGATATTAACTACGATAAAGTTGTTATTATGACCGATGCAGATACGGATGGAGCACATATTCAAGTGTTACTACTGACGTTCTTCTACCGTTATATGAAACCACTTATTGAAGCTGGTAAAGTATTTATCGCACTTCCACCTTTATATAAAGTAAGTAAAGGAAAAGGGAAAAGGGAAGTAATTGAATATGCATGGTCTGATGAAGAATTAGGTAGTGTAACGAAAAAGGTTGGTAAAGGCTATATGTTGCAGCGCTATAAAGGACTTGGCGAAATGAATGCCGATCAATTATGGGAAACAACGATGAACCCTGAAACACGTACGTTAATCCGTGTGAAAATTGACGATGCATCAAGAGCTGAGCGCCGAGTTACGACATTGATGGGTGATAAAGTAGAACCTCGTCGTAAATGGATTGAGCGTAATGTACAATTTGGTATGCAAGAAGAAGGAAATATTTTAGAAAATGAAATGATTATGGAGACGGAGGTGGAATAACATGCAGGCAGAGAAGTTTCATGACCTCCCGCTTGAAGACGTGTTAGGTGACCGCTTTGCACGTTATAGTAAATATATTATTCAAGACCGCGCGCTTCCAGATGCGCGTGACGGTTTAAAACCGGTACAAAGACGTATTTTATATTCTATGTATGTAGAAGGAAACGTACATGATAAAGCGTTTCGTAAATCAGCTAAAACAGTAGGTAATGTTATCGGTAATTATCATCCACATGGTGATTCCTCTGTATATGAGGCGATGGTCCGTTTAAGTCAAACTTGGAAAGTACGTAATGTTTTAGTTGAAATGCACGGAAATAACGGTAGTGTTGATGGGGATCCAGCAGCGGCAATGCGTTATACGGAAGCACGTTTATCACCAATCGCATCTGAGTTATTACGTGATCTTGATAAAGAAACAGTAGAATTCGTGTCAAACTTTGATGATACGAGTGAAGAACCTATTGTATTACCGGCAATGTTCCCGAACTTATTAGTGAACGGATCGACAGGGATTTCCGCTGGTTATGCAACAGAAATTCCACCGCATCATCTTGGAGAAGTAATTGATGCTACAATGATGCGTATCGATCAACCGAATAGTTCGGTGGATGACTTGTTAACAGTTATTAAAGGACCAGATTTCCCTACAGGTGGTATTATACAAGGGATAGATGGCATTAAAAAAGCGTATGAAACAGGTAAAGGTAAAATTATTATTCGCGGAAAAGCAGAGGTTGAAACGATTCGTGGCGGGAAGCAACAAATCGTTATTACAGAAATTCCGTACGAAGTAAATAAAGCGAATCTTGTTAAGAAAATGGATGAATTACGTATAGATAAAAAGCTAGATGGAATTGCTGAAGTACGTGATGAGACAGATCGTACAGGTCTTCGTATCGTTGTAGAACTAAAAAAGAAGCGAATGCTGAAGGTATTTTAAATTATTTATATAAAAATACAGATTTGCAAATTCCATACAACTTTAATATGGTAGCGATAAATAATCGTCGTCCGACACTTATGACATTACCTAAGATTTTGGATGCATATATTGGACATCAGAAAGAAGTTGTTACAAGACGCTCACAATATGAATTAAGAAAAGCAGAAAATCGTCAGCATATTGTAGAAGGTTTAAAGAAAGCATTATCAATTTTAGATGAAGTGATTGAAACGATCCGTGGGTCTAAAGATAAGCGTAATGCGAAAGATAATTTAAGTGCGAAATTTGGATTTACAGAGGCGCAGTCAGAAGCAATTGTTTCACTGCAATTATATCGTTTAACGAATACAGATATTACAGCGCTAGAGCAAGAAGCAGCGGAACTTAGTAAGAAAATTATAGAGTTACAGTCAATTTTACAAAGTGAAAAAAGACTTTTTCAAGTTATTAAAACAGATTTGAAGAGAGTAAAGAAAACATATAGTGATAATCGCCGTGCGATAATTGAAGAGGAAATTGAAGAAATTAAAATCGATGTGGAAGTTATGATTCCGCAAGAAGATGTCATCGTTACTGTAACGAAAGAAGGCTATGTGAAACGAACAGGTTGGCGTTCGCATAATGCATCGAACGGGAAATACTTCGGTATGAAAGAGGGTGACATCTTACTTGAGCGTTTCGATACAAACACGACAGAAACCGTTCTTTTATTTACGAACAAAGGAAATTATATTTATCTTCCTGTGTATGAAATGCCAGAAATTCGTTGGAAAGATTTAGGTCAACACGTTGCGAATCTTGTTTCACTCGAGCGAGATGAATCGTTAATTTGGGCAACAGTCGTACCGAATTTTGAAGAAGAAAAACGATTTATCGTATTTGTTACACGAAACGGTATGATTAAGAAAACAGAATTAAACCAATATAAAGTGCAGCGTTATTCACGGGCATTCGTTGCTGTAAACTTGAAAAAAGATGATGAAGTTGTTGATATATTTGCGACAAATGGGA
Organism: Bacillus sp. TH25; assembly: GCF_016650935.1. Lineage (NCBI taxonomy): Bacteria > Bacillati > Bacillota > Bacilli > Caryophanales > Bacillaceae > Bacillus > Bacillus sp. TH25. The sequence continues at coordinate 123,472 of NZ_JAEKEU010000038.1, read as the reverse complement.
CAAGTGATATTGTTCTTGCAACACATGGTGCATATGCACTTGTATTCAATGAAGAAGAAGTAAGTCCAGTTGGTGTCAGAGCAGCTGGTGTGAAAGCAATTAATTTAAAAGAAGATGACTATGTTGCTTCTGGTAAACCGTTAAATGGTGAAAAAGATCAACTTATTCTCGTTACGCAGCGAGGTGCTGTGAAACGTATAAAGGCATCGGAAATTGAGAAATCAACGAGGGCGAAGCGAGGCCTTGTAATTTTTAAAGAGTTAAAACGTAATCCGTACCGCATTGTCGGTATTGAAATTGTTCGAGATGATGAATTAGTTTACATGAAGACAGAGAAACACATTGTAGAAGAAATTGATCCGAAAGCGTTTCGAAATAAAGACCGGTATAGTAATGGTAGTTTAGTACTAGATGTTAATGATACTGGTGAAGTAATTGAAACGTGGACAAAGAAAAGAACGGAATAAAGTGAAACTTTAATCAGTGGGGGTTTTTTCCATCCCCCACTGATTATTAGCCTTCACCAATCGGGCTTTTACGGGCAGTTGGTCTCCCACCTAACTCCTTCGCATTCGCTTTATTTTGAGGTGGGAGTCTTACTACGCGTTAATGCGAGATAAAGGGAGCATCTTGCTATGAATGATAGCAAGATGCTTTTTTCTAAGCAAATCATTATGTATATAAAAATAATCTTGTTATAATGATGAAATGAAATCGTTCTCATAAAATGAAACTTTAATCAGTGGGGGTTTTCTTCATTCCCCACTGATTATTAGTTGAACCAATCGGGCTTTTACGAGCAGTTGATCCCTCACCTAACTTTTTTGCATTCGTTAAATTTTGAGGTAGGGATCTTACTGCCCGCAAGTAGCGGGATAAATGGAGGGGCAACATGAAAAAAATAGGTGTAGGGATTGTAGGATTTGGATTTTCTAGTACAACATTTCACATCCCGTTATTACAAACGATAGAAGAATACGATATTCGTGCTATTTTATCATCAAAAGAAGAAGTAGTGAAACAAGCATTACCAAATGCTGAAGTTGTTGGTACAATTGATGAATTAGTAAATCGAGCTGATATTGACTTAGTGGTTATTACTTCGCCGAATACAACCCATTTTCCATATGTAAAAGAAGCAATTGTACACGGCAAGCATGTTGTTGTGGAAAAACCATTCGTTGTTTCAATTGAAGAAGGAGAAGAACTTATTTCATTAGCGAACCGACATAATGTCGTTTTAAGTGTGTATCATAATCGCCGTTTGGATAATGATTTCTTAACGATAAAGAAATTATTACAAGAAAAAAGAATAGGGAATGTATACGCATATGAAGCGCATTTCGATCGTTTCCGCCCACATGTACGCGATCGCTGGAGAGAAAAGAACTTACCAGGATCAGGTATATTATATGATTTAGGCTCACATTTAATTGACCAAGCATTATCATTATTTGGGAAACCAGATGCGATAAGCGCAGATGTAATAAAGCAACGACCAGGTGCAGAAATTGATGACTACTTCCATGTTGTACTTCACTACGGAGTAAAGCGTGTCATTTTACATAGTAGCAGTTACGTAAAGCAAGCAGGTCCACATTTTACACTGCATGGAGATAAAGGTTCTATCGTGAAGTATGGTATGGATTCACAGGAAGAACAATTAAAGACTGGAATGAAGCCAGGGGATAATGGTTATGGATCAGACTCTGAAGAGAATTTTGCTACTTTAGAAACAGAAGAAAGCTTAGAGCGTATTCCAACAGAAGTCGGCTGCTATGACATGTATTATAAAGGTGTGCGAGATAGTATTGTAAATGGTGAGAAACCACCTGTAACAGCACAAGAAGGCTTAGAAGTTATTCGACTTATTCAATTAGCGATTGAAAGTAGTGAAACGGGTAGAGTCGTCACTGTGAAATAAAAAAAGACACGAATTTTGGTCTTATCCCCGTCAAGTAGACAGCTTTAAAAAAAGACTAAGCAGCCATTGAGATTCGATATTCAATCGGAGCTCGATGATTGAGTCGTTTTTGGAATCGTTTGTAGTTATAATGATAGATGTATGTTTCAATTGCTTGAATCAATTCTTCTTTTGTTTGATAATAATTGAGATAAAACATTTCAGATTTAAAATGAGAAAAGAATGATTCAATACAAGCATTGTCATGGCAGTTTCCTTTGCGAGAGTGGCTGCCGATGGCACCTAGCTGTTGAAGCGTACGATGATAAGCATGAGATGTGTATTGGAATCCTTGATCCGAGTGGATGATGGTTCCATACACATCTCTTTTTTGTTGCTAAATCAAGTGTATCGAGAACAAGTTGTAGATCATTGCGATGTGAGAGTTTCCAGGCAACAATTTCATTATTGTAAATGTCTTGGACGACCGATAAATAGAGAAAATTATCTTTGAATGGCAAGTAAGTGATGTCTGTAACAAATACCTCATTTTGTTTGCGATTTTGGAATTGGCGTTCTACTACATTTGGGAAAATCTTTGAGGATTTCCCTTTAAAAAAGCGACGCTTTTTACGGATGATCGATTGAATTTGAAGCTCTTGCATAAGTCTACATACTTTTTTGTGATTCACTAAAAAGCCCTCTTCTTGTAAGGCAATTGTCATACGAGGATAGCCATATTCCTTGTGTTTTATGTGAATCGCTTGAATTTGTTCACGCAGTGTATCATCCTTTGAAAAACGTAATTTTCTTTGCGTACGTGTTGAACGCCATTTATAGTAGCTAGAACGATTTAACTGAGCAATGACGACAAGCCAGATTACTTTGTATCGAGAACGTAGTTCTTCAATAATCTCGTACTTCGTCGTTTGAGCAAGGACACCTCCTACAGATTTGGATACTGCTTTTTTAAGTACGCCACCTGTGCCTTGTAGTATTCCAACTCTTCTTCCATACTATCGAATTTCGTACGAGGACGACCTTTCAAGGGATTTTTGAGGCCCTTATTACCACTACTTTTTCCCCGTGAGTCTGAAATACCGCCTGTTTCTTGATATTTCCTAACCCACTCTATTAATTGTGTTCTACTTTTAAGTCCATATTTCTTCGCTATAGCTGATTGACTACCCTCACCGTTTAAAAAACTTTCTACAGCTTGTATCTTTAATTCATTTGAATAAGTTTGAAATGTAGACCCTTTTTTAGCCATAATAAAATCCCCTCCAAGTAGAAGTGTAACATCCATGTTTGTTCATGGTCTTTTTACACTGTCTACCTTAAGGGGATAATATCATTTCGTGTCTTTTTTTATTAGGAATATGTGAATATGACTAATTATTTAGTTTAATCGTTTGTCATACATTAACTGAATTTGTATGCCGTAAGGATCTTCAATAATCCCATATGCTTCACTAAATATATTTTTTTCTAGCGGAGAGAGTATCTTCACGTTCTTATCGGAAATTAAATTATTATAAAATCTTTGTATTTCTTCTAAATTAGCGCTTTGAATGCAAAGTGACATGTTATTTCCAACGTTATAACGTTCATTAGAATTCATTGTATCTTCTGCTATCATTAGCTTTGTATTCCCAATTTGTAAAACAGAGTGAGCAATAAGATCTTTATTTTCACTTGTAATTTTAAAAGAACTATCTCTTTTTGCCAGTTCTTCATACGTAACAATCATTAACTTCTTGGCTTCTAAATTACGTGTATAAAAATTAATTGCCTCCTTTGCTTGCCCATTCATTGAAAGAAAAATAGCTATTTCTAATGTCATAAATTTATAACTCCTTTATTAGTTAATAATTATAATATAGACTAAAAAGGTTTCAATACATGACACCTTTTTGGGAGGGAAATATGAAAAAAACGGAACGAATAAATGATATGCTTATTTTCTTAAATAATAAAAGATATTTTAATTTAAAAGATTTAATGGCTAGATATGATATTTCTAAAAGTACCGCTCTACGAGATATTCAATCATTGGAAGAAATAGGTGTACCAATATATTCTGAACTGGGTAGAAATGGAAGTTATAAAATTATAGAAAATAGTGTGTTATCGCCAATTTATTTTAGTGTGGATGAAATGTATGCGTTATACTTTTCGATTCTTACATTAAATGGATACAAGACAAAACCATTTAATGTAGAAAGTATTGCGCTTGAAAATAAATTTAAACATGTATTACCTGATAATGTGAATAAAAATATTTCAATCATGGAACGAACGCTTTCCTTTGAAGTAACAAATCATAGTAATTTTAGTCCATTCTTAAAAGAAATTTTACAGGGGATTTTTGCTGAGCGAGTTTATCATTTAACATATTTAAAAAAAGATGAGGAAAAAGTATTGGTCGCCCAATTTATTCGAATAGAATCTAAATTTGGCCAGTGGTATGCTAAAATCTTTAATTTTGAGACAAATCATGTTCAAATAATTAGATGTGATAAAATTCTTTCTATTGTGGAAACAAGCAATACTAATCCAAAAAAGCTTGAAGAATTATTAAGTTATCTTACTACTTTTCACAGAAAGCCGGATGCAATTGATTTTCGTGTCATTGTTAATCAAAAAGGAAAAGACATTTTCGATAAAGAGAATTATCCTTCCATGAGGATACAAAAAGAAAATGAAAATTATAGTATAACAGGCTATTTTAACAAGAAAGAATTTGATTTTATTTCAAGTTATTTTCTGAATTTCGGTGAAACGATTATCTCAATTCAGCCTGTTATGCTAAAAGAGTTAATTTATAATAAGGTATTATCTATAAAGCAGCATTTAACTTCGTTAAGATAAAGTTAGTATTAATAATTTTTTTAACACCAAAAAGCCCTTGAGATCTAAATATCCAAAGGGCCTTTTGGTGATTTTATTTGTTCTTTAGAAAAAATTATTTTTCTGGGACGGACAGTCCATAAAAGAACATCGTAACGATATCTTGTATATGTTTTTCACGATCTCCTTCAAGAAGCTGTGCCCCGAAATCATCACCTAATTTAGTGAACATTTGAATGTATAGCAACATCATTTCTTTAGTAAGGTGAGGGTTAATTTCATTTTTTTGCTGTGCTTGTTCTAGTATTTCTAAATACCAAGGCAGGATTTTTTCGTTTTGATAACTATAAATAAACTCTCGGAGCTCTTCATCTCTTTGCATCATTTGTAGCAACATATCAGGTTGGAATAACCCGCCAGTATTCATTTTTCTAATGATCATCTTTTGCATCATCTCATGAAATGGTAATTTTTCTTCTGCAAGTTTTTTATAATATTGAAATTCAGATATTATAAATTCTTGTATAAGCTCCCTAAATAACGCATCTTTACTTCCGAAATGATTATAAATTGTCACTTGAGAAACGTTTGCTTTTTTTGCAATATGTTCTATTTTCACTTCATTAAATCCACGTTCTGAAAATAATGTAAAGGCCGCATCTTTAATGGCACGTTTTTTCTTTTCTTTCACTTTTTCAAAGCCGTTCAATACAATCACCTCATTTAAAATATACAAGAAAAAATAATTCAAGACAATATTTTTGAAATATGGACATATAAATATTTCAAAAAGTTGTTGCGAATATGAAAGATGAGGAGTACAATGATTTTGAAATATCATATGTTAAATATTTCAAAAAATGAGGTGGATTTATGATTTCAGTTCAAAATGTTACAAAACAGTTTTCAAATGGAAAAGGCTTGTTTGATATTACATTTGAAGTGAAAGAAGGAGAAGTTTTTGGCTACTTAGGACCAAATGGTGCTGGGAAATCAACAACGATTCGTAATTTAATGGGATTTATAAAACCGACGGCTGGTAAAGCGACAATTTTCGGATTAGATTGTTGGGAAGATGCTGCGAAAATTCAAAGAGAAGTTGGCTATTTACCAGGAGAAATTTCTTTTATTGAAGGAATGAATGGATTAGAATTTTTAAATTTGATGCAAGGAATGCGTGGGTTAAAGGAAACGAAGAGACGTGATGACTTGATAGAGCGTCTGCAATTCGATGTGAAAACACCAATTCGAAAAATGTCTAAAGGAATGAAACAAAAAGTAGGTATAGTTGCGGCATTTATGCATGATCCAGAAGTGCTAATTTTAGATGAACCGACATCAGGACTCGATCCACTTATGCAGCAAATATTTATAGATTTAATATTAGAAGAAAAGCAAAGAGGGAAAACGATTCTTATGTCGTCGCATATTTTTACTGAAATTGAGAGAACTTGTGACAGAGTAGCGATTATTAAAGATGGTTGCCTTGTAACAGTTGAAAATATTCATGATTTACAAGAAATGAGACGACAGGTGATAGATGTAACAGTATCATCAGAGGAAGAAATCGAGTCTCTTAAACAATGTGATTTGCAATTTGAAGGGGTGAAAGGTAGAGAGGCGTCAATTATTGTGCAAGGAAACTATCAAACTGTTTTACAAATACTTTCAAACTATAATGTAACGGCACTTCAAACGAGAGCGACGGATTTAGAACATTTATTTATGCATTATTACGAGAAGAAAGAAGGGATGAAGCATGAATAAACAACTATTTTTAGCTAGTTTGAAAGAAACTCAAAAAAGTATATTGAGCTATGCTACTGGTGCAGCTCTTTATTTATGGTTATTAATTTGGATATTCCCATCGATGGTTTCAGCGAAAGGGTTAAATGAATTAATAAGTGCCATGCCTGATAGTGTAAAAAAAATCGTTGGAATGGAAAGCCCAATTCAAAATGTAATGGATTTTTTAGCTGGTGAATATTATAGCCTATTGTTTATTATCATTTTAACAATTTTTTGCGTCACGGTTGCAACGCATTTAATTGCTCGTCATGTAGATAAAGGGGCGATGGCATATTTATTAGCAACACCTGTATCAAGAGTGAAAATTGCAATTACACAAGCTGCTGTTCTCATATTGGGACTACTAATTATTGTAATTGTTACTTATGTAGCTGGTATATTAGGTGCAGAATGGTTTTTAAAAGATAATAATTTAAATAAAGAATTATTTTTGAAGATAAATGTAGTCGGGGGGCTAATATTTTTAGTAGTTAGTGCCTATTCATTTTTCTTTTCCTGTATATGTAATGATGAAAGGAAGGCACTTAGCTATTCAGCAAGTTTAACAATCCTATTTTTCGTATTAGATATGGTAGGGAAATTAAGCGATAAGTTAGAGTGGATGGGAAATATATCCTTGTTTACATTGTTTCGTCCGAAAGAAATTGCTGAAGGAACATATAATATATGGCCGGTAACTATAGGTTTAACTGCTGGAGCACTTTGTATCTTCATAGTGGCAATTGTAGTATTTAGGAAGAGGGATTTACCGTTGTAAATTAGAAAGTCCACTGAGAAAGTGGGCTTTTTTTGTTTGTAAATTCGAAGGGATATCTTTTAGAGAAACATTTAAGTAGATAGTCAAAATGGAATGTTTACATTTTTTCTTGTAGAAATATTCAAAAGAATTGAACCCTTTTCTAGGATACTCCGTCTAATATGTGTAAAGTTTAATTAATAGAGGGGCTGAAACAGGAGGACCAATTGTGAAAGTAATTCCTTTATATAAGATGATTGTAAAAGAAGAAACGGATGTTTCTTTAGCAAAAAAGGGTAATCATGAGGCTTTTATGACACTTATACATACAGAAAAAGTAAAGATGTATCGCATTGCGAAGGCGATGTTACGTGATGAGACGAATATAGAGGATGCAATGCAGGCAACAATTTTAAAAGCTTATGAAAATATAAAAAAACTGAAAAAGGAAGAGTTTTTTCAAACGTGGCTCATTAGAATTTTAATAAATGAGTGTAACAATATAATTCGCTCTTATAAAAAAGTAATTGTAATTGAGGATCATGATAGTAATATGGTGGCGTTCGATCGATATGAAGATATTGATCTTTGTAATGCTATTCAGTCTTTAACGGAAGAACTAAGAGCTGTAACCGTACTTTATTATTATGAAGATATGAATCAAGAAAGTATTGCAACGCTTTTAGAAATTCCAAAAGGTACGGTTAAATCAAGATTGTCACGTGCAAGGGAACAATTAGAAGAGCGATTAAAGATGGAGTAGGAGGTGGTTAAAATGGATAAAGAAAAATCATTTGATGAAAAATTAAAAAAGAGAATAGAAAAGGATAATACCGTATTGCCACAGGCACTAAACGAAAAAATTAATGATACACTTCATAATCTTCCTGTAAAAAGAAAGAGTTATAGAGTGCATATGATGTTTATTAGTGCCGCTGTTCTAACGCTATCAATTGTATCTATGTCTGAGTTTTCTATACAGAGCTTTGCACAAAATGGAGGGATGTTTAATTACGTAAAGAAGAATGCATTTTCTGATTATGAGAATGAAGAAGAAATAAAGTCGAACGTCAATTATCCAGATAAGGAGAAGATTCATCAAAAGATGCTTGATTCAATTGATCATTTCCAAAATGTTTCAGGGCAATTCGAAGAATATTCTAGCTCTACAAGAATTGCTACAACATATAAATATGTGATTGATACGGTGAAACAAAGTGGTATTTCATCTAAAGAAGACAAACTATCGAAAAAAAGCACGATTATTTATAACGAGGACGGAAAAAAAGAGTTTAATGATAAGAATAATACGTATAAAGAGACGAGATGGATCCCTAAAAAAAGAAATAATGAACTATTAAAATTAAGCCCTATGGAAAGGTTGTTGAGAAAATCAGGTGAGAAGAAACGGTATGATGACGAATATGTGGGATTCGCTAAGTACAGTATTCAATCAGAATTTGCTGATCTATTAATTCGATATAAAGATTGGAGTTATAAAGAAACGAAGTATCTTGGACTCGATTGCTACAAAATAGAAGGGGTAATAAACATAGAAATGCCTGTAAGTACATCTGAAGATTTGAGTGGGAAATTTGAAATGGTTGTAGAGAAAAATACGGGGATTATGTTGAAGTTCCTTAGTTTCCATGAAGGTATGATTCAATATTCGATTACGACTGAATGGATACAAATAAACAAAGGATTGAAAGAGAATGTATTTCAAAAGGATAGCACTAATTATGAAAAATTGAAAAACATATTAGATGAATAGAAAACGGAGGGAACTATATGGAGAATACCTCTCCTTCAAGAGAAAAGAAAAATAAACGAAAATATAAAAAGACAACGATCATAAGTGTATTGTTAGGAGTATTACTATTTGGCGGAGTTGGGTATGGTGCTTATGTATATATGAAAACTTCTAATCTCGTACAAAAATCTAATTTGAACTTATCGCGTGGTGAAAAATCAAATTTACGTGAGAAAGCTGTAAAGCCAATTACACACAACGTTTCAATGTTAATTATGGGGATTGATGAAAATCAAGAACGGCAAAAGGGCTATAATGGTGCATTTCATACGGATGCATTATTGTTAGCTACGTTTAATAAAGAAGATAAGACAGTGAAATTAACCAGTATACCAAGAGATACTTATACATATGTTCCAATCGAAAAGAAAAAAGATAAAATAACACACGCATATGGAAGTGGTTTCGTTAAAAACGGAAAGGATGGAGGGCCACAAGCTTCTGTTGAGGCAGTAGAAAAGTTGCTGCAAGTACCGGTAGATTATTTTGTGAAATTTAATTTTGGGTCATTTATTAAAATTGTCGATGGGCTCGGTGGTGTTGAGGTAGATGTCCCGGTTGAATTTACTGAACAAAATAGTAAAGATGAACCCGATACGATTCACTTGAAAAAAGGGGTTCAAAAATTAACGGGAGAAGAAGCACTTGCTTTGGCGAGAACTCGTCATATTGATAGTGATGCAATGAGGGGACAGCGCCAACAACTTGTTATTGAGGCGATTTTAAGTAAATTAAAAAATGTAGGGTCTATTACAAAACTGGAGAAAATGGTTGAGGCCGTCGATGGTGATTTTAAAACAAATTTAGCATTGGATGATATTTTATCTTTTTATAAATATGGTTTAGATTGTTCAGTTGAGAAGATGCAACTGAACGGTGATGATTTATATTTACCAAATGGCCCAAATGGACGGCGTGTATATTATTATAATCCTAATAAAAAAGACTTACAAAATTTGAGTAATACACTCAGAACACATCTTGGATTAAGTGAGAAGCAAATTGAGGGAAATTAAAGCGGATGTTATATCTGCTTTTTTTGTTTTTGTAGGAAAAAGTTTTCCGGAATATACATTATTTATTAACGATAATCTACAGTCTGTTTATTAGAAAATATAATTAACACTATTAAATTAGTGTATATGTAACGATAAAAAACGATGTTAAAAAACTATATGGAATTTTTATGAATATTACTGTAAGAAAATAATTTTTTAATAATTTTCAATAATAACACTTTACAAATTTTAAAAAATTAGTAGAATAAGAATTAGTAAGAATCGTCTGATAAATATATAAAGAAAAACAGAATTATCAGAAAATTCTTAAATAGCTATCGTTTAGAATTAGGGAGGGTACAAAAATGAAAAAGAAAAAAATGAAAAAACTAACAGCAGTTGTAGTACCGGTTTTAGCAATGAGCATGGCATTAACAGCATGTTCTACATCAGGCGGAGATAAAAAGACAAGCACAAACTCAAGTGGAGATAGCAAGTCAGAGGGAAAATTAGCGGCAAAACAAGTGTTGAATCGAACAGTAAACCAAGAGATTCCAACGATGGATTCTTCTAAATCAACAGATACAGTATCTTCACAAATGCTAGGGAATACGATGGAAGGATTATATCGTCTTGATAAAGATAATAAGCCTATTCCAGCTGCAGCAGAATCTAGCACGAAAAGTGAAGATGGTAAAAAATATACATTTAAACTGCGTAAAGATGCAAAATGGTCAAATGGAGATCCAGTAACGGCGAAAGATTTCGTATATGCTTGGCAACGTCTATTAGATCCAAAAACAGCTGCTGAGTATGCATTTATCGCATTCCCAATTAAAAATGCAGAAGTGGTTAATAAAGGTGAAAAACCTGTAGCTGAATTAGGAGTGAAAGCGGTAGATGATCTTACGCTTGAAGTTGAATTAGAGCAAGCGGTACCGTACTTCTTAAACTTAGTAGCATTCCCATCGTACTACCCATTAAATGAAAAATTCGTAAAAGAAAAAGGGGAGAAGTTCGGTATAGAGTCTGATACAACAGTTTATAATGGACCGTTCGTTCTTAAAGATTGGAAGCATGAACAAGGATGGCAATTAAAGAAAAATGATCAATATTGGGATAAAAAGACTGTAAAACTTGAAGAAGTTAACTTCAGTGTTGTTAAAGAACCAGCAACTCTTATCAATTTATATGATAGCGGTCAAGTTGACTTTGCTTTATTAACTGGAGAGTTCGTAGATAAATACAGAAATAAGAAAGATGAATTCGGAACATATTCACAAGTGAGTACGTATTTCATTCGTATGAACCAAAAACGTGATGGACAAGATACACCATTAAAGAGTAAAAAGTTACGTGAAGCAATTGCACTATCAGTTGATAAAAAGAATTTAGCAAACGTAATTTTAAATGATGGATCAAAAGAAGCTGACTTCTTAGTACCAAAAGGTTTAGCAACTGGACCAGACGGTAAAGACTTCCAAGAAACGTTTAAAAATGGTTTAAAACCAAATGCTAAAAAAGCTGCTGCAGCTTGGGAAGAAGCGAAAAAAGAGCTAGGTAAAGACCAAGTTACAATTGAATTCTTAAACTATGATACTGGTAATGCGAAAAAAGTTGGAGAATATATTAAGGACCAAATTGAGAAGAACTTAAAAGGTGTAACAGTTAACATTAAACTTCAACCATTTAAGCAGAAACTAAAATTAGAATCTGAGCAACAATATGATATTTCATACGGTGGTTGGAATCCAGATTATGCAGATCCAATGACGTTCTTAGATATGTTTGAGACTGGACATTCTCATAACCAAATGAGCTTCTCTGACCCTAAATATGACGGCATGGTGAAAAAAGCTGGAACGGAATTAATGAGCGATGCGAAGAAACGTTGGGAAGAGTTAGGAAAAGCTGAAAAAACATTACTTGAAGAAGATGTAGCGATTGTACCTTTATACCAACGTGGAGATTCTTATGTTTTACAACCAAATGTAAAAGGTGTAGTAAAACATAATATCAGTCCAGAATTTAGCTTTAAGTGGGCATACGTGACTGAAAAATAATAGAGTTGAAAAAGCATTTCAAAGTAGCTTAGCTACTTTGAAATGCTTTTTTTTAGCTCAGTTAAATAGAAAAGAATAAGGCGTATAGTACGTACATATAGTAGATGGGGGATAAATCATACTAAATTACGAAGATAAAAATCAGAATATTTAAAATAAAACTATTTACAAATATAAAAAAAAGAGTAGAATAATATTAGTTATAATTTTCTGAAAAGTCAATCGTTAGCAAGGGGTCTCTCAAGGGTTGGTATTGTACATATAATTGGGGAGGATACAAAAATGAAGAGAAAAAAGATGAAAAAGTTAACAGCGGTTGTAGTACCAGTTTTAGCAATGAGTGTTGCATTGACAGCGTGCTCTGGATCAGGTGGAGAGAAGAAAACGACTACTACATCTAATAGTGGGGAAGAAAAAAAATCTGATATTAAATATGCAGCGAAGCAAGTATTGAATCGTACGGAAAACCAAGAAATTCCGACGATGGACACTTCTAAATCCACTGATACGTTAGGGGCACAAATTTTAGGGAACACAATGGAAGGGTTATATCGTCTTGATAAAGATAATAAGCCTATTCCAGCTGCTGCAGAATCAAGTACGAAAAGCGAAGATGGTAAAAAATATACGTTTAAACTGCGTAAAGATGCGAAATGGTCAAATGGAGATCCTGTAACAGCGAAAGATTTCGTATATGGATGGCAGCGCTTACTTGATAAAAACACAGCGGCGGAATATGCGTTTATTGCCTACTATATTAAAAATGCAGAAGCGATTAATAAAGGTGAAAAACCTGGAACTGAATTAGGAGCGAAGGCGGTAGATGATTACACGCTAGAAGTAGAATTAGAAAAACCGGTACCGTATTTCTTAAATTTATTAGCATTCCCGTCATACTATCCATTAAATGAAAAGTTTGTAAAAGAAAAAGGAGATAAGTTTGGTTTAGAAGCAGATACAACGGTGTATAACGGGCCATTCGTTATGTCTTCATGGAAACATGAACAAGGATGGCAGTTGAAGAAAAATGATAAATATTGGGATAATAAGACTGTGAAATTAGAAGAAATTAATTATAGTGTAGTAAAAGAAGTTGCTACGAAAGTAAATTTATATGATACAGGATCAATTGATTTCACACTACTATCAGGAGAGTTTGTAGATAAATATAAATCGAATAAAGATGAATACGGTGAGTATGCAGAATCAAGTACATTCTTCTTACGTTTAAATCAAAAGCGTAACGGACAAGATACACCGTTAAAGAGTAAAAAACTTCGTGAAGCAATTGCATTATCAGTTGATAAAAAAGGTTTAGCAAATGTTATTTTAAATAATGGATCAAAAGCAACAGATCAATTGGTTCCAAAAGGGCTTGCGACAGGACCTGACGGTAAAGATTACCAAGACACGTTTAAAAATGGTCTGAAACAAGATACAAAAAAAGCAGCAGCTGCATGGGAAGAAGCGAAAAAGGAACTTGGAAAAGATCAAGTTACAATTGAATTACTAAGCTATGATGATGGAACTGCGAAAAAGATTGCTGATTATGTTAAAGATCAAATTGAGAAAAATTTAAAAGGTGTAACGATTAATACGAAAATTCAGCCGTTCAAACAAAAATTAAAATTAGAAACAGCACAAGACTATGAAATTTCTTATGCAGGTTGGAGTCCGGACTATGCGGATCCAATGACATTTATTGATATGTTTGAATCGAAGAGCCCATATAACCAAATGAGTTATTCAAACCCGAAATACGATGAAATGGTACAAAAAGCAGGTAATGAATTACTGTCTGATCCGAAGAAACGTTGGGAAGCGTTAGGGAAAGCAGAAAAATTATTCCTTGAAGAAGATGCTGGATTAGTACCTTTATATCAAACAGGAAGATCATATGTAATGAAACCAAATGTAAAAGGAATTGTGAAACACAACATCAGTCCAGAATATAGCTTTAAGTGGGCGTATGTAACTGAGGATGGCGGAAAGAAATAACATGAAAGCATTTCAAAAGTGGCTAATATGCTTTTGAAATGCTTTTTTTGTATGCATAGGAGAATAAGGATCATGGAATTTTTGAGAAATGTTGAGGTTGCTTTTAATATTCTACTGTAGGATGGTAGAAGGAATTCAATAATTGGATAGATGAATGATAGTTAGAGATTTCATTTTTATAAGAAAAATATAGAACTTAGCAATAGAGAAGAATAAGAGGGGATATGTTTACATATAGTAGACGGGGGATAATTCATATAGTAGTAATAGTAAAATAGCAAGTTATTATCATAAAAAAATAAATATTTAGAAAATTTACAAAAATACTTTACAAAACTGAAAAAAATAGTAGAATATTAATTAATAAGAATTTTCTGATAACAAAAGTTAGTAGAGAATCTCTAACTGTTAATATCGTACATATAATTGGGGAGGGTACAAAAAAAATGAAGAGAAAAAAGATGACAAAATTAACAGCGGTTGTAGCACCAGTTCTAGCAATGAGTATGGCATTAACAGCTTGCTCTGGATCAGGGGATAAAGATAAGGCAAGCACAACGCCGAAAAGTGGCGAAAAAGAAGGCGGGAAATTAGCTGCAAAGCAAGTAATGAATCGTACAGAAACGAATGAAATTCCGACGATGGATACTTCGAAAAATACAGATACGTTAGGTTCTCAAATTTTAGGAAACACGATGGAAGGGTTATATCGTCTAGATAAAGATAATAAGCCAATTCCAGCTGCGGCAGAATCTAGTACGACAAGCGAGGGTGGCAAAAAATATACATTCAAATTACGGAAAGATGCAAAATGGTCAAACGGTGATCCTGTAACAGCGAAAGATTTCGTATTTGCATGGCAACGTCTAGTAGATCCAAAAACAGCTGCTGAGTATGCATTTATTGCATATTATCTTAAAAATGCTGAGGCAATAAATCAAGGGAAAGCAGAAGTTTCTACATTAGGTGTAAAAGCGGTAGATGATTATACACTTGAAGTTGAACTAGAAAGACCAGTACCGTATTTCTTGAATTTAATGGCATTCGCGTCTTACTATCCATTAAATGAAAAATTCGTAAAAGAAAAAGGAGATAAATACGGTTTAGAGTCTGATACGACAGTTTATAATGGACCGTTTGTGCTTACCGATTGGAAACATGAGCAAGGATGGAAATTAAAGAAAAATGATCAGTATTGGGATAAAAAGACAGTGAAGCTGGATGAAATTAATTATAGTGTAGTAAAAGAAGGGGCTACTAGAGTAAATTTATATGATACAGGTGCAATTGATTTCGCACTTTTATCAGGTGAATTTGTTGATAAGTATAGAAACAATAAAGAGGAGTTTGGAGCATATTCAGAAACAAGCACGTTTTACTTACGTTTAAATCAAAAACGAGGTGGGCAAGATACACCGTTAAAGAGCAAAAAATTACGTGAAGCAATTGCATCATCAATTGACAAGAAAGGTTTAACGAATGTAATTCTAAATGACGGTTCAAAACCAGTGGATTACTTAGTACCAAAAGGTTTAGCAAGTGGTCCAGACGGTAAAGATTTTGCAGAAACATTTAAGAATGGTTTAAACCAAGACTCGAAAAAGGCAGCAGCAGCTTGGGAAGAAGCGAAAAAAGAACTTGGAAAAGATCAAGTGACAATAGAGCTATTAAATTATGATACTGGTAATGCGAAAAAAGTTGGGGAGTATGTAAAAGATCAAATTGAAAAGAATTTAAAAGGTGTAACAGTAAATATTAAACTTCAGCCATTTAAGCAAAAACTAAAATTAGAATCAGAACAAGATTATGATTTCTCATATGGCGGCTGGAATCCAGATTATGCGGATCCAATGACATATCTTGATATGTTTGAAACGAAAAATTCGCAGAACCAGATGAGCTATTCAAATTCAAAATATGATGACATTATTAATAAAAGTAAGACGGAATGGATGGCTGATGCAAAAAAACGTTGGACAGAGTTAGGGAAAGCAGAAAAATTGTTACTTGAAGAAGATGTAGCGCTCGTACCTTTATATCAAAGTGGTAGATCATATGTTATGAAACCAAATGTAAAGGGAATTGTGAAACATAATATTAGTCCGGAATATAGTTTCAAATGGGCGTATGTAGAAGAGAAATAATAAAAGAAAAAAGCATTTTCAAGTTGCGGTATTATAGCACTTGAAAATGCTTTTTTTTCTGTGCACTATTTTTTTATGGATGAATATATGTATTATAGAAAACTCAAAGGAGAATCTCATGAAACGAAACACATACATCGATTTTCTAGCTTACTACGGAATAGGGAGTGCTCATCCTGGTGGTTTTACGTTAACAAAACAATTATTATCTCAATTGCCACTTAAAAGTGGAGCTAGTGTCCTTGAGTTAGGTTGCGGCACGGGGAAAACAGCGGCGTATATGACAAAAGAATTGGGTTATAAAGTGACAGCGGTTGAAAAGAATGAAATTATGATTCAAAAAGCGAAAGATAGATGGTCGTATGAAGGGTTAAATATTCAATTGATTCAAGGGAATGTAGAACAATTACCTTGTTTACATGATTCATTTGAACTAGTGCTTGGGGAATCTATACTAGCTTTTACAAATAAAGAAAAGGTTATCTCGGAGTGTTATCGTGTATTGCAGAAGGATGGAAAGCTTGTTGTCATTGAAATGATTACCGAAAAACATATTGAGAAGAAAGAGGAGGAAAAGATTGGACAGTTATACGGTATGAAAGAAGTATTAACTGAGAATGAGTGGATTCATTTATTTAAAGCAGCAAATTTTAAAAGAATTACAATTGCGGGTGGCGGAACTATTGCAGAAACAGTTGCAGGACATATGGAAGAGCCAGAGTGGAATGTATCACCGTTTATTCCAGAAGAATTGTATGAAGCGTGGGTGCAACACGAACAAGTACTGCTTATGTATCAACATATTTTAGGACATCGCATTTTTATATGTGAAAAATAGAAAAAAGAGTTGGCTAAAGATAGTCAACTCTTTACTATGTTAGATGAAAAATAATGCAGCCAAAGTAATTCCGAAAATAAAACCAAATCCGAGTTCAAAGCCCCAGCCGCCACCAAATCCACAACCGCCGCAACCACGACGGCCACATCCGCAGCCACCGAATCCACCACCGAATCCACCACTGAATCCACCATCGAATCCACCACCACATCCAAATCCACAGTTATCACATCTGCTAAGACCGCCGCAAATATCACATCCGCCGTTTGAATATGCGCCATGGTATCCAAATCCTGTATCAAAAGATGAACGCTGCTGTACTGGCTCAATCCAAACAGAATCATTTGTCACGTCTATTATTTTTCCTAAATGGATATGACCATCACGATCTTCAATTCGAACAACTTTTCCGAAATAACGTTGGCATGTATTATAACATTTTTGTCTATGCATGTTCTTTCCTCCTTCCCCCATTACAGTAATACGATATGTAAGGGGGACAAGTGCGGCTTGTACGAATGACCTATCTATCATAATTGTTATAGGAAAGGGGAAATATACGAACAGGATACATAATGAGGAGGAAAGGAAATGAAATCTACAGACCAATTTCAGACGTATGAAGTTCCTTGGGAAGAATTTATAGAAGCATTGCGGGGGGAAATAAAGAAACAAGTAGGAGCAGATATTATTGATACGGTCGTATGTAATTTAAAAGATGGTTTTGAAGTGTATACATATGTGCAGGGTGATTTGGATTTCGAGTATACAGAAGCTCTTGAACGAAAATATGGGAGTGATGCGAAAATACCTAATTTGTTAACAGTTATGCTGGTAGCTAGCATTTATAATACGGGTGAAGAGAATATACGTTTACATGCAGATAATAAAGATAATCCAATTGTTGAGGTATATGTGAAGCAATGAAACACGCTGTGAAAGGCGTGTTTTTTATTTATATGATAAAATGTTAGAAAATTAAGAAAGAAGGTGAGTGAATTGAAAATTAATCATCTTAATTTAACAGTTACAGATGTAACAGCTGCTAGAGAATTTTTAGAAAAGTATTTTGGTTTAACTTGTGGTGGAACAACGGGAAATGGCTTCGCAGTTATGCGTGATAATGATGGGTTTATATTAACCTTAATGAAGGGAAAAGAAGTTCATTATCCAAAAACATTTCATGTAGGATTTCCACAAAAAAATGAAGAACAAGTTAATAAAATTAATCAAAGATTGAAGAAAGACGGATTTTCAGTCGAACCGCCTAAACATGCACATGCGTATACATTTTATGTTGAAGCACCTGGAGGATATACAATTGAAGTGATGTGCTAATTAATAATCAAACTTTTTGTTAAGAGTTTTCATTTTTAAAAGTAGGAAAAGTCTGTTTTGAGGATGGAGCTTAAACAGGCTTTTTTACCTATATAATTGGATAGAAAATGCTAGAAGGAATATTACCAAGTTATATATCTATTTACATAATAAAGTTATGGTGCGTTCGTTGTCCTAAAATACAAGTCATATATCTTGTTTCCCCTCATAAATTTAAACATAGGAATTTGTCTACAAAGGTGGCGAAGCCTCATCATGAAAATTCGAATTTGTGCCACGTTCATGTTGTTTCTATTTATATGTTTACCTTTTTCAGTTTTTGCAAAAGGAGAGGAGGCAAAGGAAAGGGTCGTTTCACTTGTATATGATGATTCGGGCAGCATGAGAAATAACGATCGCTGGAAGTATGCCAATTACGCCTTGCAAAGTTTAGTTGCGCTATTAGATGAGAAAGATAAATTTTCTTACGTTCCAATGAGTAAGCCAAATGATCCGTTAAACATTTCGTTAACAAAGGATCAAAGGCAAACAGAAATTAATGGAATCGGCGCGTGGAAAACATATTTAAATACTCCATTTAGCGCAGTAGAAACGGCGATGCAATCTATAAAGAAGGAAGCAGATATAGATGGGAAACGTGAATTTTGGCTTATTGTATTAACTGACGGGGCATTTAATGATTTGGAGAAAGATAAGGTTGGCGGAAAAGAACAAATTACACAGAAGTTAGCACAGTTTAAGAAAGAAATGGATTCTAAAAAGATCTCTTTGCACCCAGTCTTAATCACGATGGAAGAGGATTTAGGGCAGCAAGAAAAAGAGCAGTTAAATACGTTTAAAGAAATTTGGAAAAAAGAAATGAATGGAGTTGTCATGCCGTCTAGCGGTGAGGATGGTATTGTACAAAGTGTGAATCAAGTAGCAGCATTAGTTGCAAATCGTGATCCATTTTCTTCTGTTGAATCGATTGTCAAAACGAAAATAGTAGGGAAAAAAGTAGAGATTACAACACCGTTTCCATTAAAGCGTATGACGCTTGTACGACAATCACCTTCTTTGTCTAATTATAAAGTTATGCAACTTTCCAAACCGTTACAATTGCAGTCTTCTTTTTCCATACATGCACCAGGAGAAGCTAAATTATTCGGAAATATAGTGCATGTAAGTACAGCGAATCAGGAAGTGATTAAGCCAGGGACATATACGATAGAAGTCGATCAGGACATTGAGAAAGAGGGATTACAAGTACTTGTTGAACCAGCGCTTAACTATACTGTTTCTACGTATGACAAAGATGATAAAGATAGAAAAAATGTTGAGAAAATGTATGAAGGTGTGACAGCTGTTATTGAAGCGAAACCTACTGAATTACCAATTCAAACTTCTTATTTCGAAGCAGAAGTAGAAATAGACGGAAAGCAGTATCCGATGAAGTGGGATGATAAAAGACATGTGTTTTATTACGAGACAAAGGTTGGTAAAGAGTTAGTACGCGGGAAAGTCCATATGAATATAAAGGGATTTTATAGACAGACGAAAGAATTCAAGATTGAACCAGCTGAAAAACCAAAATTAACACTTCAAGCTGTTACGAAAGATTATGAAGAAAAGGTAACAAATTTAGAAAATAGTAAACCATTTATTTTACAGCCACAGTTAAATGGTAAACCGATGACAGAAGAGGCTGTAAAGAAACTATTAAAATCTACTGGTGTCACATCGAATCAATCGATCAACTATGAATTAAAACAGCATGGTAGTCAAGTTTATGTTTATCCTCGACCTTATTACTCCGACACATTCAATTTTACAGATACCGGCACCGTAGAGGCTACCATCACGATCAATGATTCAAAATTACAAGAAGTAAAGGAAAAGATTGTACTGCACATTGAAAATGCGCCGTTTTTTGAGAAGTATGCGCTCGTTTTTAAATTTGTAATTCCTATCACTTTATTACTTTTAATAGTAGGAATTATTATTTTAGGATGGATTGTTCGTCCGAGATTTCATCGGAAAGCATTACTATATTACGAATGGGATCAAGAAGTAGCGAAAGATTGGCTTTATCAATCTGAACCAGAGTTACTTAAAAATAAATGGTGGAAGCACTATTTTGGCATTCCATTCCGAGCAGAAAGAAAGACTGTGCAATCTGTAACATTAATAGCGAAAAAAGGATCGAAATCTATATTTGTAGCGAAAGAATCGCAAGTAGTTGGGATGATTATTGATGGAATGTTTATTACAGAGGAAGAAGTGGGAATGGAGCATAAGACGTTGTATCCAAATGAACTTTTAGTAATTGATAGAGGATATGGTAAGGAGATTTACCGGTACGAATGTGAATAGTAGATAGGGTGTAAGAGGGGCGGAGGAGGCCCGGCTCTCTTTATTCTTCTTTTCAAACAAGCAAGAATAGGAAGGTGGTTCACATGACATTACAAGTTCCAACAATTTTAATTGGCTTAGGTGGAATCGGTAGTACTGTCACACATCAAATATATGAAAGATTATCTGAGGAGCGTCGTAAAAAGGTAGCGATGCATGTATTTGATACAGATGTGAATACATTGAGTAAATTTGATCATATTCGGAAGTTTAAGACGCAAACGAGCTCGAGTAAAACACCGAGAGAGTATATTGCGGGAGATCCAACGATTCCAGAGTGGTTCCCGATGGACCCGACTATACTTGATAAACCGTTAACGGAAGGAGCGGGACAGTTACGTGTCATTTCTCGTTTAGCGCTACGTGCTGCGATGAAAGAAGATAAACTCACATCGTTTTGGCAAGAAATCGAGAAGATTTTTCCAGTTACAAGTGATCAGACGGAATATGGTGTACGTGTCATTATTGTAACATCACTAGCTGGCGGAACAGGCTCAGGGATGTTTTTACAAATCGCATTATATTTGCGTGAAATGCTTCGGAAAAAATTGCAGCATCACAACATTTTAATTCGCGGTGCGTTTTTAATGCCCGATGTTTTAGTTAAGACGAGAACGGTTAGTGCGAAAGAGTTTGAAACTGTGCAAGCGAATGGTTATGCATCATTAAAAGAGTTGCACGCTATTACGCTCGGGTCGACTGGTGAATTATCAAAACGAGGCGGCGTAACGATTGAATTAGAATATCGTCCTGATCAAGTGGATGAAGATGGAAGAACAAATCATACGATAAAGCAGCATCATTTACCGTACAATTATTGTTTCTTATATGATTATGAAAATTTACATGGGCACCATTTGCACAATTTATCGGATTATATGGAGCAAATGGCAAATACGATTTATTTACAGTTATTCAGTCCAATGTCTGCAAATCATTTTGCGCAAGAAGATAATCAAATTCAGCAATTGGCAGAATCGAGTGGGAAAGGGAGATATTGCGGAGCAGGAACAGCGAAGCTCATTTATCCGTATGAGCACGTTTTGAAATACTGTGCTTTAAAATGGGCGGTGCAAGGTTTAGATGAATCTTGGCTTCATTTAGATCAACTGTTTCAAGAGAAGAAGCAAAGATATGATCAAGATGTAAAGCGCGGTATGCAGCGTGAAAAGCCAGAGCGCGGGAAAAGTTATTTAGAAGATTTAGAGCATCTTGCTACTCGTCCAGAGCAGGCCCATATTTTTTATAGACAAATGTTCAATGAGACGCGCGAAGGGGCAGAGGGCGGTAAGGTTGGTGTTGCGAAGTCTAAGTTGTTTTTAGAGGCTGTCGAAAGCTATGTACACCGTACAGTGCAAAAAGATGAAGAATTAAACCGCCTGCAGCATGAGTGTAAAATATCGGCTGCGAAACTGAAAATGATGGAACAAATGAAAGGTGAAGTAGCGAGAGTTGATCATGCGGTTCGTTTATATGCTTATGCGATTCCGAGCCGTGTACATGAGCATGTGACTACACTTTTATATGACATGGTCGAATCAGACCGCTTTATACCGAGTGGATCAGAAGGACAGTCTTATCAATTAAATACATGGTTTTTAAAGAAAACGGATCCGGTTCATCCTGTCGCAGCACGTTTTATGCTGTATGAAATTCGTAAGCAGTTAGTAGAGAAGATGAATCGACTGCATGAAAATAATGAACAAAAGCGTAATTTAATTCAAAACTACGATAAGAAATTTAATGTGAGTAATATTGATGGAACGGTAACGGCTGTTCGCCGCGTTGAAATTGCTCAGCAACAAGGCTGGGTCGGGAAAATGTTTTATAATCAGCAACGTTTGTTCAAAAAAGAATTTGAAGATATCGTAACGCAATATGTCCACAAATTAAGTGAGTATCGTAAAGAAATGTTATTAGAACTCGTGTATCAATCGCTATACCAAGCAGTTGATAAAATGATCCAATATTGGGAAAGATTCTTTGATAATTTACACGAAACACGTGAAAATTTATTGTTTGAAATCCAAAAGCGAAGCAAGGAATTTGAGGGGAAAACGAACCCGACGAATGTATACGTATTAGCTGAAGAGAAATTGCAAGAAAAGATTTGGCAAGATATGCAGCAACATTTAAATTTAGGTGTATTACCGAAAGATATATCGTCCGAAATTTATATGAGCTTGTACGGGGAATATTGTCGTGATGCGAAAGCCGAAGAAATTCAGTCGAAAAAGGTGGAAGACTTCTATCGTGAACATATATTGAGTTATTGTTATGACGAACTTCAAGTGCGCTATCGTGACAAACTAGAGCTTAATATCGTTGAAGCATTGCGAAAAGAAGCAGATTTCAAGAAACGTGATCGTGATGAATACGTTCGTGAAAAAATTGAAGATCTTTTCCATTTAGCAAGTCCGTTCGTTCCGAAAGTTTCTCATCATAGAGAATTACAATATTGGGGTGTACATCCATCTTTAAAACAAGAATTGCAAGAAGAGTTATTGCAAGAAATGTTTAAAGAAAAAGATACGGTAAACGAGGCGTTTTCACCATTTGAAGTGATTTGTTATCGTGCTCATTACGGATTATCGCTACAAGATTTTCCTAAGCTTTCATCTGGGCATATTGCAAATGGCTTTATGAACGATAAAGGTGACTACTTTCAATCGTATTATCGCCGCGTGAACAAATTAAATAGTAAAAAATCTAGTTTGACGCCGCATTTAGATAAGTATTGGCACTTACCAGCCTTTATGCCAGACTTGAATGCAACGCAAACGAAGTTAGATTACGACAAATGTAATCGTGCTCTTCTATACGCGTATATGTATCGCTGGATTAGCTTAGTTGCTGTTGATGGACAATTCGTGTATCAATATAATGGTGTTGGCCGTAGCTTTTTAATTCAGTCGATGGGGAAAAATATTTCAAGCGAAAGTTATAAGTTGCACAGAGCATTGCTTCATAATCCGTTTATTTATGAAAACATCTTGTCCCGGTTTGAAGAAGAACAAGAAAAGGCAATGATACAAGGTGGGCATTTATATACACATGCATTTGTATTAGGGGCTCAAGATATTAGATGGCTTCGTAAAGAGCATGTCCATAATATTTTAGATATGATTTTAATGTATGATCGTGAAGCAAAATATGACCCGACGTTAGAAGAAACATCTGACGATTTGTTAAGGCTATTCCTTGATGAAATTGAGTTGTATTTCCAAAACTATTACGGAACAGGTGCAGATATGGTTGCAAAGAAAGAGAAAGAGATGTTTATGAAACAATTGTGGGATCGTTCGTATGCGAAAGGGTATGTGGATCCAAATAGTGCGCCTTATAAAAAATGGCAAAATGTATTACATGTTCCCGATGAAGAAGAAGTGCCAAAAACGAATGTATAATGAGTGAAAAGGGAATCCTTAAGAATGGCAATACAACTTTAGAAATGAGGGGTTCCGATGCCGTTTTTAGGAAGTGTATATCAAATATTTGGATTATATCCAGAAATTTATTATGGAATGATTTCAGCAGAGCTGCAAGAAGAAGCTCGAAAGGAACATATCGATAATAGTAGTACAGAAATTGAAGCGGAAGAATAAAGCGCAGATGAACATCTGCGCTTTTTTATTGTCCTAAGTGAAAATACTGTTTGTAATTTGTAGGGAAGTTAATCGGTCTAACAAGATGAATAGTTATTTCTATATAACGAATCGACTGGTTTTATTGTGTTTGCATACGGGGATTACATTGAATTCAATGTATAAAAATGAATTTTGAAATAATGAAAAGTGTATTAAAATGGGAATTGATAGTGTTTATTAGTGGTATCGTATATTTTGGAATGCTATTTTGTTTATAATTATTCAATTCGGGTGAATTAATTATATTGTTGACAATATAATTAATCGTGTGATAAATTCAATCAATCTTCTAAAAATATGCCTGTTAATAAGCGTATTTTCAGGAGATTGATTTTTCTGATTTTTAGGCGTGTAATTTGTGGGGTTTATATAGGGAGTGGAAGTAAAGCATGAATATTATTAATGTGTAATAGCAACAGTAATAAAGATTGTAATGAGTAAGGGATAATTTTGAAAAAGAGGTTTCTACGAATGAGTTTATTTATAAAGAAAGCAATGAATGAAGAAAAGAAAAAAGTGTTACAGCAAACTTTAGGAGCAATTGATTTAACGCTTTTAGGAATTGGAGCAATTATTGGTACAGGCATTTTCGTATTAACAGGTATTGTAGCAGCGAAACATGCTGGTCCAGCAATTGTATTATCTTTCATGTTAGCTGCAATTGTATGTGCTTGTGTAGCCTTTTGTTATGCTGAATTTGCATCTACAGTCCCGGTCTCAGGAAGTGTGTATTCGTATACGTATATGACATTAGGTGAGATTTTTGCTTTTATAGTTGGCTGGTGTGTTATGTTAGAGTACTTATTAGCTACTTCTGCGGTGGCGGCGGGATGGTCAGCCTATTTTCAGTCATTGCTACTAGGGTTTAATATTCATATTCCGGCAATCGTTGCTTCTGCACCAGGGATGGGGAAAGGCGGGATTATCGACTTGCCAGCGGTTATTATTATTTTAGTTGTTACATTTTTACTAAGTCGTGGTGTGAAAGAAAGTGCACGTATAAATAATATAATGGTTATTATTAAACTGGCTGTTATTTTAGTATTTATTATTGTAGGAGCAAACTATGTAAAGCCAGAGAATTGGCAGCCGTTTCTTCCTTTTGGATACCATGGTGTTATTGGAGGAGCTGCTACTGTATTTTTTGCCTTTTTAGGTTTCGATGCAGTTGCAACAGCAGCAGAGGAAGTGAAACGCCCACAACGTAACGTCCCAATTGGGTTGCTTGTCTCTTTATGTATTTGTACAATTCTTTATGTCGGTGTTTCATTCGTGTTAACTGGAATGGTTCCGTTTACGAATCTAAATGTAGCTGATCCAGTTGCATATGCACTGCGTATTGTAGGAGAGGATAGAATTGCTGGCCTCTTATCAGTTGGAGCAATAGCGGGATTAACGACAGTGCTGTTAGTTGCAATGTTCGCATTTGTTCGAGTATCATACTCGATGAGCCGAGATGGATTGCTACCAAAAAGATTTTCAAGTGTTCATAAACGTTATCAAACACCATTTGTTAATACATGGATTACGGGAATTCTTGCAGCTTTATTAGCAGGTTTATTGGACTTGAATTTGTTGGCAAATTTAGTGAATGTGGGAACGATAACAGCGTTTATATTTGTATCTATTGCTGTCATTGTATTAAGGAAGACACATCCTAATTTGAAAAGACCGTTTCGTGCTCCGTTAGTTCCATTCTTACCTATACTTGCGATAGTAAGTTGTTTATATTTAGCATTAAATCTTTCTAAAGTCACTTTAATCAGTTTTGCAATTTGGGTTATTGTAGGTATTTTTATCTATTTTATATATGCGAAAAAACATAGTAATATTAGAAATAGAGTGTAAGGTATTACAATTATGGTTATAGGTTAAAAAATTTTATTTTTTACCTATAGCCATTTTTATTTGTGCGCACCTTATTTTCGTGTTAACATAAAGCGAATTTTTTAAGGGAGAGAAAGAGATGAAATGGATTTATTTTATTATTATCAACGTTATAGCATTTAGTATGATGGGGCTTGATAAGCGAAAAGCAAGGAAAAAGCAGTGGAGAACGCCAGAAAGTACGTTGTTTTTATCAGCTGCAGCTGGAGGAGCGGTTGGAGCTTGGATTGGTATGTATATGTTTCATCATAAGACACATAAAAGTAAATTTATCTTCGGTATTCCAATGCTCGTTATTATAACAGTGGGAGTGTTTTTATACATATAACGGATTTGCAAGAGGAATGTCGAAAGAAATGCAGATTGAATATTGGTAAAGTAAGTATGTGAGACCTTATAATGAAGAAAAAAAGAGAAGAGGAGAACAGGGAAGATGGGGAGTCAAACAGCAGAGCAAAAGCAGGGGATTATATATGCGGCGGGTGCGTATACGATGTGGGGAGTCCTTCCGATTTATTGGAAATGGGTGGAGGAAGTACCGGCGGATGAAATATTAGCACACCGCATCGTTTGGGCATTTGTTTTTATGTTGTTAGTTTTAGGAGTAACGAAGAGGTTTCGTCAGTTTGGTGGAGAGTTAGTGGCCCTTTTTAAACGACCTAAATTATTAATGTCATTAACAATTGCTTCGGTACTTATTAGTGGAAACTGGTTTGTATACATATGGGCCGTAAATCATAACCATGTAATCGAAGCAAGTCTTGGGTATTATATTAATCCACTTATAAGTATTTTACTTGGTACAGTTGTTTTAAAAGAGAAGCTTAATTTTTGGCAATATGTTGCGGTTGGTTTAGCTGGATTGGGCGTTGTTATTTTAACGATACGTTTCGGATCAATTCCATGGGTTTCTCTTTCACTTGCTTTTTCATTTGGATTATATGGATTAACGAAAAAATTATTAAATTATGATGCAACAATTGGGCTTACGATGGAAACGATGTTAGTGACGCCATTTGCACTTATATATTTGTTTATGACAGGAGTTCATGGCTTTGGTTCGTTCGGTTCTATTTCGGCAATATCAACGTTTCTTTTAATAGGGGCAGGTATTGTTACAGCGTTACCACTCTTTTATTTTGCTAAAGGAGCACAACTTATTCCGCTCTATATGATAGGATTTTTACAATATATCGCGCCGACTATTAGTTTAATTTTAGGTGTGTTCGTTTTTGGTGAACATTTCACATCTACTCATATGATTGCGTTTTTCTGTATATGGATTGCTTTATTTGTCTTTTCAATGGCGAAAACAAAGTTTCTACTACAGAAGCAACCAAAATTTATTAAAAATAAATCAGCAAAAGTATCATAATGCGTAGTATTTTCTACGCATTTTTCTTTATACTTATATTATATAGAAATTCCATTATAGTCAGTGAGGAGCTGAAAAACATGGAAACAATTTTACATAATGATCCACTTATAGCAGCTATAATTTCTTGGTTTTTAGCACAGTTAACGAAAGTCGTTTTTAAATTAATAAAAACAGGCGAGTTTGATTTTGCTAAGTTCTTTGCTTCAGGTGGAATGCCAAGTTCGCATGCTTCGACTGTTACTGCACTTGCTACAGGTGTCGGAGTGGTGGAAGGTGTGGAGAGTCCAATATTTGCGGTTGCCGCTATTTTTGCCATTATTGTTATGTACGATGCTTCAGGAGTAAGGCTTGCGGTAAGTAAGCAAGCGAAAATATTGAATGATTTTTTTCATGGTAGACAAACAGAATATAAAAAGTTAAATGAGCTCGTTGGACATACACCGTATCAAGTTGTTGTTGGTGCACTATTAGGAATTGTTGTCGGGGTTGGGTATTGTTTGTAAGCAGAATGTGTGTAATACACGTTCTGCTTTTCTTTGTTTTCATACATATTTAGATGAGTTTTCGAATATCGTATACGGACTTAGAAAGGGTGGGTGAGCGGTGTGCTACTATATGACAAGGTGCATGAGGAGATAGAGCGGAGAACGACTGCACTTCAAACGATGCAAAGGCAAGACGGAACGTGGCAATTTTGTTTTGAAGGAGCTTTGCTAACGGATTGTCACATGATTTTTTTACTCAAATTATTAGGACGAAATGACGAAATAGAACCGTTTGTGAAAAGGTTAGCATCTCTTCAAACAAATGAAGGGACTTGGAAATTATACGAAGATGAAAAGGGAGGGAATTTATCCGCGACGATTCAAGCATATGCTGCTTTACTTGCTTCGGAAAAATATTCGAAAGAAGATATGAATATGAGGCGAGCTGAAATGTTTATTAAGGAACACGGGGGAGTTTCTCGTGCTCATTTTATGACGAAATTTTTATTAGCGATTCATGGAGAATATGAATTTCCTGCGCTTTTTCACTTTCCAACGCCAATCTTATTTTTACAAGATGACTCCCCCCTCAGTATATTTGGGCTAAGCAGCTCAGCGCGTATACATTTAATTCCGATGATGATTTGTATGAATAAGAGATTCCGTGTAGAGAAAAAGTTATTGCCAAATTTAAATCATATTGCAGGCGGGGGTGGGCAATGGTTTCGAGAGGAGCGGTCTCCGCTGTTTCAATCGTTGTTAGGTGATGTGAAAAAGGTAATATCTTATCCATTATCGTTACATCATAAAGGATACGAAGAAGTAGAGCGCTTTATGAAGGAGCGTATAGATGAAAATGGAACATTATATAGTTACGCCAGTGCTACGTTTTATATGATTTATGCTTTGCTTGCATTAGGGCACTCTATTCAGTCTCCAATTATTGAGAAAGCTGTGACAGGATTAAAATCTTATATATGGAAGATGGACAGAGGAAGTCATTTGCAAAATTCTCCTTCTACCGTATGGGATACCGCTTTACTTAGCTATTCATTGCAAGAAGCTAAAGTTACAAATGAAAATAAGATGATTCAAAGGGCGACGGAGTATTTATTGCAAAAACAACAAACTAAAAAGGTAGATTGGAGCGTACATGCATCATCACTTGTAGCTGGCGGTTGGGGATTTTCAGATGTTAATACGACGATCCCTGATATAGACGATACTACAGCTGCCCTTAGAGCGTTAGCGCGAAGTAGAGGGAATGATAGAGTAGATGATGCGTGGGGAAGAGGTGTGGAATGGGTAAAAGGATTGCAAAACAATGATGGAGGCTGGGGAGCTTTTGAACGAGGGGTAACGAGCAAGTTACTATCGAATTTGCCGATTGAAAATGCGAGTGATATGATAACCGATCCGTCCACACCAGATATTACAGGTAGGGTGTTAGAATTATTCGGAACGTATGCACCGAATGAATTGCTTGAAGAGCAAAAAAAGAAAGCTATCAAATGGTTAATGGATGTACAGGAACAGAATGGATCATGGTATGGAAAATGGGGGATATGTTATATATATGGGACATGGGCAACGATGACAGGCTTACGTGCATTAGGAGTGCCTTCTACTCATCCATCGTTGAAAAAAGCAGCTTCATGGCTCGAACATTTGCAGCATGAAGACGGAGGGTGGGGAGAATCCTGTCAAAGTAGTGTAGAGAAAAAATTTATTTCTTTACCTTTTAGTACGCCGTCACAAACAGCGTGGGCACTTGATGCACTCATTTCTTACTACGATCAAGAAACACCGATTATTCGAAAAGGAATTACATATTTGCTCGCGCAGTCTACTATGAATGAAAAATATCCTACTGGTACAGGGTTACCGGGGGGCTTTTATATTCGCTATCATAGTTATGGGCATATATATCCGTTACTTGCTTTAGCGCACTACGTAAAGAAATATAGAAAATAAACCGAGAGATACTCTCGGTTTATTTTGATGGGTAGTAGGTCCCTGTTGAAAAGAATAAGGAACGTTGTAATTCCTTATTTTTCTGTTGATTGGCGTTTTTGACGTGCATCAGCGGCATTTGCACGTGCGTTTGCTTCTAAGTCATTGTGGTCAGCGAGTTCGCGAGCGAACTCAACATCAATGCCATCGGCAGCTTTGTTTCGATTTACATTCTTTTTTTTCATTCGACACAATCTCCTTGTGTTTTATGGGGCGTTGCAAAGTTAGTTTGACACAAATAGACTTTTTTATACAAAGAGGATTTGGAAAGCATAGAGCCGAAATATACAATATAACTAATAGAAATGGGGGATAGAGATGGAATTGTTGAATGGGAAAACAGCTGTTGTAACGGGTGCTGCGCAGGGGATTGGAAAAGAAATCGCACGAGTTTTTGCAAAACTAGGGGCCAAAGTATTAATTAGTGATGTAAATGAAGAGAAGCTACAAGAAACGACACGTGAATTATCAGATGAAGGGTATGATGTGAGTTTATATCGATGTGATGTGAGTAATCAAAATGAAGCGAAGTCGTTAATTGAATATGCGGTGCAAAAATTTGGTACATTACATATTTTAGTGAATAACGCTGGGATTACAAAAGATGCAATGTTACATAAGATGGAGAAATCAGCTTGGGAACAAGTATTACAAGTGAACTTAACTGGCGTTTTTTATTGTATGCAGCCAGCGCTTCTTTATATGAGGCAACAAGGGTATGGGCGGATTATTAATATTTCTTCTATTAGTAGGGAAGGAAATATTGGACAAGCAAATTATGCGGCTACAAAAGCAGGGGTTGTAGGTTTAACAAAAACAGCAGCGAAAGAGGTTGGAAGTTTTGGTATTACGTGTAATGCGATTTGTCCAGGGTTTATGGATACTGATATGACAAAAACAATACCGGATAAAGTAAAAGAGAAAATGGTTGGAGCGATTCCAGTTGGAAGAATCGGAACGCCGGAAGATATTGCAAACGCAGCTGCCTTTTTAGCATCAGAGTATGCGTCTTACATTACAGGAGAGGTATTAAATGTGAGCGGTGGGTTGCAAGTGTAAATGAATACATAATGAAAAGAACCTGACCGAGTAGGTCAGGTTCTTTCTCGTTAATTTAAGTTAATCCAAACGCTCTTCACTTCTGTATAGTTGTTCAGCGCGTAAGATCCCATTTCGCGGCCAAGGCCAGATTGTTTAAATCCTCCAAATGGAGATGCTGCATCGAAGACGTTATAACAGTTTACCCATACAGTACCAGCACGTACTTTACTTGCAACATAGTGTGCTGTTTTAACATTTTCTGTCCACACACCAGCCGCTAAGCCGAATTGTGATTTATTTGCACGTTCAATTACTTCATCAATATCGTTAAAAGGTATTGCAGAAATAACTGGACCGAAAATTTCTTCTTTTGCGATCGTCATTTCGTCATTTACGTCAGCGAATACTGTAGGAGAAACGAAGTAGCCTTGATCGAATGGATTACTTCCTCCGCAAAGTACTTCAGCGCCTTCTTCAATCCCTTTTTCAATGTAGCTCATTACACGTTTTTGTTGTTCTTCGGAAACGAGAGGACCGATTGTTGTTTCAGGGTTAAGACCGACACCTTGATTTAGTTTTTTAGAATAGAGGACGAGATCAGCCATGACATTATCATACATTTTCTTTGGAATAAATAAGCGTGATCCAGCAGAGCATACTTGTCCTTGGTTAAACATAACACCAGAAAGTGCACCAGGAATCGCGCGAGATAAGTCGGCGTCTGGTAAAATAATGTTCGGTGATTTACCGCCAAGCTCTAAAGTAACACGTTTCAATGATTCAGATGCTTGTCGCATAATTTGTTTACCGACTGGAGTAGAACCAGTAAATGCAATTTTATCAACGAGTGGATGATTAACAAGTGCTTGTCCAGCTGATTCACCGAATCCAGGAACGATATTAATAACACCTTTCGGGAATCCAGCTTCTTCAATTAATTCAGCTAAGTATAGAGCGGATAGTGGAGTTTGTTCTGCAGGTTTTAAAACGATTGTACATCCTGTAGCAAGCGCAGCTCCCATTTTCCACATTGCCATAAGAAGTGGGAAGTTCCAAGGGATAATTTGACCGACGACACCAACAGCCTCATGGCGTGTATAGTTAAAGTAATCACCGGAAACAGGAATTGTTTGACCAACAATTTTCGTCGCCCAGCCAGCATAATAGCGCATATGCTCAATTGCAAGTGGTATGTCTGCCGCCGTTGTTTCACGGATTGGCTTTCCGTTATCTAACGTTTCGAGCTGTGCGAGCTCTTCTTTATGCTCTTCCATTAAATCAGCGAGCTTGTACATAAGACGGCTGCGTTCAGCAGTGCTCATGCGTGACCAAGGACCTTCATCGAAAGCCATTCGAGCAGCTACCACAGCTTTATGAATGTCTTCGCGACCAGCTTCAGCAACGATAGCGAGTGTTTCACCAGTTGCTGGGTTAGGAGTTTTAAATGTTTTTCCGGAAGCGCTTTCGATGAACGCTCCGTTCACATATAGTTTCTTTGTGCCTTGAAGAAATTTCTCTACCTTTTCATGAAGATTTACAGCTAGTTGACTCATTGTATAACCCCCTTGAAAATATAATTTAAACGCAGTACGAGACGGCGTTTATTCCGAAATCAAGGATGTGGGAACTAGATGAAAAGCCTCTACTTAAAATCATAAATAAAAAATGTTGAAAATTCAAATTTCATTTTCGTTACAATTGTAAAAAATATGTAATGAAACATTGTATTCTATATAATTACAAAAAATCCTGCGCGTTTTTGTTTTCTAGTAGGAAAAACTAGAAAAACAGTGGTACAATTATACATCGTGAGAGGAGGGGGAAAATGAAGAATTATCATGATGATCCGCGCTTTCGAGTTGCCCATAGAGAAGCGTTAATTGGTCTTGGATTAGCTATTATTAATTTTATAATATGGTATGGATTTGCTTATGGGCTTGGAAGTAAGGATCCGAGTGAATATACATATGTATTAGGTTTTCCAGCATGGTTTTTTTATAGCTGTATCGTTGGATTTATCGTAATGGTTATTTTGCTTATTTTAGTTGTTCGTTTTTTATTTCAAGATATTTCACTCGATGAGGAAGAAAAAAGTGAGGAATGATAGATGAATTGGTATGTAATAATCCCAATGATAATTTCTTTTATCGTTGTGTTTTTAATTGGTGTATATGCATCAAGACGTGTACAAGCAACCGCTAATAATAAATTTTTACAAGAATATTTTCTTGGTGGGCGTGAACTTGGTGGCTTATTATTAGCTATGACGATGATTGCTACGTACGGTAGTGCAAGTAGCTTTATCGGCGGGCCTGGTATTGCTTACAATATGGGTCTTGGATGGGTGCTGTTATCAGCGATTCAAGTTGTCACAGGATATATCGTTTTAACGGTTATCGGTAAAAAGTTTGCTATTATCGCTAGGAAAATGGAAGCAATTACGCTTATTGATTATTTAAAGGGTAGATACAATAATAAAGCGGTAGTTGTTCTTTCTGCGTTATGTATTATAATCTTTTTGTTCTCGGCAACAGTAGCCCAGTGGGTTGGCGGTGGACGATTAATTGAGTCGCTAACAGGACTTTCCTACACAACGGCACTATTTTTATTTACATTTTCTGTACTTGTGTATGTGTTAATTGGTGGATTTCGTGCAGTCGCTTTATCAGATACGTTATTAGGAATCATTATGTTAGTCGGCACAACAATCATTTTAATTGCTACTGTCAT
This sequence comes from Bacillus sp. TH25, assembly GCF_016650935.1. Taxonomy (NCBI): domain Bacteria; kingdom Bacillati; phylum Bacillota; class Bacilli; order Caryophanales; family Bacillaceae; genus Bacillus; species Bacillus sp. TH25. The sequence continues at coordinate 89,410 of NZ_JAEKEU010000038.1, read as the reverse complement.
TGCTGGTGGCGGAGTTGAAAAGATTATGCAGGAACTTATTCAAATTAATCCGAATTTAATAACACCGTTCGGAGCGGATGGAAGTTTAACGAAATCATATGTCACATCATTTTGGATTTTAATTGGAATTGGTGTCGTTGGATTACCGCAAATTAGTGTGCGTGCTATGTCTTATAAAAATTCAAAAGCTATGCACCAAGCATTAATCATTGGAACGGTTGTCGTCGGCACAATTATGATTGGTATGCATTTAACAGGTGTGTTTGCAAGAGTAGTCCTTCCAGGCATAACGGTACCAGATAAAGTAATGCCGCTACTCGCGATGGAAGTGTTGCCACCTTGGTTAGCTGGAGTTTTCTTAGCTGCACCAATGGCAGCGATAATGTCTACTGTGAACTCATTATTATTACTTGTAAGTTCGTCAATTATTAAAGATATATATGTGAACTACATAAATAAAGATGCCGCGGATAGTACGATAAAGAAAGGTAGCCTATGGATTACTGGTATCGTAGGATTACTCGTATATGCTGCCGCTATTAAGCCACCAGACTTTTTAATTTGGTTAAATTTATTTTCTTTCGGTGGTTTAGAAGCAGCGTTCATTTGGCCGATTGTACTAGGTTTATATTGGAGAAAGGGAAATGCAATTGGAGCTCTCGCATCTATTTTAGTTGGAGTAGGTTCCTATATGTTTATTCACCTTTGCTACCCTAATCCATTTGGTATACATACAGTTGTTTTCCCGATTTGCTTGGCGTTTATCGCTTACATCATTGGAAGTATGAGTGTTGTGAAAAAAACAGTATAAGTTAGAAGAAAAACGTAGTCCATATAGGACTACGTTTTTCTTCTGAATTTGTTCTTTTCTATTCTGTATATCCATGTTTATTCATAAATTAATAACAACTGAGGGGATGGAGTTGAGGTCGATGAAAAAAGTGTTGTTTTTGGGAGACCCGGGAATTGATGACTCTTTAGCAATTATGTATGGATTGTTGCATCCTGATATTGATATCGTTGGAGTCGTAACTGGATATGGGAATGTAACGCAGGAAAAGGCGACGAGTAATGCGGCGTATTTATTGCAAATAGCTGGCAGGGAAGATATACCTGTTATTAATGGTGCTAAAATACCTTTGTCTGGTGATTTTGTGACGTATTATCCAGAAATTCACGGCGTAGATGGCTTAGGACCTATTAAACCCCCAAAAGCTTTTTCACCAAATATAAAACCCTTTTGTGCATTTTTCGATATTCTTGAAAAGTATAAAGGAGAATTAATTATTGTTGATGCTGGTAGGTCAACAACATTGGCAACAGCTTTTATTTTAGAAAAACCAATGATGAAGTATGTGAAAGAATATTATATAATGGGCGGTGCTTTTTTAATGCCCGGAAATGTTACACCAGTCGCGGAAGCCAATTTTCATGGTGACCCAATTGCATCACAATTAGTTATGCAAAATGCAAAAAATGTGACAGTAGTGCCACTTAACGTTACATCTGAAGCTATTATTACACCAGAGATGGTAAAATATATTACGAAACACTCTAAAACAAGTTTTAATAAGTTAATCGAACCGATATTTACGTATTATTATAAAGCTTATAAAAAGTTAAATCCCAAAATAACAGGTAGTCCAGTACATGACGTTGTTACAATGATGGTAGCGGCAAATCCATCTCTTTTAGATTACGTGTATCGCCGTGTTGATGTCGATACGATTGGAGTTGCGAAAGGGGAAAGTATCGCTGATTTTCGCCCGCAGCCTGAAGCGAAAGCATTGAAAAATTGGGTGAGAATTGGTTGGTCATTACATTATAAAAAGTTTCTTGAGGATTTTGTGAAAATTATGACGTAGACATAATAGGAACATACAAGTTAAAATAATGGAGATGATTATTTAAATAATCATCTCCATTATTTTGTTTTTAAGAGATAAATAGAGAAGAGTTACACAATAGGAGAGGAATTTTACTTGAAAAAAACTATAGTATGCGCAGTGATTGTGGGTATTTTTGTTTTGCTGATATCAGGTAACTTTTTAGTGAAAAAAGTGTGGAGTTCAAATAATGATGATGCGCAGTACATAGCATCCTTTATTGAAGAACATAAAGATGAAAAGAATAGTGCACTTTTAATAAAAAGAAATGATAAAGTCGTGTATTCTGTAAATCCGGATGTTGTATTGCCAGTTGCTAGTACGATGAAGTTAATTGTGGCGCTTGAATATACGAAACAAGTTACAGAGGGGAAAATCGATCCGTCTAGTTTCGTTTCAATTAATGATGTGAATCGTTATTATGTGCCGGGTACAGATGGTGGTGCACAAGATAGATGGCAAAATTATTTGCAAAAAAAAGAAAAGATAACTGAAGGAGCGGTTTCTTTAGAAGAAGTTGCAAAAGGAATGGTTAAGTTTAGTTCTAATGCAAATACTGAATATTTAATGGAGGTATTAGGATTAGACAATATTAATCGGAATTTACAAAGTTTAGCACTTCCTGCACATCAACCGCTATTTCCGATTGTTTCATCTTTATACATTCCGGGATATTTGCATAAAGAATTACATGTTCCAAAATATAAAATAGAGAAAAAGTTAAAAGAAATGTCTCAAGAGCAATATCGTGAATATGCTATGATTATTCATGAACGCTTAAAAAAGAAGGGACCATTATTACAGAAGGAAATTCCTCTGTATTTAGAGGAACGTTACGACAAAATTTGGTCGGATAGATTGCCGGCTGCTTCCGCTAACGATTATATGGTACTGCTTCAAAAGGCAAATCATCAAGGTGGTCTTACAGAAGCGGAAGAAAAAGTGTGGGCGAATATCGTTGAAACAGATATGAGCGCAAAGAAATATCGTAAAACATTCAGGCATGCTGGACAAAAGAATGGTTATACACCATGGACGGTAACAAAAGCAGTTTATGCAATGGATAAACGCGGAAACTGTACAGAAATTGTTTTCTTGGCAAATAATTTAAATGAAGATGACAGTGCTGAAATACGTAAACATTTAGCAAATCTACACTTTCAAGTGTTGCAAAGTGATAAGTATGATGCGACTTTTATTAAATAAACTCGGTGCTATGAGCGCCGAGTTTATTTTTATGTACAAGCACTTTTTCACCATCCTTGGGTATGATGGGTAGTAACACTTAGGCGAAAGGGGAAAAGGTGATGAAACAGAGTAAAGAAGAGTTTATTAAGAATGAAGGCGCTGATTTCCCTGGGAAAACATATGTAGATTGTGTATTACAGCACGTATTTAATTTTCAGCGTAATTATTTATTAAAAGATATGTTTCAAGTGCATAGGGCACATATTACTATGTTAACTGAAGAGAAGTTAATGAAAAGAGAAGAAGCGAAAGTTATATTAATCGCACTTAAAAAAGTAGAGGGGATTCCAAAGGAGAAGTTGCTATATACAGAGCAACATGAAGATCTTTTTTTCTTAGTTGAACATTTGCTTTCTCAAGAAGCAAAGTGTGAATTTGTAAGTAATATGCATATCGGTAGAAGTAGAAATGATATGGGTGTAACGATGTATCGCATGAGTTTACGGCAATTTGTATTGCGGTTAATGGAACATCATTTATTGCTGCAAGAAAGTATGCTGGAGCTCGCCGGTGAACATATGGAAACAATTATGCCCGCGTATACACATACACAACCGGCGCAGCCGACAACATTTGGTCATTATGTTTTGGCAATTTACGATACGATGCAACGAGATTTAGAAAGAATGAAAAAAGCGTATCATCTTTTAAATCATTCTCCAATGGGGGCAGCTGCCCTTTCTACAACAAGCTTCCCAATTAAGCGAGAACGAGTGGCACAGTTACTTGGGTTTACAAATGTAATTGAGAACTCATATGATGCTGTTGCTGGAGCGGATTATTTATTAGAAGTTAGCTCGTTACTAATGGTAATTATGACGAATACGAGTAGGTGGATTCATGATTTTTTACTATTAGCGACGAAAGAATATGATGGGATTACTGTAACGAAGCCATATGTGCAAATAAGTAGTATTATGCCGCAAAAACGAAATCCTGTTTCGATAGAACATGCCCGTGCTATTACGAGTAGTGCTTTAGGGGAAGCATTTACTGTATTTCAAATGATTCATAATACACCATTTGGCGATATTGTCGATACGGAGGATGACTTGCAGCCGCATTTATATAAAGGAATCGAAAAGGCGATTCGTGTTTTTTGTATTATGAACGCAGTTATTCGAACGATGAAAGTAGAAGAGGAAACGTTAAAAAATCGTTCATATAAACACGCGATTACGATTACAGATTTCGCAGATGTTTTAACAAAAAACTATGAAATACCATTTCGGCATGCACATCATGCAGCAAGTGCGATTGCGAATATGTCATTGGAGCAGAAAAAGGAGTTACATGAATTAAATTTCAAAGACATAAATGTATACTTACAAGAAAATTTGAAAGTAAATTTATTAGAAGAAGAGTGGAAAGAAATTATATCACCAGAAGCTTTTATTCAAAAAAGAAATGTATACGGCGGACCGAGTAAAAAAGAGATGGAGCGTATGATTAATAAACGTAAAGAATCGTTTCGAAAAGAAGAAGAGCTATTTGAGAAGGAAAAGAAGAGAGTTTTGCATGCTGAGAATGATTTGAACACATTAGTTTCAAATATTATCGAATCGTAAAAGAAGGATTTAATGAATTAATCGCCAATACTTTATTAAAATATAAATTGAGGGAAGAGATTGTCGATGATTCAATTACACGTATATAAAGAGATTCTTCATTTTAAAGAAGATGTTACACCATTTTTAGAAAAGAATGAGCGGGAAAATAATTTAATGTTAGGCATATTACAAGTAGCTCAAGAACCGACGTTTATGGGGGTAGCGAAACGAGGAGAAGAAATTGCAGTTGTATTTCTTCAAACAGAAGAGAAGATACAAATGATTGTTGCAACTTCTGAAATTTCGGAAGTAGATATAGTGAAACTTGCAAAAGAGTTAACGAAAGTATATCCAGATATTCCTGGATTAATCGGTAATAAGAAAAATGTACAGAAATTAGCGGAAGAGGTTGCGGTGTTAGAAAATAAGAAAACTAATGTTGTAATGGAACAAGGTGTGTATGCATTACAACAAGTTAAGAAAAAGTGGAACGAGGAGGGGGTTTTTCGAGAAATAAATAGTGATGAGCTACCATTAATAGAAAAATGGATATATCAATTTTGCGAAGACGTGAAGCTCCCAACTACGAAAGAAGAAGCGAAACAAACCGCACATACATTAATCACTAATAATCGTCTGTTTGGTCTAGAAGTGGATGGTAAACTCGTTTCTGTAGCTGCAAAAACGAGACCGACTACAAATAATATAACAGTCAATTTTGTATATACACCGAAAGAAGCACGAAAAAAAGGGTACGCATCTAATTGTGTGGCGGCACTCAGTCAATGTATGTTAGATGAAGGCTACAAAACAACTACACTATATACTGATCTAGCAAATCCAACATCTAATAAAATTTATCAGGAAATTGGTTATGAGCAAATTATGGAGTCTGTGCTTGTATTTTTGGAGAAATAGAATGAAAAGGCGCGCTATATTAGCGTGCCTTTTCTCTATTCATCAATTCGAATAACCTCGCCTTGCGGAAATTCCTCGGTTTCTAGTAAGTTACGAATAGCTTTCGCAACATATTCAGGTGACAGTAGTTTTCCTTCTTCTTTTAATGCGGTGAATCGTTCTAAGTTAATAAAGTCTTCTTTATTTGTATCACGAATTTGTGCTTGCATATTTGTATCAACAACACCTGGTGCAAAAGCGACGATTTTTACAGGAAATTCTTTTTCCGCTTCTTCAGTAGCTACGCACTGTGTAAACATATTTACACCAGCTTTCGTTGTACAATAAGCACCCCAGCCAAAGTAAGGGTTTTTTCCTGCACCAGATGAAATGTTTATAACACGTTTATCTACTTTCCAGCCTTTCGTATGTTTCATGAAAGTGGATGTAAGAATCATAGGTGCGATTAAATTAATTTGAACGTTCGTAATCAATAGTTCGCTTTCTGACTTTTCAATGGGCTTTATTGGTGCAACTGTGCCCGCATTATTAATTAAATGAATAGATGAGACAGTGCCTTCGTCAATAGAAGAAAGAATGTCATTAAAATGAATTTCTAAATTATGTACATCTTTAAGGTCTACGGAATGGAAAATACAATTGCTGTTATTCTGCTCTGCAAGTTTAGTAAGCTCTTTATTTTCTCTTCTAGAAATAGAGATGACCGTTGTATTTTCTTCTAACAATTGCGTGGCAATTGCCTCACCTAAACCTTGTGAAGTTCCTGTTACGATAACGTAGCGCATAGTTTTATAAACCCCTCTCGTATGTGCGGAATTTTGTTGGACAACGTACACTCTATAGTTTGTCTACATTTTATAGTATAGAGCACTTTTTACTATAAATGAAATGAGATGATTATGTGCCTTTTATGAATCGCTTTACAACGACAGTAACTGGTGCCGTCACGTTCACTGGGAACACGTTAGGACTCAGTCCTACATCTCCTGCACCAGGCAATAACTTCGGTACGATTGATGTATTTACTACAGTAAATACATCGCTTCAAGTGCCAGGGTTCCCAGCAGGAACGACAAATGATTGGCCATTAAATTCTTCAAGTGCAATTTTAAACCTTCCAGCAGGGAGTAGTGTTTTATACGCAGAACTAGTGTGGGCTGGCACATACAGGACTGATACTGAGGATGTTACTGCATTTTTAAATGATAATATTTCGTTTACAACACCAGCGGGAACATTTTCAGTTGCACCAGATCCTGCAACTGCTCAACAAGGATCAGTTGGGAATCAGTTTTATTACGTTAGATCTGCCAATGTAACAAACTTTGTTAATGGAGGAGGAGCGGGGACATATACAACTGGGAGTGTTCCTGCTGCGAGAACTGCTGCCAATTCAACTATTAGTCGATCGGTAGGCTGGACACTTGAGGTAGTTTATCAAAATGCGAGTTTACCACTTCGAAATTTATCAGTGTATGCAGGTCAAGAAATCATCGATGCTTCATCGCCACCAGTTGATGCTATTATTTCAGGTTTTGCAACGCCGTCTACGGGGACAGTTACAGGAAGAGTACTTGTAACTGCTCAAGAAGGTGATTCTAACATTGTTGGAGATCAACTTCGTTTTGGGCCGAACGCGAATGCTACAGTTGCATTATTCGGGCCGAGAAATCCCGCAAATAATTTCTTTCAATCACAAATTTGTAATGACAATGGGAATTTAGATACGAGCGGTACGTTTGGGAATTTGAATCAGCCGTTAGGGGCAGCCTTGGCTGTCAGAAGACAAGGGTGGGATATTACGAATGTAGATGCTTCATCATCATTAGTAAATAATCAAACGTCAGCGACAGTTCGCTTCATTACAAATGGAGATGGGTATGCAGCGGCTGGTTTTGGTGTTCAAATAGATGCGACGGGGCCAATCATAAATCCTGTTAAATCGGTTGATAAAACAGTTGCAGCGGTTGGAGATATTCTCACCTATACGATTACCGTTCCGAATACAGGGACGGGAAGTGCAGATAACGTTGTATTACAAGACAGTATTCCGAATGGAACGACATTTATAGCCGGCAGTGTGACAGTAGGAGGAGTAACGCAGCCGAGTGCGAATCCAGCTAGTGGAATAAATTTAGGTACAATCCCAAATAACGCTCAAAGAATTGTTACATTTCAAGTGAGAGTTACGTCATTCCCAAATCCAAATCCAATTTCCAACCGTGCAATGGTATCTTACCAATTCCGTCCTTTCGTCGGAAGTCCTCCTATCACAAGTACAGCTTCTTCAAATACAGTACAGACGACGGTAAACCGTGCAAATCTAAGTTTGCAAAAATCTGTAGATCTACAGACGGCAACACTTAATGACGTACTAACCTACACAGTGAATGTCACAAACAATGGGAATGTCGCTGCAAATAATGTTATTTTTGTTGATAGTATACCTGCTGGAACAACGTTTGTAACAAATAGTGTTACGGTAAATGGAGTGGCGCGTCCAGGAGCGAATCCAGCAAGTAGTATTAATCTTGGAAGCATTAATGCTTCGCAAACGACTGTAGTGCGCTTTCAAGTTCGAGTGACATCTAATCCTCTTGTAAATCCAATTCCGAACCGTGCAAGTGCAACGTTTAACTTTATTCCGGTTCCTGGTCAACAACCAGTTTCAGGCCAAGCGACGAGTAATACAGTATTTACTACAATAAATATAGCTGATATAAGAACGAGAAAAACAGTAGATAGAGCTTTTGCGACAGTTAATGACGTTCTTACGTATACCGTTACAATTGAAAATACAGGAAATGTACTGGCGATGAACGTTATTTTTCAAGATCCAATCCCAATTGGAACGACTTTTATACCAAATAGTGTAACTGTTGATGGAGTTTCGCAACCTGGGGCAAATCCAGCGACTGGGTTTACAGTAGCGAATATATCTCCAGGTGGAAGTAGAACGGTGACTTTTCAAGTACGAGTTACATCTACCCCATCAGGAGGTACGATTGCGAATCGCGGTAATGTATCTGCTAATTTCGTCGTTATTCCGAATCAACCGCCAGTAACGATTAATAGGCAAACGAATACCGTTGTAACACAAGTTAATACAGGTGGTTTAAATGTAATAAAAGAAGTAAATACAGCTCAAGCGGCAGTAGGTGATACTTTAACATACACGATTGCCGTCCAAAATACAGGTAACGTTCCGTTAACAAACGTATTTTTCCAAGACACTACTTCTTCAGCGGTTTCTTTCGTTGCAAACTCTGTAACAATTAATGGAATACCACAAAGTGGACTAAATCCAAATTCAGGATTTTCTCTTCCGAATATCCCTGCGGCTCAGACAGTTGTAGTTACATTTGAAGTATTAATTGAGCAGGATCCGCCAAATGAAGATATTTTAAATGGTGCAACTGTATCCGCAAGTTTTCAAGTGAATCCGAGTGAACCACCAGTTACGATTACTGTTCCGAGTAACGTCGTGAATACGACAGTACAAACAGGGAGCTTTGAAGTTATAAAATCTGTGAATACGAGTGTTGCAACTGTAGGAGATATTTTAATATATACAATCGAAATAATAAATGCAGGTAGTGTACCAGCTACAAATGTATTTTTCCAAGATTCAATTCCACAAGGGACGTTATTTATTGAAAATAGTGTATTGGTTAATGGTGTTTTACAGGAAGGGGCAGATCCAGAACTTGGATTTACATTAAATAATTTACCTACTGGTGCGAGTGTAATTGTTACGTTTGAAGTATTAATTGATTCAATTCCACAAGGAAATAATGTTGTAAATAATGCGAATGTCACTGGAGATTTTCTTGTAAATCCAACAGAACCACCAATTACTGTGACGGTACCAAGTAATACCGTAATGACAGTCGTAAATTCTGCAGGATTAAATGTGATGAAAATTGTAAATGCAAGTGAAGCAGGTGTAGGAGATACGTTAACGTATACAGTTACTATACAAAATAGCGGCACGGTAGTAGCGACAAATGTATCATTTCTCGATCCGATACCAGCTGGTACAACATTCGTAGCAAATAGTGTAACGATTAACGGAACCCCGCAACCAGGATCAGATCCGACTATTGGTTTTCCGCTTGCAAATATTCCGGTTGGATCGATGGTAACAGTCATTTTTCAAGTGTTGGTAACAAGTGTACCGACGAATAGAGTACTTCCGAATAATGCAAATGTCACTGCTGATTTTCAAGTAAGCCCTCTGCAGCCACCGATTACAATTGTAACGATTAGTAATATCGTTGTGACACGAGTAAATGTAGGATCAATTAATGTAATAAAAAGTGTAAATACGCCGCAAGCAGGTGTAGGAGACACGTTAACGTATACGATTCTTATTCAAAATACAGGAACTGTTCCTACAACAAATATCATTTTTCAAGATCCAATCCCATCTGGAGCTACATTTGTAGCGAATAGTGTAACGATAAATGGAGTTGTTCAGCAAGGTGCAGACCCTATAGCAGGTTTTCCGGTTACAAATATTCCAGTCGGGCAAACCGCTACGATTACGTTTCAAGTTACAGTGACGAGTGTTCCAAGTGGAGGGAATATAAGAAATCAATCGAACGTTACTGCAAGTTTCCTTATAAATCCGGCAGGACCTCCTATAACGACTGTTACGAATAGTAATTTTGTAGTGACACAAGTAAATACAGCGCAGTTAAATATACAAAAATCTTCATCTGTACAACAAGCAGCACTTGGAGAAACTTACACGTATTCTGTTGTCATTCGAAATAACGGAACAGTTACAGCAACGAATGTTTCCTTCATTGATACAGTTGCTCCAGAAACAACATTTGTCGCAAATAGTGTAACGATAAATGGAACTTCTCAACCTGGATTTGATCCAAATGTAGGTTTTGCGCTTCCTAATATTGCAGCTGGGGCACCATTGACAGTAACGTTCCAAGTTACAGTTGTTGCACCGTCTACACGCGGAGCTGTTTTGAATACAGCATCTGCTACAGCCACTTTCTTATTAAATCCTTTACAACCACCTGTAACAACGACAAATTCAAGTAATACGACGGTAGTTACAATACCATTACCACCTCCTGGTGAGGTGACAGCAACAAAAACAGTAAATGTTGCCGCTGGAGCTGTTGGCGATGTATTAACGTATACAGTGCTAATAACGAATGTAGGAATTATTCCTGTTACAGATGTGTTCTTCCAAGATGTAATTCCAGAAGGAACGACATTTGTTGCAAATAGTGTAACGATAGGTGGAATACAGCAACTTGGTGTAAATCCTGAAATAGGATTTACAGTTACTCCGTTATTAAATGCTGGTGGAAGTATTACGGTAACGTTCCAGGTGACGATTACTGAGATTCCAGATAATGAAGTTATATTAAACGATGCTGACGTTACATTTACTTCACAACCAAATCCGCAGGAACCACCTATTACGCAAACGATATTAACGAATTTAGTCGTTACGACGATTAATATAGCGTCTATTTTTCCGTTAAAACTAGTAGATAAAGGGTCAGCAACGGTTGGGGAAATATTAACCTACGATGTACTAATTTTTAACTTTGGAACAGTGCCGGCAACGAATGTTCAATTTCTTGATTCTAGTACGAGTGGTGTAGCATTTGTTCCAGGAAGTGTGAGTATAAACGGAATACCAGAACCTGGATTCAATCCGTTCCTAGGCTTTACAGTTCCAGATATACCTGTAGGTGATTTTGTACTTGTCACATATCAAGAGATGGTAACGAGCATACCCCAAGGTGGAACAGTTGTTAATTTTGTGGATGTTACGGCTACATTTGCTGTAAGTGAAACAGAGCCGCCTATTACTGAAACGACGACAAGTAACACGACATTAACTGAAATAAATGAATCTGGTTTGAATGTTTTAAAATCAGTAAGTCAGCCGGTTGTTGCAGTAGGCGATACAATCACATATACAACAGTAGTTCAAAATACAGGGACAGTGACAGCGACGAATGTTCAATATAGTGATGTATTACCTTCCTCTATAACATTCGTACCGAACAGTGTAACGATAGACGGTGTGTTACAACCTGGGTTCAATCCTAATAATGGATTCCCACTTCCAGATATAAATCCAGGGGGAAGTGTAGAAGTCACATTCCAAGTAACTGTTGTCAGCGTTCCATCAAATGGAACGATTGCCAATACGGCAAATGTTACTGGAAGCTTTATATTAGTACCAGGAGAACCACCGGTTATAGTAAATCAGCCAAGTAATACAACACTCACAACTGTAAATAGAGGGCGCTTTAATGTTATTAAACAAGTAAATAGAGATGCTACCCTAGTTGGAGATGTATTAACGTATACAGTGCAAATAACGAATACAGGAACAGTAACAGCTAACAATGTTCAGTTTATTGATACGATTTCAGCAGGAGCATCATTTGTACTAAATAGTGTCACGGTAAATGGAGCCCCGCAACCAAACTTAAATCCGATTACTGGATTTGGAGTTGGAGATATACTCGTTGGCGAAACTGTTATAGTGACGTTTCAAGCGACAGTTACAACCATCCCTTCATCAGGAACAATTACGAACGTTGCAAATATAACGGGAAGCTTTACTTTAGTGCCAGGAGAACCACCAGTTATAGTAAATCAGCCAAGTAATACGACAATAACGAGGGTAAATAGAGGGCGCTTCAATATAATAAAAACAGTAAATAAACAAGCAACGCGATTAGGAGATACGTTAACGTATAGTGTGCAAGTTACAAATACGGGAACGGTAACAGCGACAAATGTTCAGTTTATTGACGTTCCATCGCCTAGTTTAGAATTCGTTCCAGGAAGTGTACAAATAAATGGGATCCCGCAAGTAGGTTTAGATCCTTTTGTAGGTTTTTCATTACCGGATCTTGCAGTAGGTAATAGCGTATTAATTACATTTGAAGTAAATGTAATCGCAATACCACCTTCTAATAGTATTATGAATTCGGCGAGTGTAACTGGTGATTTTGTATTGATTCCAGGAGAACCTCCGTTTACAATCACGAATTCAAGTAATACGACAGTCACACCAGTAAATAGAGGCAGTTTAGATATGCTGAAAGAAGTAGATCATTCAATTGTTGGAGTAGGAGAAACGGTAACGTACCGTGTTCGCATATTAAATACTGGTACGGCTGATGCGATGAATGTTCAATTTATTGATGTGCTATCTCCGGAAGCTGCTTTTGTACCAAATAGTGTAACAATTAATGGAGTTCCGCAGCCGGGGTTAAATCCACAGGCTGGATTTACGATACCAGATATCCCAGTCGGTGAAACGGTGATTGTAACATATGAAGCTACGATTACAAGTTTTCCAGATGGTGGTACAGTAGTGAACGTTGCTGGGGCATCCGCAGAATATATTTTAGTACCAGGAGAGCCGCCGATTACAGTGATGGACACGAGTAATACAGTTATTGTGACAGTAAATACTGCAATCTTATTTGTTGCAAAAGGAGCGAATTTTGAAGTAGCAATGGTAGGAGATGTTGTCACTTACGGAATTGCCGTTATAAATGATAGTACAGTTCCTGTGACGAATATTGTTTTAACAGATATCATTGATCCAAATACGTTATTTATAAATGGCACGGTAACGGTAAATGATGTACCTCTTCCATTTGCTAATCCGAATATTGGTATCCCGCTAGGTGATTTTCAGCCAAATGATGCGGCAATTATTAATTTCCAAGTTGTAATAACAGGAGGACAAATAAATAATTTAGTTACAAATACTGCTACAGCGACTGGACTCGCAACTGTAAATCCGAATGAGCCGCCTGTAGTAGTTGAAGGCGATAGCAATACAGTTGTTATCCCGTTTATCCCTCAAAATGTTTCAACGACAGTTGTAAAAACGGCAGATCTTCAAACAGCAACAATTGGAGATGTCATTACGTTTACGACAGTCATTACAAATACAGGTGATACTGTCATGCAAAATATTCGTTTTCAAGACATGTTAGATAGTAGTGTTCGATTTATCGCTGGAAGCGTAATAGTCGATAGTGTTCCATTACGAAATGTAAGTCCAGTATCGGGGTTTCTTATAGGGAGTTTAAATCCGGGTGAAGCGCGGACAGTTTCGTTTCAAGTAGCAGTTCAGAGCGCACCAAGTGGTTCAGGGAATTATATTAATCAAGCGAGTATCCGCTTCGAACATCAAGTAGGCACAGTATTGCCACCTGTTACACAAATAATAGATAGTAACATAGTTGTCATTCCATTTGTTCCAACGATAGAACAAATTTGCGAAACGAACTTTAATTGCTTAGATAAAATTCCATTTCAATGTTCTCCATGTAATCACTTGCAAATAAATAAAAAATAAATACAAAAAGAGCATCTTGTAAGAATAGGATGCTCTTTTTTATGTGTATCAATCATGTAGATTCTTTTTCGGGTGAGGTGAAAAATTCGTTGGTTTTGTTGGAGAGTAGAAATGGAATAGCTCCTTTTATGACAGAAATATCCCAGTCCCACCATGCAAGTTTTTCTAGTTTTTCAATGGTTTCTTGTGGGAAACGATATCGAACTAGTTTGGCAGGGTTCCCAGCCACAATTGCATATGGAGGTACGTCTTTTGTAACAACACTCTTCGCACCAATAATGGCCCCGTTACCAATTGTAACTCCAGATAAAATACAGGATTGATAACCAATCCATACATCGTTACCGACTACGATATCACCTTTTGACGAAGGGTGACCAGTAATATGTGCTCCTTCATCGAAAAGAGCATTAAATGGGTAAGTCGTTATCCAATCAGCGCGATGTTCACCGCCAAGTATGAAAACGATTTCTTCTGCTAATGAACAAAACTTGCCTATTTTTAATTTTGTTTCATCATTCCACGAAAAAATAGTAGGGCCTACTTTGCTATAGGTATAATCACCAATATCATATTGGGCGTATTCAGGTTTTTGATTTAAATATAACATGATTAATTTAGCATCCTTTCTGTAGCAAGTAATGGATATGGAACAGTATATGCAAGTTGGAAGGAAGGTGGATATTCTTGCAAGAGAAAAAACATGCAAGTTCTCGTACAATATAGGCTGTATGTTAAACTAATTATAAGGAGGGGGAAAATATGAGACACCAAATGGGGCTATATAACGGACCTTTTCAATCAATTTGTTCGGGTAAAAAAGTATATGAAGTTAGATTGTATGATAAAAAGCGTCAACAAATAAAACAAGGTGATGAAATTGTATTTACTAACCTTGTGACGGCAGAAATAATTGTTGTAAAGGTAACAGAGGTAAGGCGATACGAGAGCTTTAAAGAAATGTATGAACAAATTGATGGGAAATTATTTGATTGTGAAAATGTTAGTTTAGAGGAAAAGTTAGAAAGTACATACAAAATATATACGAAAGAACAAGAGCAAGAGTGGGGAACAGTTGCAATTGGCATTAAGGTAATAATATGAGAAGAAATCGCGGTGCAGCCATAATTATACAGGGTGGTAAAATCGCTCTTATAAAACGTGTTCGAGAAGGTGAGGTATATTTTGTTTTTCCGGGCGGGGGAATTGGAGAAGGAGAAACACCTGAAGAAGCAACGAAGCGAGAGGTTTACGAAGAATTAGGGGTACATATACAAATGGGGCACCTTATTGCAACGGTGGAGTATAACGGTACCGAGTATTATTATGATGCCCATATTATAGATGGAATTTTTGGAAGTGGTAAAGGTGAGGAATTCAAACGGAAAGATAGAGGCAGCTATATTCCTTTATGGATGCCGGTAAATGAATTGGAAAATGTAAATATAAAACCTTATGAAGTGGTTGGAAGTATCTTCGATTATTATATAAGATAAGGTCTGACAACATACAAAAAAAACCATTGACATAGCCTTCTGATTTAAGTATTGTATTCGAGTATGTTTATAATCAGGAGGTTTATATGAGCAATCAAACTACTACACATCATGTGAAAATGACAACAGCAGATCCATCTGGAATCGGTCTATTTGGATTAGCGATGGTAACACTTGTAGCATCATCTCAAAAGTTAGGCTTAACAGATGGCGTTTCACTTGTATTACCATGGGCAATCTTTTTAGGAGGATTTGCACAAATCTTTGCATGCATTCACGATGCAAAGCATAACAATACGTTCGGTACAACAGCATTTGGTGCGTACGGCCTATTTTGGTTAGGTGTTGGAATGACTTGGTTAATTCAACTTGGAGTATTTGGCGAAAAATTAGCCCAAACTGCAGATTCAAAACAGCTTGGTGTAGCCTTTATCGGATACTTGATTTTCACGATCTTTATGACAATTGGTGCAATGGAAACACATAAAGTATTATTTATGATTTTCGTCCTTATTGATTTCTTATTTATCGGTCTTTCATTAAGTACTTTAGGTGTTATGCCGCACGCAATGCATAATTTAGCAGCGTATTCTGAACTATGTATTTCATTATTATCTTTCTATGGTTCAGCAGCAGCCGTGTTAAATACACACTTCGGAAAAGTTGTATTACCAGTTGGAAAACCATTTGGTATTTTTAAAAAGTAATAAAAAAGAACGGATGATTGTATAGTCATCTGTTCTTTTTTATTTATTTATTTATTTATTTATTGATAGCTACAGTAGTAGATCCTGTCATTTCGGAAATCTTTTGAGAGCTTGCGGGGTTGCCGTCTATTGTTACATGAACTTGTTGCTTAGGGTTCGAGGTAACAACCCAGGCGTTTGGTAAATAGCGTGATTTATGAGATAAGGTTGAAGGGATGTTTAAAATGTCTCCCATTGCGTACAAGGTTGCTGACGAGCCCCCGTCCATTGCCATTGCATTTATGGCCCCTTTTTCATAAAGAATATCTTGGCAGTCTCTTAAAGAAGCTCCGATACTATGAGGTTGTCTTCCATCAATGATGAAAAACATAATTGATCCATCTTTTTTCTGAGCCATAATACTTCGGGGACCATAGCCCCATCCGCCATCATTTGTAATCATTTTTTCGCCATTTACAATTAGTTGAGGCATAAAGCCAGCAGCGGAAACGACATTCTTATTTAACAGTTGATTAGCAGAAAACTCTCCTGAAACCATTTGTCCGTATTTTGTAAGTCCACTGACGAGAGTAGGGGTATTAATGTCTTGCGGTGTGTTTATAACTTTCCCGTTTTCAATAACAATACCGATGCCGGTTTTACCACCACCATGCCCCGTTTCATCCCAGAACCCACTAGCATTTACAGCAGCAAGTGCATGGTTTCGTTTTGCCATGACATATATTTTTTCTCCAACGTCTTTCCCTTCTGAACCTTGTTGTGTAACGAGCTTTACATTTAATGGATTACTAATAGTCATTAATTTACCTTCAAAAAAATGATCATTGTATTTTTTCTTTATCGTTTCAATCGAAACGTTTAATGGTGCATTTTTCTTTCGCTCTAATTCTTGTTTTGAAAGTTTAGTATTGGCAAAATCGCTATTTTTCCATTTTGGATTTGTAATGGATTGAGAAATATCATTTAACTCGTTATCAGACAGTAATGTAATTTTTGCGTATTGCGGATGTTGAGACGTTAAAATACTTTCCGCTGCGATGACACGTAAATTATGGCCGTATGAAGTGCCAAATAGAATAATGGCACCCACTGTTAATAATAGTGCTGTCAAAAGGGATGATATTTTTAAAAGTCTAATAAAAAATTTTTTCATTAGAAAGACTCCTCTTTTTGTAAGATCGAAATTGTTTGTTACCTAAAAATAATGAAATGTGTAAATGGCCTTTCGCATTATATATGCAACATATTAAATGTGAAAGGATGTATATACAATAAGTTGAGAAACTAGATTTGGCAATAGATGAATATGAATGTTAATACTCAAAATGAAAAGGGAATAGTCAGATGTACCATTTCTTTTAACATAAATGAAAAGGATATAAATTGAATGAAAATAATAATTGAAATTGATTATCATTATTAATATAATGAGAATGAGAATCAATTATTGTAAGAGGGGGATGCCAAAGTGGCGAAAATTTTAATAGCGTATGCAAGTATGTCAGGGAATACAGAGAGTATTGCTGATTTAATTAAAGTAAGTTTAGATGCCTTTGATCATGAAGTAGTATTGCAAGAGATGGAAGGTATGGATGCTGAAGAATTATTAGCTTATGATGGAATCATTTTAGGATCTTATACGTGGGGTGATGGTGAATTACCATTTGAAGCGGAAGATTTCCATGATGAGTTAGAAAATATAGATTTAACGGGTAAAAAAGTGGCTGTTTTTGGATCAGGTGATACGGCGTATGAACTGTTTTGTGAAGCGGTAACGATATTTGAAGAACGTCTTGTAAAATGCGGGGCAGAACTTGTACAAGAAGGATTGAAAATTGAATTAGCTCCAGAAGATAAAGAAGACGTTGAAAAATGCAGTGATTTTGCAATTGCTTTTGCCGAGAAGTTCTAGGAACGGGAGTGTCAACGTGGAAACAATGTTAAGTGCAACTGCTATTACAAAGTTAAGAGATGGAAAACTTTTGTTAGCTACTACATATAATGGTTTATTCATTGAAAAAGATGGAGAATGGAAACAGGCTTTAACTGGTTTCCAAAAACGAATTCGAGATTTACATAGTGAAGGTAACGTAGTTTACGGAGTAGGAGACGAAGGAGTTTTTATTCGTAGTATGAATGGTGGAGAAACGTGGACGATCCAGCGCTTTCCAACGAAAGCAACGAGCTGGAATGTATGTAGTAATGAGAATGGAACAGTAATTGCTCATGGAGATAAAACACTGTATCATTCTAATAATTTTGGTTCCACATGGGAGACTATTCAGCCATTTCTTAATTACGGTAGTGAGGCACCATCTATTCGATCATTATTTTTATATAAACATTACTTATTTATCGGTACGAAAATACATACTAAATATGGTGGTGTTTGGCTTTTTGATTTAGAGACACGTAAATTAAAAAGGATTAAAATAGCGATGAATCAGATGATTTCTGCGTTGACTATACATAATTCCTATTTAGTAGCAGCAAGTGGATCGTGCAAGGGAATTAGCGGAAATATTTCTTTTTGCAGAATAGATGAGAGTATCGAAAGTGATAAAATAGGTTGGCATACATGTCAAAGTGAACAAAAAGCGAGTAGTTATTTAGATTTAAGTGTGGATCAACATGTGTTATATACAACGTCAACACAAAATAAGGCGGGAATTAGCACTGTTTGCCGTGTGCTTCTTGAAGAAGGAATTGTTACAGTATGTGATTCGGTTAAAGGGCATGGTTGGCGCATTGTTAATGAAAAAGAAGGCTATGTTGTAGCTGGATCAGGTGAATTAAAAGCGATGCAGTGGAAAAAAAGCTGTATAACTTTAAAAAAACTTTACTTTTATTATATTGGTATGATATAGTTACTTTAAACCATTTTACTTTTAATAATATAGAGATTTAAATGAGCTGTAACTTCCGAGGAGGATAGCAATGTTAAATCTCCTCTGGGGTTGCAGTTTTTTAATATATGATGTATTATTGTAAAGTGGTTGAAAATGAATATGTACATATAGGTACATTGTAGGAGGATTTTTTAAATGCAAAACGGTAAAGTAAAATGGTTTAACGCAGAAAAAGGTTTCGGTTTCATCGAGGTTGAAGGCGGAGAAGACGTATTCGTTCATTTCTCAGCTATCCAAGGCGACGGCTTCAAATCTTTAGAAGAAGGTCAAGAAGTTACTTTCGAAGTAGAACAAGGTAACCGTGGACCTCAAGCTACAAACGTAAACAAGAAGTAATTATGAAAAAAGAAGGGCTTGCCCTTCTTTTTTTTTGCGTTTTTATTGAATATCCTCCTATGTACATGTAATAATAAGACTGAATTTTTGATTTTTATGTGAAGTTTTTCATGCATAAAGTGCATTAATAAATAAATACTGAAAATAAAGTATGTGTGTGAAAAGGAATTTAGAAAGAGGTAAATAAATTGAAAAACGCTACACACTTCATTGTGTTTGATATTGAAAGGAATTTTAGGCCGTATAAATCAGAAGATCCGTCAGAAATAGTTGATATTGGAGCTGTAAAAATAGATGTGAGTACAATGAAGGTTATTGGAGAATTTTCAGAGTTAGTAAAACCAAGTGCCCCATTAACTCGTCATACAACAAAATTAACTGGAATTACAAAGAAAGATTTAATAGGTGTAGGGAATTTCCCTCAAATTATAGAGAAATTTATTCAGTTCATCGGAGAAGATTCAATATTTGTTTCATGGGGAAAAGAAGATTACCGTTTTCTATCTCAAGATTGTACATTATACGGTGTAGAATGCCCATGTATGGAAAAAGAGAGCAGATTTGATGTGCAAAAATTTGTTTTTCAGGCGTATGAAGAATTATTTGAGCATACACCAAGTTTACAATTTGCAGTGGATCAGCTCGGCTTAACGTGGGAAGGGAAGCAGCACCGGGCTTTAGCAGATGCTGAGAATACAGCGAATATATTTCTTAAAGCATATAGTGAGAGAGATATTAATAAGCGATACAAGAGACATGGTGAGCTTGAACTTGTAAAGAACGGAAAACTAACAGAAAAAGCGAAAAAAAAGATGCGAAAATGGGCATTTAAAGAAATGAAAAAAAGTGCAGAGCGTCCTTTTGTATGGAGTGCATTTGAAAGTAGTGACACGTGGGAAAGTATAACGGAAAGATATTATATAAGTGAATCTGCAGTAGAACTTCTGAAAAAACACTTTCCTACTGCGGTGAGAAAAGCGGAGCGGCAGCTTAGGTATTTGGCTGAGATGGAGGAGAAGACAGAGGTTAAATGAGATTCTCCTCCATTTCTAACTACAAAAATTTAATTTTATCGCTTTGACGGTGGATAAAGTCTTCATATTAAATAGAAATTAATTTGTTGTTATAATTGCTTTGAAAATAAAGGCGTAGTAAGAATTGTAAAATGTATTAATAAAATAAGAACTCATAGAAATGAAAGAGTGGACAGTTAAATGGAAGTGATCTTTAATATTTTAACCGTTTTAGTTTTTGGTGTAATATTCACGTTACTTTTAGCAGTAATTATACTTCCTCTTATAGCAAAGAAGAAGAATTGGAAAAAACTTAACATATCTTTAAACCGTGGAGTATTAACGATTAAAATAGAAGAGTAAGGTAAGATTTTTATACAAGGGAGGTGTGATAGTGATAGACTTGGATATTAAAGACGTCAACGTACAGATGGAATTAAACGGAGTCTTTTGGAATGAGGATGGGATTGCTGAAATGATGGTGACTACAAAAGCGGAACATTCTCTTATTCTTCGTCTAGTAGTTGACCTAGAAAGTAAAACTATTCGTGCGATGAATGCCGAGATAGTGAGTGGGTTCTGCCCTCTATGCAAACAGAAAAAGAATGAATGTAGTGAACTTAATGACGCACAAAATATAATGGATATTTTAGAAGAAGCCTACGATTGGGTGAGAGAGCATCCAGAATATCGTTTTCAATTATCTTTTTACGAGTACAATAAATTTGAGGTAGTGAAATGAAATTTTCATTTGAACAACATACATAGTGACTAAAAGGAAAAAATAAAAAACTTACAGAAGGACTTGGTCAAATAGAAATATTGAAGTAAATATCTGTAATGGAAATACGCTAGTACAACAAGAAACAAATCTACTGAATCCTGCGGCAGTTGTTATCTTAGATTAAAAATAAGCATATTTTGTTATAAAGCAGAAAAACCGATTCTTAGTAGAATCGGTTTTTAATATAAACATCAACTAAGTTCAAAATAGCGAGCATGTAATGCTGTAAAACAAAAAGATACTAAATAGTTTGTTTATGTAAATAACGTTTAGTACATGGAAGGATTTATTCCCTCCCGTTCGAATCATAAGAATACTGCTGCTTCTTCTCAATCCGCTCAATCACGTCTTGCAACTCATCCGGTTTCAGAAATTCAATAGGAGAGAATCCTTTCTCAAACGTAAGTGAATCCGCCAGCAAGTCCTTATAATACTTATAAATTTTTTGACAACTTGTCTCCAAAATAGCAGAGCGTACATAACATATTGTATATGTGATTTTAAAGGAGATGTTTTCTTGACGAAAAGAAATTGTAGGAGTCACAATAAGTCGTTCGCTCCCTTCATCAGCCCCAATCCTATTACCTCATTTAATCCGATTCAACGTTATCCTAAAATTGATAGAACTGCTTTCATAAGTCCATTTTCTAGTGTGATAGGCGATGTGAGAATTAAAAATAATGTATATGTAGCTCCTAATGTAAGCATTCGTGCGGATGAAGGAACTCCATTTTATATTAGTTCAAACACAAATCTGCAAGATGGAGTTATCTTACATGGTTTATTGAATAAATTCGTTTCTGTTGATGATAAAGAGTATTCGATTTATATTGGGAAAAAAGTAAGTGTTGCGCATGGCGCCCTCATTCACGGTCCTTGTTATATAGGAAATAAGGTGTTCGTCGGTTTTAAAGCAATTGTGTACAATGCGATTATTGGAGAAGGCACAGTTATTTCATACAATGCAGTAGTAACAAATGATGTGCGTGTTTCGGCGAACAGATTTGTACCGCCTGGAGCCAATATAGATACACAAGAAAAAGCAAATGCGCTCATTCGAGTGCCAAAAGACGAAGAAGAATTTGCGCGAGAAGTACAACGTGTAAATCAAGAATTTCCTGCTTCTTATAACTTATTATTCGGTTCGC
Organism: Bacillus sp. TH25; assembly: GCF_016650935.1. Taxonomy (NCBI): domain Bacteria; kingdom Bacillati; phylum Bacillota; class Bacilli; order Caryophanales; family Bacillaceae; genus Bacillus; species Bacillus sp. TH25. Next base: position 67,041 of record NZ_JAEKEU010000038.1, on the reverse strand, counting down.
ATCGTTGTTCTTGCGGAATGCCGTACAATCATTAAAAATCAGCAGTTTTTGAGATGAAGTGCTTATTATGCATGACAGTGGTTTAAAAGACTCGTATCCATTGAGAGATGGTGCTTCATTTGAAAAAAATGCTGGATCATACAATATAACATTAACAGATATACAAGACGGACACGTTACAGCGCATGTTCTTGATACAAAATGTTTTCGATAATAAAAAGACAATGATGGAATTTAACCCGTCATTGTCTTTTTTACATTATTCTATTCAATTTCTCCTGATCCATAGCTATACTGCTGCTTATTCTCAATCCGCTCAATTACGTCTTGCAACTCATCCGGCTTCAGAAACTCAATCGGAGAGAAGCCTTTTTCAAACGTAAGTGTGTCAGCCTCAATCATTAATACATAGCGGTCGTTTACCTTTGCGATATGTATTAAGTCGCCGAAATCAGCAAGCAACGCCTTTACAGAGATATGATCTGCTTTTAACTTTAATTCTACTTCAGGGGCGTGCTCGACGATTTGAGCAGTAGCTTCCATTACTTCTTCTGTTGAAAATTGTTCCATAATTTCGCGTTTCGGACTGGCAGCCCATACTTCCATCGCTTGGTCGAACTGTTCACGTTCTTCAGTACCTTCTTCAAATACATCTTCAATTTGGTCGTATACCATGTCCATTACTTGTGTTTTCATAATTTCAGGCATAGAGCGTTCGTATTCGACGAATTTTAAGAAGTCTTCAAAGTAGCGGGCGTGTGATGCTTGGTGTATTTTTAGTTCGCCAGGCTCCACCATACCTTCTTCAGGCGTGTATGGGTACTGGATAGATTTCATATTCTTTGTTGTGATGGCCATTTCAACGTTACGAATAAGTGTTGATTCATCAGAAATGGAAGCAACCTTTGGTTCGAAGTCACATTTCATTACGAATACGAATGGATCATCAAAGTATTTGCGTAGTTTTGCTTGAGCGATTAAAAACACACCACCACGTACAGCGCTTGTGTCAAGGTATGTATAAACGAGAGGTTCGCTCATATCTTTGAAGTTTTCTTTTGTTTCTGCAAAGCGAATACGATTAAATAAGTTGTAATGAGGGTTTGAATCGAGTTCATGCCCTTCTTCTACAATAAAGCGACCGATCTTCGTTGGGGCTTGTTCTGTTTTTGCGTGACGTTCTACTTTTCGCTTTGAAATTTTTAATAATTCACCATTCAAAAATTCTTTTAAAGAGCTATCTTCATACTCTTCAGCGTCTAATGTTTGAAAATGTTTATAGCGCTTATCAACTGCTTCACCTTTTCCTTCTACTTGTACTACATAAAAGGAAAGAAAATTTATTTCAAAATCCATATTTATCACCTTGTTTCATTTCATTAACTCTTATCAGTATAGAGATGGAAAAAACTTTCGTCAATTTATATAAGGAAGGGGGAGCCCCTTCCTTATATATTTGTTATTTTCGAAATTAAAATCCGTCTTCTAATGCTGAAAATGGAATATTTAGCCTATTTTCTACTGTACGTAAACGCTGATTTAAGCGGTTTAATCTACGCGTATGACGCTCAACTGTGTTTTCTAGTTGACGTACTCTTTGCTCAAGCTCATTTACTCGTCTTTCTAATTGACGGTTTCCAGTACCAGGGAAAGAGATTGGAAGTTGAAATTGTCGATTTTGATCATATGGATTAACTTGTTCTGTTTGATCTATATATTGTTGGTATTGTGCCTGTAAATCATACTGAGGTTGGTAACCATATTGGTTATATGGATCATAAGGATTGTAGGGATACATAAAAACATCCTCCATTTCTTTATAATAGGTTAAATTCATCATAATGTATGTGCAAAAGCGGAGTAGTGGCACGGCAAATACCTATATACCTGAAGTGAATGATTGTTTTTACCGATAAAAGCTCGGTTTAAGTTGTTAATAATGATCACATATGAGAAAGTGGTATTGCGGTTTCTGAAGCATGCAGGTGAATAGAGAGGTGAAATGAAAGGGTGTTACATTTGTATTTCATCTGTTGAATGGTATATACTGGATAGAGATAAGTTGCATAAAAGTTACAATCTTATCAAACTCGAAAATTTATATAAATATGTATAGACATTTATAAAAGAAAAGAGTAATTTTAATAGAGTAAAAAAACAACTTGTAACATTTTCTAAATATATTGTAAAATGATTGTAACAAAAGATACATAAAAGTGAAATATTACATAAGAAATAATGTTGGGGAAAAGGAGAGAGTATATTGTTCCGAAAAATAAAGGGTATATTAGTAGGGGTGCTATGCGTAGCTGTAGTAAGTGGTTGTGGTACAAAAGTAAGTGATGTGGCATTAGTAAGTGATTTTGGTGGGAATGTTGTAGAGGCTAAGGCTGATGTACAGGATTCAATTAGCTTAGTGGATGGGCGTACTGGTACTGAAGTGAAAAAAATAGACTTATCGAGCTTAGGTTATTTTGAAGATGAGGCGAAATTCAAAAAATCGGTAACGAAGGTTGCAGGTGAAGTTGGGAAAAGCGTTGACAAAAAGATGGTTCCTTCACGTATAGCTTCTGATGGATCATGGCAAGAAGGAAAGCCTTCTTTTGAATTAATGGAAAAAGAATTAGTAGATAAATTATTAAACGTTGGTATGTGGGATTCTTCATATCAGTTACCTATCGTTGAGAAAAAGCCTACCGCAACATTAAGTGATGCGCAAGGAAGTGGCACGGTAATTGGTAGATATGAAACGAATTTAGGTGGATCAGCAGGTGGCCGTATTGAGAATATTCGTTTGTCGGCAGCGAGCATAAATGGAGTTGTATTAGCAAAAGGAGACAGTTTCTCTTTCAATGCATTAATCGGTGATACAACGCCAGATAAAGGATATCAATTAGGTAAAGAAATTGTAGATGGTAAATTAGTAGATGGTTATGGTGGTGGCGTTTGTCAAACATCATCAACGCTATACAATGCAGCAGATCAAGCGGGTTTGAAAATGGTAGAGAGAACTACACATTCTAAAACAGTAGGTTATGTCCCACAGGGAAGAGATGCTACAATTGCTTATCCATATTTAGACTTAGTATTTGAAAATACGAATGATGCTCCTGTTAAGCTTTATATGGGCATTCAAGGCGGAAAGTTAGTTGCTGAAGTACATAAGATGAAATAAATATGTAGTTAAAGGATAATAAAGTAAAATATTTATAGTTTCTATAATTGAAGCCATTTCTTCTGAATTTCAGAGGAGATGGCTTTTGTGTACAGTTTATTAAGAATAGTAAATTGATGTATTACTAGTATGTTCGAAAAAGGGTTGAGTTTAATTCTTAGTTTTCCTATTGACATTGTTTAATTTTAACTGTATTCTTCATAATAACAACTAAATAAATGGAAAAATTTATTAGTTTTCTTATCAAGAGAGATGGAGGGACTGGCCCGGTGAAATCTCAGCAACAGGCTAAAAAAGCACTGTGCTAATTCCAGCAAACGTAAAAGGCGTTTGGAAGATGAAGGGAAATGGATTAACATTCAACTCTTCTTATATGTGCAAGAAGAGTTTTTTGTTTAGAGAGGGGGGATAGAGTGAAATTTGATGTAGCGTATTTTTTAGAAAGTTTTCCGCAATTATTTAAGTATGTATACATAACTTTAGGGATTACTGTAGTTTCAATGATTATTTCTTTCTTTATAGGGATTGGCTTGGCGATCATTACAAAAAACAAAACGAAATTTTTATATCCAATTGCAAGGGTGTATATCTCTTTCTTTAGAGGGACACCGTTATTAGTTCAATTGTTTGTGTTATATTTCGGATTGCCACAAATATCTCCGGCTTTTACAGTACTTACAGCTATGCAAGCAACTTTAATTGGCCTCAGTTTAAATAATGCTGCTTATTTGTCAGAAATCATTCGAGGTTCATTAAATGCTGTGGAATCAGGGCAAATGGATGCTTGTTTATCAGTTGGAATGACAAAAGCACAAGCGATGCGACAAATTATCTTTCCGCAGGCTATTCGTGTAGCAGTGCCGTCACTTGGAAATAATTTTGTTGGATTGTTAAAAGAATCTTCGTTATCTTTTGCACTTGGAGTGGCTGAAATATTGGCACAAGCGAAAATGCTGGCGGCACAATCGTATCGTTATATGGAAAGCTATTTAGCGGTAGCGATTGTGTATTGGATTATTACAATCGTAATCAGCTGGGGACAGAAAAGGTTGGAGAAGAAACTTGATGCACCGTATTTATAAGAGAAATGAGGTGATATATGTGATTGAGTTGAAAAATTTGTATAAATCTTACAAACATAATGAAGTGCTGAAAGGAATCTCACTTACTGTCAAAAAAGGGGAAGTGGTAGTAATTATTGGACCTTCTGGTTCAGGGAAATCGACATTACTACGATGTTTAAATTTATTAGAACAACCGGATGATGGCAGTATTAGAATTGAAGATTTAGAGATTCATACGAAGAAACTTTATCAAAAAGAAATCATAAAATTACGTCAAAAAACAGCTATGGTTTTTCAAAACTATAATTTATTTAAAAATAAAACAGCATTGCAAAATATTACAACAGCATTAACGGTTGTACAGAAAAAAGTGAAGAAGAGGCAAATGGAATAGCGAGAGAAATATTAAAACAAGTAGGCTTAGCTGATAAAGAAGATTTTTATCCGACGATGTTATCAGGTGGACAACAGCAAAGGGTAGGGATTGCTAGGGCAATGGCTTTAAATCCAGCTGTATTATTGTTTGATGAACCGACTTCAGCACTTGATCCAGAATTAGTTAATGAGGTATTACAAGTTATTAAAGACTTGGCAAGACAACATATAACGATGGTTATTGTTACACATGAAATGAATTTTGCAAAAGAGGTGGCTGATCGCGTTATTTTTATGGCTGATGGAATTATCGTAGAGCAGGGAACGCCAGAAGAGATTTTTCGAAACCCACAAAATGAACGTACGAAAAAGTTTTTACGGCAATTAAATGCATCTGAAGAAGGAAATCATTTCGTTATTTAGGAGGAAGAGTTATGAGAAAATCGTCATTATTACTAACATTAGCATTAACACTATCAGTTGGAGCTTTGTCTGCATGTGGTTCTAATGCAGCAAGTAAAAAGACAGATGAAAAAGTAGTGAAAGTTGGGACTTCTGCAGGCCGTAGCCCATTTATATTTAAAGAAGGTGAGAAAGTAAAAGGTTTTGATGCTGAAATTATTGAAGCGGCTGCTAAAAAAGCTGGATATAAAGTAGAATGGAATGTTTCTGATTTTGAAGGATTATTCGGTTTATTAGATTCAGGCCGTATTGATACGATTGCAAATGAATTATCCGTTTCTCCGGAAAGAAAAAAGAAATATGACTTTTCGATCCCGTATGTGTATTCAGGTTCTGTTTTTGCGGTGAAGAAAAATAATAATACAATTAAATCGCTAGAGGATCTAAAAGGAAAGACTGTAGGTGTTGGACTTGGTACAGCAGGAGAGCAAGAGTTAAAAGCTTTAAATAAAAATAATGCTTTTACGATTAAAACGTACTCAGAGGACCCAACGGCGGAGTTGAACGAAGTAGGGTTTGGACGCGTCGATGCTTATTATAATGATAAAGTTCAAGTGGAAACAACAATAACAAAGGCGAAACTAGATAATGTCAAAGTTGGATTTGGCCCACTTGAATGGGGAGAGATTGCATTTCCATTTGCAAAAAAGAGTGAAAAGTTAGAAGATATAAACAAGGCGTTAAAAGAATTAGAGCAAGATGGAACATTAAGTGACATATCGAAAAAATGGCTAAAGGTTGATGCTACAAAAAAACAAAATTAAGGTGTATTCGTTGAATGGGCCTATTGCCTATCAACTTACATAAAAAACTAAAGGGAACTGGAGAGGAAGTTATTCATGGTACAAATTCATCCGAAAACACGTATTGGTCATGTTGCATTTAAAGTAAAAGATTTAGAGCGTCAAATTGCCTTCTATGAAAATGTAGTAGGATTAGAAGTAATTAAACAAGAGGAGAATAAAGCACACTTAGCTGGAAAGGGTGGCAAGAATACGTTACTTGTTCTTGAGCAGCTGGAAGATGCAGCGCTGCAAGAACCGCGCACGACGGGTATATATCACGTTGCCTTTTTGGTTCCGACTCGTGAGGCTTTTGCTTCGGCATTATTTGGTGTGCTTCGTAATAAGGACGTAATAGATAGTCCAGCTGAGCAAGAAGGGCGTTATACATATTCAAATGAAATTTTACCAATTTCAAGGTTTAATAGCGCAAGTGATCATACGTATAGTGAGGCGTTTTATTTACAAGATTTAGAGGGGAATGGTATCGAGATTTATGCAGATCGCCCTCGAGGACAATGGGGAGAAGGGCCAGGAGGAAGTACGCCACTTGATTTAAAAGAACTAGCAGTGCTCGTTGATTATGAGTTTGATGGCTTACCAGCCGAAACGGTGGTTGGACACGTACATTTACGAATAGCTGATGTGGAGAAGTCACATGAGTTTTATGTAGATACAGTAGGTTTTGAAGTACAACAGCGTGAAGATGATTGCTTATTCATTTCGGCAGGAGGCTATCATCACCATATCGGTGCAAATACGTGGAACGGAGTAAACAACCCGCATCCACCAGCACATGCAACGGGACTAAAAGTGTATACGATAGTACTACCGCATAAAGAAGCATTAGATGAAGTGAAAGAAAGATTAATAGAAAAACAACATGAAATAAATGAAACTTCAAATGGATTTAATGTAGTAGACCCAAGTGGTATTACAGTCCAGCTTGAAATAGAAGCAGTATAAAGTGAAACTTTAATCAGTGGGGGTTTTATTCATCCCCCACTGATTATTAGCCCTCACCAATCGGGCGTTTATGGGCAGTTAATCTCCCACCTAACTTCTTTGTTCCAGCTGAATTTTGAGGTGGGAGTTGTACTGCCCGTTAACGCGGGATAAAACAAGCCAGAAAGTGTGTAATCACTTTCTGGCTTGTTTTTGATTATTTATAGATCAATCCAATACCTTCTTACAACATTCCCATCTTCTTCAGTGTAATCTTCATCCCGGAGGCCGCCGTTATGTAAAATCGTTTTTTCAGAAGCCGTATTCACTTCGTCACAAACGACAAGTGCTTTCGTGATGTTTAATTCTTTCGTTTTTTCTAATGATAACTCTAGTAACTTTGTAGCATAACCTTTTCTTCTTTCAGAAGGGCGAATGCCATAACCGATATGGCCTCCAGCATTAAATAAATGCTCCGTCAAACTATGACGAATATTAACAGCTCCTACAATTTTACTTTCATTTGTAACAAGCCAATAAGTAGAATCTGGTACCCATGTTTTAGGAATATTTATTCCGTTATGTGCGTCGTATAATTCTTGAATCATTGCCGTGAAATTAGAAGGATTTTTTGAAATAACCCATGGAATCATCGTTTCACCGCTATCTTTCCATTCGTTATAAAAATCTAAGTATTCTTCTTGTAAATCAGTAGTAGGTGTAAGTAAAGAGACGTTCATTGTTAGTAAGCTCCTTTTATTTATGTTTTATTTCACAAAAATTACGACATAAAATGAAAGCGTTTCCTGACTTTCTCAACCTCATTTCACGCAACTCATATGCCATTTTTAACTGAAAATAAGTTAGACGTTGAACTTTAAAGGTTTTTTATGAGAAGTAGGTTGTTTTATTTATGTTAATATTTAAAATATTAACATAAAATCACTGGGATATTAAATGTATTTTAATAAAATGCTTTTATATCGATGGGTAGATGCATGTGATAATTTTTGTTTTATCTCTCTATAATGAATAAAAGGGGGAAGTGCTCGTGAGCTTACATATTGATTTTATTATACGAATCGGTGTTGCTGGTTTGTTAGGGGCGATAATCGGTATTGAAAGGGAAATTCGCTCAAAAGAAGCTGGATTAAAAACACATTTCCTAGTAGCCGTAGGGAGTGCTTTAATAATGGTCGTTTCGAAATATGCTTTTTCGGATATTGTGTTTGAAGAACATATGGCTCTTGATCCGAGCCGGATTGCAGCGCAAGTTGTTAGTGGAGTTGGATTTTTAGGTGCAGGTACAATCATTATTCAAAAGCAGGCAGTGAAAGGATTAACGACAGCGGCTGGTTTATGGGCTACAGCAGGAATAGGGTTAGCAATTGGAGCAGGTATGTATGTTGTAGGGATTGGAGCGATGATTCTCGTTTTGATTGGTTTAGAGATTGTAAGTCGTATTTTTAAGGTGCAATTTTTATTTCCGCAAAATATAACAGTGCAAATGTGTATAAATAAACACGAAGCGGTACAACAAATAGTAGAGACGCTACGAGTGAAAGGTATTCCAATACTTTCATATGAAGTTGAAGCCTTACAGCAAGATACAGAAATAGTTTATAAGGTAGGAATGCAATTGAAAAATATATCGTCAGAAGAAAAGAATGCATTTATTCAGCATATGCAAACATTGCCGGAAATTACGTTTATAAAGTTAAAATCATAGTGTTGAAATAGAGGATAGATGTAGCAGGAATTTCGCTATTATCTATCCTTTTTTGACATAAATCACATGTGAAGTCAAGTGTTAATTTCGCTTTGAATGGATACATGTGTGAACGTTCCCTTCTTTTTTCTCAATACAGAATAAATAGTCAGAATAGTAAAATAACGGAGCGGGACACTAAAAAATGTAAGGTAGGGGAGAGCATGAAAGGCTATTCAAAAAAAGTTTTAGTAGGGGTAAGTTTTGCTAGTTTAATGTTAGGGAGTTTTCAAGGAAGCATATTGGCGGAAGATACTAAGGGAGAGCAAGTTTCATATCGAAATGTGCTGAAAATGGAGCCGGTTGGTGTACAACTGCCCGTGGAAGAATTGGCTCATTCATCGAAAGTATTAGAAAGCAAGTCTTTTGAGAAAAGGCTACAATTTGCTGATTTATCGCAAAGACCGCCTGAAGTAAAAAAGGAAAGTAAGCAATTAGCTGTAGCGAAAACTTATACAATTGCTGAATTAAATCAATTAAGCAATCAACAATTAGTAGATTTACTTGTAACAATCGATTGGGAGCAAATTACGGGGCTATTTCAGTTTAATAAGGACAGTCTTGCATTCTATCAAAATGATAGTAGGATGCAGGCAATTATTGATAAATTGAAGCAGCAAGGACAAGCTTATACGAAGGATGATTCAAAAGGGATTGAGACATTAGTGGAAGTTTTGCGATCAGGGTTTTATTTAGGTTTTTATAATGCAGAATTAAGTAAACTAAATGAACGTAGCTATCATGACAAGTGCTTACCTGCATTAAAAACGATTGCGAACAATCCAAATTTCAAACTCGGTACGTTAGAACAAAATAAAGTTGTATCATCATATGGGAAATTAATAGGAAATGCTTCGAGTGATGTGGAAACGATAACATCGGCTGCAAAGATTTTTAAGCAATATAATGATAATTTTTCTACATTGGTAGATAATCTTTCAGCTGGAAATGCGATTTACGATATTATGCAAGGTGTTGATTACGATATTCAATCGTATTTGTACGATACGAGAAAAGCACCGAAAGATACAGTATGGTATCAGAGAATAGATAGTTATATTAATGAGTTAAGTAGATTTGCGTTAATGGGAACGATTACAGAGAAAAACGGATGGCTTATTAATAATGGCATTTATTATACAGGTAGACTCGGCACATTCCATAGTACAGGGACAAAAGGATTACAAGTTGTAACAGATGCGATGAAAATCTATCCTTATTTAGGTGAGCAATATTTCGTAGCAGCTGAGCAAATTACGACGAATTATGGCGGGAAAGATGCAAACGGTAACGTTGTTAATTTAGATCAAATACGAGAAGATGGGAAGAAAAAGTATTTGCCGAAAACGTATACGTTTGATGATGGTGCAATTGTTTTAAAAGCCGGAGATAAAGTGACTGAGGAGAAAGTTAAACGTTTATATTGGGCAGCAAAAGAAGTGAAGGCACAATTCCATCGTACGGTTGAAAGTGACCAACCGTTAGAAAAAGGAAATCCAGATGATGTATTAACGATGGTTATTTATAATAGCCCAGCTGAATACCAATTTAACCGTCAATTGTACGGATATGAAACGAATAACGGCGGTCTTTATATAGAAGGAACAGGTACGTTCTTTACTTATGAACGTACGCCAGAAGAAAGTATTTATAGTTTAGAAGAATTGTTCCGACATGAGTTCACGCATTATTTACAAGGTAGATATGAAGTGCCAGGACTTTGGGGGCAAGGTAAGATGTATGAGAATGAGAGATTATCTTGGTTTGAAGAAGGGAATGCTGAGTTTTTTGCAGGTGCAACGAGAACGGACAACGTCGTTCCAAGAAAGAGCATTATAGGAGGACTATCTTCGAATCCAGCAGAACGTTATACGGCAGAGCGAACGTTAAATGCAAAGTATGGAACGTGGGATTTCTACAATTATTCCTTTGCGTTACAATCGTATATGTACAATAAGAGATACGATATGTTTGATAAAGTTCATGATCTTATTAGGAAAAATGATGTAACAGCATATGATGCATACCGATCTGCTTTAAGTAAAGATGCGAATTTAAATAAAGAGTATCAAGACTATATGCAAATGTTAGTAGACAACCGTGAGAAATATAATGTTCCGTTAGTGTCAGATGATTATTTAGCAACTCATGCACCGAAACCAGTTTCAGATATTGCCGCAGAAATTACAGCGGAAGCAAAATTAAGTAATGTATCAGTAAAGAAAAATAAATCACAATTCTTTAATACATTTACACTGCAAGGAACATATACAGGAACTTCTGCAAAAGGAGAATATGAAGACTGGAAAACAATTACGCAAAATGTAAATGATACGTTAAAACGTTTAAGTGCAAAAGAATGGACAGGCTATAAAACAGTAACAGCTTACTTCGTGAATTACCGTGTAAATGCATCAGGGAAATTTGAATATGATGTTGTGTTCCACGGTATTAATACAGAAGAAGGTGCTGTGAATAAAGCGCCGGTCGCGGTTATAAATGGTCCGTATAGCGGACATACGAATGAAGCAATCTCGTTTAAAAGCGATGGATCAAAAGATGAAGATGGGAAAATTGCTTCTTATAACTGGGAGTTCGGTGATGGTGCGGTAAGTAATGAGCAAAATCCAACTCACGTATATACAAAAGAAGGAACGTATACGGCGAAATTAACAGTAACAGACGATAAAGGATTAACTAATACTGCTACAACGAGCGTAACGGTTCAAAAGAAAGAAGATAACAGTGTAGAAAAAGAGCTAAATAATTCATTCCAAACGGCGAATAAACTGCAGTTAAATCAAGTTTTACGTGCTAGTTTAGGAAACGGTGATACGAGTGATTACTTTGAAATAAATGTAGAAACTGCGAAAAACCTTCAAATTAATGTAACGAAGGAAAATAATATCGGAGTAAACTGGGTTCTTTATTCAGAAGCAGATTTAAATAATTATGTTACGTATGCACAGCAACAAGGAAATAAATTAGTAGGTAGTTACTATACGTATCCAGGGAAGTACTATTTACATGTATACCAGTATGGTGGTGGAACAGGGAATTATACGGTAGAAGTGAAGTGAAAAAAAGGGTCGCCATTCATGGCGACCCTTTTTTGTTATGCGTTATACCCGAATAATTTTAGATTTTCTCCTGAGTCTGAAATTATTTTTTCGAATCGCAATCCTGCTTTTTCTAACAGCGTGCCTGAAGCAACATTATCTATAGAAGTAATTGCTACAATTCGTTTTAGTCCGAGCTTTTGTACACCGTATTCGATTACTGCAGCAGCTGATTCATAGCCGTACCCTTTTGAACGGAATTTTTCTAAAAAAGCAAAGCCGATATCAACATCTTCTAATGAATCTCTTTTAATAAGGCCGCACATACCAAGTGGAGTGAAATCTTCTTTTCGTTCAACTAAGTAAAGACCAAAGCCCATTTTATTGTACATATCGACGGGTCCATTTAAGATGTATTTTTTTGCATCTTCTAAGTTTTTAATGCCTTTATCACCAATAAATTGAATCCATGCAGGATCATTTACTAATTCAAGAATAAACGGAGCATCTTTTACATCGAGCCAGCGAAGAGTGAGTCTTTCAGTTTCAAGAACTATCAATCTATTGCACCACCTTTAAAAGTTATAACAATTAGTATGGATTGTGCGAAATAAAAGTGCAAGTTATTTTAATTGAGAGTTACTGTTCACATAAAGTTCGATTGTTTTGTATAAAAGGATATTTTATAATTAGGATTGATTGTAAAGAGTGAGATACTTATACAATGACTCCTAGGAAACTAGGAGTTTTTACTATATAACTATCATTATTACTAAATATGACACACTACACATTCTACTTAAGGAGGTACATAATGAAGAAATTATATAATGCATCGTTTACTTATTTGATTATCGGTTTATTGTCAGGAATATTTGCTAGGGAGTATGGGAAATATAAAGGGATTTTAGGCTCTACTTTATTAAATCTTTTGCATACGCATACGTTAGTACTTGGCTTTTTCTTCTTTTTAATTGCTTTAGGGTTAGCAAAAGTATTCGCGTTTCATGAAGTGAAAGGATTTAATAACTGGTTTATTTTACATAATATAGCATTAACTTTAATGTTAGGATCGCTGGCAGCGAGAGGACTTCTTCAACTAAATGGAGCGGACTTTAAAGGGTTAACTTATATTGTAGGGTTTTCTCATTCTATGATGGCATTTACTTTAGTTTGGTTTATGATTCTGTTGAAGAAATCGTCTAAAATATAGTTTTATAAAAAAGAACTTGTAGGGAATACTGCAAGTTCTTTTTTGTATATAAAATTTCATAAATTTAACTATTCTAATTATTTTGTATAAAAATGGTATAATTAATGTAGAGTAAATAATATAAAAGGAGAGTACGTAATGGAAATAACAATTGAGCGTTTAGTAAATGAATTAAAGGATGTACTTCCTGAAGAGCAAGTAGTGGTTAATAAGACAGTAAGAGAGTTACATAGTAAAGATGAATCTTACCATAATAGTAGTTTACCTGATGTAGTTGTTTTTCCAAAAACGATGGAAGAGGTTAGAGCAATAATGAAAGTAGCGAGTGAGCATAAAAAACCTGTCATTCCATTTGGAGTAGGTTCTAGTTTAGAAGGTCATATAATTCCTTATGAAAAGGGGATTACAGTTGATTTTTCATTAATGAACAAAATACTTGAAATAAGAGAGAAAGATTTTCTTGTGAAAGTACAACCAGGAGTGACTCGTTCTCAGCTCAATAAAGAATTGAAAAAGTACGGTTTGTTTTTTAGTGTAGATCCAGGTGCAGATGCAACGTTAGGAGGCATGGCTGCTACGAATGCGAGCGGAACGACAGCGGTTAAGTATGGCGTAATGCGTGATCAAGTTCGTGATTTAGAAGTGGTGCTTGCTGATGGGCAAGTGATACATACTGGCAATTTAGCGGCGAAGTCATCATCAGGTTATCATTTAAATGGTATTTTCGTAGGATCAGAGGGTACGCTTGGATGCTTTACAGAGCTAACATTAAAAGTATACGGCATACCAGAACATGTTATGGCTGCGAGAGCATCGTTTCCAACTATAAATGATGCAGTAGAAGCTGTTATTAATATACTGCAAGCTGGCATTCCAATTGCGAGAATAGAACTTGTTGATGAATTATCTATGAAACAAGTAAATCATTATAATGAAACAAATTACAGAGAAGAACCAACACTGTTTTTAGAGTTTCACGGAAATGAAGCAGGGCTAACGCAAGATATCGAGTTTACGAAGGAAATTGTTTTTGATCATAAATGTAAAGAAGTCGCTTTTGAAACTGAAACTGCGGCAAGAAATAAATTATGGAATGCAAGACATAACTTAGCTTATTCTTACGTTCATAGTTATCCTGGTAAAAAGCTAATGAGCACAGATGTATGTGTGCCAATTTCAGAGTTAGCTGGTGCGATTCAAAATGCGAAAGAGACGTTAGATAAGGTGGGCCTTGTTGGTGGTATTCTTGGCCATGTAGGAGACGGGAATTTTCACGTGCTCTTAATGATTGATCCAAATGATAAAGACGAAGTGAAAAAAGCAGATGAAATAAATGAAAGTATTGTACTGTATGCTCTTAAGCGTGGCGGAACTTGTACAGGAGAGCATGGCGTTGGAATAGGAAAGCAGAAGTATCAAGAAGAAGAACATGGTGCGGCATTATTGGTAATGGAGAAAATAAAGAAAGCTCTTGATCCGCAAAATATTTTAAATCCGAATAAAATTTTCAAGCTAACAGATAAGGAATGATGAATTTTGGAGAAACGAATTATACACTTTGAAGGATTGGTCGTCTTATTAGCTGCGATTTATATATATGCATTATGTGGATTTAGTTGGTTATTATTTATCGTATTACTTTTTGCACCTGATTTAGCAATGGTGGCGTACGCTATTAACAAACGTGTCGGTGCACAAATTTATAATCTATTTCACACATATATCATATCAATATTACTTGTTTTAATAGGAGTCTATTTAAAGATGGATACGATTTTAATGATTGGTTTAATATGGACAGCACATATTGGCATGGATCGAATGATTGGGTATGGATTGAAGTATGAGACTGATTTTAAGGATACGCATATTCAGAGGTTATAAAAGTGATTTGAGAAGGATGGATCAATTGAAACGATTTATTATTATTGAAAAATATAATACACAATGGGAAAGTGAATTTTGTAAATTACAGACGTTGATTAATAACGTAATGGGAGAACTCATTCTTTCTATAGAGCACGTTGGGAGTACATCTGTTAAAGGTCTTGCTTCTAAACCGATATTAGATGTCGATGTTGTAATAGAAGATTATGATGTTTTTCCTAAAATAATAAAGAAACTTGAAAAAATAGGTTATTTTCATCAAGAAGAGTGGAGTTTTAAGGGGAGAGAAGCTTTTGGGAGAAAGGATCAATATGTTCCGAGGGACGGGAAGAATACAATTTGGATGGAACATCATTTATATGTATGTGATAAAAATAGTGACGAGTTAAGAAGACATGTGGCGTTTCGTGATTATCTTCGTGGAAATCCAAACGTTGTTATTGAATATGGGAAGTTAAAGAAAGAGTTAGCAGAAACGGCGGAAAATCGCTTGAATTATAGCTTAGGTAAAACGGAATTCATTGAATATGTATTAGAAAAAGCTATGAAGGATAGTTGAATAGAAGAGTTTGTATCAATACGAAAATAGACTAAGGTGGCAGAAATCATATAATGCCACCTATTGTTTTTGAAGAAGAGGTTTTACTATATGAACTGACCTTATAAAACAATTACAATCTGCCCCTGCCAAATAATAAATCTCGTAAATATAATGGGAAATAAGAAGATAAGAAAAGAAAAGAGGGAGCTTATGTACATACCAAAACATTTCACTATACAAGATGAAGAGACGAAGTACGAAATGATTGAACAAAATAGCTTTGCAACTTTATTTTCTCAACATAACGGAGCACCGTACGCAACACATTTGCCTTTATTGTTAAATAAGGCAACACTTACTTTATATGGTCATTTTGCACGTCCAAATGAGCAATGGAAAGATAGTGGAAATCAACAAGTGTTAGCTGTTTTTCAAGGACCACATAGTTACATCTCTCCGTCATGGTATGAAACAAATAAAGCAGTACCAACATGGAACTATGTTGCGGTCCATGTATATGGAGAGTTAGAAATTGTTGAAGATGAACAGGAATTAATAGATTCTCTTCAAGATTTAGTACATAAATATGAAAATCCAAAGAGCACGTACTCACTGAATGATGTAGATCCGAATTATATGGAAGGATTAAGTAGGGGAATAGTTGGGTTCAAAATAAAGATAAATAAAATAGAAGGGAAAGCGAAGTTAAGTCAAAATCATTCTGTGGAGAGAAGAGAATTAGTTATAGAAAAACTTGAGAAAGTTGGTAGTGAGGGGAGTAGGGGGATTGCAGGGTTGATGAAGGAAATAGAGTGAGAGAGAGAATTTATGTGAAATAAAGGGATGGTTCTATTTTTGTAGAAATATATTTTACTTGAAAAAACTGCCTCCGTAGCTCTAGAAGGGAAGAGCGCCGGAAAACAGTGTAGAACCGGGTCGCAAGGCGAAGGTTTCAGAAGCACCGAAAAGCAAATGAGCTGAGACAGGTGAAACTCCTGTCGGTGAAATTCCGTAGGGAAGCGTGTTCCCCTTAGCCTATGCTTACGAAAGGAGTGCGGGTTCGAATCCCGTCGGAGGCATATGGAAAGCCCTGTATGAAGAAATATTCGATTACATTAACTAAATAAGTGCATTTAAAAAAGACCTTCTTAATGGAAGGTCTTTCGTTTTTAAAGCGCTTTTACAGCTGTTGTTGAGTTGTAGTCTTTACTTACGTCAACAGATTGAACAAAGTCAGGTCTTTGTGGTGCAGGAAGATCAGCATGACCCGCTTGGTATGTAATTGAACTATGAATACCAGTAGCTAAAATACCGAAAACAGATAGTCCTAAAAAAACAGAGCCAATTTTTTTAATCATTTCAATGCCCCTTTCTCAAATGTTTTTTCTTTTGCCTGTAACGCCTTATGAAAATATTCGCTTGCCTTAATGTGGTTATTTTCACCATAAAATTTAACAGCTAATTTTTCTGAGTATTCTTGAGTGTAGTTATATAATAATTCTTTGTCGAAATACGTAATTCCTTTAAGAATAATTGTTTCTAATTCTTCAGAAGGAACATTATTATTTATTTCGTTTAGAATTTTAAAATGATATATATATTCTTCATTATTTAATTCCATACAAATTTTTAATCCTTTTTGGATTAACCCCTCAGCAATACTTGTTTCATCTAGTTTAGAGTGTTCTCTTGCTTGTAAGAAGAGAGCTTTGAAATGTGTAGGCCTCTTTTCAGTTACTTCTGATAGGTGACGTATTGCGAGTGTGGAGAGGTTTTGACTGGCATATAACCAACCCAAATTATTACGTACACTTAAAATTAATTCTTTTTCATCGGATTTTTGTAAAAGGTGTATTGCTGAATTATATTGCTCTTCTGCTTGTTCATATTGTTTTAAATATACAAATGAGGCACCTAATGTATTTTTACATAATCCAACTTTAACTTCGTAGCCAGCTTGTTTATTGAAAATCTCTTTAGCCTTTGTCGCATATTCAATAGATTCAATTGGTTGGTAAAAGTGATAATGGAAAATAGCCATTCGATAATAAAATTCAGCCTGCTCTAGATTATCAGTGTTATTTACTAATAATAATTTAGCCTGTTCATAGTGTTCGCTAGCTAAGTTATAGTCTGTGGTTAAAGTTGCATAAATGCCTTTAAAGAAATGATAGTAGTAAGACAGTGGGTGATTAGATGAGATTACGTAAGAATCTATTTTATCAAAACTATCTTTTGAAATGCTTAAACTATCTACTAAAACTTTATATCGAAAATCTAGTAAGGAATGATATAATGCTAAGTTTTCATCTTCCTCAAAGTTTAGTTCCTTTTCCTCAATTTCATGTTTTAAGTTTGTCGCCTGAGACACATCTTGTTTAAGCATAGCTAAATACCAATCATTAAATAATTTCGTAATTTGTTCATTACCTTGTAGTTGAACGTTCATGAAATCCCCTCACTTTTTGAATATTCTTATAAAATATAGTATCAAAAATAACAATATTTAGAAATGATGTTTTATATTTCTCAACATTTATTTAGTAGATTTACTATTAAACAAATTGGAATAAAGATAGTTTTGATATTTAGTTTAAGGAAGGAGGGAGTGGAATTTAGTAAGGATAGCTAAAGGGTGCTTCAGTCCGCTTTTTTGAAAGGGAAATGTATAAAAAGGTGCGTTCACACAATTTGTATGAACACACCTTTTAAAAAAGTATTACACAATCACGTCCCGCAAAAAGTACGATAAGGACGATTAGACGGCACAGGAGGCGTGCAGTAATCCGCTTGTTCTTGAGAATATTCATAAGGATTTGCTAAAGCTTGAAGAAGTTTCTCCATTACGCTATAGTCTCCATCTTTAACAGCTGCTTCTAGTGCTTCTTCTACTCTGTGGTTCCTGGGGATGATTACTGGGTTGTTATTTTTCATCAACTTGTAGGCATCATCTTGTGATTCTTTTTGTCTTTCTAACCGAGATTGCCATAGCTCGTACCATTCTTTAAATTCAGGACTTTCAAATAAAGGTGCATTTTCTAATGTATTGTCAGTTAATGCACGGAATGTATTTGTATAATCTGCTTTATATTTTTCCATCGCTTTTAAAAGTTTCTCAATAAGTGATTGATCATGTTCTTCATTGCTAAATAGTCCTAATTTCTTCTTTATTCCGAGGAACCAATTGTTTTCGTACTGCACGCTAAACTTTGAAATTTCATCTTGTGCAATCTTTAGCGCTACTTCTTCATCTTCGTGTAGAATCGGCATTAAAGATTCAGCTAATCGTGCAAGGTCCCATGCAGCCATATATGGTTGATTTCCGTATGCATAACGGCCTTGTGTGTCAATAGAGCTAAATACTGTTCCTTGATTATAACTATCCATAAAGGCACATGGACCGTAATCAATCGTTTCACCGCTAATCGTTATATTGTCAGTGTTCATTACGCCGTGAATGAAGCCAACGAGTTGCCATTTTGCGATAAGGCTTGCTTGTCTCTTAATGACTTCTTGTAGTAGTGCGACATATGGATTTTCAGTAGATTCAACTTCTGGATAATGTCTTTTTATCGTATAATCAGCTAAAGCTTTGAGATCTTCGATTGAGCCTCGAGCTGCGGCGTATTGGAATGTTCCAACGCGTATATGACTGCTTGCAACTCTAGTTAAAATAGCTCCAGGTAACTTCGTTTCGCGATAGATTGGTTCGCCAGTTGAGACTACTGCTAAACTGCGAGTAGTCGGAATATCAAGCGCATACATCGCTTCACTAATAATATACTCACGTAGCATCGGACCGAGTGCAGCGCGGCCATCACCACGGCGCGAATATGGGGTTGGACCGGAACCTTTCAATTGAATATCAAACCGTTCGCCTGAAGGAGTAATTTGTTCTCCAATTAAAAGGGCACGACCATCTCCTAACATGTTGAAATGACCAAATTGGTGCCCAGCATACGCCTGAGCTAGTGGATGAGCTCCTTCTGGGATTGCGTTACCAGCTAAAAGGGCAACTTCGGCTTCCTTTTTTAATTCCTCAGGAGTAAAGCCAAGAGATATTGCTAAAGAATTATTTAGTTTAATTAACTCCGGTGAGTGTACAGGAGTTGGGGGGATTTCTGTATAAAATGATTGTGGTAAAGTCGTATAACTATTATCTAAATTCCAACTTGCTTCATTATTTTTAGTCATTTTATCTCCTCCTTGGTTATTTTTTTATTATGTATTTGTACGTATGTATTCTTTGTAAAATTAGCTAAAAGTATAATATGATATTTCCCCTTGAAATCTATTGTAAGGACTTCATTGCACTATGTCTATTTAACAGCAAATAATAAAACTCCATTTTAAAAAATGGAGTTTTATTATTATTTGATTTTTACAATTATCTTTCCTTTTGCTCTTCCAGACTCTGAATATTCCATTGCTTTTTGAGTATCTTCAAAAGAGAAAATGCGATCGATTATAGGTTTGATTTGTCCAGATTCAATATACTTTGCAATTATACGTAATTGATCTCCGCTTGGTTTCATAAACAAAAACGAATATTGAGCATTATGCTTTTTTTCAAGTGCAGTAAGTTTTTTGCTTGCTAATGAAAATAAGAGTGTTTTGAAAAATCCTGAACCAAATTCTTTACCGAAGCGAGCATTCGGCATTCCTGAAACGGAAACAATGTTCCCTTCGCTTTTTATAATATCGAATGATTTTTCAAGTGTTGTACCGCCAAGTGTATCAAATACCGCATCATAATTTTTCAGTATATCTTCAAACTTTTCTTTTTTGTAATTAATAATTTCATCTGCGCCAAGAGACTTTACTAAATTTTCACCAGCTTCACTAGCAGTTGTTGCAACAGTGGCACCCATTATTTTTGCTAACTGAATTGCGAAAGTACCAACACCGCCGGATCCAGCGTGAATCAAAATCTTTTGTCCTTTTTGTAATTGCATGATGTCATGTAATGCTTGATATGATGTTAAGCCAACGAGTGGAATCGACGCCGCTTCCTCAAAAGTTAAATTTTTCGGTTTTAAGGCTATATCATCTTCATGAATGGCTATATATTCCGCAAAAGTACCGATCTTATCTTTTCTTGGACGTGCATATATTTCATCACCAACTTTAAATTGAGTCACCTTTGTTCCGACTTTTACAATGACACCAGAAAAGTCATTACCAAGAATAAGGGGCATTTTATATTTAAGTAACAACTTCACTTTTCCATCGCGTATTTTAAAATCAATTGGGTTAATGCTAGCTGCATGAATTTCTGCGAGCACCTCATACTCATTTATTTCAGGGGTGGGCATCTCAGTCATACGTATTGGAACTTTCCCGTACTTATCAATCACCATTGCTCTCATTTCTTATACCTCCAAAGTTCAATAAAAGTTTTGCAGTAGCTTCTCAATATCTAATACAAGATTTTTTAATAATCCTAATTTTGTACGTATGTCAATATAATAAAAGTTCTTTGTACCTTCTTTACGCATTAAAATAATACCAGCTTCTCGTAAAATCTTAAGGTGATGTGATACTGCTGGTCGAGAAAGGTGTGTTTGTTTAGTGATTTCGCCAACACGTAATCCAGTTTGACATTCTGTTTTCATTAGAACTAACAAAATAGCTTGACGTGTTTCGTCACCAATTGCCACTAATACTTTTTGACAATTAATAAAATCTTCTTTAATAACATTTAATTGTTCTTGTTTATTCATTTCAATCACTATACCTCCAATAATTAGTCGAAAGGTTTAAGATGATGAACCATTACATCGATACGGTAATGCTACATGAATGTTGTATGAGCTGCAATATTGAGAAAGAAAATCGAGACGAATCCATTTTTACGTATTGAAAATTATGGAGTATTTATTATAAGGAAGAGAAGGAGTTTTTTTTTTTTTTTTTTTTTTTCTATAGTAATTAATGAATTCAAAAGGTAGAAAATGATTTAACAATACGATGTCTGCCGAGGATAAAGGGTAGCCATTTAACAATAAAATAAGCGGTCGTAACCTTGTATAATTTACAAGGTTACGACCGCTTATAATGTTTTTATTATTTTTGATGTCTATATCAGAGAATAGTTCAAAGTAAAGTAGGGCCTTCTTTTTTATCCTTTCATACACACACAAATTAAGTGACTTGTAGATGTATGAAAGGATAAAAGTAATTTGGGGCGTAATCTATCTATATGATAATTCAAAATGAAATATAAGTCTATATTTTTGTTGGTTTTTTGATTATATTTATGTCACTGAGCTCAGAAGAATATATGTGGAGGGAAAATGTATGGAATCGAAACATGTACCAGTTTTAATTGTTGGAGGGGGATTATCAGGATTATCGTCTGCATTATTTCTTGCGAAACATAACATTGATTATGTACTTATTGAAAGGCATCCGTCTACTGCGATTCATCCGAAAGCGGGTGGAATTACATTTCGCACAATGGAATTATTCCGAGAACTGGGTCTAGAAAAAGGAATTAGATTAGCTGGTAAAGCATTAGAGAATTGTCACGGGAGAATTGCAGTTCAAACAATAGCTGAGGTAAAGCATGAAGAGTTGGAACAAATAAGGGCGGCGCAGTATGAAAATAACGAAAATTTATTTCGTAAAGTGGAAGAGATTAGCCCATCAAAACAAACTGCTTGTTATCAAATTACTTTAGAGGAGATGATGTTACAAGAAACACAGAGATTAGGCGGGAAGCTATCTTTTTATCATGAACTAGTTTCTTATGAGCAAAATGGAAACGGAGTAATAGCAACGATTCGAAATCGTAAAACGAAAGAAGAGAGCATGATTCATTGTGATTATGTAATTGCAGCAGATGGAGCGAAAAGTAAAATACGTGAACAGTTAGGTATTTTAACCGAGGGCCGTGGTACAATCGGTGGTTATTATATGAACATATATTTTGAAGCGGATTTGAGTGAATTTATTAAAGGAGACGCATTCGGTTTTACTATGATACTTCATCCAGAAGTAATTGGTGCGCTTATTCCAGTCGATAACGAAAGTAAATGGATTTATCATGTAGCTTATGATCCAGTAAAAGGGGAGCGACCAGAGGATTTCTCTATAGAACGCTGTAAACAAATTATTCAAACTGCAATTGGAAGTACGGATATTAAGCCAGAAATAGTAAGTGTTTTGCCGTGGGAAGCGAGTGAAAGTACAGCGGTAAAATTTCAGGACAATCGCATCTTTTTAGTTGGTGACTCGGCGCATATTATGCCGCCAACAGGAGGATTCGGTTCAAATACAGGAATACAAGATGTACATAATTTAGCTTGGAAATTAGCGGCTGTTATAAAAGGGAAAGCAAATCCGAAATTGTTAGAAACATACCATGAAGAGCGATATCCTGTTGCAAAATTAACGACGGACCATGCGAGTAGTATATTATTTCGTGCTGCGAATAGAGAGGAAGGTAATTTGAGTAATATGGATAGTTTAGCTGTCACTGCTGGTTATCAGTATTGCTCAGAAGCAATTATAGACGAATGTAACACACCGCATAGAATGAATATAGTTGATTTGAACGGACGCCCGGGAACGCGTGCGCCACATTTTTGGGGAACTTATGAAGGAAAAGAAGTTTCTATACTTGATCGATTTGGTAGCAACTTTGTGTTACTTACTGGAGCAGAGCCTAGTACTTGGACTGAAGCTGCAAATGTTGTTTCATCCCGATTAGGAGTAAAGATAAAAGTGTATCAGGTAGGTTTAACTGGTGATTTTATCGATCACGGTAACTTTTTTAGAAAATTATACGGGATAGAAAATGGAGGAGCGGTAGTAATAAGACCAGATGGATTTATTGGATGGCGTACGGAAAATGAGGTAGTAAAGCCGGGTATATTACTTGAAGAGATAATGAATCGTTTATTATGTAATTAAATATAAAAACACCGCTTGTATTTCAAAAGCGGTGTTTTTATTGCTTACAACTTACAAAAATAAAATATTGTAAGTTGTAAGCGGATGTGCTAATCTTATAACCTACTTGAAAGATGAATTTTTTTGATTGCAACTTACAAATAATAAAAAATGTAAGTTGTTGAAATAACAGAAGATAATTTTATTATGTAAATAAAGTGGACGGTGAGAAGAATGACAGAAAAAGCATTAACGAGAAATGTTGTTTTGGATGCAGCGGAAAAGGAATTGATTAAATATGGATGGAGTAGGACGACGCTTGTTAGTATTGCGAAATCGCTTGATGTTAGTCATGCAGCTTTATACTCTTATTTTCGTAGTAAGGCAGCACTTCGAGACGCTATTTTGGAAAGATGGTTATTAAAGTATTCGGATCAACTTGAGAAAATTAGTGGAAAAGACGGAGAAACAGCAGTGATTTTACAAGAGTGGTTCTTATGTTTGTTCCAACTAAAAAAGAAAGAGTTACTGGAAAATGAAGAGCTATTTACATTGAATAGTTCGTTAGTACAGCAAAAGAATGCTGTTATTCAAAAGCATGAAGAAAGATTAGTTGGACAGCTGGAGAAGGTGATAAATCAAGGGATAGAGCGAAAAGAGATTGAAAAACAAGATAGTTTATTTTTAGCACATACGCTTTTTGGACTCCTATCACCGTTCTACCATCCTGCTTTTTCTGAGCGTTGGAAAGAGGAGGAAATAAACGAAGAATTTCAAAAGTCGTGGGAAATTGTTGCACGTGGCATTTTTCAAAAGTAAAGAACTTCGTATCATATAAGGCTTTCAATCAGAAAAATGGAATGAGAAGGGGAGATTATATGAATCATTATAAAGAAGAACAACAACGTGTAAATGTAGTCATTGAAAAAGTAGACGAGGAACTGAAAGAGCTGGACAGCCGAGTTGGTTCGGTGAAGTCTGAAATTGTAAATATAAGAAAAAACTTTTGGGAAGATGTAAAAGTAAATATAGATAATATTAAAGAGGCGGTTGAAACGGCGGCTAGTATTAGGCAAGAGGCCGAGATTCTTTCTGAAAGGGAGCATACGCATCGACATGCGAAAAATGAATACAATCTTTTAACAAAGATAAAAGATACACCATATTTTGGACGAATTGATTTTAAAGAAGATAAAGAGGCGGGTACTGATGAAATTTATATCGGTATCGGCTCTTTTTATGATAAAGAGACAGATGAATTTTTAGTATATGATTGGCGCGCACCTATTTCTAGTCTTTATTACGATTATTCTTTAGGAAGTACAAAGTATATAGCGCCAATGGGGACAATATCAGGTGATTTACTTTTGAAACGTCAATATATTATCCGAAATGGTAACATTCAAAGTATGTTCGATACAGGTGTAACGATAGGGGATGAACTCCTTCAAGAAGCGCTAGGAAGAAATGCAAGTGAACAAATGAAAAGTATTGTAGCAACAATTCAAAAAGAACAGAACAAAATTATTCGAAACGATAAAAGTGATGTGTTAATTGTGCAAGGAACGGCTGGAAGCGGGAAGACTTCAGCAGCTCTGCAACGTGTTGCTTATTTATTATACCGTTACCGCGGGGCAGTAAATGCGGATCAAATTTTGCTATTTTCTCCGAATGATTTGTTCAATAGCTATATTGCTAACGTCTTACCAGAGCTTGGTGAGGAGAATATGCAACAAACAACTATCCAAGCATACATGGAACATATGATTGGAAAAAGTTTTACTGTAGAAGATCCTTTTTCGCAGTTAGAATACATGTTAACGAAAGAACAGGAAAACGTGTATGAAACAAGGAGAAAAGGGATTCAATATAAATCATCAATTGAATTTATGGGGCTGATTGAAAAGTATGCGAGAAACCTTGGTGAAAAAGGGATGCAATTTCATGATGTAACATTTAAAGGGGAAATAGTCATACATGCAAATGCAATATATGACTATTTTTATTCCCTAAACACAGCCATTTCAATACCGAATCGAATGCAACTGGTAACGGAATGGATTAGTAAAAAATTAAATAGCTTTGAAAAGAAAGAAGCGAAAAAAGAATGGGTAGAGCGGGAAATTCAATATTTAAATAAAGAAGATTATAATCGTTTGTATGAAAAGTTAGAGAAGGATAATCAATTTGATTATTACGAGAAAGAGCATGAAGTGTTAACGAAATATGTAGTGAGAAAGCATTTCCGTTCGTTGCGAAGAAAGGTGAAATCTTTAGCTTTTGTAAATCATTCTGCAATATTTCAGCAGTTCTTTGAAAGGATCCAGAAAGATGTTTTCGCACCGGATGGTTGGGAAGAAATATGTAAGCAAACAGTAAAGTGTTTAGAGGAAAAGCGATTAGCATATGAAGATGTAGCTCCTTATTTATTTTTAAAAGAATTAATAGAAGGTTTTAAAACGAACCATCTTGTGAAATTTGTATTTGTTGATGAAGTACAAGATTATACACCATTTCAATTAGCGTTTATGAAACGACTGTTTCCGAAGGCAAAGTGGACGTTGCTCGGTGATGTAAATCAAAACATTTTCGCTCATGCTAGTAATAGAGGAACAAATATAATTTCAACGTTGTTTGCAAATAGCAAAGTAGAAACCATTCAGTTAAATCGTAGTTATCGCTCAGCAAAACCTATTATTGAACTTACAAAACATATCATTCCGAACGGGAAAGACATTGAAGCTTTTAATCGGGATGGTAAGAAGCCGTTATGTATAAAAGTGAATGATGAACAAGAGCGTGTGGAAAGTATCATTGATAAAGCAAGAGATTTGCAAGAGAAAGGTCATAAATCAATTGCGATCATTTGTAAAACAAATGAAGAATGTATGAAGGCTATGGAGTTAATAGGGGATAAATTAGACTACCATCTTGTGCAGAAAGAAAATACGACTTATGAGAAGGGCGTTGTTATTATTCCTGCTTATTTAGCAAAAGGGATAGAGTTCGACGCTGTTATTATATTTGATGCTTCAAGTGATATTTACAGTAAAGAATCTGAACGGAATTTATTTTATGTAGCATGTACACGAGCGATGCATGAATTATATGTATATTATGCTGGAGAGATTATGGCGATTCTTTCGAAAGTACCGAAAGAATTATTTCAAAACGAAACGAGTAAAGGGAGAGATGCTTAATGGCTAATCAATTAAATGCTTTTCAAAACTGTAGTAAGGAAGTTTCAATGTTATTGTCAATTCCGAAGTATGTAAAATTAGTGCATGAGCATGAAGAACTACGTGACGGTGTAAATGTTGAAATTCAGCGTTATCAAGCAGAAGAACCACTGAATTATGGTGGCTCTCATATAACAACTATTACTTCTCAAAAGAGTAAGCATCTTTTAAGTTACACGAATATGATGCCAGTATACGCTAATAAACTACCTCATAAGGATGAGGCAGAGAAAATAGCGATGGATGTAATGGAAAAGGTTGATCGAAAATATGCAAAGGGCCTAACTTTACTTCGTATAGAAAAACAAACTAGACATTATGTTGACGGGGGACAAACTGTGGAGTTTCCTGTTCTATGGATAAAGATGATGCATAATAACGGAAGTTTTAACTGGATGACAATTGGTGGCGATGGACAAATCATCGAATTTGAGCGTGAAGTACGCTGGGATTATATGATGAGCCGCCGTCAAACAGAAATGTGGTATTACGATGATTGGGTATTGGCGCGCATGGGGGAAGGACCACAATTATTGCCGCCGTCTGCGTTGGCTTAATATGTAAAAGAATATTTGAACAGTGCTATAAATCTATGATAATATACCGCTATCTATGCTTTATCTGTATAATAAAATGAATATAAAGGGCTGAGCGTTATGAGAAGAAAAAGCTATTTTATAAATAATGAAAGTAAGGAAATGTACAATAATGAAATAGTAGTTTCAAATAAAATATATCCTGAAAATCCTACATTAGAAGAACTAAAACAAATGGTTTTTAACGGTGAAATAGAAGAAGTGTTTATTTCTCATTATTACGACGATCGAAAAAGTAATTTAGAACGTGAATCAATAGATGATGTGAGAGCAGACTGGGATACAAAATATCACAATAATATTTGTCTTACTGATGAACCAGTATCTTTAGAAGATTTCCCAGAAGAGTATTGTTTCTTTGCTGAAATGTGGGGGGATGAAAAAGGAAAAGTAATGTTAGTGTTATTTATGCATCATTAGAATGTTCGGGAAGTCTTTATATTGGCTTCCCGATATTTTTTATGCTGAAAAAATATTATGCAAGATGTTGGTAATATGATACGTATTTTTCTAATCCTTCAATCTCTTTCTCAGGAGGTTCAATTCCACCTTTTCGACCGTAACAAACATTTCTCAAGTATTCTCCGAAGATCATAGAGCGACTTTTCTCATTTTCCATCCAACTATATCTGTTAATTATAAAATTACCATCAAAACTTGTATCAAATGTATATGGAATACAAGTTATATGTTTTGGTAAATGTTTTTTTAATACTCTATATTGCCGACCTGCTCCTAAACTTTTACATACAAACAGTAAACTATTAATTGTTTTAAAATCAAAAATCTTCTTAGCTTCAATTACATTTGCGATAGAATGGAGAGAGTTTTTCTCGAAAATGATAGCATCTTCTGGTACACCGTGTTCAATTAACTTGTTAACAATTACTTCTGATTCTGATAACTCTCCATAATTCCAGTTTGGATGTTTCATTCCATGTAAACTAGTGCCACCTGTGACGATAATTTGTGCACCTAAACCGTGTTGATAAGCATGTAGAGGAGCTTGCCAATTACCAGGATGGGAACCACCGAAAACGAAAATTGCATCACACTGTTGTGGTGTTGATTCTTTTAGGAAAGCGATTTCGGTTATTTCTTCAATTTGTTTTTTCGTAAGATATGGGACTTCAGGGTATTTTGGGATTACCATATGAAAACCTCCTATATAGTGAAACGTTAAATTCATTATATAGCGATGTTATTTAGTGGAAAAAGGGAAGGTTTTCATTTGACAGTTCCCCTTTTATGATAACTCTCCTATAAACAAAAGTTCTAATTCATCATAAAATTCATCTTCATCCTTGATTATTTCTTGGAAATGCAATGTTTGGACACTGTTAGAAATTGATATTTTCCATTCATGCCCGAAGTCGGAAGCATTGGAGAGGGGAATCCATTTTTGAAATTCATTATCTCTATTGAAAAATTTTTGAAAGTAGTCGTCGTTTTTAAATATGATGATTTGTGAGTTCCATAAGCTTGCTATTTTGATCATAACAACGACTCGATATGTATTTGTATCGTTCGGTTTCATTGTCATTAATTGATTCGCTTGATTTAACAGGGTTTGAATGCACAATCGCTTTACTTTCCTAGGTGTTTTATTAGAATCGATAAAAGCTTGAGAGCCTGGTAAAGGCATATGCCAATATTCATCGTTATAGAAAGTAGATGGAAATGCTTTAGTGGCGTCTTCAATTCTTTTTATAAGAGTTTTTGTTTTTCGTTTCATTCCGCGTATTTTCTTTTCACGCATTGTTGATCATCTCCATAAATTTTTGCAAGGCAGCTGAGTGGAAAATATCTTTTCGAATAATAAAGGTAGTAGGAACCTTTCTAAAGTGATTTGGTAATGTATTTAAGGATAAACCATGTTCGTAATCTGGAATAATAGATTTCATCATAATAGCCTTACCCATACCTGATTTTACACATGCAAGTATTGTTTCAATTGTTCCAAACTCTAGTATTCTTTTAGGTGAAATTCCTTCTTCTTGAAGCCAGTTTTCTAATAGTCTTCTGTAATAACAACCTTGACTAAAAGCGAGTAAATTCAGTTCTTCTATTGTTTTAAAGGAAGATAGAGGAGTCTTGCTAATGAGAACGAGTTCTTCTTCTCGAAATGAAAGTGTATGAAGTTCAGTATGCTGAATATTTCCAGCGATAAGAGCCCCGTCTAGTTTTCGTTCTAAAACGAGCTGAGTTAATTGGTCTGTCGTATGTGTTTCTAAAATAAATTCGACTTCTGGATACTTTTCATAATAGGTCGTTAATATGGGCGGGAGACGAACGGCTGTTATCGATTCTGTGCACCCGATTTTTAACGTGCCTTTCGGATGGGTTCCGTTACTTTGAACAGCTTTAACAGATTGATCCATTAAGTGGATGATTTTCTTTGCATATGTTAATAAAATTTCCCCGTTTGAAGTTAAAGAAACACCTTTACCGTTGCGATAAAATAATAGTGCGCCTAATTCATTTTCTAGTTGTTTTATACGCATCGTTACACCTGATTGTACATAGTTTAAGTTTTTAGCAGCATGAGATATATTTCCTTCTTTCGCAACTTCGTAAAAAACTCTTAAATCTTTTATGTCCATTTATTATCACCCCGGAAAAGGTATTAATTTTTTTGATGGATTCTATTATTAATACTTATTTTACATGATATCAGAACCTTCATACAATGAAAGGGATATGGGGGAGATAACGTTGATAAGTGAAGAAAAAATTGAAAAGTACAGTAGTTCTAATAAATGGATCATGTTAACTTTGGCAACGGTAGCACAGGCAAGTGCAACACTTATAACATATGGAGTAGGGGTACTCGCTTTATTTTGGAAACAGAAATATGTACTTTCGAATATGCAGGTTGGGTTGTTAATAAGTGCTGTAAATATTGGTCCGCTGTTTTGTATGCTTTTTGCCGGAAGGTTACTTGATCGATATAACGAAAGAATATTAATTGGATCGAGCACTGTATTACTTGGCGGGGCACTTTTACTTGCTCATACGGCAAGGGGCTTTATTGGGCTATTATTTGTCCTTCTTTTAATAGGAACTTTTTATAGCGTATCTCAGCCAGGGGGAAGTAAAGTAATCTTGAAATGGTTTCCGAAAGAAATGCGCGGATTAGCTATGGGAATACGGCAAGCTGGTATACCTATTGGCGGGGCATTAGCAGGAGTAACGATCCCTTTGCTTACAATTAAATTTAGTTTAGCTTATACGATAAATGTTCTTGCAACTATATGTATAGTAGGCGGGTTAGTGTTTTTCATATTTTATAAGGAATCGTACGTACGAGAACACACGAGCCAAGAAAATGTAAGTATTTCTTTTTGGATGCAGTTAAAAAAGATAATATGTAAAAAAGAGCTGTATCCAATTTTTATTACAGGTATTTGCATGATTTCTTTACAAATGATATTAGTCGGACATTTTATAAAATTTTTAGTCATTGAAAAATCGATAACACCTATTGTAGCAGGGAAAGTATTTTCAGTTATGCTAGTTGCAGGAATGATTGGGCGAATTATATTAGCTACAATAAGTGATACATATTACAAAGGTGATCGTCGTACACCTTTATTAATAACTGTATGTATTTCTTTTTGCTTAATTTTAGTTACTGTAATGAATATACACACAATGATGATTGAAGCATTATTTGTGGTAAGTGGACTGCTAGGGTTCTTTGCGATCGGTTGGTTTAGTCTTTTTATGGTTGAAGTTGCTGAGTCTGCAAGTGAGGAATTGGTAGGCCTAACAGTGAGTTTTGCGCTTACACTTAATCAAATTGCTATTATCTTTGCACCTGCTTTGTTTGGTTATATAGTAGATGGAAAAGGCTACACATATGCATGGATGGTATAGTTGCATTACTAAGCGTTTCAGCGGTGAATTTATGTAACAGTAAAAGAATATTAAAAATGTAAATCTTTTATGAAGAAAATCTAAAGAAATGTCGTGAGAGTGACATTTCTTTTTTATATGCTGTATAATCAATTTAGAAATGAGATTGGTTTTCATTAACGCTCATTTCCTCTTTTGAAATTACCTGTAATTTTAGCCATAATAAGCTGTTTTTCTTTTTCGTTACTTGCCCGATTTATTTTGTTTAAAAATTTTTCAGCATCATTTCCTTTTAAAATTATAATCTGTTTTCCGTAATATTCAATTAAAACTATATTGTTTTTTGTTACTCGATAATGAAACATCATATTATCTAAACGATTGCGCTTATCGGTCTTTTTCAAATTAACGCCTCCATTCTTGTTAATGTGTAACGAATGTTACATAAAAAATTTAAATTAAAGTTGGATGTATCCGATTGTAAGGTGGAAATTTTGTAAAAAAGAACTACAATAGAGAGTAGTTAAAATTTGAACGTTAGAAAAAGGAATCTAGTTTACTATGAGGAATAATAGAGTAGATAGATTATAAGATATTTAAAAACTAAAAGATATAGAATAGAATGGAAAAGTATAAAGTGAAACTAGATAAAAGAGGGTTCCCATATGTTTAAGAAATGGTTAATTACTTTCTTTGTTTTTGCTATTTTTTGTGGGAGTGTCGCTGCACTCATACATGCAAATAAAGAAAAGAAATACAGTTTGAAGGCATTTTCGAATTTTGAGGATAAGGTTGGAAATGATAAACCGAAAGTTGATGCAAATCAGCAAAAACGTTATGATATTGCAGCAACGAAACTCGATCAATATTTAAAAGATAAAGGATTTAACGGAACGGTTCTCGTAACAGATAAAAATAATGTAGTTTTACGAAAAGGCTACGGGTATGCGAATGTGAAAGATCAAGTATTAACAACGCCAAGAACGAAATATCGAATTGGTTCTATTACGAAAACAGTCGTTGCAATATCTATCATGCAACTAAGAGAAAAAGGGAAATTGAATATTGAAGACAATGTAAATAAGTATATTCCATCGTTTCCGGCAGATAAAAATATTACGTTACGAAATTTGTTAACACATACGTCCGGGTTACCAGATCAGGGACAAGGTAGTGTTGATGCGGCGTCACGTTTAAAGTTAGTAACATGGATTGGAGCGCAAAAGTTGCAATTTCCTGCAGGAACAGGATGGAAATATACAGATTATAATTATATGGTACTTGCGTATATTGTAGAAAAGTTATCGAATAAAACGCTGGCTGAATATGTGAAAGAAAATATTTTTACTCCTGTTGGAATGCATGAATCTGGGATGGGGGCAACTTTTCCTGGAGATATGTTTTTAGCAGAAGGATATACGAAAAAAGATAATGAGTTAGTAGTTACGCCTCGTTTAAGAATGAATTGGCTATATGGTTGTGGTGAAATGTACACTACAGTTGATGATATGAGAAGGTTAGATGAGGCAATTATGGATGGGAAGCTGCTTTCTAAACAAAGTTTATCAGATATGTTTACTGTATCACCCGCTAGAAAGTATGGATTTAGTTTCTATATTTACCCAGATTATTATCATAATCATGGTGTATTAGCTGGTTGGAACACATTTAATAATTTTAATTGGGATAAACGAACTTTTGTAATTCTTTTCTCCAACGTGCAAAATGGAATGAATGATGCATTTAATCAAGAGTTTAGAAAGATGGCGAAAGATTTAATAGAAGGAAAATAATTATTTGAAAATCGGTATTGATATAAAATTATCAATACCGATTTTTTTATTTAGTGAACAAGCATGTATGAGAGGGGATTAGTATTAGAATAAATTTATGAAGGAAGTTAAATGATATGGATGTTAAATATAGGAAGTGTATTTTGTGAATGTCATCTATTTGTATTGAAATTATGTGATTATCATGCGGAAGAATAATTGGTAATTTTTACATTTATGAAAAAGCTTGAGCTTCACACTATGTTAAGCCTTACAGTATTGTAGACATGAACAGGAGGTTGAAAAATGAAAAAAATAGTCAAGTTTTGTTTAATAGCTACATTATCTACAACGATTATTAGTGGATGTTCTTTTGAAGGGAATAATGAAAATGCCAAAGGGAAAGAGGATAAAAAAGTAGAGGTACAGAAAAACGCTGGAAAATATACGATGCCGGATGAAAAAGATAAACATGAAGGTACATGGCTACAATGGCCTCATGAATACACATATGGTCAAGAGTATAAACAAGAAGTTGAACCTATTTGGATTAAGATGGCAAGTGCTTTAACTGAGGGTGAAAAAGTCCACATTGTTGCATATGATGAGGAAGAGAAAGAGCGAATCAATAAGCTTTTAATAGATAAAGGGCTGAATATGGATAAAGTTGATTTCTTTATCGCTCCTACTGATGATGTGTGGGCAAGAGATAGTGGACCGATTTTTGTTTATGACAATAATAAAAATCTAAAAATATTAGATCCAGCATTTAATGGTTGGGGAAAGAAAACTCCATATAAAAATGATGCCCGTATACGTGAGAATGTTAGTAAACAATTAGGGATTGAAAGAATTGATTGGGGGAAATTCGTCCTTGAAGGTGGCGCAATTGAATTAGACAGCAATGGGACTGCTTTATTAACTCGAAGTGCAGTAACGAATAAAAATAGAAATCCTGATTTAACAGAAAAGGAAATTGAAAAATATATAAGTGACCTTGGGGTGACAAACTTTATTTGGTTAGACGGAGTGCCTAATTTAGATATTACGGATTTTCATATTGATGGATTTGCTAAATTCCATGATAAATCTACCATTGTAACGATGAAAGAAGATGACTTGGCGGAATGGGGCTTGTCAAACAAAGATATGGATAAATTGTTAGATGCAAAAAATGCTTCAGGAAAGAAATATAAGTATGAATACTTACCGCTTAGTAAAGATAAAGTTACTTTAGAAGGTGGAAAAACTCTCGATTATAAGGGATCGTATATCAATTATTATATTGGGAATAAAGTGGTATTGGTTCCTAATTATAATGATCCAAATGATAAAATTGCAAACGATACGATTCAGAAGTTATACCCAGATCGCAAAGTAGTGGGAATTGACGTGAGAGAACTTTATAAAAATGGCGGAATGATTCATTGTGTTACACAGCAACAACCCATTCAATTGAAGTAATCGATTATAGTTTCGTTATGTTGCTTTATAGACAAAATAGGTGAAATGCTATCTTTACCTATTTTGTCTTGTTTTAACATCTGTAATAAGGGTTAAATGTATAATTCTTATGTAATGATAATTAAATATAAATATATTGTCATTATTGTTTTATATGGAAAAGGAGAAAAATGTTTGTGTTAAAGAATATAAAAAGAGTTTTTTCGTTGTTCCCTATCGTTCTACAGTACATTTTAAATGTTGCTTTGATCTGTTTGGGAATTGTTTTAAGTGTGTTTCTGATGAAAGAAGTTATTCAATTTATACAAGAACTTAAATTCAATAGTGAGGAATCTAATTATCATTTGATTGATAGTATCGTCGTATTCTTTTTATATTTTGAATTCATCGTAATGATTATAAAGTATTTTCAAATGAACTTTCATTTTCCATTACGTTATTTTATATATATAGGTATTACGGCTATTGTTCGTCTCATTATTATAGACCATGATAGTCCAATGGATTCATTGTTATATGCTTGCGCGATTCTTGTATTAATTAGTGCTTTATTCATTGCAAATTCTAAAATAATGCGTCGTGATTTAGAAGAGTGAACGTTTGTTGTTTAAATCAAAAAAGATGTTTTATCTTTTGGTAAAAAGGAGTAACAGTATTGAAAGAAATAATCTTAACCAGTTTTATAATAATAGGGTTTATGATTCTACTATTTAATTGTATACTTTCATAATTTAAAAGAATAAAAGGTTAATAAGGAAAGAGGTTTTTGTAAATATGGTTCATTACAATAATCAAAATAGTTTACATCAAATATTTACATTAAAGGGAACA
The DNA here is from genome assembly GCF_016650935.1 of Bacillus sp. TH25. Lineage (NCBI taxonomy): Bacteria > Bacillati > Bacillota > Bacilli > Caryophanales > Bacillaceae > Bacillus > Bacillus sp. TH25. The sequence goes on along the minus strand of NZ_JAEKEU010000038.1, from coordinate 32,114 downwards.
GTTATAAGAGATATTTTCCCGCAAATTTTATTATATATATGTATTTCAACGATAGTAACTGTGATTAATTATTATTATGTAGAAATAAAAATGAATCAAACTCCTTGGGTAATTGTTGGAGGAGCTTTAGGTCTACTGTTAGTTTTTCGTACTAACACTGCCTATGATAGGTATTGGGAAGGTAGAAAGTTATTTGGCACGGTTGGTGCTTGTACTAGAAATTTGGCAGTTAGTTTTTTATGTTATTGGGAGTCTGAAGGGAAAAAGACGGATCAGGAAAAATCAAAATTTTTACATTTGTTAATTGCTTTTCCAAAGATAGCGAAAGGACATTTGAGAGACGAAAAAGATTTATCCGAAATAAAAGCATTGTTTGATATTTGTTCTGAGAAGGAAAAAGAAATGTTGGCTGAGTCTATTCATTTACCGATTAGTATAGTTTTTATGTTAAAAACTATACTATCAAAAGGTTTGAAAACGGGTCAAATTCACCCAAATGCAATAATTAATATGGAAGCTGATTTGAATACTCTGCTTACAGCTGTGGGTGGATGTGATCGGATCAAAACAACGCCTATTCCTTTTGCATATTTTGCTCATATTAAAATTTTACTGCTCATATTTTGCGGGACTTTATCGATTGGTCTTGTTGATAGTCTTGGATGGTTTACAGTACTTGCAACTACGTTTATAAGTTTTGCATTTATAGGGATTGAAGCAATAGGAGTTGAAATTGAGGATCCATTTGGTCAAGATCCAAACGATCTGCCGCTAGAAGGGATTTGCATTGGGGTAGAAACGCATTTAGTGAATTTATATAATCAAAACGCTCTATTAGAAGTAATGGATTTGAATCTTGATAAAAAAATCATCTAATCCTTCATTGTGTACGACGATTAAAATTTAAAAATCTTGTCAAGAGTCAGTTTACGGCTTAACGACGGCTTTATATTTTTTATATAAATATATAATATTTCTCCGTGCTATAATCCATTCATGAAATGTGCACGTTTCAAAAATTGTAATGAAAAGAGAAATGAATTGGGGAATAGTTGGCTTATTGAAAACAGTTATTCAATCATTATTAAAAAGCGAGGTAAGTAATATGGAACAAAAACATAGTGGCATTATTTTTACTGCAATACCAGATAAATCGAATGAATATTATCGACCATTTTATGAAGACATTATTTATTTTAATGAATACTTAAATGAAAATAAAGCATTTACCGATCAACTTATATCTTTATCTGTTGAAGAGCAAGACTTTCATACAAACTTTTTTGAGTATGATGATATTTGGCTAAGAGATGTTGCACCAGTTGTAACAAATCATCTAGTTAAATTCAAATATCAACCGAATTACTTACCGAAAGATCAAGGACGATATTTAGATCAACAATTTAATAAATGGTTGAAAAAGAACGACTTTGAATATGTGACATCTCCATTGATATTAGACGGTGGAAATCTTATTTGGAATAAAAAAGATACCGTTATATTAACGGAACGCATATTTGATGATAACTATGATTGGACGGAAGAAGAAATTATAGAGCAACTGGAATGGGATTTAGATGTGAGTCGGGTTATTATTATTCCTGCTGAAGAGGGAGATGTACTTGCACACGCAGACGGGATGGTTAAATTTATTGATGAACATACAATGTTTATTAGTGATTTTTTAGGGGATCATGAATTTAGATATAAGGTTCAAGAGATTATTCAAGAGCAAATGCCAGAGGCTGAATTTATAGTTGTTCCTTCGTCATATACAGAGAAGGGTCAATACGATGAAGAGATAGCGTCAGCAAAAGGTTTATATATAAATATGTTAGAAACATGTGATACGCTTTACGTTCCTAAGTTTGGATTAGCTAAAGATGAGGAAGTTTTACGATATATTCAACAGCATACGGAGAAACAAGTTATTCAAAGTCATGTAGGAGAAATATCGACAATGGGAGGCGCGATGAATTGTTTAACGTGGTATTGTCCTAGTCATTTGTTACCTTCAAAAATGAAAAGGCTGAACGATCAGAATGAAGGTTCTTCAATCAGAAAAATATTTGATTGGTTTTAATAAATAAGCTCATATATAAGAAAATGTATTCAAGGGGTATTTATATGTATACAATTACTGAATTTTCACGGATTTGTAAAATGAGTACACGAATGTTAAGGCATTATGATAAAGAGGAAATATTGAAACCAGCATATGTGAATCCGGTAAATGGATATAGATATTATGAGCAAGGGCAGCTTGAAATAGCGTTGAAAATTAAAAAGCTAAGGGAGTACAAGTTCCCTCTACCGAAAATTAAAATAATTCTTCAATCATCAGATCAAGATTCATTTATTAAACATATGCAATCGCAAATTATAGAGTTGTCTCATGAGGTGAAACAAAATTTACAGGTTATTTCAGAAATGAATGAAATGGTAAATATGAATCATGGTTTAAATATTGCTTGTCATAGAAGTTACGATATATTAATTGGAATGAGAAATGAAATGACGGTAATTGCTCAAAGACTACAAATAGATATAGATGATGTGGATGATTATTTTTATGATTTATATGAAAAGGCACAAGAAAATAACTCTCAAATAGTTGGTTCGCCATCTACAGTTTTTTATGATGAAGAATATATTCCGAATCACAGTGATATTGAATTAAGAATTCCGGTTATGCATGGAAACGATAAAGACGCATTACAAGAATGTGAAATAAAAAAACTAAAACCGCATCAAATCGTTACTACTATACATTATGGAAGTTACGACTATATAGGTTACGCTTATATAGCGTTAGAAGAATGGATTGAAAGAAATGGTTATGTAATAAATAATTCACCATATGAGGTCTACATAAAGGGGCCTGAATGTGATTGTTTAGTAGAAGAGTATGTCACACAAATTTGTTTTTTAGTTACGAAAATAGAATGAGAATAAGGATTGACATTAACATTATGTCAATCCTTATTCTATATACGAAAGCAATTTATCATAATAAAAAGGGGAAAGAATATGAAAAGAAAAATCTTACTTATTTGTCTAATTCTTAGTATGGTATGGATCTCAGCGTGTACGCCTGAAGTAGGAGAAGGTGAGAATGGTAGCTCTGTTCTACCTAATCAGTTGCCGAAGAATGTAGTATTTAAAAATGGTACAATCTATACTTCTAATGAAAAGCAGGATATAGCAGAAGCTGTAGAGATTAAAGATGGAAAAATCACTTTTGTCGGATCAAATAAGGATGTAGAAGAATTGATAAATGAAGATACGAAAGTGATAGATTTACAAGGGCGTCAAATACTGCCTGGTTTTGTGGACAACCATAATCATATTTTTGAAGCGAAATCACCAGCAGCAGGGAATTGTAGTGTTTCATCAGATGCTGCGCTGCAAGAACAACGATCGTATTTAAAAGCTTGTAAAAAAGATATAAAGACAGGGGAATGGATAAGTGGAACAGGGTTCAGTTTGGAAGAGCTGTTAAAAGATATGGATGAAAAATCAGAACATCAAACCCCATTACAAGTTCTTGATGAGCTATTTCCTAATAACCCAGTATTAATTATGGAAAGAACCTCTCATTCTGTATGGGTTAACTCAAAGGCATTGGAAGTAGCGGGAATAAATAAAGAGACGAAAGATCCGCAAGGCGGAAGAATCATCCGGGATCCAGAGACAGGAGAACCTTTTGGAATTCTGTATGATACAGCTGGGGATATCGTGATGGAAAAAGCATGGAATTCCCAGTCAAACCTCTTTGAAAAAAACTATGAAGGTTTGTTAGACGGTTTAGATGAGGTTGCGAAGAATGGTATTACTACAGTCGGCGATGGACGTCTCTATTGGAAACGAGGCTGGTTAGATATTTGGAATAAAGTAAATGATGAGAAAAAGTTAACATCGCGAGTAGTACTTCGTCCGTGGGTATATCCGAACTTAAATGAAGCAGAACAAATGGAGTATTTCAAAAAAATTAAGCGTGATGATGTATCATCTCGAATGCTTATTAATCAAGTGAAAATGTATAGTGATGGAATTAGTATTAACAGTACAGCTAAAATACTAGAAAAATATAAATTTGAGTGGTTTAAGGGAACACCGTATGGCTTGAACTATATTCCAGAAGAAAAAATGAAATGGTGGTTAACGGAACTTAATAAACTTGGTTACGGTGCACTCATTCATACGATTGGGGATGGCGGGGTAAGAGAGAGTTTAAATGCAATTGAAGCAGCGAAAAAAGAAGGTGCAAATCAGCTTTATACGCTCACACATGTTGAGATGGTAGAAGATAGTGATATAAATCGTTTTGCTAAGTTAGGTATTAGCGCTGATTTCCAAGTAGGCCATGATTTTGCGGAAGATCCTAAACAAAGCTGGGCAAGTACGTATTTTACAGATCAACAGATGAAACGAATTATGCCCTTAGGGCGAATTTGGAAAACAGGAGCAAATGTATCGCTTAGTAGTGATTGGGATGTAAATGAACTAAATCCACTTGTGACGATTTCGAATGCATTAAGTATTGATGAGAAAGGCTTATCCGATGTACATGCAGCTATTGATGCTTATACAATTAAGCCAGCCAAAGCATTAGGTCTTGATAAAATTACTGGATCGATTGAAGTAGGTAAATCAGCCGATATAGTAGTATTAAACGAAGATATTACTAAAATGAGTGCCGATAAGATTCCGAATGCGAAAGTTTTAATGACAGTTTTACAAGGAGAAGTAGTGTATCACAAGGGAGAATAAAGAATCCACGTATGAAGTAGTTACAAGTAAATGAAGATATTTCTGTTGACCTTAACACGATGTCAAAGTTTAGACTGAACTTACATTCGAAGAAGGGGTGAACATGTATGAGAAATATGGGAAATAGTTTATATTATATGCCTGCTGAGTGGGAAAAACATGAGGGAACATGGCTCCAATGGCCTCATGATAAGGCTCATAGAGGCGAAGGTTACAGATCTAAGCTAGATGATATTTGGGTAACGATGGCAAAGGAGCTTCATTACGGAGAGAATGTGCATATTGTTGTATTTGATGAGGAAGAAAAAGTACATGTACAATCGAAGTTAATTGAAGAAACGGATGATGTTTGGATAAGAGATAATGGACCGATCTTTGTAAAAGATAAGGAAGGCAATCTCTGTTTAACACACTGGGTATTTAATGGTTGGGGGGATAAATATCCGTATGAAAATGATGCTGTTATTCCGGAAAAAATAAGTGAAATGTATAGCATTCCAAAAGTTAAATCTAGTGTCTGTATAGAAGGTGGAGGAATAGAGATAAATGGAAATGGCACCTTAATGGCGGCAAAAACTTCTATTATAAATGAAAATCGAAATCCTACACTAAATCAGGAAGAGATTGAAATAGAGTTAACGAAGTATTTGGGAGTAACGAATTTTATATGGATAACTGGTATTCGCGGAGAGGATAATTATGATGAAGATACAGATTACCATATTGATGGAGCAGCGCGTTTTGTAAATGAAAATACAATTCTTTATGAATATGATCCTTTTGGGGAAGGAGAGTCGTACCTTTTGGAGGCGCAGGAAAAGCATTATCAAGAATTGCGACAAGCGAGAAATATAGATGGAAATCCATTTCAGCTCATCCCAGTACCTGTAACAAGAAAAAGTGGTAAAAGAGGCAGACTGTAAGGGCTCGTATTTGAACTTTTATATTGGAAATGAAGTTGTATTGGTTCCTATATACGGTGATGAACATGATAAGTTAGGACTTCAAATCATTGAAGGACAGTTTCCAGGAAGAAGCGTTGTCGGTGTTTATGTAAATGAACTGTATGCGTATGGTGGTATGATTCACTGTGTGACGCAGCAACAAGTGAATAAATGAAATGTATATTTCATATGAAAAAGCATGCAGATTCTATAATCTGCATGCTTTTTTCTATAATGCTGAAAACTCTTCAACAAGTTGGGTGAATCGATTTAATGCACTTTCAATCGGTTCTGGTGTAGTTAAATCGACGCCAGCTTTTTTCAATAGGTTTAATGGATAGTCAGAACTTCCGCCTTTAAGGAATTCAATATAGTTTTTCTGAGCATTTGGATCACCGCTTAATAATTTATCGGCGATTTGAATGGCAGAAGCGAATCCAGTTGCGTATTTGTATACGTAAAATGGACGGTAGAAATGAGGGATTCTAGACCAGCCATATTTTACTTCTTCATCAAATACGATGGAGTCGCCATTATATTCTCTAAATAAGTTTTCGTAAATTTCACTAAAGACTTTGGCATTTAACGGTTTACCTTGTTCGGCCATTTCATGTGTGATTTTTTCAAATTCTGCAAACATGATTTGTGTAAAGAAAGTACCTTTAAAGCTATCGATAAAGTAGTTAATTAAATGATTACGTACGTTCGTTTCTTTTGCTTCTTTTAATAAATAATGAATTAATAACACTTCATTTACTGTAGAAGCGACTTCTGCAACAAAGATAGTATAGTGTGCAGAAATTCTTGGTTGGTATCCGTGTGAGTAATGCGTATGCATACCGTGCCCGCATTCATGAGTAAGGGTGAAAAGGCTATTTAAATCATCATGATGATTTAAAAGAATGAAAGGATGAACACCGTATACACCAAAATTATAAGCACCAGAACGTTTTCCTGGTGTTTCTCTCACGTCTATATAGCGTTTATCTTTAAAGCTTTTTAATGTTTTGATATATTCTTCACCTAAAGGAGCTAGTGACGCGATCATTATATCAAACGCTTCGTCGTATGGAATGTCTTGTTTTACACCTTTTACTAAATCAACACTCAAGTCGTATTGTCGTAGTTCATCTACATTTAATTTTTCTTTTCTAAGTTCATTATACGTATGTAATGATTGAATATTTTTTTTCGTTGTCTCAATTAAATTTTCATATACTTCTTTCGGAACCATGTCGCCAAATAATGATTTTTCTAAAGCTGATGGATATTTTCGTAGCTTTGAGACAGTAACATTGTTTTTAATAGCTGCGGACAAAGTAGAAGCGATAGAATTCTTTAATTGAACGTATGGTTTGTAATAAGCTTTATAGGCTTCTTCACGTTTCTCACGATTCTCATCTTCTATTAGCTTTGAATACATTCCACGTGTTAATTTTACTTTTTCTCCATCATCAGTAGTCACTTCACCAAAAATTATATCTGCATTATTTAACATGCCAAATGTATGCTGCGGGGAGGAGAGTGCTTCACCCATTTGTGATAAAATCTCTTCTTGGTCTTTACTCAAAACGTGTTTTTTATAACGGTATAGCTCAAATAAGTCTTCTTTATAATAGTGTAAGCCTTCTGTTTCTTCTATGTAAGAATGTAATGTGTTTTCATCTACACTAAGTAAGAATGGGGAAAAGAAAGATTTAGCCGCACTTACTTTCACGTGTAATTGTGATACTTTATCGACAAGGGATTGAGCGTCAGTATCGCGTGTGTCAAGATCGGATTGTAATCGTGCATAAGCGAACATTAAAGATATTATGCTAGATATTTCTTCACTCTTTGTTAAATAAGCTAATAAACTATTGCCATCGTGAATATTTCCATTAAACTTGTGTAATTCATTCGTTAATACTTCAATTTTATGAAAATCGCTTTCCCAATCTTCAATTGTATGATAAATATCCGTTAAATCCCATTTTTCTTTATCAGCTACTTGTAGTCGATCTTTAAGTTCAGTCATAATCATTTCCTTTCTAAATATGTAGTTATATTCCTATATAACTATGAAATACAACAAATTGCAAAAAATCCCTGCTGGAAAATAAAAAGCCTTGCCGAGAATGGCGAGGCTTTAAAAGTTATAATGTAATGCCGAACGTTGAATGAAGGAGGTTTGTATATTGCTCTTTTGTAATTGTTTCTTTTGTTTTATTTCTATTTTTCGTTACTGTAATGCTATCTTTTGTTAATGATACGTGCCCGTCATGGGTAAGTTTTACAACAAGAGGTACTTTGTTAAATGGTGAACCTTCATGTTCAACAATAATTTTTTGTGCTGCATTTGCTTTCGTTTCATCCACTTCTTCCAAGTAAAATGCATAACCTACTGTCCAATCATCAGTAGAAGATTGATCTAGAAACTCATTGTTTTTACGCATTTCTAAAATATAATTACCTTTTTCAGTCGTTTCTTTACGAATACGATAGTCGCCTGTTACAGAATGAACGATCTCACCTGAGAAAGGAACAGGGGAAAGGGGTAAATATGATCCGAAACCTACTTCAATTAAGTAAAGTTCATTATGATGTTGTAAAACAGTTGCGATATGCCCTGAATCTACAGCCCATATAGAATTTGCAGCGTTATAAACTGTTCCTGAAACGAGATGGACATCGAATTTAGAGTCTTTAAGTAAGTAATACATAGCCGGATTCAATTCATAACAAAGGCCGCCACGGTTGTTTATTAAAATTTTTTCTTTTAGATTTTCTTTTGATATTGCTTTAAAGTTGTTTTCGAGAATATTTAAGTTTTCAAAAGGGACAGATTGTGACATTGCATACATAATGTTAGGTAAATCTTCAAATGAAACTTTTTGTTTTTCTTCTATATTTAATCTTGCAAAAAATTGTTTTTGAAAGTCGGTCATAGAAATCCCTCCGTTATGCTTTTATAGATAAATTGTAAACAATCTTGAATAAGATGTGAAATTTAAACTATGTGGGGTACTTGTGGAATATGTGAAGTTACAGGAAAAATAATGTGAGAGATTAAAAGATTACTACTTTACTAACTGTAGAACGAATATTATAATAATTTTAATAAATTATGCAAACGTTTTCTTTAAGGGGATGGTGTAAATATGTTGAAAAGGATTATGGTAGTCTGTTTATTGTTTATTTTACTTTTTCCTAATATATATGAGGGGAATAAGGCGGAAGCAGCAACGATAAACAATGGAACATTAATGCAGTATTTTGAGTGGTATGCTCCGAATGATGGGAATCATTGGAATCGCTTGCATTCAGATGCTGGAAATTTAGCTCAGAAAGGAATTACATCTGTCTGGATACCGCCTGCATATAAAGGAACTACGCAAAATGACGTAGGATATGGAGCATATGATTTATATGACTTAGGGGAATTCAATCAAAAAGAAACGGTACGAACAAAATATGGGACGAAAGCACAATTGAAATCTGCAATTGAAGCTTTACATAAGCAAAACATCGATGTATACGGCGATGTAGTTATGAATCATAAAGGTGGAGCAGATTATACTGAAACTGTAACAGCTGTTGAGGTAGACCGTAACAATCGAAATATTGAGGTATCAGGTGATTATGAAATTAATGCATGGACGGGGTTTAACTTTCCTGGGCGCGGAGATACTTATTCTAATTTCAAATGGAAATGGTATCATTTTGACGGAACGGATTGGGATGAAGGAAGGAAATTAAATCGAATTTATAAATTTAGGGGTATAGGTAAAGCATGGGACTGGGAAGTGTCTAGCGAGAATGGAAATTATGATTATTTGATGTATGCAGATCTTGATTTTGATCATCCAGATGTTGCGAATGAGATGAAAAATTGGGGGACGTGGTATGCGAATGAATTAAATTTAGATGGTTTTCGTTTAGATGCTGTTAAACATATTGATCATGAATATTTACGCGATTGGGTAAATCATGTCAGACAGCAAACGGGGAAAGAAATGTTTACAGTAGCTGAATATTGGCAAAATGATATCCAGATTTTAAATAATTATTTGGCGAAAGTCAATTATAATCAATCTGTATTTGATGCACCGCTTCATTACAATTTTCATTATGCTTCAAAAGGAAATGGGAATTATGATATGAGAACTATTTTAAATGGAACAGTAATGCAAAATCACCCTGCACTCGCAGTTACTCTCGTTGAGAATCATGATTCTCAACCTGGACAGTCATTGGAATCTGTAGTAAGTCCGTGGTTTAAACCGTTGGCATATGCATTTATTTTAACACGTGCAGAGGGCTATCCTTCAGTTTTTTATGGTGATTACTATGGGACAAGCGGAAAGAGTAGTTATGAAATTCCAGCGTTAAAAGATAAAATTGATCCGATTTTGACGGCACGAAAAAACTTTGCATATGGTACGCAGCGTGATTATTTAGACCATCCAGATGTGATTGGCTGGACAAGAGAAGGTGATGGTGTACATGCTAATTCTGGTTTAGCGACATTACTCTCGGACGGACCAGGAGGATCAAAGTGGATGGATGTTGGAAAGAATAACGCTGGGGAAGTATGGCACGATATTACGGGTAATCAAACAAATACTATAACAATTAATAAGGACGGATGGGGGCAGTTCCATGTAAGTGGAGGCTCAGTTTCCATATATGTTCAACAGTAAATTGGTGATGAAAAAGAAGAGGTAGACTGAAATATAAGTTTTCTTCTTCTTTTTTACATTCTGCATAGTTATTAAAGTATGACACCTTTACTTCTTATAAAACATATAGTATGATGATTTCAATAAATTAGATTTCAATGAACATAAAATATAAATTAATGAGAGGTGCTTTTTGTGAGTGCGGTAGGTACTAAATAGGAAAAATTTAATGAAATAAATCGGATAAGACCAGGGGATTTTTATGTACATCATACCCCTAATTTTGTCATGGATTTATTTCGAAACCTATGAAGATACCTACAATACTTTATAAAGCGTGTAATAAGGGGATTGCCATCTGTTTTTTTATGGCTTATTTCCTCATATGTTATTACACTTGCCTTGTAAATGTAAAAGCTGCGGTATCCCCGCAGCTTTTTTGTATATGTTTTTAATGTATAAAAATGGTAATTGAATAATGTAGAATTCATTGGAATCTAATGAGTAGGTATCTTCATTGATGATAGAAATCAATCATAGTGAGGAGAAACAAAATGAATACGATGACTTTTGAAAAGTTACAGTATAACGAATTAATGGAAATAGTGAAATCTTATTGTGTAAGTGGATTAGGTAAGGAATTATTAAATAAATTAGAGCCGAGTACGAGTATAAAAGTAGTGAGAAATCGCTTAAATGAAACGACAGAAGCACGAGCTATATTAGATGCAGAAGGGCATGTGCCTTTCTTCGGAATTTCTAATATCGCTAGTACAATTCAAAAATTAGAAAAAGGGATGATTTTAGATCCAGCAGAGTTAGTGAGTGTTTCAGACTTTTTACGTGGATGTAGAAAGATTAAAAAATTTATGTTAGATAAAGAATTCTTTGCGCCAGTATTATCTTCGTATGCAAATTCAATGACTGAATTTAAAAGTATTGAAGAGGAAATTAACTTTTCAATTAAAGGAAATAGCATTGATGCAGCGGCTAGTAAAGAGTTAAAACGAATTCGAAATAACATTGATTCTGTAGATGGAAAAATAAAAGAACGTTTAACGAAGTTTTTAAATAGTAGTGCAAATAAGAAGTATATTCAGGAATTCTTTATTAGTAAAAAGGATGATCGCTATACGATTCCGATCAAATCTACCTATAAAAATCAAGTTGCCGGAAGTATTGTTGAAGCATCTGCAAAAGGTTCTACTGTATTTATAGAACCACATACGGTTACAAAGTTAAATGCGGAACTAGCAAGTTGGAAAGCAGAAGAAGCGATGGAAGAATATCAAATTTTAGCGACTTTATCAGGAATGGTATTAGAAAACATTTATCATATAAAAATTAATATGGAGTTGATTAGCCAATATGATATGGTATTTGCGAAAGCGAAGTTTAGTAAATCGATCGATGGAATAGAGCCGAAATTAAACGATCATGGCTACATTCATTTAGTGAATTGTAAGCATCCGCTTTTAACAGGGAAAGTAGTACCGTTAAATTTTGAAATCGGTCAAGAATACCGAAGTTTAATTATTACTGGGCCGAATGCAGGCGGGAAAACAATTGTGCTGAAAACAATCGGATTGTTAACATTAGCGACAATGTCAGGCCTTCATATCGCTGGAGATAAAGAAACGGAAATTGCTATTTTCGAAAATGTATTTGTAGACATTGGTGATAATCAAAGTATCGAAAATGCACTAAGCACATTTTCATCTCATATGAAAAATCTTTCTGAAATTATGAGGATGTCAAATAATAATACGTTACTACTATTTGACGAAATAGGAAGCGGTACAGAACCGAATGAAGGTGCGGCGCTTGCGATATCTATTTTAGAAGAGTTTTATCTATCGGGATGTATTACAATTGCGAGTACACATTACGGTGAAATTAAACGATTTTCAGAAATGCACGGTGATTTTATGAACGCAGCAATGCAATTTAATAGTGAAACACTAGAGCCACTTTATAAATTAGTTATCGGAAAATCAGGTGAAAGTAATGCACTTTGGATTGCAAATAAAATGAATGTAAAAGAACATGTACTGCAAAGAGCGAAAGCGTATATGGGAAATAAAGAATACGCTATAGAAAAAGTGAATGAAAGCAAAATTAGAAAACCGAAATTCGTGCAAGAAAAAAGAGAAAATGACTATGAATATAAAATCGGCGACCGTGTGAATTTATTGGATCATGATGATTTCGGAATTGTATATAAGGAAAAAGATAATTTCTATAATGTCGTTGTATATTATAACGGTGAATTTATTGAAGTGAATGTAAAACGTATTACTTTAGAGGTAGCGGCGAAAGAATTATACCCAGAAGGATATGATTTAAATACACTATTTGTGGATTATAAAGAAAGAAAAATGCAACGTGATATAGAGCGCGGATCGAAAAAAGCGCTTCGTAAAATTGAAAAAGAAATAAGAAAGAATAGAGGATAAGTTAAAATGGTAACAATTAGACAAGAACAAAAAAACGATTATAGAAAAACAGAAGAAGTTGTACAACAAGCATTTTTAAATGAAGAATTTAGCGATAAAAAGGAACATGAACTTGTAGAACGTATTAGAGAATGTGACGCATTTATTCCAGAGTTATCAATTGTTGCGGTAGATGAGGAAATCGTTGGTCACATTATGTTATCGAAAATTACAATAGAACAAGATGGGGCTTCTGTAGATTCATTAGCGCTTGCACCAGTTTCAGTAGCACCAAGCCATCAGAAGAAAGGAATTGGTGGAAAGCTTATCACGGCTGCTTTAGAAAAAGCGAAAGAATTAGGATACGGGTCAGTTGTAGTATTAGGGCATCCAGAGTACTATCCGAAATTCGGATTTAAAAAAGCAAGTGAGTGGAATATAAAAGCACCATTTGAAGTGCCTGAAGAAGTGTTTATGGTAATGGAATTAACAGAAAATGCTCTTGAAGGTGTAGAAGGAATTGTACAATATTCGAGTGCTTTTGCTGAGTAGGAGTATCGGTTAAGAAATGTAATCATAAAAGATGCTATCTTTTTGTAGGGATATACAGAAAGATAGCTTTTTTTATTAAGCAAATGCACTTACGTATATTTTGCTCAATGAATAATTGAAGTGGTAAAATTGATATAGAAATGTAAAGGGAGAGAATAGAATGAAGAATCGAGAAACAGATAGCAATGAGAATGTAGTTACGTTATATGTTACAAGACACGGTAAAACAATATTAAATACGAACCATCGCGCGCAAGGTTGGGCAGACTCTCCATTAGTAGAAAAAGGTGTGGAAGTAGCCACAAATTTAGGAACGGGATTAAAAGATATTCATTTTACGAATGCGTACAGTAGTGATAGCGGCCGCGCGATTGAAACTGCTAATTTAGTATTAAAATATAGTGAGCAATCAAAATTGAAACTTGAGAAAAGAAAAGATTTGCGAGAATTAAATTTCGGTATTTTTGAAGGTGAAAAACTTGAAAATATGTGGGATGTGGTTGGAAAAGCTGCAGGCGTTGCATCACCAGAAGAACTTATGAAGTTTTCTATTCAAGAAGTTATTGATCTTATTAGAGCAGCAGATCCTACGAAACAGGCGGAAGATTGGGAATTATTTTCTACTCGTATAAAAGCAGAGATTGATAAAATTAGTGAAGAAGCTGCTACAAATGGAGGCGGCAACGTTTTAGTTGTCGTTCATGGGCTTTTGATAACTGCATTAATAGAAATGATAGATCGTAGTAAAACAAAGCTTGGAGTGGAGAATGCAAGTGTAACGAAAATTTTATATAAAGACGGGGAATATGTCGTCGAGTCGGTTGGAGATATGAGTTATGTTGCAAAAGGAACAGAAAGTGTGGAAATATAATAATATCTCAAATGAAAATAAGAAAAGGAGGTTAGAGAAATCTAGCTTCCTTTTCATTTTGTGAATTACGGGATTAATAAAATCTTCCCAGTACTCTTTCTGCTCTCTAATAATTCATGAGCACGGGCACCGTCTTGTAAAGAGAATGTAGCAGGACTCGCGATTGTTACTTTTCCGTTCGCAATCCAATCGAATAATTGAGAGGAACGTTCTTTTCGCTCTTCGTAAGATGTAAGTACATTCCAAAGGTCGCCACCGGTTAAAGTTTTTGAAGTATCCATAAGCATACGCGGATCAACGGGGGCAGGATTACCGCCAGCCATTCCGAAAAATACGACAGTACCACCAATTTTAGTAGCGTTAAAACTATCCTCTAATGTAGAGCCTACTGATTCATATACAACATTTACTCCAGTACCATTTGTTATTTCAAGTACTTTCGTAGGCCATGCTTCCGTATATAAAAATACGTGATCGGCACCAGCTAATGTGGCTATTTTTGCTTTTTCGTTTGATGAAGTTAGGCCGATTACTGTTCCGCCCTGTAGTTTAATCATTTGAATAAGAAGTTGACCAACGCCGCCAGCCGCAGCGTGTACTAAAGCTATATCGCCTTTTTTTATTTGATAACTATCTTTCGTTAAATAATGTGCAGTTAATCCTTGCAATAATACAGAAGCGGCTGTCTCAAAAGAAATAGAATCTGGAAGTGGAATTGCTTTTTCTGATGGAACGGCAACTAATTCTGCATTTGCAAATGGAACGTCAGCAAATGCAATGCGGTCTCCAGGATTGATAGTAGTAACGTCAGCTCCTACTTTTTCAACAACTCCAGCCCCTTCATAACCTAATATATAAGGCGGATTGCCAACGAGATGATAATCGCCGCGGCGTCTATAAATATCAGCAAAGTTTAAGCCGATTGCTTTCGTGCGTACAAGAATTTCATTTGGATTTATGATTGGATCATTTAGTTCTTTATATTGTAGTACATTAGCGTCTCCGAATGTTTCGAAACAAAGTGCTTTCATATGGAATACCTCCATTTATATTGTTTGTCGATGCTCTTTATCATACAATACAAATAACGATAGAAAAAGATGATTATTTCGATGGAATCAATCGGAAATATCGATTAGAGGGAATGACAAATGGAGATAAAACAGTTAATTACATTTAAAGTAGCTGCAGATACTTTAAACTTTACACAAACTGCGAAGAAATTAAATTTTGCTCAATCGAGCGTAACAGCGCAAATTAAAACGTTAGAGGCTGAGCTCGATACGCCGTTATTTGAGAGATTAGGAAAACGCCTTTTCTTAACTGAAGCAGGAAGGAAGTTTCAATTATATGCTGATAAGATGATTGCACTCAGTAACGAAGCGAAAATGGCTGTGAAAGATGATGAGGAAATGGCAGGTACGTTAATAATTGGTGCACAAGAAAGTCAATGTACATACAGGCTTCCTTCCATATTAAAAAGGTTTAAAGCACAATTTCCCCAAATAAAGCTTATATTTAAACCTGCACATTCAAATAAAGATGCGAAGGAACAATTGATGGAGGGGAAAGTAGATCTTGCATTTATTTTGGATGAATGTAAAACAGAAGATGTTTTGCATGTGGAGCCACTTATGAAAGAAGAATTAAAAGTAGTAGCTGCTCCGGGGCATCGTTTGCTTGAACAACCTTCCGTTTCTACAAAAGATTTAGAGAGTGAGACACTTTTACTAACAGAACTTGGTTGCTCGTATCGGACTTTATTTGAGGAGTTATTTCGTGCGGAAGACGTATATCCGGCAAATAAGATTGAGTTTGTTAGTGTCGAGGCAATTAAACAATGTGTCATTGCCGATTTAGGTATAGCGGTTTTACCAGCGATAGTTGTAGAAAAAGATATACGAGAAGGTACGATAAAAGAGTTACATTTAGAAAATACAATCGATCCAATTTATACACAAATCGCTTGGCATAAAGATAAATGGATGACAGCGCCGTTACAGCAATTTATTGATGTAACAAGGGTTTCTTTTACAAGGGATTAAGTGGAGAATATTTGTTTATATGTAAGAAGAATAGCACTTTTGTATAGAGAGAACCGATACTTGGATAAAACAAGTATCGGTTCTTATAGTATATTTTTATAATCACTTTTAAGTATGGACATAATAATTGAAAAAATGAATCAACTAAGATCTGTATCAGGAGGAGTATATCCAAGGTGACGAGCCATAGATACGATTTGTCCTTTATGATGAAACTCATGTGTTTCTGTATGAGTTAAAAGCCATAGCGGAGTTGTGCTCCAAGGTTCTTTTTGCCATTTCACTTCATTTGCTATATTTTCGAGCCAACGGTCATTGTATTCATCTAAAAAACGTTGTACAGTCTCATCTACTAACTTAAACTTGGTACGGACTTTCGCGACATCTGCATGTTCAGTTTCATAATTGCTAGCAAATGAAAAATCTGCTCGTTTTTGCTTAAATGCGAATGATCCGATCCAGTATCGATAGCAATCAGCCACATGTATATGGGTTTTTATAATACTACCGCTCCCGAAATTAGGAACAGTGCTATGTAATTTTTCTAGTGGGATTTCTTCCAAAAATGAAAATAGAGTTTCTCTTGTAGAGCTAATAAGATTATATTGCTGTTTTAAAACATGTAACATGCAACTACACTCCTCTTTTATTTACTAAACTATTTGTGTAGTAAGTAATTCTATATTTACGAGAGGTGAACCTTTTTATTATTTTTACTAAGCATATTAGATGTATTTTTTAATTGTTTCTGATAGATTAAATAAGGTGAAACTTTAATAAGTTTAACATTCTTAGTTCATAATAAATTGTACATAAAAAAGGGTAATTAACTGTTACGATTTATTTAACCAATTATAACGAAAGTTAATTAAATATATCAGTAAGCCCTGCTAGTCAAGTGATTGGCTAGTAGTGAGGGTTAACTGCGGGTAATCCCTAAAGCTGATGGAACTACAGCGTGGCTAGAAATAGCGAGCGTGAATGTCGCGAAAGCAGAAAAAATCAATCAGATGGTGCAAGGTTAAACCCTAAACACTAGAACAATGGGTCTTCCGCCTCGAATCATCTAAGTCAAAATTGATAAGATGAACGTTCAACGACTATCTCGTATAACTGACGAGAGTACATCACAAGCCTATGGTGGTGGAAAAATCCTCTATCTTTAAGTAGATAAACATATAGTCTGCGCTCATGTGAAAACATGAGAAGTTCATAAGAGAACTGGCTAAGGAATTGCGCCCTTAGTTGAACAAGATAAATTTTATTGAATCTATCAAACTTTATTGAATCTATCGAACGTATGTGCTATGGTGGATTCAATGAGGTGAGAATAATAATGAAATTTTCACGAGTTAGTCAAGTATCAGAATTAACAGGTTTGCATCCGAGTAGTCTCAGGAGAATGCTGGTGGAACACGCTACTATTCAGAAGAACAAATCTTTCATTATCTGAAAGGTGAGTGCCCGAATAATCGCACAGTAAAGGAGTTAACTTCTGATGATATTGGCGAAGAAAGTCAGACTGATTCCAACGCCTGAACAAGAAAAAGTGCTTAGAAACCATGTTGGTGCTGCAAGGTTCGCTTATAACTATTGTAAAAGAATGAGTGATAGATACTATAAGCTATTTGGAAAATCTGTTTCACAGTTAGCTTTACAGAAACGATTTACAAAGATCAAGAAGCGAAAGAGATATAAGTGGTTAAAAGACATCAATGCACAAGTTCCCAAACAGGCTTCAAAAGATTTTGACAAGGCGAGGAAACATTCGTTCGAAAAGTACAAAAATGGTTATCACACTTCTTATAAATCCAAAAAAGATTTAATCCAAGGATTTTATGCCAATTATGAAAGACTGATTATAGGAAAGAAAGTAGTTCATATTCAGTCCATTGGAGAAGTGAAAACAAGCCAACAACTACCAAGAAACAAAAAACCATCCAATCCAAGAGTTACCTTTGATGGTCGTCACTGGTGGATTAGTGTAGGGTTCGAAGAATCCTTTGAAGCACAAGAACTAACCAATGAGTCGATTGGTGTGGATGTTGGTTTAAAAGAACTGTTTGTGGCTTCTAATGGTACGAAAGAACGAAATATAAACAAAGATGCCAAGGTTAAAAAACTTTTGAAAAGGAAAAAGTCAGCGCAAAGAGATATGTCTAGGAGATTTACAAAAGGTGTAAAAGTTCAATCCACAGGATATGAAAAAGCAAAAAACGAACACCTTCGGTTGTCTAGGAAAATTACGAATATCCGAAATAACCATATCCATCAAGCAACAGCTAAATTGGTGAAAACCAAACCAATGAGGATTGTTGTGGAAGACTTATCTATCTCAAACCTGTTAAAAAACAAAAAACTATCGAAAGCATTTTCATTTCAAAAATTAAACTTCTTCTTTCAATGTTTATCATACAAGTGCGAGAAGTATGGCATTGAGTATGTAAAAGCTGATAAATGGTTCGCCTCAAGCAAGATTTGCTCATGTTGCGGAGTTAAATACGACCATTCAGTTCAACCAGAAGGACAGTGGAGTTTAAAGATTCGTGAATGGGACTGTGTTCCATGCAATAGCCATCACGATAGGGATGTAAATGCTTCGATAAATTTATCAAGATGGGTAAAATAAATGCTTGATAATAGGAGGTAATGATACTGCCTCGTGTGGAGTGTTAAACCCCTCGTCCCTTCGGGGTTGCGAGAACACGATGAAGCACTAACTTGTGTAAATTTGATTGAATTGTATAGATTTAGTTAAGTTTATCGTATCGGGACGATAAAATGAATAGAACAGTTGGTTTAAAACAATTTGAAATGACGCGCGGGGCATTACTTAAATTTATGGAAACGTTAGATGATAAAACTGTGGATACGCAGCCAGAGGGCTTTAACAATACAATTCGCTGGCATATTGGTCACGTGTTAAGTGCAGCAGAAACTTTCATGTTTGGAAGAGAGTTTAAACACTTACCAACTGAATATCCAGGTATGTTTGGATATGGATCAAGACCATCTAAATGGGAAAAAGAAGGACCATCATTAGAAGTATTAACGGCTCAATTAAAAGAACAAGCAAAGCGTATTAACGAAATTCCAGCAGAAGCATTTGAAAATAAACTTCCAGAGCCATTCCTAGGATTGGAAACGGTAGGTGAGCTTTACGGTATGATGTTATACCATGAAGCAGATCATATTGGTCAAATGAAGGCGATGGAGCGTATTATTAAGGCTCTATAGATTTGAAAAAGCTAAAAAAACGAAATCCTAGATGGATTTCGTTTTTTTATTGAGCAAGCAGAGAAGATTAGGTGTTACTAAAATGTTTTTACATAATCAGCATTATCTTTTCAACTCCTTCAAATGTTTGAGTTGTGTAACAATCATAATGCTAATGACAACGAGTAAAAACCATGAGCTAATTTTGCTAAGGTGAACGAGGTTCCATGCTTCGCGTTGATTTGGATATTGCCATGCTCCGAAAAATGTTGCGATGTTTTCCGCAATCCAAATAAAGAATCCGATAAGGAAAAAGGAGAGTACGAGTGGCATTTTATATGTAACGCCTTGTAAGGAAAACTCCACGAAAGTTCGAAAGAAAACAATAAATAAAAGTAAAGTTAATACCCATCTAAAGTCATATAGAAAATGATGTGTAAAAAAATTGAAGTAAATCATAGCGCCTAATGGTACTGCAAAAATAGCTTTCGGCCAATTATACATTTGTAAATGCAATCTTCTCCACGCTTGGCATATGTAACTTGCGACACTCGCATACATAAAGCCGCTGTAAAGCGGAACTCCGAAAACTTTTGAATAAGCCTCTTCAGGATAACTCCATGAACCGAAATGTACTTTATATATTTCTAGTAAAAGGCCAATGAGGTGGAAAACAGTAATTACTTTCAGTTCATCTTTTGTTTCAAGACCTGTTTTGTACATAATCCATTGCATAAGAAGACATACGATAAGTATGAAATCATAGCGATATAATCCCGGAATAGAAATGATTTTTGAAAGGGCTAGTGTTAAGAAAATAACGGCGGGGAACAAGCAGGATAATGCTTGTTCGTAAGTAAAGTGTAGTAGTTGTTTTACATAAAACATTGTTTCACCTTCAAGGTATATATTTAGAAAATTAAAACAATAACTTAGTATACTACAAATATGGAAATAAAACAGTACGTCATTTTGCATGTATTTGTAAGTTTTAGAAGGGAATTGTAATAAGTATTTTGATAGTTTAACAAAGTAAAAAAATAGTTTGCTATTTAAAAAAAGTGGGGATATAATATCTAAATGAAAATGATAATTATTATCAATAATGATTATAAATAAAAAATAATTATAAAAAAGAACTGAATATAAAGGATGAAATGAAACATGTTACATAAGTCTACTGTACATGCTGGCAATAATCGCTGGATACATATTAAGTTCATATGTTTCATGAGCTTAACAATTATATGTTTAATTGGAGCTATATTTTTAGCCGTTGCATTTGGTGCAAAGGATATCCATTTGCAAACTGTGTGGGCAGCGGTTTTTGATTATAATCCGAAATTAACACAGCATCAAATTATTTATGAATTAAGGCTCCCAAGGGTAATTGGCGCAGCAGTTGTAGGAGCTGCTTTTGCAGTCGCTGGAGCTGTTATGCAAGGGGTAACACGAAATCCTTTAGCTGATGCAGGTGTACTTGGAATAAATGCAGGTGCGATGTTTGTAGTAGCACTTAGCTTTGCTTTTTTCCCGCATATGCCGTATTCCTATTTAATGATTGTCTCCTTTATTGGAGCAGTTTTAAGTACAGTACTCATTTTTATTATTGGATCAGCAACATCAGGCGGGCTAACGCCGATGAGGTTAACGATTGCAGGGGCAGTTATGGCCGCGCTTTTACATTCGTTAAGTTCAGGTGTCGCGATTTATTATGACTTAAGCCAAGATTTAGCGTTTTGGTATGCTGGTGGTGTTGCGGGGGTTAAGTGGGAACACTTGAAATTTTTAGTGCCTATTATTCTCATAACAATTGTTTTTGCGACAGCGCTAGGGCGATCTATTTCACTCATATCCATGGGGGATGACGTTGCTACGAATTTAGGTGTAAAAACGAACCGAACGAGAATACTCGGGATGATTATGGTAGTGATTCTAGCAGGTGTTTCTGTTTCAGCTGTTGGTTCCATTGGATTTGTAGGACTTGTCATTCCGCACATCGCTAGAAAATTAGTAGGTGTTAATTATCGGCTTATTATTCCTATGTCAGCATTATTAGGAGCTATGTTATTAGTTTTAGCTGATTTAGGGGCAAGAACAGTAAATCCTCCTAAAGAACTTGCGATAGGTATTATGGTAGCTCTTGTTGGAGTTCCGTTCTTCCTCTATATAGCACGTAAAGTTGGGAGTGAGCTATAAGTGAAGAATCTTTTTAACACGGATAAAAAGAGGGCTATTACTGTAACTACAATTTTCGGATGTATAAGTATCGCTGTAATTTTGATTAGCTTAAATACGGGGACGCTGAGCATCGCGCCGCTCAAAGTAATTCAAACGCTTTTTGGCTTTGGTGATTTTGAGAGTGCAACCGTGCTATACGATTATCGTATGCCAAGAATTATAATCACAATGTTAGCAGGTATTGGCCTTGGGGTTTCCGGTGCGATTTTGCAAGGATTATCTCGGAATGCACTCGCAGATCCTGGTATTCTCGGATTACACTCGGGTGCATCTTTCGGGCTTATTGTATTTGTTACTTTCTTTCATTCTATTAACGAGAGTGCAGCGATTTTAATACCGTTATTTACATTTGGCGGAGGAGTGTTAGCTGCATTTCTTATTGTTTTGCTTGCGAGTGATCGGTCAAAAGGTTTACTTCCCATTAGACTTATTCTTGTTGGTATTGCAGTTTCAGCTGGTTTTAGTGCACTTTCGTTATTTTTCTCGCTCAAGTTAAATGATGAGACGTATACATTCGCTTCTAGGTGGTTAGTTGGTAACGTGTGGGGAAGAGATTGGATTCATGTCCTAGCATTATTACCTTGGATTTTGATACTAACTCCATACGCATGGCTGAAATCCAAAACGTTAAATGCACTGTCACTAGGTGATAGTGTAGCAGCAGGACTTGGTGTATCTGTTCAAAAAGAACGGTTACTGCTTTTAGCTACAGCGGTAGGATTGTCTTGTGCAAGTGTATCAATGGCAGGGGGAATTGGCTTTATCGGCTTAGTTTCTCCGCATATCGCAAGAAAGTTAGTAGGTAGTACATATCAACATTTTCTTCCGTTAGCTGGCATAATTGGAATGATTATTTTAGTACTCGCGGATACGATAGGGCGATCTTTATTTGAGCCAAACTCTATTCCAGCTGGCGTAGTAGTAGCGGCTTTAGGTGCGCCATATTTTCTTTATTTACTTACAAAAACAAAATAAATACTTCAAAGAGGAGAACATATGAAAAAGAAACTTACTATTTTATTTAGCATTATGTTTATTTTAGTATTATCAGCATGTGGTCAAACGAAATCTAGTGAAGAGGCAACTAAAAAAACTGAAAAAAGTAATGATCCAAAAATTGCTTCTATGTCTATTCATTTAACGAATAACTTACTTGCATTAGGAATTACACCGGTAGGTTCTGTAATTGGTGGAGATTTAAAAGATTTCTTACCTCACGTGAAAGAACAGCTGAAAGATACGAAGAAACTGGGCGTTGTAACAGATCCGAATATGGAAGCATTACTACAATTAAAGCCATCTGAAATTTATGTGGATGAAAAATATGCTGGCAAAGATTTAGCGAAATACGAAAAAATTGCAAAAACACATACTTTTAATTTAGATGAAGGTACGTGGAGAGATCATTTAAAAGAAGTAGGTAAACTTGTAAACCGTGAGAAAGAAGCAGATAAATATATTCAAGACTATGAAGAACAATCAAAACGAGTAAAAAGTTTAATAGATAAAGAGTTAGGTAATAACGAAAAAGTAATGGCAATTCGCGTTACTGCAAAAGAATTACGTGTATTTAGTACGAAAAGACCGATGGGACCAATTCTATTCCAAGACTTAGGATTACAACCTGCAAATGGTGTAGAGAAAATTGATGGAAACCGTCCTTTCGAAGTAATTTCACAAGAAGTATTACCTGACTTTGATGCGGATGCTATTTTCGTTGTCGTAAACAGAGACGATAAAGCAAAAGCAGCATTTAAACAACTGCAAGAAACACCAATTTGGAAAGACTTAAAAGCTGTTAAAGGTAAGCACGTATACATTATTAATGATCAACCATGGCTTGACTATTCTGCTTTAGGTAACAAAATGGCAATGGATGAAGCAGAGAAAATGTTTACGAAATAATACAGTTTTGCTATTAGGAAAGGCCCTCTAAATTTGGAGGGTCTTTTTATTGTTGTTATTGTTAGAATAAATGAAAAATTATACAATGAAGTTAATTTAATGTAGAGGAGATGTGCCAATGTCAGCGCTTATTGTAAGTATCCCGTTAAAAAAACAGTTTATGGAACAAGGGGATAAAGTGAAACTTTAATCAGTGGGGGTTTTGTTCATCCCCCACTGATTATTAGCCTTCACCAATCGGGCGTTTACGGGCAGTTGATCTCCCACCTAACTTCTTCGCTCCAGCTGAATTTTGAGGTGGGAGTCTTACTGCCCGTTAATGCGGGATAAATAGGCTAGAATTATTGTCCCCGCTATTTAAAAAAGGGGGAGTTTTAGATGACGATGAATCTTTTTCAAAATAAAACTATTAAATTATCAGCTATTAGAGAAGCAGATGCTGAAGTAATGGCTATGTGGCAAGAGGATAGTGAGTACTTAAGAAATGTAGATACAGACTTGGCATTCCCGCAATCGTTACATGAAATAGCGAGTGATGGGCTATTAAAGGGACGGAGATCGAATAGTGTTTCTTTCATGTTAAGAACAGTTCAAGATGATCGCTTAATTGGTTTTGTTGCAATTCACGGCATAGAGTGGAATAACAGAACAGGTCTATTAGCAATTGGTATAGGAGAGGCAAATGATAGAGGAAAAGGGTTTGGGAGAGAAGCAGTGCATCTTATTTTAAAGTATGCGTTCTATGAAATGAATCTACACCGCGTCGGTCTCGATGTTATTTCTTATAATAAAGCAGCCATTGTACTGTATAAAAAGATGGGATTTCAGATGGAAGGATGTATGAGGGAAGCAGTTCAAAGAGATGGAAAGTGTTTTGATCGTATGATTATGGGGATATTGCGTGATGAATGGATAGAGCTGCAGAACTAGCAAAAACATACAGAATAATTGTGTAGTGTAGAGTGAAAAGTTGTAATGTTCAGGTAATTATGAGCGGAGGAGTGTACTAATGGAAGGTTTATCTTCATTAAGAGAGTGTTTATATCAGCTAGAGGAACGATTACTTAAACCAGGGATTCGCACATCTCAAAAGGAGCTTAAAAAGATACTTGCCGCTGATTTTTTTGAGTTTGGGAGTTCTGGTAAAGTTTTATATAAAAATGAGGATATCGATAAAAATGGAATTGGTGTAGTAAAAATGACTTTGAGTGATTTTGAAGTACATCCATTATCCAAAGATGTAGCATTAACTACTTATCAAATATTCAATGCAATGAATAATCAACACTCGTTACGTAGTTCAATATGGAAATTTAGAGAAGGAAGATGGCAAATGTATTTTCATCAAGGTACACCTGCTAAATTTTAATAAAGCTATGTTTTTTAGGTATGAAAAGAAACTATAAAAAATAGAATTGTTGAATATATGGTATGCAGGAGATATAATGGTAATTGGCTAAATTTTACAGTGTACTGATTGAATTTATAAGGAGTCATGCGAGATGAACTTAGAAAAAAGTAAGCCAGTAAACGAAGAGGTCGCTGAATTAAAGGAGCTTATAAAAGAATTGCACGGAAGTGTACACCAACTTCAAAGTGAAGTGCAGCAACTAAGGCATGAAAGACCAGTTGTTGAAGTGAGAAAAGGTGTTCAATTATCACCAGCAATAGTCGGACAAATTGGTGGTATGATTTTAGGTGGATTAGCAATTATAGGTATATTTTGGTGATGAAAAAAGGTTTGCAGCATGGTGCTGCAAACCTTTTGTATTTGACAACATAATTTCATGCAATACAATGTCTACATTAAATAACGTAAATAAATGTAAGCATGTGATAACAATAGCGCAATGATCGTTAAGGGGAAACCGATTTTTAAGAAGTCCATATAAGAGAATCCATGTCCTTCACGTTTTGCAATACCAGCAACGACTACGTTTGCGGATGCTCCGATTAACGTTCCATTTCCTCCTAAGCAAGCTCCAAGAGATAACGCCCACCATAGTACTTCGATTTGCGGGGAATCGACAGACAGTCCGAGACCTGTAGCTAAATCTTGAATAAGCGGAATCATCGTTGCAACAAATGGAATGTTGTCAATTGTCGCAGATGCAATGCCAGATACCCATAAGATAAGTATGGCAGCGAAACCGATGTCGCCATTTGTTACGTCAAGTACTTGTTGTGCAAGAGAAGAAATAAGTCCGATATCAATTAACCCGCCAACGAGAACGAATAGTCCGGCGAAGAAGAAAATTGTTACCCATTCAACGTGGGCGAATACATCTTCTATCTCATGTTCTTTCACACCGATTAACATCAGTAGAGTAGCACCTGTCATCGCAATAACGGCAGCATCTACATGAATAATAGAATGAAGTACAAAGCCTAAAATAGTTAGTCCTAAAATCGTGATGGATTTTAAAAGGAGACTTTGATCTTTAATATAATCTTTCTCATTTAATGCCATTAATTTTTTAATTTGCTCAGGCGTTGTTTTTAGTTTGTTACGATACATGAAGTAAATAATGCCAAGTGTAACGATAGAAATAATAATTACGATTGGAGCTAAGTTTAGTAAAAAAGCATTAAAGTCTAAATGCTTATTTGCTGATCCAATCATAATGTTAGGCGGATCACCGATTAGTGTTGCTGTTCCGCCTATATTTGAAAACAGTACTTCTGAAATTAAATAAGGAACAGGATTTACTTTTAAAATACGTGTAATGGATAGTGTAACAGGTACGATTAATAATACGGTTGTTACGTTGTCCAAAAATGCAGAACCGACAGCGGTTAATAGGGATAGTAATAATAAAATGCGGATTGGTTTTCCGCCAGCTGCTTTTGCTGCTTTAATGGCTACAAATTCAAATACGCCTGATTGACTCGTAATATGTACGAGAATCATCATCCCGATTAATAGGGTGATCGTTTCCCATTGAATATGTGATGTGAAAGCAGTATGTAAATCTACAATTCCAAAAATAATCATAATAGCAGCACCGAATAGTGCGATTACAGCACGATTCAATTTCTCAGAAATAATAAAACCGTACGTGACTAAAAATACGGCAATTGCAAAATAATATTGCCAATTTGCTACTTCATGTGCGGATTGTTCCAATCGTGTCACCTTCTTTAAAGTATGTATTCAATTGTAAAAATGCATCTCTCTGCATAATTTATATTGTAGCAAATTCAAAAAAGAAAGAAAACTATTTAACAAAGTGAAGGAAAAAATGTGAATTCTACATAGGATATAAAAAAATAATAAAACACAGTGCAAATTATTAGGAAAAGTGAGCGTTGTCCTCTAATATAGAGATAGCAATTTACATTATTTTTGCGTAAAATGGTTTAAAGAGGTGAATTCCGATGGAAATAGTAAAAGATAGTTCTCTTATTCAAAATGAAATTGAACGTTTTGTAAATAAAGATGTATATATTCATTTAGAAACGACGAACGGAGCGTATGCGTCACACTTTAATGAAAAGATGATGACAGTAGGAGCATTCATTCGAAATGCAATTATTCGCTTTGAGCGCGGGAAAATAACTGGAACAAACCCATACCGAGTTGGTTTGAAAATGGATCATGGCTGGGTATATGCAGAAGGTATTACGCACTGGGAAGTAGACGATAAAGAGCGTTTATTACTAGCAGGGCACGATAATCAAGGTCGCTTAGCGGTTGCACTTGAGTTAAGCTTAACGCCATTTAAGTAAGAAGGAGGGAAACTTATGGAGAGACATGTACTTGTTGTATTTCCGCATCCAGATGATGAAGCATTTGCTGCGGGAGGAACAATTCGCTTATTAACAGATCAAGGAGTACCTGTAACGTATGCGTGTGGTACTCTTGGACAAATGGGACGTAACATGGGGAAAAATGTATTCGCTAACCGTGAAACGATTCCAAATATCCGTGAAAAAGAATTAAAAGATGCATGTGAAGCGATGGGGATTCAAGATTTAAGAATGCTCGGTTTCCATGATAAAACGTTAGAATTTGAAGATGTTGATTTTGTTGCAGATAAAATTGAAACAATAATTCAAGAAGTAAATCCATCTCGAATTATTACATTTTATCCAGAGCACGGCGTACATCCAGATCATGATGCATTTGGCCGCGCTGTAGTTCGCGCTGTATCACGCATGTCAAAAGAAGAACGTCCAGTCATTCATGCGGTTGCAATTACGAAGAATCGCGAAGCGGTACTCGGTGAGGCTGATGTTGTAAATAATATTAGTGAAGTATTTGAACATAAATTAGCTGCACTAGGCGCACACCGTTCACAAACAGAAGCAATGCTTGAAGAGACACATGCAAAAATAAAAAACAAGGATGCAGCAACATTGAAATGGCTGCAACTTGAACAATTTTGGACTTATAAATGGGAGTAGGCTAGAAGGATACCTCCTAGTAGCTCTTACATAGAAACAGCGCCGTCACTTGTGATGGCGCTGTTTCTATGTAAGACTATATATTTCTTAGAGCCGTACTTCAAATTTTAAAATTAGCGTGCAGTATAGCCTCCATCAACAAGAAGTGTTGTACCATTAACAAAGCTAGCATCATCACTTGCTAAAAATAAGACAGCTTTGGCTATTTCTTTTGGTGTTCCAAGTCTGCCTTGTGGATGAAGTGAAGCTAAATATTCTTTCTGCTGAGGATTAACACTACCAAGTAAAGGGGTGTCAATATAGCCAGGGCACACCGCATTAATACGTATTCCATATTTAGCGTAGGCAGTACATAGATTTTGAGTTAATAGTTTCACACCACCTTTTGCAGAGGAGTATGCTGTTGGGGTAGGTAATGAAACAAAACTATGAATCGAACCAGCGTTAACGATGACACCGCCTGTACCTTGTTTAAGAAATTGTTCAATCGAATATTTATCAGAAAGGAATACCCCAGACAAGTTAATATCAATGGTTCTTTTCCATTTTTCATAGGACAATTCGTTTGCCGGTGCATCATCAGCAACGCCGGCATTGGCATACATAATATCTAATTTACCGTATTTACTTACTGTCTCATGGATTAGCTGTTTAATATCTGCTTCTTTTGTTACATCAGTTTTAATAAATAATGTATTATATCCATGTGCATTCAATTCATCTGATAGGCCTTTTCCACGTTCAGAAAAGTCAGCAATAACTACTTTTGCACCTTCTTCAATAAAAAGGCGAACAGTGGATTCACCAATTCCACTTGCACCACCAGTTATGATTGCTACTTTGTCTTTTAATTTCATATAAACCTCTCCATTCATCAATGAATTTAAGTCAAATTTTTTAGTCTGGTTATATCACTATTAACCTTAAATAATAAGTAGATAGAAGAAAAAATTAGAGTTTACTTAATTGTGAGAGTACTAATTTTTTCTTTATTTACTTTCTTTCTTTTTTGCACTTAATCCTTTTAGAAATGATATTTAGTAATAGTGTATAAGAAGTGTATATTTTGAATTATTTAATAGATTGATATATATTTATATTGATTAAATGATTTTAGTTTGCTAAAAATGGGGAAATCGATATGAAGATTAAATTTGCTGTAATAAAAGATGAAAATTTTGATTTTAGTCTATTAGAAACAAAATTATTGAAAACCTTTAAAGAAGTGGATAGTAAAGCTGATATTGTAAAAGTTGAGGATGAAATGTTTGAAAACAATGCTATTCAAACACATTTAGTGGAAATCAGCATTAATGTTCATGGGAAAAATATCGGATATAGATCTGCTTCAGCTAGTATATTTCTTGTACTAGAGAGTTTATCAATACAGCTAGTTCATATTAATATTAGTATACATTAAGTAGCTAAAAAAGATGATTTTTAAGAAGAGAATACTGACTATATTGAGTTTTAAATGTGAGAATGGTGATTTAAATAATAGTAATTATCGTAGGTGCTACCGCATGTTGGATTGCATCTTGTTTGTTGTCAAAAAAATAAAAAAGGCTTTAAATATGCTACAGGTCTTTATGAAACGGCATATAAAGAGTACTTAGAATACATTATTAAAGTGGAATAATGAGATTTCTTTTTATACCACATATTATCTAAACGAAGACTTATATATAGGAGAATGGAAACGTGTAAGTAATTCAATTAGATTGTACAAATAATTTGGTGTGCGGATGTACGGAATGTATTCACAGGTAAGAGGGTTGTCTCATAATATATATATAGTTTTTTCTATTGAGATGAACAGATGGTATGAATATATGGAAGATGTTTACGCTAAAATTGACAGTCTCAAGGCGGAGCAAAAAGAAATTATGAGAGACATTCGTAATTTAGAAACGCGTACCACTATTAATGAGAAAGACATAGCAACAATCAATAAGCAATTGGAAAAAATAAGTACAAACATAACTTGGATTTTGCGAATTATTATAAGTGCGATAGTAATGTCAGTTTTGGGGTTGATATTAAAAGGGATGATTTAATCTTGTGAAATAGGACGATATAAAAGAAAGAGGGGAGCTTCCCCTTTCTTTTATGTAAATGAGAAGCTATAAATTTTCCGTTTCTTTTTTATCTGCATATTTTTCCTCTAAGGAAATTAATAGAGGAATTGATATAGTTACAAGAATGATTAAAGTGGTTATAAAAGATTTAGAAAGAGAAAAAGAACCTTCGATTAAAGGTGATAAAGACTTGAATGAAAGTATACTTGTTATTAAGGAAACTATAAAAAAGCTAAAAAGAGACACATTTTTATTTTTGATAGATGTTTCTATAAAATCTTTAAGACAGCTTATGACGATAAATATAGTTAATATAATAAGAGAAATAAAATAATGTGTTAAATTTGTCATACTAATAGTAGGGTCGTCTATTATGTAAGCAAGTAACTTAGATACTAATATACCTCCAAACAATAAAATAATAAAAGCAAGTAATCCTTCCGATATATAAGTGCTGAAATTATCTTTCTTGTTAAAGAGTTTATAGTTTAGAGTAGATTGGATTATTTGAATTAGGAATAGGGTAATAATCCACACATAATATACAATTGGTAATTCTCCTGAGAATAGAGAAATTAGGAAGTTTACTATGGTCCTTAAAATTTCAATCATTACAAAAGTCCTCCTGTTTGTAAGCTTTGCGACATTAAAAAATGCTAGTCTATCGTTTAATAATTCGATCTATTAATTCAAACTATTCCTAATTATTCCATAAAATAGTGATGGTATCAAGTTATCCTTCTAACAAATCCTCCAAAGCTCAATACTAGAAAAAGAAACGCAATATGTAATATAATTGAAAAAGTATATTTTAAAATCAATGTTAATATTACCCTTCTATAAGTATTAACATGCGTAATTGAGGTGTTTTCTTTGTTGTTTTATGATCGAATTTCTATAATGGCCCCTCCTGTTCCGTAGCTAAGGAAAGTCTATTCATTCCTGAGATTTTCAAAGTTATAGGAGGGTATTAAAAGTGAAAAAAGTCTCAGTACCATCACTCTGGTTAATGATTATTCTTGTGGCATTTCCACAAATTAGTGAAACAATTTACACACCGTCTTTACCGGATATTTCAAAGGCGTTGCACGTAAGTAATAATGAGGTACAGTTAACGCTTAGTGTTTATTTTGCTGGATTTGCTTTAGGTGTATTTTTTATTGGATGGTTATCAGATATAATTGGTCGTCGCCCAGCAATGTTATTTGGAATTGTAGTATATGGCGCTGGAAGTTTCTTATGCTATATTGCAAATTCTATTGAATTTTTATTGTTTAGTCGTTTTATTCAAGCATTTGGAGCAAGTGCTGGTTCAGTTGTGACACAAACGATTCTTCGTGAAAGTGTAGAGGGGCATAAACGTCATGTTATGTTTGCTCAAATTTCGGCAGTCATTGCTTTTACACCAGCGATAGGTCCACTAATTGGGGGCTTTCTTGATCAAATGTTTGGATTTAAAATAGTATTTTTAAGTTTAGTTGTTATGAGTGTTGGGATTTTGTTATATACGTTCGTTTCACTTCCGGAAACAAAAACGGACGCAATAACGGGTAAAATAAATGTATTTTCTGTATTAAAACGGTTGATTACAAATCCGAAAGTAGTAACATATGGGTTATTAATTGGAGGAGCGAATGGTGTTTTATTTAGCTATTATGCGGAAGCGCCGTTTATCTTTATTGAATACTTTCAGTTATCACCTAGTATGTACGGGTTTCTAGGAATTGTTGTCGCTTCCGCTTCTATTATTGGAGCGAAAGTTTCAAAGCGGTTACTTGCTACTTATAAACCAGAGAAAATTATATATATCGGTTCTCTTGTAATGGCAGGGGAGCTATCCTCTTAACTGTTATTACTTTATTTGGATCAAATCCAAACATAATATATATGATTGGATTTTTAGTAGCGATGTTTATATTGCTATTAGGAATTGGGGTAGCATTACCTAACTGTTTAAGTTTAGCATTAGTAGATTTTCAAGATGTC
>NZ_JAEKEU010000037.1:0-711156 GCF_016650935.1 Bacillus sp. TH25 | reverse complement strand
TATGGTAATTCCTTTTGTAAATCTCTTTATTCAAATGTACAATTGTATGAAAAGTTCTAAAACTTTGAATCGAGGTGAAAAGCATGAGAAGTTTTGGCTCATTAATGATCTCTACTATCTGCTCAATAATCCTTATAATTTGGAATGCCTATTCCTTCTATGATGGATTCACGATGGGACATACGTATTACTGGGTTAATGGCATCGCAGCTGTTATCTTCTTTCTATTCTTTATCGTAAACATGCGAGAGATCTGCAAGAAAAACTATAGAACCTCAGAACAATAGGAGTTGATACATATGTGGAAAAAAATTAAGAATTATAGATTGAGCTTAAAAGATTTAAAGTTCATGTTATGGCTGTTCGGTATTACATGCTTTATATACAGCTACAATTTCATTGTAGGACTTGCTTTTGTCCACAAATTCCAAGTTTATGATTTAGGTGGTGCTATAGCGACATTCGCCGCATTTATGGATACTAGAAATAGGATTAAAAATAAAAATTATAAAGCAGCTTAATATAAAAAGGATCCTTTGCGGTTTCCTTTTTTCTATGTAAAATAAAAAAGCATCGAATTCGCTACTTTAATTGTTTGTTGTTTGCTTCTATTTCTTCTTCATTAAATGATTTTTGTACATTTCTTTTTAAATCCAATCCTTTATAAACAAGTTCCTTGAACTCTTTCATAGATAATGGATCATTCAATACTTCCCATAATCCTATCAATTCTGTATATTTAGGTGTCTCCGTAACATACTCGTGTGATTTAACTGTTTCGAAGTGTCTATGGAATTCCCAATGACATTCTTCGCATAAATAGTAGAACCCGGAACACCTGTCATTTACACTCAAACTATTTTCTGTTCTATGGTTTCCTAGCCCCATTGTTATTCCTCGCTTTCTACTTGTAAATTTATATTTCAATTGAATATGCAATATTTCATATTTCATTATTGTAATATTTCTTTATTAACTATCATTTTCTAGTTTATCATTAATATCCATTGATAAATCAACGTTTGTAATTTAATTCCTTATATTAAACCCCGACAAGATACTTTTAAACACTTTATTCAAATAATTATATTGGAATTTCTTGTTCTACACATCTATAAGTGTTTTGTGTATTATATAGCAGAAGAGTAAGGTAAGAGTTACTCTTTGCCATTTTAGAAAAGGTTCTGTTGGAGACAACAGGACCTTTTTTGTTCGAATTTCAATAAAACAATTCTTAAATTCCATCTCATTGGAAATAACTATATAATGAAACTGATTAAATATTAGGAGTGCTATTAATGTCTGATATAATCCGTCTCTTAATTATCATGATGATTGCAACCTTTTTATTTTCTTCCATAATAATGGAGTTTAAAAAACCTCAAAAAAGCATGTTTTGGTTCTCAATTGAAGTCTTGTCTCTCCTCGGAGTTTTACTGCTAATAAAGGAATTTTTTATCAATCATATAACATAGATCCCTGAATAAAATTCAATATTCCGTCAATACTGAAGACAACCGATTAAGTTACTTTCTCCTTGTTCCCCCTTGGAGAACCGAGCAGTTAGCTTTTGCTGACTGTTCTTTTGTTTGAAATTAAAATAGCGTTTTTGTTCCAAATGATGCCCTTATTCATTTGGACACATTTACCATTATTTTTACCGAAAAATTCATGATATCGTTAATTAGTCGAGTACGTCATTACTTGACGATTACCCTTAGGAGCCCCGCAGACAATCGGGGTTTCTTCTATTTAAAGCCATTTTCTCTTTTAGGGTGATATAGTCCTTAAGATCTTGTTAAACCAGTGTAATTACGGTTGGAACTTCATTCTGTTTGACACATATCCCCAGGCTATCTGGACATGATAAAAGATGAGGTGACTGACATGAAGGATAAAATATTAGAATTAGTACCAGGATCGGTAAAAAAATTACTCCAGAAAAAAGTTAAAGATGGAAACCGATGCATCATTGATTTGGTTGTGGATGATGCAACTGCTTATGGATTTGAACCGGAGCAAGTAATCCCCTGTATCATGGCGGGTTATTATGTTTATGAATCTACCACCTATCCCAGTGAAATGGAAGAAGAATTGAAGCTAAACTTGGTTTTTCATGCGGCCAATCGCTCGGCAATGAAGCTTCTGTCTTATGGGAAGTATAAAGCGAAACAATCTGAAAGTGGATGGATGAGATATACAAATCCATAAGGTTTACTTAACATACACTAACTAGCTTGGTGAGCATGAGGCAACGCCACATGCCCATCGACTTGAGATTTTGAAATACCCCCAAGTATTTTGGTGAAAAAAAGCAACATTTAAGTTCCTTATGACATTTTTCTAATATAAGTTGTAACATTGCCTAAACAACAACTACCTTGTGGATTGTTTACTTCACAACCACATCGATTTTCTCTTATGTTTTCGCGAATATGCTCTACTGGATTAGGAGTAAGTCCATTTTCTACATATTGTTTGATTTTTTCTTTTGTCCAATCAAAACAATAACAAATTGGTGTAGTTGCTGAGTCATCTTTTTGATTTACAGCTACCTTTATGTCAGATACAAAGTATTTTTTATTATTCGTATCAAAATAGACTACATCACAATCTTCGTTTGAACAAAAATAGTGATTTTCTTTAGCATTTAATGTTTCTAATGCCGATGGTTTAAGCAATGATTTTAGTGTAATCAACTTTACATTCTTAGCTTTATTTTTACATGATGGACAATGACCATTATTTTCAATTTTTATTCCTTTAAGGTTACTACAACAATCTTCCATTATTCTCCCACCTTTACAATTTATTATTTTTATAAATATTCTTCTACTTTCTTTTCTGAATCTATTAAAGTTTCGATAATAAGATATTGCATCTGTCTCACCTCATATAAAGTATAAACCCTGTGCCATAGCACAGGGTCAAGGAAAGTATTATTTACTATATTATCGATTTACTTTCTTAAAATAAACTGTCATTATTCAATAAGCCTTTTTCAACAATATACTCCGATTGCGAAATTCTAAAACTACATTTAGGGCGATTAACCTTTATCACCTCGTAACTCTTTACTACAACGTTTTACAAAAAATGCTGTTATTAAAATAATAATTCCTATACTCAAAACAAGTAATTGATCGAGTGCAATCACATCA
The DNA here is from genome assembly GCF_016650935.1 of Bacillus sp. TH25. NCBI lineage: Bacteria > Bacillati > Bacillota > Bacilli > Caryophanales > Bacillaceae > Bacillus > Bacillus sp. TH25. The sequence goes on along the minus strand of NZ_JAEKEU010000037.1, from coordinate 707,995 downwards.
CGAAAAATCCAACGAGAAACAAAACCGAAGCTAGACATGCACACACATATAAAACCAAAATAATTTAACCATCTATGTACATTTTTCATTCATCCCCCTCCTTAAACTACATTTTATCATTCCCTCCTGTTTTTAGGTGTGAGTGCTGGCTAGTCGTGTGGTGATACCCCTATATAGGGCTTTTTCTTTTTTCTCAATGACCAATATTATTAAAATTAAGATGGTTCAAGTCGGAGAAAGGCACCTTAGGGTGTCTTTTCTTTATTTTCAAAAGGACCTGCTCAATTATTGCGTAAAAAACATAAAGTAAATTGAATCCGTTAAAATACATGAGTGACCCCTTGTTTTCCCCTCTTATTAAAGGAGGAACTATTATGGGATTTGGTGGTAGTTGTAGTAGTTGTGGCGGCGGCTTTGCTTTACTAGTTGTATTGTTTATTTTATTGATCATTGTTGGAGCTTCTTGCTTCTGCTAAAAAACTATCGGAAAAGACACTCTTATATGGGTGTCTTTTCTTTGTAATAAAAAGTTCTTCATCACTTTCGGTCTTTAGTGTGACATACAAATAATCCAGTTCCCCAAGCGCCCATATTCCACAGCCCCTTCTTTGTGCTTTTCTTTTCATTTATATTTCAATTTTAAATATAGTAGAAACTCATTACAAGGCTAGTCATATACACAATTATTATAGATAATATATACCTTTCACCACGTGTATCATTCTGAATAATTAAAAACAACTATTAAAAATTCCATATAGACCCATTACTGGTTAAAATGTTATAATTAAACCATCCTACATAGTTACTCATGTTCAGGATGAGAAACTAACGTCTTATTAAGTAATGCGCATAACTTAAATAAACAAGACACTGCAAAGTGTCTTGTTTATTTGCATCAAGTTTCCTTTTTATCCCAAAATAAATATAATAAAATGTAACATCTAATACATATAAAGAAAAATATAGATTTATTAAATCATTATGGCACCCATGAAAGTACTTTTATTTTGGAGGAACAAACTATGAACAAAAAGTTATTAACATCATTATTATGTAGCACATTCCTATTTGGACTATCAGCTTGCAGTTCACATGATACATCTAGCAGTAACACGAAAAACGAACAGGAGACTTCTAAAGAAACAAAAAATGATGAACTTAGCAACAAGGATTCTCAAAAAGAACTTCCCACCCATGGAGATTCTTCTGATGTATACATATCAATACGCTCTGCCGATTCATTAGATGTACCGAAAAATACGCAAGGATTAACTTTGAAAATTAATGGAGATATGCTGGATAAAGGGATCGAATTAAAAGTGGAATAGTCAAAAGAAAATGTAAAAGTGGCTTTTCTACAAAATAGATAAACCACCTATCACAACTTATACTAACATAACAAAAAGTACAGCCTCTGTATTAACTACAGTAGACTGTACTTTTTCATTTGTGATTTTGTATAACTCACTATAACAGGATTCCTTAGTTCTTTTGAGAAGATGCTCTCCAATCACGAAAAGATGTTGGAAACCCAGAATGTCCACGTTGCTTTGTAACAACTGGTTTCTCTTGAAGAGTAGCTGATTTCTCTTCAAGAATAGTTGGTTTTTCTTCAAGAATACTCAAAGCTGTTTGCATTTTCTCCAGCTGTTCTTTTAAAGCTTGCTGCTCAATCTTTAAATCCGTAAGTAAACGTAATATCATCTCAGAATTAGCCATAACGATCTCCTTTCCCCCAATGCACAGAATAAAATACCATATGTAATAAGCGGAATACTCGTGACAAAAATAAGTTCGTCAACTCTTTTAAAATACCGAGTACTTTTATTTTTTCAAAAGGACCTGCTCAAGTTTATCCGTAAAAACATAAAGTGATATAAATCCATTAATATATGGACTTTATGGAAGGAGGAGTTAATATGGGCTATGGTGGTAGTTGTGGAGGCTATGGTGGTAGTTGTGGTGGAGGCTGTGGTTTTGGCGGTGGATTCGCCTTACTTGTTGTGCTCTTTATCTTATTAATCATCGTTGGAGCTAGCTGTTGGGGCGGCGGATTCGGCTGCTAATAAGAGGCACTCTTGAGAGTGTCTTTTTTTTATTTCTCAATATAGGGCTAACATATATATGTTACTATCAAAAGGCGAGATTCCCTAAGCGTAATATAGTAGTTTACCAACTATGAAAGCCACTGTCACAAGAAAACAGTAGGCTTTTATTTTGTTATTTAACAAGATTAAAACATGAATTGCCATTTCCCCTCAGTAACATTTTTAAATTGACATAGCACTTCATGCACCATATACTGTTAACAACAGTATACTGTCATTAACAGTATATATTCCAATTCATTCTAGGAGGTATATTCATGAAACATACAGGAAGACATACAGGTGCATTTCTTTTGTTATTTTTAGCAGAAGGTGATAACTATGGCGGGCAACTACTTCAGAAATGTGAAGAAGAACTTCCGGTCAATCCAATCGATAGTGCCATCCTTTACCGCACGCTGAAAAAATTAGAAAATGAAGGTGCTATTGAATCTTATGTAAGTACATCCGTTCCAGATAAGCCGAGAAAGATGTACAAAATTACTACAGCCGGAAAAGAACAATTAGCAGATTTTCAAATAGATATTGAGGAAAAAATGAAAAACTTAACCTTTTTCTTAAACAAATATAAAGACTTAAAGGAATCTAATCATGATTAATGGCGCTATCCTTTACACTTTGGCCATTATTCTTACAGGGATTTCTTTTATGAAGGATCGGAATAAAACGAAAGCTGCCCTATTAAAATCATGGAAAATATTTCGAAACCTCCTCCCTGCCATGCTCTCCATTATGCTTTTCGTTGGACTATCACTTTCTATCTTAACGCCGTCCTTCATCTCTTCCATCATTGGAGAACAGTCTGGATTTTTAGGTATTATTTATTCAGCACTACTCGGATCTGTGGCACTTATCCCAAGCTTTGTCGTGTTCCCACTTGGTAATACGTTAGTACAGCACGGCGCAGGTCTTCCTCAAGTTGCGGCACTCATGTCTACACTAATGTCAGTAGGAATTACAACCTTACCAATGGAACAAAAGATATTCGGACGAAGCTTTGCTTACGCTCGTAATGCATCTGCATTACTCATGTCACTTCTATTCTCATATATCATTTGGGTGGTGATGGTATGAAGGAACTAAAAAGATATCGCTTCTTTTTCATTTTGCTGATTGGACTTATCATTCTAACTTTTATAAACCAATCTTTAGGATGGAGCGCATTACAATTAACGGGGAATAGCATTTTAGATATGTTGTTTCTACTCCCCCCTGTCCTAATATTTGTAGGGTTACTTGATCAGTGGGTGAAGAAAGAAACGCTAATGAAATATATGGGAGAAAAGTCCGGCATATATGGAATCTTATTCTCCCTATTATTAGGCGGAATTGCAGCTGGTCCCCTCTATGTTGCCTTTCCAATTGCAGCACTACTATTAAAAAAAGGCGCGAGTATTAGATACATCGTATTTTTCTTAGGCGTTTGGACAACTGTGAAATTACCAATTATGGTGTATGAATTTTCTTCATTCGGAGCTACATTTACACTCATTCACATTTGCTTCGGACTATTGTTCTTCTACGTAATGGGCATTATTTTTGAAAAATTTTATGATCAGCGGCAATTGTTGCGATATGATATTACGAAAGAAATGTAAGAAGACATCTTTAATCATAAAGATGTCTTCTTTATATGAACCTTAATTCTCGTTCTGTAAAACCTGCGCTGCCTTTACTTCCTTTTTCTCTTCTTTTAAGAACAACGATACGATAAAAGCAATAATGATAAAGATTAATCCAAGTGTAAATGCACCTTGGAATCCAGATGTTAAACCGTTTAACTTCTCTACTGGGTCCATTGGATTTGCTGAGCTTTCCATATACTTAGTTGTTCCTGAAGACATTTTCGAAATAAAGATAGCCGTACCAATTGCGCCAGCTACTTGCTGTAACGTATTAAACAGTGCTGTTCCGTGCGGATATAAATCTGGTGTTAATTGATTTAAACCGTATGTTTGTGCTGTCATTACAAACATGAGTCCAACCATTAATACGCTATGCATGACAATAATTTGTACCATTGATGTATCAGGAGTAATGCCTTTAAATAAGAACATTGCAATCCCTACTAACACAATGCCGGGAACGATAACAACTTTCGGGCTAAATTTATCAAATAGTTTACCTGCGATTGGTCCCATTATAGCGCTAATAATACTTCCTGGAAGCATTATTAGTCCTGATTTAAAGGCTGTAACGAGTAAAACTGTTTGCAAGAACATCGGTAATAAAGTCATCGTTGAAAATAACGACATCATAACAATGACGATTAATCCAACTGATATTGTAAACATCGGAACTTTAAATGCACGTAATTCTAAAATTGGGTTATCGATTTTTAATTGTCGAACGACAAAAATACATAGTGATATAAGCCCAACAATTAAAGCGCCATACACTTTCGGATCGGGCCACCCTAAATCACCTGATGCACTAAAGCTATACACAAGCCCGCCAAATCCTAATGTCGATAAAAGAATAGATGGATAATCTACTTTCGGCCTTGTTAACTCTGAAACATTTTTAATGTACTTCATTCCAATCATAATTGAAATAATCACGATAGGAATAACAATGTAGAATAACCAGCGCCAATTTAATGAATCAACGATTACTCCAGATAATGTAGGACCAATTGCCGGAGCTGACATCATTACAAGTGCGATTAATCCCATTGTGGCACCACGTTTTTCAGGTGGACAAATAATTAAAATCGTATTCATTAATAACGGTGAAATTAACCCCGTCGCTACTGCTTGGACGATTCGGCCAACTAATAAAACGGAAAATGTCGGTGCAAATCCCGCAATTAATGTACCAACTAAAAACGTTACCATAGCGATCAAAAACATTTGTCTCGTTGTAAGCCATTGCTGAAGTAACGCTGTAATCGGGACTAAAACCCCAACCACCAACATGTATGCTGTAGAAAGCCATTGGATTGTTGAAGCTGTTACGTCAAATTCTTTCATTAATACCGTTAACGCATTACCAAGTAATGTTTCGTTTAATAATGCAACCATTGCCCCTAAAAGTAATGCAATTAAAATGGGGGTATGTTTCATATTAGAAGTATCAACTTTGCCACTTGCAGGGCTCTTAGTTGTCATATTCATGTATTGATTCTCCTCCTGTTTTTTACTTAAAAAGCTTTATATAAAGTGAAACTTTAATCAGTGGGGGGGTTGTTCATCCCCCACTGATTATTAGTTGAACCAATCGGGCTTTTACGGGCAGTTGATCTCCCACCTAACTTCTTTGCTCCAGCCGAATTTTGAGGTGGGAGTTTTACTGCCCGTTAATGCGGGATAAACCGGAACACAAGTAATATAATATACATATGTAGATTAAAAAGGGAGAATCAATTTTCAGCCACTGTATATTTAGTCTACAAAAAAGGAGAATTGTAGATGAACGATAATGAAAAACAACTTGATTTACGTATTAGACGTACACATAAATTACTATGGAATTCCTTATTTGAATTAATGACGCAACCAAAACAAAAATATAGTGCCATCACCATTAACCAAATATGCGATCGCGCGATGGTACATCGAACAACCTTTTATAAACATTTTGAAGATAAAGATGCTTTATTAGCATTTGGATTTAAACGCTATGGCGAAATGATTGCTGAAATACCACTTTTAGATCGATTAAGTAAACCATTTCAAGTGATGGAACAATTCCTGCATCATGAAGAAATCTGTAAAATATTTGAGGCGCAAATGTCCGATGAACAATTCAATAGCCGCATGTATTATTTAAGCCATGAAACAAGAAAACAAGAAACCGAAGCGCTAAATCGCCTTTGTAAAAATCATACGATGCCAAATGATTTAATAACGGAATTTTATTCAGGAGTAATCACCTCATTAAGTGCGTGGTGGTTTCAAAACGAAAGAAAAGTTCCTGCAGCAGAAATGGATAGGCACTTCCACCAACTTATTAATCAGGATATCTTTCAGTTTGAAAAGGAATAGGACTACACCTTTTCAATCATGCAATCAAATTGACCACAAAATAGGAATATGATATATTTTCGGTAGAATACTATATAAGTGTGACATCGAATGAAATGGCAGATAATAAAAAGAAGAGATGCGCTAACATCTCTTCCCTAACTGCTACCGTATAGGGTGGTGGTTATTATAAGTTATTTCTTTTTGCGGAACCCACCCTTTTGCTTCCTACGGCGCGGAGTGGTTTTTTTTGTTGTCCTTATCCAGAAGTTGCTTCCGCAAAAAATACGCTGAAACTTCACGTACAGTCGCTTTCACAAACTCTTTTACAAGATCAAACAAAAACTCCATATTATCACCTCCTTTCCTTCCAAATAGAAAGAAGGGATAACCACCCACCCTCACAATATGCAGCTAAATATATTTTACCAAACGATTGTTAAGATATTATGTAAACAAAACAAATGAAATTTTACATAGAAAAAAAGCCCATATGAAAATGGGCTTTTTGCATACTATTTATTCTCTTTTAACTTCTCTAACTCCCGCTGTACTTCTTCTTGCAAATTTTGATCTAACACTTCTTGCTGATTAGGAGACTTTAAATTATAAAAATAGTTACTAGCAGCTGTTTCTGCTTCTAGTTTTTGCACATACGATTCAATGCGTGCAAAGCCTTTCGCTGTACTTTCTGTATGGAACGAATCAATTGCTCTGTTGCTTTCTTTTATCGCTTGCGCTGCATTTAACCGTGAAACAAGAACTAGTTCTTTATATTGCAACTCTCCATATTTCTTTTGCAATTTGTCAATTTGTTCATAAAGCGTCGCTGTTTGCTCTTTTGTTATTTCGTACTGCTTACGATATAGTTCCGCTTTTTTCTCATTTACAATCTTTTCTTGCAGGGCTAACTGTGCCATTTGATCTTCTTCGCGTGATACTGCAAGCTCAGCTTGGCGAGTTCTCTTCGCAATAAGGGCATCCGTTTCTGAAATTAATGCTTCATATTTCTTTTCTAAATAATATTGATGAGCGAGTGCTTTTTGAGCTTTCGTAATTTGCTGTTCTGTTTCGCGAAGATATTGCTTCAACATGCTAACCGGTTTTTCTATCTTATCTAACGTTTGATGCACATCCGCCACTACAATATTTTTAATACGTTTTAAAATACCCATTACTACTTCTCCTCCTTACGAATATTGCGTTCCCATTGATCTAAAATATCTACTTGTTTTTGTACTTGAAAGTCGCTGTATAAATCTATATCAGTTGCCATTCTTTTTTCTTTAAACTTTTTATATACCCAAACAATCATTGCAACAAATGCAAGCATCGGAAGGACTGGTAATAAACCAATAACTAGGAGCAATATGCCTGTCCATTTTTTAACCGTATTCCCTTCAGACTTACGAAGCATGAACCAGCCGAAAAGAACAAATCCAAACGCTAACAGGAATGGTATAAAGAATAAACCTTCAAACTCTTTTTCATGGTGTTTTTCATGATGTTGATTTCGCTCAAAGTTATTAAACTTTTCTTTTTGCGCGATGAAAGCTTCTCTTTCTTTATCGTGAGAAACAGTATACGCCGCTTGCTTATGCTTCTCATGGTCCCACCTCTCAAACTTCATACTATGTAATCCAAACAATAGTAATCCCAGAAGTAACGGAAGGATCAAAATCCATTTTAACCAACGCAATTTTTTACGTTTATTCTTTTTCATCTGCTCACCACCATCTATCATTCGTTTTGAGATAAGTAAAAAATGTATTACCTCCCTTTACCTTTGATACATATGAGTGTAAATCTTAGACGTGAGAAGAGAATGAAAGAAACATGATGAATATATGAGAAATATATAAAAAATTTCTCATAATCGTAGAAGAAAATATTATCCCCAAAATAAGGAAATGAAGAAGGGATAAACAAAGGATTCAGCTAAGACATGATCGTTACATTATTCGGAGCAACCATCATAGGAGTAGTAAAAATGTATTTCATGAAAGGACTTCCTGACCTGCCGAAAGTTGTCGCGGAGCAGCTTGGGGTTTTGTTGGATAGGAATTTTTAAATGGAAAGAGGCTATTTTATCAGATTATAAAATAGCCTCTTTATTATGGAGAAAAAACCGTCGATAAATTTTCATTCCAAATATTCAGAATTAATATTAAAATAAAGAATGGGGATAGGGGTATGGAATCATAAATTATACATAACGAGGGAATAGAAATGAAAATTCAATTAAAAGCTGATTTAGGGCTACTATTAGTTACATTTTTTTGGGGTGCATCCATCCTACTTACAAAGCTTGGACTTGATGGCATAGAAGAATATAATTTAATCGCATTACGATTTATTATTGCCTTTCTTTTATCAAGTTTAATATTTTACAAACACTTATTCAAAATTGATTTTAAAACTGTAAAATATTCTTTTATACTAGCTTCCGTTTTATTTATCGTCTATATTTTCGCGACTTTCGGTACAAAGTATACTAGTGTGTCTAATGCCGGTTTCTTACTATGTCTCACAGTCATTTTCATTCCGATATTATCAGCTATATTTTTAAAACACATTCCTGAAAAGAAAGTTATAGTAGGAATTGTGTTAACGATAATAGGAATCGGATTACTAACATTAACTAGTGAATTCAAGATCGGTAACGGCGATATATTTTGCATACTGTCTGCCTTATTTTATGCGATTCACGTCATCATTACTGGAAGCGTAACAAAACATGTGAATTCAATTGCACTTGGGGTAGTACAACTCGGTTTTGTCGGCCTATTTAGTCTTATTTTTTCATTAGTGATGGAAACCCCAAAACTTCCTGGCACGATCGACTCATGGCTAATCATCTTAGCCTTAAGCATATTTTGCACCGCAGTCGCATTCATTGTTCAAGTTATCGCCCAGCAATACACTACGCCCACACATACAGGACTTATTTTTTCATTAGAACCTGTCTTTTCAGCAGGTTTTGCCTTCTTCTTCACAGGCGAAACGCTCACAGGAAAAGGGTACTTAGGGGCTACGCTTATATTGTTAAGTGTGTTGATTGCTGAGGTGGATTTTAAGAGTTTGTTGAGGCCTAATTATAAGAAGAATGTGGAGTGAGTATTTTATTAAGATAGATGAACATACCCCGAAAATAGTCGTTTGTATTATTTTCATTCTCTTAACTTAAATTTTCTTTTAAATGAGCTTTTTTTAGATGCTATCTTCGAATGAGGTAGCATCTAAAAAATGTTCAAAATTACTTAATGAATATAATCGTAAAGATTTTTCGCTAACAATAAACAGGTTACTGTAATGAAAAGAGCACGAACATACCCGCTTCCTTTTTTTATAGCAAATTTGGAGCCAACAATCCCCCCAGCAATTTGAGCAATCCCCATTATAAAACCATACACATAGTTTACTTGCCCTACATACATAAACATCAACAATGCACCAACATTACTTCCTAAATTAAGAAGCTTCGCATTACCTGCTGCTTTTAAAAAATCATACCCAATAAATAAAAGAGAAAACATTAAAAATGAACCTGTGCCAGGACCTAGAAATCCATCATAAAAACCAATAATAAAAATAAAAAAAGTAAAAATAATGAAGTTTCGACCGGACAATTTCTTATGAGTGGAAACACTACCCCAATCCTTTTTGAAAATCGTATAAATAGCAACCGCACCAAGCATGATCAGCATCAATGGCTTCAGTACTTCTGGGTTCATTAAATGAACGATCCATGCCCCTATTATGGAACCTACGAAAGTGAGTGGAAATAATTTAAACGCCGATTTCAAATCAAGATTACCAGAACGATAAAACACAATATTACTAGTTGCACACCCCATTGTCGACGCTAGTTTATTCGTAGCTACTGCACTTGCTGGATTCAATCCTGTAAATAATAAAGCGGGTAAGGCAATGAGTCCTCCACCACCTACAACTGAATCAATAAATGCAGCTAAAAATCCAAAAGCAATCAAAATAATTAATACTGATGGGTCTAAATAAAAATCCATTTTATCAACCTCCCCTTAGTCACTATTTGAATAGTAACTAATGATTTGCTATATGTAAAGAGTTATTGTAACGTTAAAATATAAAAGCAAACATCGGAGGACGAAAAAAGTGGACTACATAGTGCAACAGCTTAAAAAAATTGGTTTTAATGAATATGAAGCTAAATCTTATGTATCTCTTGTTAAACAGGGGCCTGTCACAGCCTACCAAGTGAGTAAGGATTCGGGTATCCCAAGAGCACGAATTTACGAGATTTTGGGTAACCTTGTAGAAAAAGGAATTGTCATGAAGGAAGAAATAAATGACACCACTCGCTATTCACCTCTACCTGTTGAAATCTTTTTACAAAAGGCGCAATCAGAATGGCAGTCTACTTATGAAGTAATCAGTGATTCATTAAAAAAACTAGAAACTTTCGAGGAAAAAACGGACAATCGAGTGATTACTTTAAAAGACAATAAAACAATAATTAGCTATTGTCAGGCATTAATAAAAAAAGCAGAAAAACGTATTGTCATTTCGATGTGGGATGAGATGTACGAAGTATTAAAAGAAGAACTATCTGAGGTAGCCGATAAAGTCATGATACAAGGTATTACCCTACATGTTGAAAATCCCATTAAAAATCTAGAAGCCCATCGTATAACACCTTATACAGAAACCCTGTCTACAGAACATTGGTTTATTTTATCGATAGATTCTAAAGAGATGATTTATGGACCATCACTTGAGGAGCGTAATATTGCTTTTTATACAGATGACCCTATTCATATATACCTATTAGAGGATTATGTGTGGCATGATGTGTTAGTGAATCGACTTGTCCAACGTAACCAAGATAATTTGGAGCAATGGATTACTGCAGAGCGAAAATCCTTCTTTATGGAAAAATAAGAAGCATATTCAAAGAATCGAAAAATAAAGCATAAGTTAATGAAATGGAACACTTATGCTTTATTTTATTTACAAAGTGATACTCCAGTCTTTTAACTATTTCCCCTCCACAAACCGCCCAAACTCCTTCAAAAACCTCAGCTTAAAACTCCCCACAGGTCCATTCCGATGCTTCGCCACATGAATCTCCGTCATCTCTTTCTGCTTCGTTTCCTTATCGTAATAATCTTCACGATACATAAGCATAATGACATCCGCATCTTGCTCAATTTGTCCCGTCTCTCTTAAATCAGATAAAAGCGGGCGCTTATCTTGACGTGACTCTACTGAACGAGACAATTGCGACAACGCTACTACACAAACATTTAAATCACGCGCTAATAACTTAAGCTTACGAGAAATCTCACTAATCTCTTGAAAGCGATTGCCCTTATGCTTCGGATCGCCCGTAATGAGCTGCAAATAATCTACAATGACTAACAGCTTTTTATCGCCGTGCTTCCTCTTTAACTTACGAGTTTGCATCCAAATATCTTGAACTGTAACACCTGCATTGTCGTAAATCTCAAGAGGCAGTTCACCAATCTCCGCAAACGCCTTACTCACCTTTTCCCAATCTTCCATCGCAAAACGGTGCTTCGGATTTTTCAGCCTACCTCCTGACACTTCGCCCGCGCAAGACGCCATCCTTTTTAACAATTGCTTACTACTCATCTCTAACGAAAATAATCCAACTGCCGCTCCAGACTTCGCCGCATGCAGCGCGATATTTAACGCAAACGCCGTTTTTCCCATAGAAGGACGCGCTCCAAGAACGACAAAATCACCTTCCTGCAATCCGCACGTCATCTTATTTAACGATATATAACCAGTCTCAATACCAGTATTCTCTTTCGTATCTTGATGAAGCTCTTCATACAAACCAACTAAAGCATCCTTCAAATCAAACTCACATACATAGTCCTTTTCCTCTAACTCACAAAGCTCCGTAATCGTCTCACCAATAATTTTTTCATTCTTCTCCGCAATAAGACGCTCTCCCATCTTGCGCCCAAGAACGCCAGCCTGATACATTTTCCATGCACCTCGAACAAGCCCCTCATAGTAAGAGAAGTTGCTAGTTGTAGGCACACCCTCTATTAATGCTATAAAATACTCCATTCCCCCGATATTCTCCAAAAAATTTGGATTCATCCGAGAAACGAGCGTCACAAGATCAATTGGTTGCCCTTCATCTTCAATTTTTCGCATTAACCGAAATATAGACTTATGCACCGGCATAGAAAAATAATGCTCCGTCAAACGGCACTCCTTAATAAGCTCTCCATCAATTAAAAGAGAACCTAACACCGTCTTTTCCGCTTCCACATTTTGAATACTCATGGCCGCCACCCGCGTTCCGCTAAAAAGCGCTGCAGCTCTTCCTCAGACGGCGTATTCTTCTCCCACTCCTCACACTTCGCCAAAAAATTCTCCGTCTCCCCAGTACTAACAGACGACTCCTTCTTCCTAAACTGAGCCGTATCCGCCTCAACCTCAGACACTTTCGTAAATCCTTTCCCGTGCCATCCCCTCAAAATCCCCTTCACATAAGCAACCGTCCGCTTATTATTCTCAAACGCAATTTGAAGAGCCTTCAGCACAAGCTCCTCTGACAAATCAACCATCCACGCACTCAGTTCCTCTACCGTATGAGGAGACAAACTACCAAAATGTTGCTCATAAAAAGAAAACACGCGACTTCCCATCTCTTCCTCTATAACCTCTTCTTCCGCCTCTTCACAAACCGGATCAACATCATGAACGGCCAAATCACTCGGCATACCGAAATGAGCTAAAAGCATCGGAACATTCAGTTCCTCCTCTACGCACTTCTGAAGAAACATATGTACAAACTCCTTATTCTTCACACCCTTAAGCTCACGAAGCACACACTTCTCCACATTCGTATTCGTCACAGGATTATAACGAAGCCAATTTAAAACGAATAACTCCCTCGTCTCCGCATCATAAAGAATCTTCCCATAATCAACAAAACGCTGCACCAACTTATCAACAGTCTCCCTGTTATAACCCGTCTCCATCTCAGCTAACCTCTTCGGAAACGGAAAAATCCCGCACTGCGTCGTCTTCGAACAAGTTAACAAATACACATAAAAATACCGCTCCTCCGGCGTCAAATCCAAAACAAAATCATCCTGCCAAAAATTCACCTGCACATTACGATACACCGCCATCCAAATTCCTCCCGTCTCCATTCAAAAATGAAAATTCCCTCTATGTACTATATATAGGAAGGAGGTCCGGGTTTTTGGCGTGTTATTTCAAAATTTTTTTGACTACTACTACGGTGTTTGTAGTTGTTTTTGTTTTGTTGTGTTTTTTCTTAGTGATTTATTACTTGGTAGGGGCTTGGAAGGGGCTTATGAGGGGCTAGTTATCGATTACTTCAATTAGAAATACACGATCTGAAAAGCCACCTCGTTCTTCTGCTTTCTTTTTTCGGATGTTGTTGATTTCTTCTAGTGTTGAGCCTTCGTGTTCGGCTAGGGCGTTGATTAGTTCTAGTAGGTCGGATAGTTCTTCGAGTTTATCGGGTTTTGTTTTTGCTTCGATGTATTCTGTTAGTTCTTCTTGTGTTTTCTTGCATAGTTCTTTTATGTATTCGTCTTCGGGTAAGATTCTTGTTGTGGGGGTTTTTCCGTTGGATTTTATTATTTGTGGGATTTTGTCTCGGATTAGTTTGTTGTAGGTTGGCATGTGGGTTTCCTCCGTTTGGTTTTTCTTCTATACTTTTATTTATATTAAATGTAATTTCATATCTACTGTTTACCACCACTTATAATAAGGTTCGCTGTAATATATCTAAATATAGCTTATTATCCGTTAGAAATCCCATAAAGTTATACTAGAAAGACTATAAATATGATTATCTTTCTTATTTCAGAATATGAGCTAAGAAAGATAATCACAAATTAAACTTCCTCTCTATAATTAACACGTAGGAATGGATTCTTACTTTCATATATTATTTCCCATCTAATACATAGGTTTTCCCTAAAATTTTCTGGGGTTTTACTTAAAAATAACAGTCTAAACAACTCTGTTAAATCTAATATATGTAGGAGTCCCTTGCTCTCATTCATAAACTTTATTATTTCACCATAAATTCCATCCCATTTCAGTCCAGGGTGCATATCAGATATCAGTACTATGCAATGCTGTTGTTTAACACTATCGATAGGAATATGAATTAAATTATTTTCTGCACTGTATATATCCTGTTTTGTACCTATTGTTTTTAGCGTCCCTTTTAATTGTCTTATTGCCTTATCCATATTTTTTTGTATATTCTTTAAAAGTCTTTGTGTAGTTAATTCTTTCTCCCGATACAAAATCTGGGATACCTTAGCTTCAATAATAACCATATGATTTTCCTGAAAAGCTAGAATATCTGTTAATTCTTTCTCAGCTTCTTTTTTATAAAACTTCGGTGAATGGAAACTACTCCCTGAATAATAGTAAGCTAATAATGAATATATAGATTGTTCTAATCCTCCTCCTTCATCATATTGTTCTAAACTAACCTCTCCAGCTTCCATATCTATAATTTTTGGAGGCTCACTAGATATAAAGTTAGTTTTTATTTCTACTAAATTAATCGGAAGTTGAGTATTTCCTTTATAATATTCTTCTATATGATCTATGAATCTATTTTCAACTTCTATTTTAAAATCCTTGGAAATGTTAGTTTTTATTAAACTGAAGAATTCTCCGTCTAATAACCCCTTCCTTTCTAATAAGTCAAATTCACCTGATAATACATTTCTATTTAATTCATCAAAAAGATGCAATTTATTATTCGTTTGTCCAAAAGCTTTAATAATTGCATTAAGCTCTTTAATATCATCAACAGTATGAAAAGTTAAATACGGTTGTTCCTCATCATCTGCAATCGCGATACAAACAGTAAGTGTATTAAACGTACCATTTTCTATGCTTTCTAAACCTAAAAACAATTTAACATCACAACTTTTATATATAGCTTTAATCACAGATGAAGGAAGTTTTACTATAAAGGGGACTGTCATATTAGAAATTGGTTCAAAAAAAGGCCACTATTTTCATTAATCATTTTTTCTTGTATCTGAAATGATGGTAGATGTATCATAACTAATTCCTTTCATTATTTAAATTAAATAATTCTTTGTTCATTAACTTATCTCACTACTACAGATAATTACAACAAATTAACGAAATATTTTTAATAAACTTTAACCAATAGGTTTTTAGAAATGTGTACTGATTTAACTTACAAAGGTGAAGGTACTAGTTTTCAGAAATTAATAGTTTGTTAGATGAATTACTAGATAAGCATTGTAATTACAACAATTTTCATAAAGAAGTTCCTACTGCCAGAAAGCTTAAAAAATATATAATAAATGAATTAGATACGCTTTCTGATTTTATTCGAACTACTATTTTTATGTTTCTTATTCTGTCTACTCTCATTTGAAGGAACATTAATTTCTTTTTGCTTTCCAGCTCATTTTTCAAGTCTTATGAGGTTTTTAATACAATTCTTCTAAGAACCTGTAATGAATAGTCCTATCCCAAAAACTCCTTTATTAATTGTTTTTATCCTTATTTATCAGATGAATTCGATTTTGTATATATTCTGCAAAAGCCATTCTACACACATCTGCTTCTGATAATCCTAATTGCTTTCCTATATCGTTCAGTTTCTCTTTCATTTCTTGTTCTACCCGTATGTTAATAGTTACTTTCGACATATTTGACACCTCTAAATTCTATATATATGGAGGGCCAATATGACCCTCAAAAATTATTAATTATGCTCATAAGCAAACATTCCAAGGGAAACCCCTTTTTCCCTATGTTCCACTTGAAGTAGTTCAATACCTACTGTATTGTAATAACGATTACTCATGACACATTCAAAATGAGAACGAATGTCTTCATTGTTATGAGCTGTTAGACAAAACAGTTGTATTTTACTATTTCTAGCTAGTTCCATTATTGGTTTTACTACGTGTTCTGATGAAGCTTTACCAAAAGGATTATCCGCAATAATCACTTTCCAAGAATCGTCTCTAGCGTTAACTTTTTTACGCAAATACGTTACAAGTATCATAAACATGGACATATAGGAACTGAATTCCTCTCCACCAGACCATTTAGAAACTTCATCCCAAGGTTTCCAGTTTTCTGGACTGGTCGTCATAAGTGATTTTTTTCGTGGTTTATATATACTAACAAAACACTTCTTGATAGGTGCAATTTTATCTAATAATACCACTGTATCAAGTTTTTGTACTAGGTATTCATTCAATTCATCTTCTAGTTTGTTCGCTCGCTTCATTCGTTGTAAGGTTTCCAGAATGGTTTGGACATGGTAATGTAAATTACTATGAGTGGTTTCATCATCAAAACGGTCCCATCTCATTTTAATCAATTGCAATTCATAACCAAATACTTTCACTTTGGAGAATTTCGGGATTTCAGTTACGTTCTTATAAATAGCCTCTACTCGTTGAAAACATAAGTCTACCAGTTTTATCTTATCCTTTTCACATTCTGTTATCTTTCGCTTTAAATCCTCTTCAAAGGCATTAATAGTGTCAAAGATGCGATTAAACGATTCTAAAATAAACTCTAAATCAAATATTTGATCACTTGTTTTTAATTTTGACAAACCATTCGCAAATTGTTCAGTCTTCGGGTTATTAGATTCTTGAATCTTTTTTAAATAAGTGTCAAATGATTGGTATACACCTTCTTTACTCTCTTTTAACTTTTGCAACTTTGTTAAGTGCTCATTAGCATGAGTTTGTGCATATTTTTGATATGTTTTTGACTTTGAAATAATTTCTTCTTCAAGTATTAAACCGAATCTTTCATTGTATAGATGAAGATTTTCAATTTGCAAATGTACCATTGCTTTTTCAGCATCTGTTATAGAATTTCTTAACAATTCCTTCTTAGTTACAAGTTCTTTATTAGCTTCGCCCCATTGTTCTTTTGACCGCTTGAAACGGTTAAGTTCTTCTTCATGCTCCCATCCATAAAGGAATACTTCTTTTCCGTACTCGTCATCAATCTCCTTATCGGATAATTCTAATTGTTCAGTTTTCTCTTTTAGATTTTCTCCTACTTTTCCTTTTTCGATTTCAATATCCCTTTCGGAAATAGAAAGTGTGTTAACTGCCTCTTTTTGTTTTGTAATTAAATCTTCTAGATTGATTTCTTCAGAATAGAACACTTTAACTTCTTCTAGAGTAAATCCGATATCATTGATTCGTTTTTCAGATTTTAAAAGTTCATTTTTTTTATCTGAAAGACTTTCTTCAAGAAAATTTTTCGCTTGATCTTTTTCAGCGTACTTTTTTTGAACTGCAGTAAAACAGGCTACGTACTCATTCTTTTCTTCACTGGTGTAACTATCAGAAGGTTCAAGTTTCTCGTCCAATTGGTATTGTTTTCTTTCTTTATCTAATCCATCTATAACAGATTTAATGTTTCGCTTCTTATCTTTCTGTCTATCTAATTTTTCACGTAGCTCTATTACTTCTTCTTCACACAGATTTACTTTTGTCCCGTATTGGTCATGTTGGTCTTTTAAATATTTTACTTTTTCAACTAACTCTTCGGGGTTTGGGTAAAGGTCCATAAAGCTTTGAAGAAGCTTTATATGAGAATCTCTTTTTTCTATTTTTACTTTTTCATCTGAGATAAATTTACTAATTAATTCGTTCTCATTTTCTAATATCTTAATATGTTCATTGATATCATTTACTTGTTGGTGAATCTCTTTTATATCTTCCGATAATTTCTGGACAGCTTGCATGTTGGATTCCGGGAATGTACTAGAATAACGAGTATGGAATGTTTCTAATGCAGTTAATATTTCATTGTAATTATTGAGAGTTATTTGTGCAAAAGTTAATTGTTCTTTATATTGAGAAAGCTCCATTTTTAACCCATCAATAATTTCTTGAATTTTAGCTCTAGATGCGAACCACTGAACATCTAACTGATGATAGAGATATAACTCATCATATAGAGGGAAAAGTTCATCTATTTTTGCATCTACTGATTTTGTTTGAATTTGAAGTTTACTCTTTACATAAAACAGTAACGGTACGTTTAACAGTTCTTTATTCAAGCTATTCAAGGATTTTTTGACTTCTGTTAAGTTTGCTTCTTCAACCAATAACGTATAAGGAAGCAATGGATAGGAATTAAGGTACTGACTTTTCATTTCTTCACTAGAAAGTTCCGATAGCCATTCACTACCTAACATAGTAATAACACCTTTTTGTTCTAGATGTTGTTGAACCTTTAATAAAGTTTCATCAGGAACAAAGAAATCGTGTGATTCCCAAAGGCTAAGTTTTTTTGCTAAATCATGAATATACTGTTTAAGTTTATCGATTTTTCGGCCCGCTTCCACTTGCGAATACTGATAATGCCGAAGAAACTCCTGCATATCTTCGAATATGTTTATCGTATTTTTCCCATCGTCTGAAAGAAGTGAAAGTAAGTTATTTTTCTCCTTTTCAAATGTGGCATGTTCGGCCTTTAACAAAGTAATTTCGTTATTTTTGTTGTCTATAGCAATTCTTTGACTCGTTACAAACTCACGCTTTTCATCCATCTCCTGTTTGTTTAATTGACTTTTCTCTTCTTTTTGGATAATAGTCACTGAAGATTGTTGTTGTTGTTCATTTAGTGATTTGAACGTGACAGATGGATGATATCCAGCTTCTTCACCTAATTTATCTATCAGTTGTTGTTTACCTTTTTGGTAATTACTTAAATCATTTTCTGCATCCTTGCACTCGCCATATAAATCTTGTTTTCCCCTCTCTAATCGTTTCCGTTCTGCGTCTTTAAGATTCACTTCTTCTATCATAAATTTGATGTTTTTGTTAATATCATCCAAAGCAAATTGTTGTTCTTCTATGAGAAAATTTAACGCTTCTGTTAAGAGAGTTTTAGATTCATTTCTTCTCTTTTCTAATTCTGGTTCACTTGCTGTTAAAGAAGATATGTCTTCATTTAACTGTAGTACTTTTTTATGAATATCTAGATAATCTCCATATTCATTTTTTGCTTCCAATTGTTGTAGTAATGCTTTTGCTTGTTTTAACTGTTCTGTTTTCATTTTGTGTTCATTTTCAACAGCAGCTAGCTCTATTTCTTTTGTTTCGATCTGTCCTTTTAAAATATGAGACTTATAGCTGTCAATCTTCCAATCCGCTTCATGCATTAATGATTGATTTTTCTTAATATCCCCCATTAAGATATCGATTTTTTCTTCCTTATCAGCAATTTGAAGTTCAATGCTTTTCTTTAACGTAACTACATGCTTTTGTGCTTCCGCAAAGGATTTCTTTTTTACTTGAAAGTTTTCTACCGCTTTTACCATGTCTTCAGCACCATTTTTTATCCTTTGGAAATCATCCAAGTCTCTTTTCATATCCGGAATACTTAATAGATTTTTACTGTATTCTTTAAAGTACGTTTGGATTTCCTTTTTCTTTTCTTCGCTATCAAATATGGTGTTTTCGACTTCTGGGATAAGAAGTTTCACTAATAAGTCATACGTACTGGATGCAGTTTTGAAATAATTATCTACTCCACCTTCATCCCCATTAATCTTTTGTATCATCTTCCATTCATCTTCAATAAGGTGGAATCGTTTTAATTCCTTTTTATAATCACGATTGACATCAAATATACGAATATCATTTTGTCTTAAAAACTTGCGGTATTCATTTAGTCTTGTTACTTTCCCATCTACTGTGGTAGGAAGGGTATTGATATTTAATGTGTCCCCTCTGTTATAGGTAAACAGATATGTGAAATAATTTAATTCTTCTGTTTTTGTTTCCCCATTCATATAGGTAAACCCTAAACATAAGTATTCATACGGAAGGTTTTCTCCATCTAGTTTCCATTCCGTCATAATATGACCAGTTGTACCTTTATACACCACTTCTTTTAATAAACGTTTGCTTAAATTGGAGTTAGGACGAACAGTTTGAGTAACTAGTTGAATAAAACTCGTTTTTCCTCCACCGTTTTCTAAGATGAATAAAGCATCTTTGGCATTTGGTTCCCACAAGCTGTTTGAGATGATTTTCTTCCCTTCATCTAATTGGATATTGGTCATTCTCACTTTCATTAATCGTGGCATATTATCATTCCTCCTCTTCTCCCACGGTTCCTTCTTTTGTTACCAGCAATAGATCATGAATTTTGCTCTTGTTCTCGACATTGTGATAATAATGACTAATAATATTTTTCATTTTGTTGGTAACAGAAATATTAGTATGTTCT
The DNA here is from genome assembly GCF_016650935.1 of Bacillus sp. TH25. Taxonomy (NCBI): domain Bacteria; kingdom Bacillati; phylum Bacillota; class Bacilli; order Caryophanales; family Bacillaceae; genus Bacillus; species Bacillus sp. TH25. The sequence goes on along the minus strand of NZ_JAEKEU010000037.1, from coordinate 687,630 downwards.
CTTATTCTGATAAGCTTTTCTTTTTCTAAGAATTTCAATGTTTTCTCGATATACATCCGTCGATTATCTTTTGTTCGAATATGGCTTGTAGCACCTTCTTTAAAATCGGGCATTCTGCCCCAAACTTCTACAATCCCAGCCACGTCCACATTATATTCATCACTTAACTCTTCTAACTTCTCTTCGCCCAGTCGTTCATATTGCTCGATGTATCCATTCATTTTATCCAATAGTTCTTCCATTGGGAGATACATCCGGTCAGCAGACTCCGTATCATATGGTTGCTCTAACTCTGCTATTAAGATGAACAAAATAAAGTAAAATAGATGAATTTCTTTATTGTCCTTAAAGCCTAATTCTTTCTTTAAATCCTCATTCGTATAAGACATAGTTTCATTCTCGACCTCCGGCACCATTTGAATAACGCCATCTTGTTCATCTAAGAAGATCATGACTTTCCCTGTAGGTTCAATTACTTTTCGAATAAAATCTTGCACGACTCTTTCTTCATACCACTGAAAATATTCATCTTCTTTGCTTGTAATAAACCCTTTTTTACTAAGGGCCACATACAAGGCAAACCCTTTACTTACGATTTCTTCTGTCCACTCCATAAAAGTCACCTCTTGTAATTAACATATCCTTGTATTTCATAGTTCCGATATAGTGAAATCTACCTGTTTCTAATAAACTAAAGGATTCTATCTCTTGTAATGTTGAAAATTCACTTGATAGTCTTATTAACATTCTATTAATCTTTTTATCATCCGGGAGGTTTTTCCACACATCTGAAGTCACTTTTTCAAAACGATTGTATTCGGACTGATGTAGTTCTGCAATCAACCCCAACAGTGGATCTGGATTGTATAAAATATCCTCATAAAGACGTTCATCTTGAGTTTCAATCATTTGGAAAATATCACTTAATAGATACTCGTCCTTCTCAACCAAGTGTTTCAATAAAGCAGTTATATATCGATATTCTTTGTTTTCGGTTTCTTCTTTTTTCCTAGCTTCTTCTTCCTCTTGCAACCTCATTTTTTCTTCATCTACTTCAACAATTTCTTCTTCTTTTAGTTGTTTTTTCTTATATCTCTTTTGAGGAACTAATGCAAGTAGCGGATTAAACGTTTTATGATGCCTCAAAGGTAGAAATGGTTTAGAAATGGTTTAGAAATAGTATTTAATACTTCTTCTGTAGCAGGGGTTTCTATTAGTTCCCTTAATATTTCTTGTTCAAAATCTAAATGAACTGAAAATGCTTGAATAATGGAAGATTCAAGTGATTCGCTCATAATATTTTGTGTTTTTTGTTTTTCAGTAAATAAGGATTCATGTACACTAATTGCTTGAAGTAATTTCCCTTCAATTTCTTGAATTATATGGATTCCTTCTTGTTCTTTTTCTGTTAGGCTACCCTCATAGAATTCATCAATTTTTTCTTCTACCAATTTTTTTAAATCATCAAATTGTTCGTGTTCTGACTTTAAAGTTTCATCGATTCTTTTTATCATGACTTCAAGTTCAGATCGTTGAGAAACACCAAGAGCATCTTTGATAATAGTATTTTGTAATTTTTTTATTTTCTTTTTTTCATCTTCTATCAAAGTATGCATTTCGTGAACTCTCCTTAAAGCATCGGTGAAAAGTCCCTTTTCAAATTGTCGTTTGAAGAATAATTGAGAAATGGTGATTTGAAGTTCTCCAAATACTTCTTTAGTTTTGAATAGCAGCTCCAATCCCGTTGAAGTTAGTGTAAACTCGTCTAGGCTATCTTCTGTATCACTAAAAACATTCGTTCCTTCTCCATATTCAATTAGATGAAAATAATAAGTTTTGTCTTCTCTTTTATTGAAATCATAATACGTAAATGAGTGAGCTTTCCCTCTGTTTCGAAGATTTTTAGAAACCAACCAATCTTCGAGCTCGTCTGCTTCTGCCTTGGTAAAACCTTTGTTCCAATATCGTTGGACCACTTCTAAAATGACATATTGTAATTCTTCTTTTGTCGTGTTTTTATTAAATGCTAGTTTGTTTTCGAGCATATAAAGAAGTATATAGAGAGCAACCGTAGGGATAGGCAATTCTTTAAACTTCACTGGTTGTTCTAATCGCAGGATGGGTGAAAACATCGCTATATGCTTCATCCGCTCATTAAAACCTTCTAGCATAGATTCAATGTTCGTGTTCAAAAAGAACCCTACCTCCTTTCCCCTAATTTACGGAGAATCGCTAAATTCAATCCTTCTTGCGGGATGTATATTTGAACATTCCGAATAATTTCAGTATATTTTTTGAGTTCATCAATATAATTATCTTCAAAAAAAGATAAAAATAATTTTAATGAATCGTCAATAATAGTTTGTTTCAATTTTCTTTCGATGGTTCTCGTTGAAGGCTCATGACCATAACGATTTAAAAGTTCTATATAAAAAGGAATAAATGGTTTTACTCTGCTATCTATTTTGATTAATTCGGAACAAATATGAATCCCTCTTGCATCTAAATCCCCAAAATAATAGACTTCATAATCTTCTAGCTTGTATTCCTCTAAAAAATAGAAGCTTCGTTGTATTTTATCCCCTTCTCCGTATATCACCATATCAAAGGTAATTCCACTCCATGTATCAATGCCATCCATCATTAACTCTTTTACCGAATCAAAGGTATCCCTATTTTCAATAATTAAAATGGTTTTTGGCTTTTTAGAGGGATCTGACTGGTACTCTACAAAAGGTTCATAAGTTCTTCGACAGTTTAAATCCGATAGAGTGAGTCCTAAATTAGCTAAAAACTTTATTCCTTCTTTATCTAAAAGAAACTTTTCATTTCTAAATAGTTCAAAGGAACGTTCATTTGCTTTTAATATATTCTTTTTGATATCACTGTTGTTTGTAAGAAAAACATGAACTCGATCTATATAAAACTTCCATTTTTCAAATTCTGCTTCATCATAAAAAGCAGTCATATTGAAGAATGGATAATCGGTCATTAACTTTTTAATGTGAGTGGGATTCGTTCTTCTTTCTTGTTTTACTAATCTATATTCATTAAATACAGGTGGGGTCTGATGATTATGCCCTCTTGCTTTTACTGGTTGAATCTTCTCTTCTTCTACCATTTTCTTCAACGTAGAAGAAAATCTAAAATATCCACCATCGTCATCATATTCTTGTTTGAGTAATGTTTTAAGATGATGTTCAATATCTATCGTTTTCACAAGGGTCTTTCTAGATTTATTCATATAATCTATGATAAATGTTTCCCATTTTCTCATTCAAACACCTCCATCAGCTTTTCATAATCATAATACCATTGCATACAATAGTAATCAATGGTATTAATTTAAAATTCTAAATATTTTACAAAAAAGCATTTACTATTAAGCTTATTTAGCTTCACAATTAATAGTATCCAGTAGATATAGTCACAATATCTTGGTACAAACCTTTTCTTTAAACTCACAGAAAACTAGTTAAAAGCTGGTCAAGATTCTGATCAATAAATTTCACTCTTATAAATCATAACATTTAAATAAATTAATATAAAGTACCTTATAAACCCTTGATATTCCCGAAGTGTAAAATATATTTGATATAGTTGAACCATTTGGTGTTTCAATTCCGTTGTAAAGGTTCTTCTTTCTCTTTTATTTTTCGTCATAGTAGCTTCTCATCAATTATATTAGTTGTCGTCTACCTGACCTTAATTTTTTGAGATAAAAAACCTCACCACAAGTTGACGAGGTTTTCCATACAAAATATTAATTGTTATGCATCAAAGAAATTAATCACAAATTACTTATACTATGCAATCCTCAAAACTACACCTTAAACTTTTACTGTATTCTGGAATATCTAAGACTATATTTAGATCTTCCGCACCTAAATATTTCAGATTCAAATAAACTGAATATAATTCTGCATCCGATTCTGTATCGGTAAAAATTACATGTAAATCAAAAATTGAATAATCTCGTTTAATTTTTACAATAGCATCCATGGCTTTCGCAATATCAACACTTGTTTCAGACGCAAAAAGATATTCGTCATCACAAGTTATTACAAATACACCTGGTAAGTTAGAGTGTTCATCAATAAACTTAAAAATATCCCCATTTAAAACGAACAACTCAAATTTTGAAGAGGATTGAACATGCTTTTGTAAAGGTAATAAACTGATTCTTAAATTATTAGGATCAATTTTTGCATAATCATCAACCAAATCATTGGCATAATCCAAAAAACTTTCGATATCAAATTTTTCTTCCTTTGAATCTGCTTCCCTAAGTTTCCAAGTAAACGTCTCTGAGGGCAATCTAATTCCACATTGTAAAAGAATATCATCATACTTCGCAGTAACAGTATGAATAAGATTAGCAAAATATAAAACTTTAACAGTATGTAACTCATTTATGCCTAAAGAACGACATAGTTTACTACAGTATCTTGAATAAAAATCAGGATTATCTTTAAAATTCTCATACCAGTAATTACTCATTTGTCTACCTCCGTTCTTCATAATTAATAAAAATATTTTGATGTAAAGATTTTTAATTGTAAATAAATTATTTATTACTCTTTCTCACTCACAAAAATATATAAGAATTGAGAATAGGCTCAACTTATATATGGGAAAAGCAGTTTAACTAGTTGTTAAACTGCTGCATTACTTCTTTTATATAGTTTTCTTCTTCGATTGTGAAAGGAGTTGGGAATTCGGATAGTGGGAGGTTTGATTTTTGGATTATATCCTCTATATCACTTTGAGGTATTTCAAGATAGTTCGTTACCTCTTCTATTAAATTGAAAAATTCCTTCAAGACAACTTGAACGTCATGATGACCCGGATCCTTCTCCTCTTTCTTAAATCTTTTCAAATTCCCTATCACATCCATAAAACGTCGATCAAACTTTTCTTTTAATTCCTTATTATTATAAAAAGCTTGAACACTATCCTTCGAAAAATGTTCCTCTAACCATTCTTTATTTTCTTTTTCCCATATAAAAGTTTGTAGAAAGGAAGAAAACAAAGCGATATCCACTCGTTCTGCCTTTTGAAACTTCTTCGTCATCTCATCCATATGCGAAAGTACCTTCGTAATTCTTTCTTGCTCTGCCAAAAGCATCTCTCTTTGAAAATTTATTTGTCTTAAAAATTCTTCAGTCTCAATATCACGCTGCAATATAATATTTTGAATTTCCCCAAGCGAAAAACCGAGGTGCTTAAACGATTGAATTTGCTGCAGCACATACAAATCATCTTTCGTATATAACCGATGCCCGCCCTCAGTATAATCGCTCGGCTTTAATAAATTAATCTTGTCATAATAACGAAGCGTCCGCACCGTAACATCCCCAACATTTGCAAACTCACTAATCATCCACGCCATATCTTCACCTACTCCGATAACTTATCTTTCACATACTGAAGCATATGAGAAAGACTCATCCCACTCTGCCTACAATATTGAAACAAACCTACAACGAGTAACAAAAAAGGGACATTCCCTCTATAACGATTTTCATACTCGCTAATACCATCATAAAAGTACTCATACTTTCGTCTTCGTAAAACGATATAAATCGCAATAAACAACACTGCAATCATAATAAAAATTCGCTTTCCCCTTATCTCCACTTCTTTTTTCATCACCTATTCTCCTTCCACTACATACTTATCTTCTTTAAATAACGGAATTCGAATGAAATAACGATATGGCTCGTCGCGTATTACTTTCCACGCAACAATGATCACTTGAACGACCTCTAAGGCAAATACAATCCAAAACAAAACATCACTAATACGCGAACTAATATTAAATAAAAGAAAGATTAACAAATGAAAGTTGAACGCCTTTCGGCAATGATATTTGTACACCTCATTTTTACGTGCCAGCGTGATGTACATGAGTAGTGGTGAAAAGATTCCTATTGCGGCTGATAGTAGTAGCATGATGATGGTGTTTCTTTTTTCTTTTGTCGTGGTTTTCATGGTTGGTTTTATCCCCCTTTTAATTTGTCTTCTTTAGGTTAGGGGGTGACGTTGGGGGAGGTGCAAGGGATAAACTATAATTCGTTATAAAAAATAGACACAATGAAATTTTGCACATACTCCATTGCATCTATTTAGCTCATAAACAAACTGACTATCTATTAAAAAACATTTGAAATAAATACTGCAGCCAAAATAACATACATGTAATAAATATCCCAAACACTACGTTTTCATTAAACTTCTTAAAAATAGCATTCCATTTAACTACAATATATTGATTCACAACACACCAATAAAAGAGAAACAAGATTGAGATACCAGTCAAAGGAATCATAAAATTCACCCCTCTTCCCCCTTTCATTTTTATGATTCACCTATTATATCTCCGCTAAATTAAAAGATCAACCGTATACAGGCTCTTTAAATACTAAGAATTTATCTAGTCACGAATTCCCTTCACCTTGCGCTCTATGAAAATCACTTAAAAATTTTAAAAGCCTTGGCAAGGAGGACCTCCTATTATTTCTAGCTTTCAACATGATTAACAATACAAAAACCACCCCAAACAAATATACTGTCCAAGGTGGTTTTCAAAAACTTTCATATCACTATAAAATTACTACTTCAATCTATCCTGCAACGCACTAATATTAATAATTACAGGACTACCCGACTTCAACGTACCATCTTTTTGTAATATTGGTCCCGAAGTGATACATTGACCTTTCTTCAATGTTGCAAGTCGTTTTTCCCACTCTTTTCGTACAGCTGAATCTTGAGCAAGATTTGATGCAATGGCACTAATTTCATTTTCTGGTGGCATGAAATATACTTTTTGACTTGAATTTTGTAGTCGTGAAATTTCATCCGTTGTAAATTGGCCTTTTAATGATTGTGTTGCATACCAACCGGACCAGCCAAACTTCCTTCCTTCAGTTAAAATTTTGGCACTTGGTGATTTCTCTCTATGATCAAGATTTTGCGCTTCATCTAATATAACTGGGAAGGGTTTATTTTTATCTCCATGATGTAATTGATAGTTCCAAATATCCCACAAGATAAACTCTGTAATCATGAGCTGGACATCTCTATTAAAGCCCGTTAATTGTACAATAAATACTTTACCTTTTTGGTTTAATATTTCTCCCCAATCATATACAGCACTATGATTAAATGGATTTTTATCAATGAATGGCTTAATTTGTGACCTTGCTGTTTTAGCTGGACCCGAAGTATCTTCTTCTAATTCTGCTAATAAATAATTTAAATTCATATTCTCATCATATTTACCTAAACCACGCATTACTGCTTCATAGATAGCGTTTTGCTGCTGAATACCTAAATCTTTATATACAGCTGAAAATACACTTTTAATTCTTTCAGCAACATCTGTATTATCTTCATCGATATAAATTCCTTCATCCAACTCTTTTTGATTCCGTTTAAATGGATTTACTGGGAATTTATCTTTTGCTACTAGAAATTGTTCAATATTATCTTGAAGTTTCTCTTTAAATTCCGGTTCTAACTTAGAATTCTTGAATCCATCTGTATAGTCAAATATCATACTAGAAATTCCATTTTGCGCCAGTTCAAGAAGCAGACATTGAATGAAATAACTCTTACCTTGCCCTGATTTACCCGAGATTAAAATATGTCTATTTGCTAACTCTGGGTTTCCGAATTCCCAATATATTTCTTGAGTCGATCCCTCTACCGTTCCTAGTAGAACGCGGATGTCTTTTAATCCCTTTGTTTCCTTTTCTTCTACCGTCCCTTGAAAATGAGATACAGTTGGAACGACTTTATTGCTAGAATCTTTTAACTCTTGATTGGAGTCATGATTCTTATTCAATAATCTATCTGGATTAATATCAGTTCCACCAGAATGAATTTTTGTTTTGAGTGCCTCAATTTCTTCGACTACTCCTTCATATCCATCCTCTTCGGTTAATTCCACTAATAAAATATCTTCTTCGATTTTAATGGATCTCCATGCTTGTTCTTTTTTGAATGATAAAATCGCACCTTTCCCAATTTTACTATCCAAATCTCCACTCATTTCATAATCATCATTTAATAATTTTTTCTTTAGTTCTTCAATTTTCTCATAAGATTTTTCTGGCCAAATGTTATTTGCAATAAATTTCTCTGCATTCGCTAGCAATAACTGTACAAAGAAGTTTCGGAAAAACTTATGTTTAAATACATGTAAACCATCTTCACTTACTTTAGAAAGTTGCGTATCAAACAATTGCTTAGTAGCATTAATCTGCTCCTTCGCTTTTGCAATAGCACTGTCTTGATTTAAACCAATTTTTACTTCCACTGGATAATAATGCACTGATAATTTATCATCTTGCATTTCTACTCCGATTAACAGTAAATCGTCACTATGTGCACCTTTTCCGCCTAGATTTTTCGCAGAAAATACCCCTTCACTTTTCGTTAACTTTACTGCTCCAGCAACACGTAATATTTCTTCTAATGAGATAGGAACCCATAAAATATTCTCATGATCTAGCGCACTTAATATATATTTCACAGCCGAAATAATACTTAACTTTTCTCTTGAGAATTGTCCCTTACTTCCTATAATTCGTAGCAACCACTCACCATTTAAACTATTGAAAGCTCTAATAGCTGTATTGATTTTTTCAGGTGTCGATACAATTTCTTTTTCTGCCAAATACTGTTCAATAACTGTTCGATACTGTCTTGCTTTATCCGTTACTGTAATTGCATCATACTGGCTTGATGAAGAATATTGATCACTATAATGGATGACCAATAAATTACGTGATGACTCTTGGAAGAAATCTAAACCTACATTAGGCTCAATAAATGTTACCCAATAAGAAGACTCATATAAATGTTCTAGAACTTGTTCATCATAAGTAGATGTTCTCGTAACAATTGTTTCATTCTTACGGTAAGGGTTTGTACCATCGTTATTTAAATTACTCCCTAATTCGTTCATTCTTCTAACAGTTTGAATTAGCAAATGCTCATTATTCAATACATTTTTCAGCCCGAAGCCCGTACGATAATCTACTTCTGTACTAATAGATGATAGAGATGATAACATTCCATTTAAAGATAATCCTGTTTCAATATCTTCCATTGTACTTTTCGCATGCTTCTCATTTGAAATCATTTTATAGAATGAAATATGAGCGTAACCATATTCTTTCGTACCTATAAGTTTATAGTAGAAAACATTTTCTCGAATCAGCCTTAATACGTCTACGGCATCAAGATTCTTTGATGCTAACGATAATTCAAAAAACTCCTCGAATTTTTGAACATCATCATAAATAGAAAACTTTTCAAAGGCACTTAATATACTATTCTCATGATATAAAGCAACCTCTACTGGTATAATTTTTGATGGTCCTTTTTTATCTATCTGCTTCTTAATAAAATGCACTAACCCTCTTACAACTTCTTTATCATTATTTATATTAATAACATTGATTCGTATCGGAGATTTAGATTCTTGTAAAAATAAGTATTGGAAATGCTCCACAAATTGTTGAAGCTTTTCTTCAACTACATTAGCTAAAAATGCATTAGATTCTCCAATCGCAACCTTATGAAGCGGTTCATAAACGATCCATTCAGGCGCTTCATTTTGAGAAACTGGACGATACAATTCATCATTCTGTCCATATATATATGGCAATAGATTATTAGGATGCAGACGATTTAAAATATGCATTTCAACTACTTCATTTTTAATTTCATCATTAATACTTAACTGGTAGGCAACATTAAGAGGATGCAACGGTGTTAGTATAACTCTTTGTTCCTCTTCAATAGCCCCCAATTTAAACAGGTTCTTTTCTTCTTCTTTGAGCATTACATTTTCTTGTATATGAGCAACGCTTTCGTTAAAAGCTTTCAAGTATCTTATAGATAGCTCTCTTAATTGATCATCCACAAAACAAAGACTAGGAACCGTATTATTAAATTTATAGTAATTTAATAATTCTTGGTACGCATCTCTCAATGATGGATTAATTGCTAATTCAACCTTATTTAGACCTGATACTCCTCTTACTGCAAACGCAATTTCATTTTCAATCCATACTCTCTCGTCTTGCAAATAATTTCGAAATCCTTCTCGTGCTGAAAATTCCCTTGCACCCTGTTTTAATTTATTTGTATCAAGGTTATATTCGAAACTTTCTTGATGTTCTCTTTTTAATTTCCATACCCTTTCTCCTGATACTGGAACAGTCTTTGCAACTTGCTCTCTAATAAGAATAGGGATTAAAGTTGTTTCAATTTGAACAGAAAAGGATAAGCTATCATCATTCCATGCAGGGGAAGATTCAGAGACTTCAAAACTTCCTCCTTGCCAATTTATAATCTGTGCATCTTCTTCAATAAATAATTCTTCTGGTTCACTAGAAATATCCCCAAAAACAATACATTCTTCGGCTTTATTCATAACTATATTTTTCTTATTCATATTCACTTCATAAATTGTTTGGAGAGATTGTAAAAACGAGGCTTCACATTCTACAACAGCAATATGAAACTCATATTTCGACTTAGATTGCATTTTATGTGTATATACAACTTTATGGAATGAAGTCACATTTTGCTTATGCACTAAACTAACAGTTAGCTTTTTCCCAGATACTCCACAAAAACCTTGTGAATTTTTATGAATGTATTCCTTCTTTAACTTTTCTTCAAATTCAAAGTTTAGGTTGATATTTTCTATCTGTGTAGGATTAAAAACAATAATATGACGTTTACGTCTCCCAGCCTTTGTCTCAGCTTGTGCTTTTTCCCAATATAGCAAACCTTCTTTTGAATATTTCTTTGCTGATTCAATATATTCTAAAGGGTGATCTATTTCAGTCATTTTGTCGTAAGAATCTTTAATAAGAACATAATCCGCTTGCTGCCAATCTTCCTTCTTTAGACGAGACACACCTTTTTCATCGAATAATTTTTCTAATTGACTCTCTAAATGCTCATACTCGTGCATATGTTGTACTTTCTCAAAAAATGAAGCATTTTCTTCTAGCCTTTTTTTCATTTGAGCTGAAGTAAATTGATTTAAATTTTCATCATAAAAAATACCTAGATTAGAATAATCTTCTCTCGCAATCTCTTGTTTTGATAAAAATCCAAGAATTTCTTCATAATCCCAAAGAGATGGTCGCACAATTGTATCATCTAATTTTTTACGTAAATAAAATGAAAGTACTTCCTTCTCCTCTTTATTTAGAGAAGAAGTTTCAATCTCTTCTTTTAATGTTTTCAAAATTGATTTCACATTAAATGGCATACCTTCTTTTTGCAAATCACTGCTACCTCCCTTAATACTGTCCAGTGTCTCATGACATATACTAAGTAAAGCTGTTTTCTCCCAAACATCCTTTTGTTCACCGACTTCATTACGAAGTGTTACTAAAAAGTCAGGAGTAACATTTGCCGATGTAGTCGCAACAACTACTTTCATTTCCTCTGAAACCTTAATAGCAATCGTTTCGTATGGAGTTCCTTGCTTATGCTGGTAATAAAACGCCTGCGATAAATCTTGTTCTTTTAATGTGTCATAAAATGCTTGCACTTGTTCATGATTATCAAATTGAAGGTAAAATCGCTCTCCACCTCTAAGATTTTCCGCTTCTAAATAATTTATTAGTTTATCTGAAAGATAATTATAAAATTGGTTTAACATACTGTGCATCACCGCTATCACTTTTTTTGTCTATTAAATTCAGCTTATCAAATAACTGTACAATTTCTTCTTTTGAGTACCGATCAAAGAATAAGCCTCTAGCCTCTAAATCTATGAATACTTGCTTCAAAGGTTTTCTTTCCTTTTTTAAACTCAATGCTGTTAGTAGCAACAACATATCTTGACTAATATTAAGCATATAACCAAGTGAACCTCGAGTTTTTAAGAAATATTTTTTTCCAACCTCTTCTATTGATAAAGAGTATCTATGTCGAGGTCCTTGCATCGTATCTTTTTCATAGGCTTCTTCTATACTACGGAATAAGGATTGTACAAGCGTATCATATTCTAATTCTAAATTTCCTTCATAAGCCCCAAGACCTAAATGTCCTCTATATTCCATAACCCAATCACAAAGCATCTCTAAAAATACTTTTTTATCCTCATCTGATAATCGCTGATATGTTTCCTTTAATTCAGGATAGCCACCTGCTTTTTCTGCTCCCATTAGGAAATTTAAATGTTCTAAGCAATTAATATGTAGTAGTAAATGTCTACCTGTATCTTTAATCATTTGATAACCATGAGTATAACCTTTTCTATTCTTACTCGTAGACTCCCAGTCAAGTGTAAAATAAACTTCATTGTTCTCACTAAAGTTCGCTTTCCCAACTTGTGAAAGCTTTAAAGTCAATTGAGTAATATATAAAAAGTAATAATAACTAAGAAACAAGTGATAATGAGTTCTAAAATAATCTTTATGTTCCACCAAAAATTGAAAATCTTCTTTGAATAGCTTCGAGATAAATGGAATTTGATTAATATAAGGACGGCGTTCTTTTTCGTCGCTCTCCAAATGATTTAATTGTTTTAACACAAGACGTGACATTAAATCTGTTGAATCGCTTTTTCCAAAAATCTCTTCTACTGTTTCTTTTTCACCTAATAAGACGTCTAAAAGGAATCTAGCAATATCTTGTTCTCCTTTTTTATCAGCCTTATCACTTAATGGTAAATATTGAAACAAATGCAAATGAAAAATTTTAATTGTATTATCACTATCCTGCAGAAAGGTACGTAGTATTTGTTCAAATTGCGACTTATCTTGCTTTGATACATCAACAGATTTACTAATCTCTCCAATAAGTTCTTCTAGGTTAACTTCCATTTTTAACTTATTTCCGCTGACTAGACGCGTAAACTCTCCTAATACTCCCTGAAACCCTTTTGCGAATTTTGCCCGCTCTGTTCCTCGGGTAGAGAAAGGTAACAGAGGAGCTTTTTTATTTATTGTATGTTTTAATCCTAATTTTTCTGGTTTAATACTCAGCGAGCTTTTTAAATCCTCTAAATTCTCTCTTACAATCATTTTTTAATCCCTTCTAAACGTAAATTCTTCAAAATCTTCATCGTATGTTAGTTTAAACATTCCATTTTCATTAGATTGAACAAACAATAATTCTTTTTCTCTATTTCCTAATTTCATTATCTTATCCACAAATTCAACGAACTGAATACAATCTTCTTTATCCTTTTTATTCGGACGATAACCTTTTGAAAGTTTAACCGTCATTGCATATAACGGATAATCAATTTCTAAATATACAGGAGCTACTTTATCTTCATTAGAAAAAGCAAGTAATATATTTAATTTAAATCGATTTAAAACCTCTGGTTCTATCCCTTTCAAATGTCCTACAAATGGCTTGATTTTAAGAGACTGTGCCACCTGAGTAGTATCATTTGAATAGTCCATAAATACATAATCTGATTTCGGACGTCCGTTCCACAAGAATATCGATTCTCTCGCTAAATTATACATCTCTCTTAAATCAGATCGATTCCCCTTATTAAAAGCATATAAATATTCCATATATTTTTTATAATTTTCATCCGCGAACATTTCATTCAAAACAGGAGATAAAAAGAATGACATACGTATTAATGTTTTATTAAATACCTGTCTAGATGAATCACTTAACTCAAAGAAAGGTCCCATCTCTTCTAGCCCTTCTATCCATCCATCAAGTCCATTTAAAACTAAATGCTTTTGGAAAGTATTCTTCATATTTACTGAATTGTTTAGCTCAATTAGCATTTGGTCTACACTATTTGATCGAAGATGAATAGGATCCATTTTAGAAATAACTGCTAGTAAATTTGATTTCTCTTGACCATCAAATAATAAATTCGGCAATAAAGCTTCGGTTTTTTCCATCATACCTGCCCCAAGAAAATCTTCATTCCCATGAGAGGGGACCAAAATATCATAAATAAAATTAAGCATGGAGCGTGTCGAAATAATCATCTTATGCTTAACTATTGCTTCAACTAAAATGCTTAAAACACCATCTCGTATTTGTTGCTGTTGCAATAACTCATAATTCACCATAAAGAATCCATTTATACCACGTTGCTTATCCTTTAAATAAGCTTGATAGAATGGATTGTTTTCTGACTCAACCACAATTCGCTTTAAAATTGATGAAAAGTAATCTGATTTTGGCCCTTCACTAGTTAATTCAAAAGGTTGATAATCACTAAAGCTAATTAAGTGAAAATTACCGCTTTGTTGATTAGTAGCAACTTCATTTGCCTCAAATATTCCAGATTCCTCAATAAATTTTGTTAAAATTCGGTAGTTCTCTTTTGCATAATCTGATTCAATAAAGTTATGCAGAACTCCTAGGTTAATAGCTAAAATTAGCTTGAATCTAGAACCATCAATCTCATTATCACTATATGGCTTTAATACTTCCGCTAATGTATCAAGGGAACTCTTTTGTGGATCAAAACTTTCCGTAGCATCATTATGCACCGAAAACTCTTCCATCAATTCAGGATATTTATTTTTCACATACGATAATAAATGTGATTTCCCATCTCCAACGCTACCACACAAGAAAATTAATTGACTTGTATTTTTCCCAGCTGCTGCTGTTAGAGCAGACATCATATCTTTCTGTATCGTTCTTTCTACATGTAAATAATCCTTAAACGAACTAAATTCATTAGGATTTTCGATAGCCTCTTGAGATGATTCTTTCAGCTTCGAGAGTTCTGCTAGTAAATAACTCTCTCCTTCTCCTAAAATAAAATCATCATACACAAAATTGTTATCTGCTTCTTCTTCATTATCCACAGACTGTTTATCTTCGATTTCTAACCCTACCGCAATCTCAGCGTTATTTATTTCTGTTAATTCCTCAGTTTGATTTGATGTATTTTGTTTACTTGCAATCTCAATTAGCATTTTTAACTTTTCTTCTAAACTAGCAGATATCTTTTCTTCTAATTTCTCCACAATATGCACACTACTCTTCGGCTGTGGGTGTTTGTATTTCGGGGCAACAAACTCATAACTCCCGTATACCTCCATAAACCACACTGCAATTTGGAATAGATTTTTATGCATTTTAAAAGCACTCTCTACCCCACTTTCAATATGTTCATGTGCCGCTTTATTTCCTAAATAGCGAACAGTATCAAATGAACGTGAAATTTCCTTTGATAAAATATCTTCTCTTTCTAATTTTTGAATACGCTCTACTTGCTTTAAATATTGTACGTCATACAGTTCATGCTCTTCCGCAATGCGTTTTGATAATAGCTCCGCAAATATTCTTCCCTTAATTAAAACCGATTGGGGATCTTGATAAAAAATATTTTCAATATCCCTACCCATCTCCGCTAACTCCGGGAATATCTCTTGTAGAAAATCAAATGTATATTTCTCCAATGATGTAACACCTCTTAATATAAAAATACGTTTCGAATATATTCCATATTATACAATATCTATAGAGGAATTGTTGGTATTAAGTACAAAGGAAATTAGTGAATTGCTACTCCGCGATAAATTTGATTATTTCCCTATTAACTACTCCCTTCTCAATTAAAAACTTGCATAAAAAATAACCTGATTCTATAGCTAGCTATAGAATCAGGTTATTCCCATACTTTATTATTTTAAATATCTAATAAGCATGTGCCCTATTTATTTCTTAGAATAAACTCAACTGCACAATACTATCCATCTTCTCTTCTTCTTTGTTAATCTCTAAAATCCTCTGACCCATTTGCTTCACCAAATCGACCACTAAAGCATTTCCCATACAAAAGTATCTATTTCTTTGTGGCATACCAGTATTTGTCCAGTCCATCGGAAAACCATTTAACAGTTCACATTCTGCAGGTGTTAAATATCTTAACCTTTTCGTATAAGGATCTTCAATTACATGAGAACTTCTATTACATGTTCCTTCACTTGTTAACATGGTACGTCCAGGCTTATCTAAATTGTCAGGGAAAGCCATTCCTCCCTCAGCGTAGAAGTATTTATGCCCCGTCGCCTTTGATACTCTTTCTTCTTTTTTAGGACCTTTAAGATACTTTAGTTCCTCAAATTCCGTTCTTCCCTTTTTGTTAACCTTATCCATTTTCAAATAATATGATTCATCTGCAGGACCAAATTTATCATATACTTTTTGAACAACTTCACCTAAAGTCTCTGGATTTTCAGTTACTGGAACTAATTCTTCAGTATATACTTGTCCATCTATCATCACGCCAGAATTATAGTATTCAGCTTTAAATGTATCAGAAACCTCAACAATATCGACCGGCAACACAAATTCTCCTCTTTTTTTGTTTTCCTCAGGTGCCTCATGCACATTAAAAATCGGAGCGAAAAATCCATTTTTACACAATATCCCTAATGACTTCATTTCACTTTGAACAGATGCGAAATGAGATTCTTTTAAGTATGCGAAAATAAATACTCTTCGTCTTCTTTGTGAATTCCCATAATCCGCAGCGTTAATAACTCTCCATTCAACTGCATATCCTGCATCTCTAAAGCTCGCCAGCATAATAGAAAAATCACGACCTCTTTGTTTTGCTGGTGACTTCAATAATCTATCTACATTCTCTAACAAAACAAATCTTGGCTTGCGAGAATTAACTATGTTTATTATCTCCCAAAAAAGAACACCCTTTTTTCCTTGTATCCCTTTTTCATTTGAGATAGTACGTGCTACTGAATAATCTTGACATGGAAAGCCACCTACCAATAAATCATGCTCAGGTATCTCTGGCCAAACCTCTGCTATATCTTTATTTTCATGTATTCCTCTATTTTCAAATTGAGTGGCATAGCAATTAAATGCATGTTGCGCTTTAGTTAAAGGCTCCCACTGATTTCCCCAAATAATCTCAAAATTCCCGTTCGCTTCAAGTCCTAACCTAAAACCCCCCACTCCCGCAAAAAGTTCTACTACTTTCACCATAAATACACGAACATCCTTTCGGTATTTTATTTCTTTATGCTTCATTATAATAAAAAGTAAGGAAAAGATCAATCCCTATATTATGAGAGTACATACTTCCGTTCCATAATATAAATTTTTGATTTCCATATCTTATTTAATAAGAAATCCGCGGCTTTTCCTTTACAGAGTTTTTATCTCCACAAAATTGAAACAGCTTTTTATTATATCATAACTTTTCATTTAAAGGTTTCTAAGCAAACCGATTAATATAGATAACGAAAGGGGATTACTATGGTTACATACGCTACACTAGATGAACTAATGTTAAAAGCAAAAAAGGCTGAAGGACACAAATTTAGTGAAATCAATTCAACAAATAAACTTGCAACAGCAAATTCAAAAGGTGAACTTGGCCAATTAGTCAAAGAGAGATTTTTTGGGTATGCAAGCCCCTCAGATGCGGACATTGACTTTAAAAACCTTGGAGTCAAACTGAAAGTAACACCTTTTAAGCAAAATAAAAATGGTTCTTTATCCTCTAAAGAACGCTTAGTTTTAAATATCATTAACTACATGGAGGAAGTTAATACATCCTTCGAAGAGTCTAGCTTCTGGGAAAAGAACCAAAAATTATTACTTATGTTCTACGAATGGAAAGCAGACGTAAATCGTCAAGACTTCCATATCACAAAAAGTGTTCTATTTTCATATCCTGAAGCTGATTTAGAAATAATAAAACAAGATTGGGAAACAATCGTATCTAAGATTTGCTCTGGAAAAGCACACGAGTTATCCGAAGGCGATACAAATTATTTAGGAGCTTGTACAAAAGGAGCAAATAAAAATTCAATTCGTTCACAACCATTTTCAGAAATACCAGCAATGCAACGAGCATTTTCATTAAAACCTTCTTATATGACTACATTAGTTCGCAGATATATCAAAAATGAAGAGTTAATAAGCTTCACAACAGCCAACGACTTAAAAGGAAAATCATTAGAGGAATTTCTTCATTCCAAATTCGAACCTTATATAGGATTAACAGATAAAGAGATCTCCCAATCACTAGATATAGATTCTAAACCTACTGCAAAAAATTTCGTTCCATCATTGGTAAGTTCTTTACTAGGTATAAAAAACACACGCCTTACTAATATTGAAGAATTTGCAAAAGCCAATATAGAATTTAAAACAATTCGCCTAGAGCCAAACGGAAAACCAGAACAAAGCATGTCATTTGAAACGATTGATTTTCATCAATGGACAAACGAGTCATGGGAAGAAAGTGAAATCCGTGAACGCTTCTATCAAACTAAGTTTTTATTTGTAATTTTTGAATTCAAACAAACAAAAAAAGAAAACCCAAACCGCGAGCTCTACTTTAAAGGTATTAAACTTTGGAACATGCCTGTCCCTACAATAGAAAAAGAAATACGAGGACTTTGGGAAGAAGTAAATACAGTAGTAAATGAAGGTATTCAACTTGAATATAAAACACGTGGTGGTAAAATCGTTGAAGTAAATAACCTACCAAAAATGAATTTCAACGGCGTTGCGCATATTAGACCAAAAGCTCGTAATGGCTCTGACAAAGTAACTTTACCTGATGGTCAGCAAATTACAAAGCAGTGTTATTGGTTGAATAATTCTTATATTGCTTCTGTTGTTGCCAATAATGTTAACGAATAATTTAATCTTAATCTATAATTTCTATAACCATAAAAAACACCTTCTCACTTCACATGATTAGTACATACAGTGAGAAGGTGTTTTTTCTATAAGAGATTTACATGGCTTATTGTAGGAGTACTACCTCTCGTCATTTCAGGCCAATTCCCCCTATCAACTCACCATATCCTAAACTACTCTCCTCCAAAAATCCCCTACTCTCCCCACTATCCTTATAATAAGAATTCCAACCCCGCTCCCTCAAAATCCCCTTCCAACTATCACTCTCCACCATTCTTTTAATAACACCATCCCAATAAGCAATCTCTTCCTCCGTCATATCTTTCGGCCCCATAATCCCTTTCCAGTGCTGGAAGACAACGTCGATTCCTTGTTCTTTCCATGTTGGAATTTCTGGTAGTCGGTCTAGACGTTTTGGTGCGGATACGGCTAGTATTTTTATTTTGTCGGCTTTGTATTGTTTTTCGGCTTCGGATAGGGTCATTGTTGCGGCACCTATTTGTTTGTTCGTTAGGGCGTTTATGATTTTTTCTTTGTTTTCGTAGACGAAGAATTGTAGTTCGGCAGGGTTTACGCCGAAGGCTTTGCTTACTTGTACGAAGGATAGGTGATCGTCGTTTCCTAGGCCTGGGGCAACGCCGATTTTGAAGTTTTTCTTGTCTTGTTTTAGTTGTTCCATTAGTTCGTTTGCGTTTTCTATGTTTGATTCTTTTGCTACGACAACGACTTCCCAGTCCGATGCGAGTGTCGCGAGCGGGGTGAAGTCTTTATATGTTAGTTTACTGTGGCCTAGTAGGTTGTTCGTTATGAGTAAGCTTGAGTTAATCGCCAGTACGTGACCGCCTTTTTGTTTCGTATATTTCCATCCGACGTCACCGCTGCCCCCTACTTTGTTTGTGACTGTGATTGGTTTTGTGAAGATTTTTTCTTCTGTTAGTGTTTTTTGCATTGCTCGCGCTGTTAAGTCCCATCCAGCTCCTTGAACGTTTGGCGCAACGATTTCTACTTTGTCTATGTTTACTGTATTCGTTTGGGATTTTTTTGAGGAACAACCAGCTATTACTCCTGTCATGATCCATATACATAGTAATAATCGTTTTTTCATAGTCCTCGTCCTATTCGATATTTTCGTTCTGGTCGTCCGATAATGCCGTATGTGTACTCTACTGTGCATTCGTTTGTCGCTACTAAGTATTCTAAATATCTTCTGGCGGTTGTTCTGGAGGCCCCCATTTGTTCTCCCATTTCTTCTATTGTAATGCCCTCTTCGAATCCTTTTATAATGCCTTTCACTTTTTGCAGTGTTAACGGATCAACACCTGTCGGTAAGTTTTTTATGTCCTGTGTTTGCGAAGTACCGAAGAAGTTATCGATAAGTGTTTGATTCACTTCATTGTTACTATGTAATAATTGCTTCTTTCTCTTATAGTCTTCAATTGTGCGAACAAATTTTTCTAACGTGACTGGTTTTATAAGGTAGTTGCTTACACCGTTTCGAATTGCTTTTTCTAGCATATGGTTTTCATTTGCCGCAGTAACCATAATGACGTCGACGTTTGGAAAGTCAGCATGAATTTTTGGCAATAAGTCTGTTCCGATTCCGTCTGGTAAATAGTTATCTAATAGAAGTAAATCGATTTCTTCCCTTTGTAGTAGTTCCATCGTTTCTTTCGCGTTCAATGCTTTTCCAATCACTTTTACGTCCTTTATTTTTGATAAAAACTCTTCCTGAATTTGCGCGACGCGGAAATCATCTTCTGCAATTGCAACCTTCAACATATGCCCATCCCCCTGTTTGTTATGTACTTTCTCTCAATGTTTTCGGAAGGTAAATTGTAAAAATAGCTCCCCCATTTTTCTCGTTTTGAATTTCAATTGTTCCCTCTAGTAGATCTACCATTTCTTTCACGTTTGCTAGTCCGTAACCACGATCATTTCCTTTCGTTGAAAATCCTTTTTGAAAAATGGTCGCGATTTTTTCTGCTGGTATTCCTGCTCCACTATCTATCACTTCAAACACAATATCGTGTCCAATATCCGTAACAACGAAGGAAACACTCTTCTCCTCTTGCCCACTCACTGCATCAAACGCATTATCGATTATGTTTCCGAGTATCGTAATAAGGTGCGAAACTTTTATATGGTCTGGTAACGGATGAAGCGCACTATCTCCTTCAATATGAAAATCAATTTTCTTCTCAGACGCTGTTCCGAGTTTTCCTAATAAAATAGCTTGTACTTTCGCATCATGAATTTGATGGAATAAAATATGGTTTTGACTTTGATGAATATTAGATTCTTGCTGGATAAATTCAATCGCTTCTCTGTAGTGCCCTAACTGAAGTAATCCTGATAAGACGAAAAGCTTATTTGTAAATTCATGCGTTTGAGCGCGTAAATCCTCTGAATACTTCCTTACCTCAGATATTGTGTTAACAAGATTTTGCAGTTCTGTTTTATCTCTAAAACTGCATACAACGCCTACCGTACTGTTATTTTCGAGTATTGGTGTCATGTTTAAAATAAACACTTTATCTTGAAACGCGATTTCTTGATCGTTTTCTAGTACTCTCTCCATATTAAAATCAGGTAAAATTTTCAAAATGTGCTGCTGCATATAATCACCATTTACATGAAGCATTTCTTCTGCCGACGTATTCATCATCGTAATAAAACCGTTTTGATCAATAGCGATAATTCCTTCTTTTATAGATAGTAGTATTGCACTTCGTTCCCGGTATAACGCTGCGATTTCATTCGGTTCCAAACCAAGTGTATCCTTCCTAATACTACGTGCTAAAAGAATTCCCCCAACAATGCCGGCTAATAATACCGCTAAGGAAAATAGTATGATTTCTTTCGTTCTACTCAATATGTTAGATTCAATACCTTTTATTGAAAACTCTACTGTTACAACGCCTACTACTTGATCGTAGTCTCCGTTATGAATAATAATAGGTGCCTTCGCCATTAAAGCTGGACCGCTTACTCCCTTTCCTTCAAGCGTATAATATCCACCAAAAGTGAGTGCTTCATAGTTATATGAATTGTTACTCTTTGTACCAATCAACTCCGAATTAGAATGGGAATACATAACCCCATAACGATCTTCTATAATTACATAATCCGCACCAGCTTGCTCGCGAACTTGTTCCGCAATGGATTGAATAGTACTTTTATGCTCGTTATTTTGAAAAGCCTCTTTTATAGCTGGCATAAAAGAAAGAGATTTAGCCGTTTGCAGTGCTAGCTGTTCCACTTGGTGCTTCGTATCAACGGACTGAATGTAAACAAATATTCCCGTTAATAGGAGAACGACAAATAAAATTAACGCGATAATTAAGCTTACTATTTTCGTTTGTAATGACACTTTGCGTGATTTTTTCATACTTCATATCCTTTGATAAAATATTCAAAACTATCAATCTCCTTTTTCTATTATTATGACAAAACTGAAAATGAATCAACTATAAAAACCTTCATGTACATAAAGTACAAAAAGAATAATATTGTCATAATATTGAGATTTCAATTCAAAGACAGTACAATTCAACTATATTGAACACGCTTTCATAATTATCATTTTATTTATAAGCAAGAGGAGGAATTATTATGGCTCAAGCAAAATCTAACCGAGTCGCCGGCAATATCTTTAAAGGTTCCGTTGGCAATTTAATTGAATGGTACGACTGGTACGTTTACTCTGCTTTCGCTGTTTACTTCTCAGCAGAGTTCTTTCCTAAAGGAGATCCAACGAGTCAGTTACTGAACACAGCAGCTATTTTCGCAGTCGGATTTTTAATGCGCCCTATCGGAAGTTTATTAATGGGACGCTATGCAGATCGGCACGGACGCCGGGCAGCATTAACGCTTTCCATTACGGTTATGGCCGGTGGTTCTTTAATTATTGCCTGTACACCGAGTTACGAAAGCATCGGTATTATGGCACCAATTATTTTAGTTCTTGCCCGTTTACTTCAAGGATTATCACTCGGCGGAGAGTATGGAACTTCCGCAACATATTTATCTGAAATGGCTAGTAGTGGCCGCCGTGGTTTTTATTCAAGCTTCCAATATGTAACGCTCGTTGCTGGACAGATGGTTGCGTTAGGTGTTCAAATTGTTCTTCAGCAATTACTAAGCGAACCAGATATGAAAGCTTGGGGATGGCGTATTCCATTCATTATTGGTGCGATGGGAGCAGTAGCTGTATTATGGCTTCGCCGCACAATGGATGAATCGGAGCAGTTCTCAAAAATGGAATCTAAAAACCGCGAAAACGCAGGAACCGTTCGCGCTCTTATGAAACACCCGAAAGCAGTATTAACAGTAGTCGGCCTAACACTAGGAGGCACTGTTGCATTCTATACGTACACAACATATTTACAAAAGTTCATGGTAAATACAGTCGGTCTCCCTAAAGAAGTTGTAAGCTGGATTAACTTTGTCGCACTACTTATATTCGTTGTACTTCAACCGATTGCGGGGCTATTATCCGATAAAATTGGACGCCGCCCACTCTTAATGGCTTTCGGTATTCTCGGAACGTTACTAACAGCACCGATCTTCTTCTTTATGGAAAAAACGACAGAACCAATCGTAGCATTTTTACTCATGATGGTCGGCCTTATTATCGTTACTGGTTACACTTCCATTAACGCAATTGTAAAAGCAGAACTCTTCCCAACTGAAATTCGCGCACTAGGCGTAGGTTTACCATATGCTCTAACCGTTGCGATATTCGGCGGAACAGCGGAATTTATCGCATTATGGCTAAAGAGTATCGGGATGGAATCACTATTCTATTTTTACGTAGCTGGATGTATCGCGATAAGCTTTATTACGTATTGGCGTATGGATGAGTCATCGAAGACTTCGCAGATTGAGGCGGAGCTTAATGGTGGAGATAAACTAGCTAATAATAAATCTAGTTAAAATTATGTATTCTATGTTCTTCTTTTACCTGAAACCGATTTGCTTTATCTAAAAAAGCATAATTCATTAATATACAATTTAAAAACCTCTACTTATATGTAGAGGTTTTTGTATGACGAAAAAACACGTAGTTCCATTGTTATTTTACAAACCCCAAATTCTTCCTCATCTTAAAGTGGAACAAATTTATTACTTAGAGTGTCTAATAAGTGTATTTCTAATATGAGTTGTCCAGATTGGATACAACATATCCTGTTTGACATCTATTTTTATGTATTACAAAAAAATGAAAGGACTTATTATTCCCAAAAGTAAAAAACATGTATTGTAAGACTACGGTTAAGTATTACAAGTTTAATACTTTCACAGGTGAAGCATTACAAGTAGCAAAAAAAAAAAGAAACACCCCAAACCGTGATTTATCAATCATATAAACGTTTTGGATGTCATTTAACCTGTGAAATTTTAGCTGCAGTAGTATTGTTACCCTATGCCATCCTTAATTGCATTGGTATTTAGAATACCTAGACAAAATCCATATATTCTTGAAAGAGGTTGAAAATTTATGTTCGTTTTAAACAAGTTCTTTAACATTTTACATTACAAAAAGATTGTGCCTGTAGTATTACTTTCATGTGTATCACTTATAGGCTGTTCCAATAGTAACACTCAATCTGAACCACCTAAACAAACGAATCAAGCTAATCAAATTAAACAAGAAAATACAGGTAATCAATCTTTCGCTAAACTTGAAAAAGAATATGATGCTAAGCTTGGTATTTATGCACTGGACACAGGTACAAACCAAACTGTTGCTTATCATTCAGATGATCGTTTTGCATTTGCATCTACATCTAAATCATTAGCTGTGGGCGCTCTTTTACGCAAGAACTCATTAGAAGCTCTTGATCAAAGGATTACGTATACTCATGAAGATCTTTCTAATTATAATCCAATTACTGAAAAGCATGTTGATACAGGAATGACGTTAAAAGAACTTGCAGATGCTTCCGTTCGATATAGTGACAGTACAGCACATAATTTGATTCTTAAACAGTTAGGGGGGCCCTCTGAATTTGAAAAAATCTTGAGAGAAATGGGAGATACTGTTACTACTTCAGAACGATTTGAACCTGAATTAAATGAAGTGCATCCAGGAGAAACACATGATACCAGTACACCAGAAGCGATAGCTAAGACACTTCAATCATTTACATTAGGAACTGCACTTCCAATAGAAAAACGTGAACTATTAGTAGATTGGATGAAGAGAAATACAACTGGAGATAAATTGATTCGTGCGGGCGTACCAAAAGGATGGGAAGTAGCTGATAAAACAGGCGCGGGATCTTACGGAACAAGAAATGATATCGCCATTATTTGGCCACCAAATAAAAAGCCGATTGTTCTTGCTATACTTTCTAATCATGATAAAGAAGATGCTAAATACGATGATAAACTTATTGCAGACGCAACCAAAGTCGTGTTAAATACCTTAAAAGCTACGGAATAAATGATAATAGGTTAAAAGTTTTCTATTTTAGGCGGGTGTTTTCATCAACTAAAAATTTAATAGTGTCCCAAAAACGAAATTTGGTGCTATCCCTAAAACATCTGGACTGTAATAGTCAACTAAAAAATGCAAACAAAAAGACCTTTAATCAGTCGTTTTGTTTGCATTTCCTTTTTCTAAAACCACAGAAAAGATAAGTACTATAGTTAACACCATAATAAACCTTACTTCACTTCCATCACTTACAAAAAATGAATACAAAGTATAAATTAAAATTAATATTCCATAAATAACTTTATGCAATGAACTCCCCCTTTTTGCCGTATATATTTTAGTGTAAAAATTTAATTCAAGCCCTATATCAAAATGAAAATAAAAAGCACCTGTGATATACACAAAGTGCTTTTCTCTTGTCAATTTATCTATTTTCACTATATTTATCTATTTTCTTTTTATAACTCAAATTTCTTCGAATCGTACTTTTCTAGAGTTTGCTGTAATTCATTTTGTTCATATGGAATATGTTTATCTGTCTGTACATCTTCAACATTTGCTCCACCTGCTAATAATCTCATGTACTTAAAAGAGTGCCCTGTTAATACTGTTGTAATCATTTTGTATTGCCCTCCTTTTGCTTGATTACTTGTATCATAAAACAAGTATCTGAAGTTGATATGTAGTTTATCTAGAGTGTATGTAAATTTAAAAAATCTCTAATAAAATGTTTATGTTGTAACGTTACCACCAAAACTAGTGCTTCAAACACCATGATTTGAAGAGACAGTAACCCATATTCTAGCTTGAATTCCCGCTACAGTTCTATATTGAGTAAAACTAGTTAATCCCTATAATATAAAAAGAGCACCACTTTTTGGATGCTCTTCGTTATAACTATATATTATTTAATTTCCTTCTTTTGTTGGTACCATTTTTCCTTCTTGAGAGTCTGTACCCTCTGTTCTTTCAACAGTTTTTGCATGTTCTGGTTTTTCAGGGGCTCCCATTTCAAATCCAGGTTGAGAATCTGTACCTTCTTTTGTTGGTACCATTTTTCCTTCTTGAGAACCTGTACCTTCTGTTCTTTCAACAGTTTTTGCATGTTCTTTAGGAGTTGCTGGCACTGCATCTTTAGGTAAATCAAAGTTTTGTGAGAAAGACGTTGTTCCATCTACACTTTGTGTAATTACTTGATTTGAACTATCTTCATTTGACTTTAAATTGTCCATTTTCGCATCATCTGCACCTACTGCACCTCCCGCTACCAATCCTGTACTTAAAAGTGCTCCTGCTAATAATGTTTTAATCATTTTTCATTACCTCCTGTTTATTTGTAATATTCATCAAAAAAGTATCTAGAGTTAATGTTTTAGTCATTATCTTTATCTACTTGCTTTTTGATTACATTTAGCATAAGACAAGAATCTATAGTTGATATGGACTGTATCTGGAGATTATGTAAAGAAAAATAGATGATCAATTGTATATCCTAATGGATGCTTAGACAAGATTGAAACTTTATATGAGTTTGAACAATTGAGCTCCCCTTTGTTTTTTGGTGTGAGGTTTTTAGCTGGAGTGAGGTGAGGGACTAACCTTTTCTAATATGAAAGCAAACTTTTTATTATTAGTTTACATTCAAAACACTGTAAATAAAGATGTTAAAAATCCGTGAACAAAAAACCATATCTCATTGATGTCCACCCCATCAGAAGTAAAGAACAGATTGAAGATATGAAATGGGCTCTCAAACGTCATTATTCTGAACGAGACTATATTCTCTTCCTTATTGGGACCCATACAGGATTACGTGTCAGCGATCTACTCCAAATTGAAACCCAAACCATAGTAAAGTTAAAACGAAAAAAAAGAAAAGAATTTAAGATCAAAGAAGGAAAAACAGAGAAAGAACGCATGATTAACCTTACTTCTATTTTTGATGAAGTCTATTCGTATGCCCAAGCACTAGAAAGTACCTGGTTATTCCCTTCAAGAAAAGGGGATCAATCCATTAGTAAGATCCAGGCTTATCGACAATTGCAAAAAGCCGGAGATTTTGCTGATGTAGAATCCATCGGTACTCACACCATGCGCAAAACCTTCGGCTATTGGTTTTATAAACAAACAAAAGATGTGGCGATATTGCAAGAAATCCTTAATCATAATACACCTCAAATTACACTTGAATATATTGGAATCAACAAAGAAAAAAAGATAATATCCTTGATACATTCTTTATCTAATTTTTAAAAATAACTTTATTGAAAAATATAACAGTAAATCCAAACTATATATTAAAAAAAGTAAAAGCGGACTCATAAGAGCCAACTTTTACTTTTTTTAATATATCTTATGAAAGATTTAAAATTAATTCTGCTAAACTATCACAAATAACTTCGAAGCTTTCTCTTTCATAATCTTCTAATTTCACTTGTCCATTTTCATTATCTACAACTACCAAGAGACCATTAAATTCCATACCAATAGGAATATTATTCAGTTGATTATCATGTGCGCCTTGGTATCCTTGTAAAGATACATAAAAATCTTGCAGTTCAATTCCTGGTATAACAGGATTTAACTCAAAATCATAACCTAAATAATTACCTCCTAAGTCTAAAAACCAATAAGAATTATAATATTCTTTAATTGAATTATGTAATTGTATCCCCAAATCTTTTTCTATATCAGAAAAATCATGAATTATATTTTTCTCTAAAGGTTTCCAGAATACGTACCCCTCTGTATCTGGTTCTCCTTCATAGATAAAAGCATCTGCTTCTTCTATCCATAAAGATTTTGGCAATGAATTATTACAATCTTGCCACTCTCTAATTATTTTATCAAAACAATTTTTCATTTCATTTTTCATTTTTTTATTTACCTCCTAATTTATGATGTTCAATAAATTTCTGAAGCATTTCTGCATATTCTGCATCTTTTCCCCATGCTCCAATCACTTTTTCTGCGTTATGAATTCCTCCAAAACCAGGATGTAGTGGCATCGGAACACCAACAGCTTGACCACCACCACCAATATGGTGATGAACTAATTTAGTTCCACGTAATCCTGTAAAATCATATTGTGGAAATTTCCCTCTAAACATTTCATCATTTACTGGTGCCTTCATTCTTGGAATTTTACCATTAATTATTTGTTTATTAAAATCACTAAAAGCCTCTGGATGTTTTTCCAACATTTCATTCCAGTAGTAATTAGAATCACGTAACCATCCTTCGGAATTAGCATTACGCTGTCCTTTACCTACAAAAGGCATTTCAACAATAAGATCAGGATCTGCCTTAAATTTCTCATCAAGCTTTGCTACATCCGTACCCCGATAAGTCCTAACAGGACTATCTTTACTCGAAAGTAATTCATCAGAAAATTTTGTATTAACGGTTTTTCTTTCATCTCTAGAAATTTGATAAGTTTCATCACTTACTTTTACTTCCGTAACAGTTGTTCGCTCTAATCCTTGACTTTCTCCACTACTTGATTTGACAAAAAAATCCTTAAATGTAACAGTCTCATTTTTAAATGAACCCATACCTGAAAAAGCAAGACGGTCTCCCATTTTTAAATTACTTGTAACATAAGAAAAACCTTGTGGGAATTTTGAAGTGTCTATACCTTTTATCAATGTAGTTGCCTTACCCACTTGACCTAATTTACTTGCCTTACTTAATCCTTTATCACCAATAAGTCCTAATCCAACTTGTGTTAAAGCATAACTTCCCCATTTAGCACGACTTTCAGCATCTCCATTTATTACATCATTAATAAATGAATCTGACAATACATTATACATCGTACTGAGGGTATCAATAGGATGCAACGCAGCATTCCCCATGTTTTCCCACGTTTCCCATTTACCAAGTGCCTTAAATCCTTCTATAGTATCTTCAACCGCTTCCCCTGCACCTTCTACAATACCGTCCCGAATTTTTTCGAAAGTAGATTTTTCAGGTAGCTTACCACACATTGCCCCTTCTTCAATTGAACTACTTTTTAGAAGATTTTCAGACTGACGTGCCCTCTCTTCTCCGATCGATTGAATTGAAGTTGTCCATTCCATATTCAACCCTTGTGTACTAAATGTACCACTTGCAGGACTAAAACCTTTTCCACTTTGTACCTCTGCTAAACCTTGTGCGATACTAGCGGCTAGTTGGAGTGCAGTATCATAATTACTACTAGAAGTATAATTAAATTCATATAGATGTTCTAATTTTTCTTGCAGTTTTTTCCTCATGACAGTAAAAAGATTCGCCATAGCGTCCATACCCGGGATTGGCATAGCTTGACTAATGGCTTCCATACTTGCTTTCATTCGGTCAATGTCCCGAATCTGTTCTAATATTTCTTGTTCAATGACATCAGTTGAAGCTACCTTTGATTGAAATTGACTTGGAAAAGCATCATTCTGACGGATTAATTCTTCACATAAATAAATGATTCCTTGCGCTAAAGGACGAAAGGTTTGAACAAAAAATGCTTTTGCACTACTATATGTTTGCCCTTGTAACACAGTATCAACTGCAAAAGCGTCAATCGACTGAATCGCTTGTTCCATGCCTTGAATAGTAGCGATACATACAGCATTCATGCTTTGAGTTTGGCTTTGTACTTCTCCGAAATACATATTTAAACTCATGCATTGACCTCCCTTGCTAATTGTTGTTGTTGATAGGAAAGGTCGTTTTCTAAATCAATAAGGTCTCGTCTTTCTTTAAGAAACGTTTCTTTTTTGTTTTCCAATTCAAATGTAACTTTTCGTTCAATATGTTGTGCATCTTGATACGTATTCATAAAAAACTGAGACATTTCTCTATCCCCATGCCAAGTTCCTAAAATTCGATCAAACAAACGATGGTTTCGACCTCTCCATTCATAAAAATCTGCTTCCGCTTGCTCCTGAATGTGAATCGCGGATTGATTTCGGTCTTGTTCTTCAAATACACTTCTTAACTTTTGATTTACTTCATTGATTTGTTTTTCAATATCTTGACTCATCATATTCCTCCTACCATTTTACCCTTATGTAGGTTGTCACATTAGCGAAAAGTGTTGTGAAGTTCGTTATCCATTCTCTCAAACTCTTGGGCTACTGAATGAATATTATCAACCGCTTGTTGAAAGGCAGCGGAAAATTGTTTCGTCAAGTCTAAAACTTGCTGATTCGCTTCTTGTGATTTGAAGTTAACAGACAACGTTGTACGCGTCGCCTTTGTTATAGAACGAGTTGTTGCACTTTGAATCCTATCAGAGGCTGATCCCATTTTCGTAGCAATTTGCGTTGCTTTTTTTAAATTACTTTGAAATTGTCCCATTCTTTCAAACCCTTTCAATAAATTTTCCAAACGCATCAAAGAAATCTCAATACATATATATCCCTATCAATATCACTCACTGAGCATGCAATCAAATGAGCCATACAATATAAGTTGTATGGCTCATTTGAAATTCTTGTTATATAGAGTAAAACAACTTTTATTTCAAACCGAAATTACGTGATAATTCTTCATCATGAGAAGCAACAGCCTCTGCAGTTTTATTCAGCTGCATATTAATTTCTTGTAATAGCTGTGCAAAGTTTTGTACTTTTGGCTTTAATTCATTGAACTGTTGGTCAAAACCTTCAAAAGCACGGCCTTCCCATTCTCCTCTTAATTCATTTTGTAAGTTTTGTAGTTGACTTAAAATGTCCTCAATTTGATTTGCACCTTGTCCATATCGAGCAGCTTTCGATTTAAGCTCCTCTGGTGACATACGAATTTGTCCAGCCATTTTCATTTCCCCTTTAATACATAATGAGCAAAATATATATTGGTTAATTTTACTAAATATATTATAATGTATTATTCTGAACTTTTAAATGTTTTATCTTTCTATTGAATATTAGAATATTAATATTCTACTTTTTCTTGCTTTACAAGATTTTATGAAAAAAAGACCACCAAAAGGCAGTCCCTCATAACGAAATTTTATGTTAACTTGTAACAAAAAAAGAGGAGTCATCTCCTCTTAATAAATAAACACTATTTAATTTGTTCCTTATACTCATGGTTAACAAGTACATACCATTTTCCTGTATCAAATTTTTCTTTATTAATCACGTAAACTTTACTTTCTCTCCTTACCTCCCCTGGTTTCAATTCCTTAGTAATAGTAGAGGTCTCGCCTTTTTCAACCCCATAACTACTAGCTGCCCACACATCACTTTGGTAAGCATTATCATTTTCATCCACTAAATCCACTGATGGTAAAACGGCTAATTTCATCGGTTCGTTTGTGATGTTTTTCCCTTCTGCTTCTACAACAATAAAGACATGTCCATCTTCAGGTTTTTGGAATCCTATACTTTCTTTACCAACCTTATCTCTTTCTACAACTCTTTTTACAGTTACATCAAATTTAGGTGTATGAAAATCCTTGTTTACAGCATACTCTTTTTCTTTTATTTTTGATTTCTCTTTTGTTTGTTCTGTATTTTTCTGCTTTGTATTCTCTTTCGTTTTCGCCTCATCAGTTGTTTGCACTTTCTTTTCTTCTTGTTTAGAATTGGTTTCTTTAGATTCTGAAGAAGTTTTGTCGGATGTATTGCCGCAACCAGATAAATTGAATACTAAAGCGCCCCCTAAAATACATGTAGTAAATTTTTTCAACATCTCTTTTTATCCCCCAATAACACGATATATAAATTCCTTACTTATCATAGCAAAAAACACCATCTTAAATTGTTGCATCTTGTCGAATGATTAAGAATAATCAATTGTTTTTATTGCATATAAAAAAACCTGATCTTGATGTAGTACCAAGATCATGTTTTACGTTGATGTTATTTATAAAATACTTTATCCACATTATACTTCGCTTGAAATTCGTTAATCATATATGTTTCGTAAATTTCTCTTTCCATCGGATTTTCTACAATACATACATCAATACGATACACTTCATCACGATGATTTTTAATTGGTGATACATTATCTTCAAAATGCTTTTTAATACGTTTTCTTACTTTGCGTACTTTCCCAACAAAAAGAAGTTCGTCATTCAAATTATAGTTAAAAAATAAGGAGAATTATATGATAGGAGATGCAAATATAGACATTCACTGACCATTAGTCTACAACCAATCCCACACCCCCACACAAAAGAAAAAAGCACCAGGTCCCCCCTAGTGCTTTCTCCTCTAAAATAAATGACAAGCCACCTGATGCCCCTTCGCAATCTCCACCATTTTTGGTACTTCCTGCGCGCATTTTTCAGTGGCGAATTTGCAGCGCGTTCTGAATTTGCAGCCGGATGGTGAGTTGAGCGGGCTTGGTACTTCCCCTTGCAGGATGATCCGGTCTTTTCCTGTGTTTGTTGGATCTGGTTCTGGCATGGATGAGAGTAGTGCTTGTGTGTATGGATGTGCCGGTTTTGTGTATAGGTCTTCGCTGTCGGCAATTTCTACTATATTTCCTAAGTACATGACTCCGATTCTGTCTGATATGTGTCTTACCATGGATAGGTCATGTGCGATAAATAAGTATGTGACGCCTGTTTCTTCTTGGATGTCTTGCAGCATGTTTACGACTTGTGCTTGGACTGAGACATCTAGTGCTGAGATTGGTTCGTCACATAGGATGAAGTCAGGTTTTACAGATAGTGCGCGCGCGATGCTGATGCGCTGTCTTTGGCCTCCGCTAAATTCGTGCGGGTAGCGATATAGGTGTTCTTCTTTTAGGCCTACTTTTTTGAGAAGGTCTAGAATGATTTCTTTTCTTTCTTCCGCTGTGTAAGATCCGTGAATGTTCATTGGCTCGCTAATAATTTGGAATACGTTCATTGTCGGGTTTAATGATGCGTATGGGTCTTGGAAAATGATTTGCATTCGTTTTCGATATTCTTTTAGTTCACTTTCTTTTAGATCCGCGATATCTTTTCCGTCAAATAAAACGTTACCCGAAGTGACGTCGTGTAAACGAATGATGCTTCTTCCTGTCGTTGATTTTCCGCAGCCTGATTCTCCTACTAGTCCGAATGTTTCACCCTTTTTAATTGTGAAGCTTAAGTCATCGACTGCTTTTAATTGCTCTGTTTTTCTGCCGAACAGTCCTTTTTTAATAGGAAAATACTTTTTTAAGTTCCGAACTTCAATTAAGTTTTCTTCATGCATGGGAATCACCTACCGCCCTATCATTTAGCCAGCACATAGAACGCCTTCCGTTTCCAATTTCAAAATATGGCGGACGTTCTTTTTCACAAATGTCCATTTTATGTGGGCAACGCTCTGCGAACGGGCAACCTTTCGGCGGATGTAGTAGGTTTGGTGTTACACCTTGAATTGGCGCTAGTCTTTCTTTTACGCCGTTCGATATTTTTGGCAGAGAGTTTAATAGCCCTTTCGTATATGGATGATTCGGCGATTGGAAAATATCAAGTACAGGTCCTTCTTCCATAATAAGCCCGCCGTACATAACGATAACGCGTGTACAGTTTTGTGCAACAATTCCAAGATCATGCGTAATAAGAAGCAACGACATATTCGTTTCGTTTTTTAAGTTTTTCATTAAATCTAGTATTTGTGCTTGTATCGTTACATCAAGTGCTGTCGTCGGTTCGTCCGCAATGAGAAGGTCTGGATTACAAGACATCGCCATTGCTATCATAACCCGCTGCTTCATACCACCACTTAGTTCATGCGGATATTGTTTCACCCTTTCTTCTGGTGAAGAAAGACCGACTTGTTTTAGCAAGTTGACCGCGATATTTTGCGCTTCTTTCTTTTTCACTTTTTGATGCCGAATAATTACTTCCGCCATTTGCTTCCCAATTTTCACAACTGGGTTTAATGCCGACATTGGATCCTGGGATATAAGTGAAATTTGATTTCCTCTAATAGAGCGTAATTCTTTCTCCGATTTAGAAAGCACGTTTTCATTTTGAAAAAGAATCTCTCCTTCTTTCACTTTCCCTGGTGACGTAACGAGAGCCATAACAGATTTCGCCATAACACTCTTTCCGCTTCCCGATTCGCCAACAATCCCAACGACTTCTCCTTTATTTAAATGAAATGAAACGCCGCGAACAGCTTCTACTTCACCACTTTCTATGAAAAAAGAAGTCTTTAAATTTTTCACTTCTAATAGTTTTTCAGACACGCTTCTCACTCCTTTCACTTAACACTTTAGTCCTCATTCCCAGCTCCTTTTGGTGCGAAAGCTTTCTTGAGCGCTTCACCGATTACGTTAAAACTTAGTACTGTTAATAAAATAAGGAACCCTGGGAAGAGTGTTAAATACCAAGCTTCACCTATGTATCCTTGCGCATTATTTAGCATGCTGCCCCAAGAAGAATCTGGTTCTCTAATACCTAAACCTAAGAAGCTAAGTGATGATTCCATTAAAATAGATGTCGCAATTGTTAATGTCGCTGCGATTATAATGGTCGATAAAATGTTTGGAATGATGTGCCTTACAATAATCATGAGTGATTTTTGCCCAGATACTTTTGCATATAAAACGTACTCACGCTCTTTTACAGATAACGTTTCTGCCCTTACGATACGAGCGGTATCCATCCACGTCAGTAGTCCGATAATAAGAACAAGCGTTGTAATTCCTGGTTTTAAATAAGCATTTAATAGTAGCATTAAAAAGAATGATGGAATTGACATTAAAACTTCAACAATTCGCATTAAGAAGTTGTCTAACTTTCCGCCAAAATATCCGCTAATTGTTCCTACTGCGGTCCCGATTGTAATGGAAACAACCATCGCTAGAAAACCAACCGCAAGGGAAACTCGTCCGCCATATAACGCTCTCGTTAAGTAATCCCTTCCGTAATCGTCTGTGCCGAAAGGATGACTTAAACTCGGTTCTTGTAAACGATCTGGAATTGACATTTTACTAGGATCGTACGGTGATATGAATGCGAAAAGAGACGCAATTGTTAAAACACCAAGTATAATAACTCCCATTACTACAAACTTATTTTTTGTAAAACTACTTTTTATCGTTTGAAATCTCCTATTATTCATTCCAAATCACCCCCTCATTCGAATGCGCGGATCTACTACGCCATATAAAATATCAGCAATTAAATTACCGAGAATTAACATGAATGATGATAGTAATGTAATTGCCATAATAATTGGATAATCAAATCTAAAAATAGCATTCACCCCGAGTGAACCAAGTCCGGGCCATGAGAATACTGTTTCTGTAATGAACGCTCCGCCTACTAAACTTGGAATGGATAATCCGAAAATTGTAATGATCGGTATTAATACGTTTCGAAGTACGTGATTAAATAAAACTGTTTTCTTTGAAGCGCCGTACGCATATTGAATTTGTACGTAATCTTCTTCTAATTGCTGGATGGTACTTGAGCGAATATATCTCATATAAACAGAGACGTTTTGGAACGCTAGCACCATACAAGGTAAAATGCCGTGCTGGACAATATCCCAGAATGAATCTTGACCGACTGTACGCATACCCATACTCGGAAGCATGTTCAATTTTAAAGAGAATAAGTAGATTAATAGTAACGCGAACCAAAAGACTGGCATTGAGATTCCCACATAAGAGATGAAGTTCACGATGCGGTCAAAGATAGAATTCTTTTTCACACCTGTAAATAGCCCAAGTGGTATTGCGATTACAAATGAGACGAGTAAAGATGACCCCATTAACCCGATTGTTGCGGGTAGTCTTTCTGTGATAAGTTCTAAAACAGGGCGGTGATTTTGAAGTGAGTATCCAAAATTCCCTGTTAAAATATTTTTTAGCCATAAAATATATTGCATGTAAATTGGTTGATCTAGTCCTAAACTTTTACGAATACGCTCGACATCAATCGGGCTCATATTCGGCGTTACAAAGTTTCGAACGGGATCGCCCGGCGCTAGTTTTATTAATAGAAAAGAAATAATAGAAATAACAAATAAAAGCGGAATTGCATTTAAAAGCCTCTTTGCAATTACTTTATACACAAACTTCCCCCCTCAAGATAAAGTGAAACTTTAATCAGTGGGGTTTTGTCCATCCCCCGCTGATTATCAGCCCGTTAAAGCGGGATAAAGAAGCTGATTTCCACCAGCTTCTTTACGGTTTCTTATTTCACTTCATAAATCTTCGATAGATCTTCAAACATTGTAACTGGAATTGCTTTTGCTTCTTTTAATC
The DNA here is from genome assembly GCF_016650935.1 of Bacillus sp. TH25. Taxonomy (NCBI): domain Bacteria; kingdom Bacillati; phylum Bacillota; class Bacilli; order Caryophanales; family Bacillaceae; genus Bacillus; species Bacillus sp. TH25. The sequence goes on along the minus strand of NZ_JAEKEU010000037.1, from coordinate 651,341 downwards.
CATCAAACTTTTTATCTACTGCAATAACTGCTTTCGGATATGCGATTGGAAGATAAGGTAAGTCTTCTCTAGCTGTATCTTGGATTTTATGGTATAGCTCTGCGCGTTTCGTTTTATCTGTTTCAACCGCAGCTTCTTCCCATAACTTATCAAAGTCAGCATTTTTATAACGTGCATAATTGTATTCTGCATTACTTAAGAATAAGCTCTTATATGAATCTGGCTCTGGTCCCATTATGTAACCACCGAATGTAATGTCATAGTCTTTATTCGCTTTATCTAAGCCTTTTTCACTTGCCGCACTAGCATCTAATGCATTCAGTTCAACTTGTAAGCCAACTTCTTGTAATTTTTGTTGTGTATATAGCGCTAAACTTTCCATGATTTTATTATTCGTTACATACATAACGCGTACTTTTTCTTTATCTTTCACACCAGCTTTTGCTAATAAATCTTTCGCTTCTTTTTGATCATACTTATACTCTTTTATGTCTTTTGCATAATACATAGCGTCTGGCGTTAAGATTGAATTTGCCGGTTCTGCAAATTGACTAGAAACGAATGCTGAGTTAATCATTTCTTTCTTATCTAATGCATGCGCAATCGCTTGGCGCACTTCTTTTTTCTTCATAAGGTCTGTATTAAAGTTATAAGCTAAGTAGAATAATCTACCTTCAGGGAATGTCACCATCGAGAAGTTCCCAGTGCTATCTAATTTCTTAAAGTCTTGCGGCTCAATCATCTTCATATTGATTTGACCATTTTGAAGTGAAACATTTGCTGTATTACGATCTTTTACAACGCGGTACACGACAGAATCTAATTTCGCTTTACCAGCAAAATAATCATCGAATCGCTCTAGCGCAACATATTCATCTGATTTAAACTCTTTTAATTTAAATGGACCTGATCCAACAGGTTGTAAGTTTTTCTTACTCTTCACTAAATCTGCTTCACCTTCAAATACATGTTTCGGAATTGGGAAGAAATCATTCATAACCCCTTCGAAAGATGCACTTACTTGTGGTAAAACGAATTGAGTCGTTAGCTCATCCACTTTTTTCACCTCAAGCGGCTTTCCTTTAAAAATAAAGTTTTCACGGCTTGAACTATTTTGCTTCTCATCTAGAATAGATTTGAATGTAAATACAATATCATCTGATGTAATTTTCTTACCATCATGCCATTTCAAATTGTCCTTTAATTTTAAAGTCCATGTTAATTGATCCTCTGAAGGCGTAAAGCTCTCAGCAAGAACAAACTTTTTCTTACCGTCTTCCATATGATACAGCGGTGCATATAAAGCTTGCTGTATCGTTAACGACACTCGATCATTCGCATAAAGCGGATTCATCGTATCTGGATTATCACTAACACCAACTGTTAACGTTCCTCCATCTTTCGGAGTCCCTGGCGTACTAGTTCCTGCTTGCTTCGAAGAATCTTTCTCCCCTGAGCAAGCCGCTAATGCAATAAGTAATAGTAGGACAAATGGTAATGCAAACAACTTCTTCTTCATATTTCGACCCCTCTCGACTATTTACACCTATAAGAAAACTCGGAATTAATACCGAGTTTTCTTATAGGTTTTAAATTACCACTACCCGTATGTATTGTCAAACTTTTTCGCAAAGGTAGAAAGTTTGAAATCTATCAATGAATTCTTGCGATAAAATATATTTATGCGGAGGGTAAAATAAAAAGACCACCCAAAGGCAGCCTCACAACTGAATCATAGTACCCACTCCACGCTCCATCGCTTTTTCATATAAGTATTTCGCAACAATAATATCTACTACCGCTAAACCTACTGATTTGAAAATAGTAATCTCTTCATCGTTCTCTCTACCAGCTTTTTCCCCGCTAATAATTTGACCAAGTTCGGCGTGGATATCGCCTGCCTCAAATAAGCCTTCTTTTATCGGAACTTGAAGGTCACCCGTTTCTTCTAATGCTGCTTCTTTTGATTCGACTACTACTTTGCTCGCGTTAGCGATGGCGTGAGATGGTAGCTCTTGCATGCTCGGTCTGAATGAACCGACGGCGTTTATGTGGACGCCTTTTTGTAGTTTTTCTGAGAAGACTGGTGTGGATGCATTCGTTGTTGTGACGATGATGTCTGCTTCGCTTATTGCTTCATTTGGACTCCTGTAGACGTAAGCTGGTTTATTGAACTTCTCTTGTATATATTGTGCGAATGCATACGCTTTTTCTTCCGTTCGGTTATATAAAATGATTTTTTCAATGTCCCTAACGGCGATTACAGCTTCTGCAATTCCTTTCGCTTGTTCACCTGTGCCGATAATGCATAAGGTTTTCGCGTTATGACGAGCTAAATGTTTTGTCGCTACTCCTGACAAGGCGCCTGTTCGAATCATCGTTAAGTACGATCCTTCTAAAAGTGCGAGTGGTTCTCCCGTTTGAAAGTCTGATAGCATAACGATCCCGTTTATCGTTTTCTTTCCTATCTTTTTATTATGCGGAGCTACCGTTACTACTTTTAAACCGAGCGCTTCGAGTCCTTCCGCTACTGAAGGCATAATTAATGCGGTATTTTGCTCGTTCGCAAATGGTAATGAACCGCGTATTGGTGTGATCGTTCTTTCTGCGGAAAACTCTTTTAAAGCAAGCGCCGCGTATTCAATGACTTCATTCATATTTACTAAGTTTCTTTGTTCATTTGCGCTTATGACTAGCATATTTGTTCACCTCCTCCTTCTATCCTAACAAAAACCCCCGATTCAAATCATCCCTCGGATCTACAACAAACTGATGGAATCCTGTAATAAATGCATTTCCCGTTACTTTCGGAACGACAGCTTCATATTTATCTACTTCTGTTACCGACAATACTTCTCCCTCAAATTTGCCGTCAGTAATGCATTCGTGGATAAAAATCTCTCCTTTTTGTAAGGCATCTTTTTCAAAAAGGGTTGCGATTCTTGCGGAAGTTCCTGTGCCGCAAGGGGAACGGTCTACTTGCCCATCAGCAAAGATCGTTACATTTCGTAAAGTGGCACCTTTTCCTTTCGGTTCATCTGAGAAAATAACACCGTATATTCCTTTTAAATCTTCTTCAAGTGGATGTTTTACTTCCATTTGGCTCTCGATATAGTGCTTAATTTTACCGCCCCACGTTTGAATGGCAGATAAATCTTTGAAATCTACTTTCAAACCAAATTCTTTACAGTCTACTACCGCATAAAATGCACCGCCAAATGCAATATCTACTTGAAATTCATAGTCATCTATTTTGATAGGCACGTCTTTCTTATATACAAACGAAGGAACGTTTTCAAATGATACGGATTCAACTTCGCTCCCTTTAAATTTTGCGTACGCAATGACTTCCCCAGCAGGGCTATCAATAATGAACTTTTGTTTTTCACCTGTCACTTCAAACATACCCGTTTCAATTCCTACTGTAATAACAGCGATAATGCCGTGACCACACATCGTACTCCAGCCTTCATTGTGCATAAATAATACGCCAAAATCAGCGTGAGCACTTGCAGGCGGAGTAATGATACAACCGTACATTCCGTGATGTCCTCTCGGTTCATACATAAGAATCTCACGAAGATGATCCAAATGTTCCATGCAGTAGGCACGTCTTTCTAGTTGCGTTTCTCCCTTTATCTCTGGCACTCCGCCCGTAATAATTCGAAGCGGTTCCCCAGCTACGTGCGCATCAATTGTTGTGTATATTTTACTAACCTTCATTTCTATCTCTCCTCTATATATTGATACTATTTTTATTGCAAGTATCATGCCAACGCATAGAGTATAAAGTGAAACTTTAATCAGTGGGGGGCTTCATCCCCCACTGATTATTAGCCCACACCTAGATCCTTTGCTTTCGCTGAATTTTGAGGTGGGGGTCTTACTGCCCACAAATAGTGGGATAAATCTGTATACATTTTTAAAAAAAGCATACACTACTGTCTACTTTTTTATACAGTAGACAGTTAGCGGCCATTAAGCTACAACCAGCCCCGCCCGGGCATCCAAAACTAAAAAATCCCCCAAAAACCTCGGGGGACCCATCAAACCCTAACCGCCACCACATCCGGCACTTGCCTTACAATCTCCTCACCAATCTTTATACTAGCCGTCGCAGCTGGAGATGGCGCATTACAAATATGCAGAGAATTGATACCAGGGATAATACAGAAGTCATCAACCATATTTCCGTTTGATAATATAGCCTGTGCCCTTACACCTGCATGGGTTGGCACGATATCTTTCTCTGTAAGTTCTGGTATTAGGCGCTGCAAGCTTTTTAGGAATGATTGTTTACTAAATGAGCGCACCATCTCTTTTATGCCTTCTTTCATATTTGGCATCGCCATTTTCCAAAAGCCTGTGTATGTCATTGTTTCCATGAAGTCTTTAATATCAAAGTCCGTTTTCGTATAGCCTTCGCGTTTGAAGCTTAATACTGCATTTGGTCCTGCATGTACGTCTCCGTTTATCATTCTTGTGAAATGAACACCTAAAAACGGAAATTCAGGGTTTGGAACTGGGTAGATTAAATGTTTTACAAGATAGCGTTTTTCTGGGACAAGTTCATAATATTCACCACGAAACGGAACAATTTTCATATCCGTTAATATACCTGTCTTTTTCGCAATACGATCACTATGTAAGCCGGCGCAATTAATGAGAAATTTCGTTTTAAATACACCTTGATTTGTCTCAATTATTACAGCGTCTTTCTTCTCAGTAATACGCTCTGCGGCTGTTCCTAAATGTACTTCTCCCCCGCTTTCTTGAATCAAACGGGCAAATGCATAACTTACTCCTCTATAATCAGCAATCCCGCAAGATGGAACACGGATTGCGCCAAGTCCCTTTACATGAGGTTCAATTTCAGCTAATTCTTCCTTATCTATTTTTGAAATATGTAAATCGTTTTGTAAGCCTCTTTCATATAAGTTATGTAAAAGAGGAAGTTCGTCCTTTTCTGTAGCGACAATTACTTTCCCGCACATGTCATAAGCGATGTCATTTTCTTTACAAAATTGAACCATAGCTGCGTTTCCTTCTTTGGCAAACTTTGCTTTATAACTCCCTGGTTTATAATAAATTCCAGAGTGAATTACTCCGCTATTATGCCCAGTTTGATGATGTGCAAGTTCCTTTTCTTTTTCAATGATCGCGATTTTCGCACTAGGGAATTTTTTCGTTAACGCCATTCCAGTTGAAAGGCCAACAATTCCTCCGCCAATAATTATAAAGTCATACATCCTACTTCCCCCTTAATATGATGAAAGGCAGGCCTTTTTTAAGACCCGCCGTACAAACTTATTTAGAAAAACAACCACGTTGACGCATTAGTTCTCTATATAAATCTTTATTTTTCTCAAACGCAGCTCTTCCGTGCATCCAAAATAAGTTGTTTAAAAGAACTAAGTCACCAATTGGTAATTTCAATGCATGTGTTGCTGGTGAGTTTTCAACAGAATATGATAAGTCTTTCAAATAGTTTGCTTGTTCAATATTATCTGGATAGGCAAACTGATCAATAAAACAAATACATGGTGCGTTATTCACATCAAAAAATGTTTCACGATAGACGATTTCTTGCGTATTTTTACTTGGTGGTGCTTTATACGTAACCTTAACAGATGCGAGCGAATGATTTCTAAATTTCTGAAGGTCTTCCCAATCATCTAAATGTAGTAAACGAGATTCTCCGCCTACTGCATTTTGCTCTTCAATTTTCATCATAAGAAGCCAATCTGTCGGCTCATCAACGAATGTACCGTCTGTATGCAGTGTAAACAATCGGTACGCTTGACGAAGGTAAGAATCACTACTATCCGTATCTTTCACATTAAACCTAGCATAATACGTTCCTGTCATTGCATCAAAGTTTGGCTCCCCGATTAAATGTGTTAATGCTGTTGCAAATTTCACGTAGTCTGCTGGATCTGACGTTTCACCTTGCACCCCAATTGTAAATCCGCCCGTTTCACGATCATGAACAATGCCGCGAATATTATCCATAAATGATTGCCCAAAAATCTTTCTCATGTCATCAGCAAGATTAAACCGAGAATAAGGAATGTATTGTAATGACTGCTCTGAATGCTCTTTTACCTCTTCAAAAAACTGCTTAAGCAATTGCTGATTTAACACAATATGGTATAAACGCTTATGCTCTGGATGCGGAACAATTTCATACCCCTCATATTTCTTTGCAAATTTCATCTTCGTACTTTGTTCTGTAATAATCGACATTTCAATTCCTCCCTAATTTAAATATGAAGAACTTATGGACGCTTTTTACAGACAGTTATCCTTATCTTCTTATGCTGAGATTCGGTCTTACTGCCCTAACATCGAAAAAGCCAGTCATACGCATCCACGACATAAAATCGCGAAAACGTACAACTGGCTCATAATTACGAATGTTCTTTAATCTCTTAAAGTACAATAATAATAGACAGTTTTTATGAAAATATTTGTAAAACAGGAAAGCAAGATCGAATATAGAGAAGGCTAATTTCTCGTATGGATCTTATTAATTAAATAATAATTCAAAATTTTCTAACTGTCAATTCGTTTTTTGTTTTTTTCTCTACATACTTTACACATTTCACAAATCCCCTTACTTTCCGCACATCCTCTTTTTTTCGTCTCTTGTTTCACAGCTTGAACTTCACTTAATTTTTTCATATTCCTTGCCTCCTCAATATAAAAAGCCAGTCGTATCCCGTTAACGGAAATACAACTGGCTCTTGTTTATGGTTATAAACTAGACAGTTTTTATGGTGTTGTTTCCTCGTACTCTCCTCTAGGCTGTTCATCATTTAAATAACTTACGTATTGGCGATGTAAATCTTTTACCGCACTGACGATAGCATTTTGCGCTTTTCCTTGATAATGGTCCGTAATATCTTGAACGATTTCCTCAATACCATCTTGCAAACTATGTCCTCTCAACATTTGAGCGACGAAGTCTCTACCATGCTCTGTCGCAAGCGTACATGACGCTTCAATAATGACATGATATTTATGATCTGCCTCAATTGTAATTGTTAATGTTTCATACATACTGCGAACAGCCATACCTTTCGGAAGTCTCGAATGTCCTGCCATAAAAAAAGTCCCTTTACGCATATTTCATCCTCCGTTACTATGTTAAGAGCCAGAAAAACAATGTACACATTTGCATTGAATTTTACTACCCTTATCCTTATAGCTCGTACTTCTGCTAAAGAAGCTCAAGTGGAAAGAAGTTTACTCTCTTCATTTTCAAACATAAATCTGGGCTTACAGCGAGGCTAATCACTGTCATCCGATAATAAGTTAATCATAATAAAAATAAACTGAATATTCAATGTTAAATTCCGCAAATTTCATGAATAAAAAAAGAAAATTCTCTCGTCCCGGCACATATACTGTTCAAAAGAAAAAAGGAAGTGGTCTCATGTATTACGGAACAAAAGGCTGGTACGTAGCTGAGCTAAAAAAATTAGGTGTTCGCTATCATGAAGGACAAAAACTAGAAAGTTACCGCGGACACGTATTACGCAATTTATTAATCGCACAACAAGAGAAGACGAAAGAAGAGTAATTTGATATCGGTTGATTCTCTGAATATATCAGCGATTCGACATAAAATATCGACTTATCAACAAATCCCGCCAAATCATCCCTCCATTCCACCAACCAATCACACATCAATACAAACCAAAAAAGGTCACCCAAACGGGTGACCTTTCTTTCTTATTCACAAACAAGAATTTGTCTAGAAAATGATCCTTTTCTTGTGATACAGCGGTCTGTAATTTCAAATCCCGCTTCATGAATCATGTCGTCCATTGTTTCCATCGTGACAACGACTACTTTTTTTGCAATGCGGCGCGCACTTGAAAGAATTGAGAGTTGATCTTCTGGTGTTGCGTGCGTAAATAGGTCGTACGGCATATCGATAATTGCGACGTCGTAGTTCTCAGTAATTTCTTCAATTGGACCTTTTGTTACTGTTCCTTCAAACCCGAAATGTGCGATGTTTTTTCTCGTTCCAAGAACCACAAGTGGATTTATATCTCTACCAACGATGTTAATCCCCATAGAAAGTGCTTCTACTACTACTGTTCCAATGCCGCAGCACGGGTCAATTGCTCGTACTCCATCTGGGTTTGGTACAGCGATATTTGCGACAGCTCTAGCAACACGTGTGCTCAGTGATGTCGAATAGCTATGCGGTTTTTTTATGTGATGATACCAAACCGGATCACTTTCTACATAGTGTCCGAAGTACCAACGTCCTCCAAGAGGAACAATCCCGAATACACGCTCTGGATTACGAACATCCGCTTCTCCTTCAATATGCATACCGAGGTCTCGTTCAATAAGGCGTCTTTCTCCATATTCAATTTTATTTTCTTTACCAAGATCATTGATTTTAACGAAGATAACTTTAAATGTCGCTCCCGCTAAATCAATTTGTTCCACTTGTTCTAAAATGCTTTCTAAGTCGTCCCCTTCATACATAACCTCGACGCGCTCTTTAATAAACGGACTTCTACTCGGAGCGATCTTGACTTCACTTTTTAAAATATTAACGTGAGACTCCATCCCAAAGAACGAGCGCATTTCCAAGTAACATAAAGCACGCTCCTCTTCGCGAAATGCATACGTATATATACATGCAGGTGTTTTACTATGATTACTCAATCTATTATCATCCTTTATCGTTTAAAATTGTTATGATCAAAATTACTCAAATACTTTTTTCATATAAAATTAAATGATATCATATGCCCGAAATAAAGAGAAACCTTTATAATTTGTTTTATAAATAAAAAGAGACTGCCTATGGCAATCTCTTTTATTTATTAACGGAAAGAAGATACGTTGTTACCCATTGCTTCGTAGTAATCTAAAATCCCTTGATAAATAGCTTCTGCTGCACTTTGTCTCTGTTCTGGTGTAGCAATTTTATCAGCATCGCTTTTATTATCTACAAATGCTAATTCTGCTAATACAGCTGGCATCGTGTTTTCTCTAATTACATATAAATCGCCTTTCTTCACACCGCGATCTTTTGTTCCAAGTGCATCTACAAGACGCTCTTGAATTTTCTCTGCTAATAAACGACTTTCTGATACATTCGGGTTTGTCCCTCTTGCTGTCGCTGATTCATAGTAGAATGTTTCTGTACCTTGTCCTTGTTTACTATCCGTACCATTACCATGAATACTTACAAAAATATCACCTTTATTTGCCTGAGCAAATTCTACACGTTTTTGTAAAGACTCAGCTGCAGTGTTTCCTGGACGTGTATCATTCTCACGAGTTAACAACACAGTAAACGGTGTCTTTTTCTCAAATATTTTCTGTAATCGTAATGATACATCTAATACGGTTTTACTTTCTTTCTCATAATAACCAGGGTTCCCCGAATCAATTCCACCATGACCTGGATCAATAATAATCGCTTTACCTTCTAGGAAGTTACCTTGCTTCACTGGGTTTAATTGATTTTTATCCACCCATTGGAAACCAGCTCCCATACGGATACGAATCCAGCTATCTTTTTCTTCAATAACAGTTACTTTTTGTGCGTTATATGTACCTGAAACTTTAGATTGATGTGAAGCTTCTGCATACGCAGTAAATCCTTCATTAATAACATCTGTTTTCTCTGTTAAAGGCGTCCACTTCTCACCTTTACTCGTTACAACCTTCAACCAACCGTCCGCTCTTTGCTCTTTCACTTCAATCATTTGTGGCTTATGTTGAACGTCAGTAATACCAGATGATAACGATGCTTGATGATATGTAATAAAGTTTCTATTCATATACATTCTTTTCGATGTATTTGTTTTATTTTTATCTGCCATTGCGATGAACTGAGCTGCTTCAGCACGAGTTACAGTACCGTCAGGATTCCAGCCATTTCCTGTACCCATTGAAATCTCTAAAGCTACTAAAATATTAGCTTGTTTCTTACCCCAATGAGGTTCCAAATCTTTAAACTGCGTTGGAAGTTCTCCAATAATTTTCTTATCTAATGAATATGCTTGTACAAGCATAGATGCCATTGATGCACGGTTAATTTGGCTTGATGGATTGAATTTCCCAGTACCATCTCCATTAATTACACCCGCTTTTTCTACCGCAGCAATATATGGTGCTGCCCAATGATCTTGCGAATCTTTAAAAGATGGTTTCGCTTTTGGATCAATTGGTAAGCCAAGAACTGCTGCTAATATTTTTGCAGCTGATCCTTTATCTACTGCTTCAGATGGAGAAAACGTTCCATCTGGTTTTCCATCAAGCGCTTTTTTCCCTACTAAATAGTCAACCGATTCCTGCGCCCATGTAGGAACATCCGAAAACTTTTTCCCTGCTGCGAAACTACTTACTGGAGATGATAATAAACTTGCGGCTAAAATACCAGCCGCGACTGCACGATACTTCATAAATAATAATACTCCTCTCAAAAACCATTTATAATAACGCGTAATCTTAATATGCAAATCATAATAAATCCGAACAAAAAAAATTAGTGCGCCTCTATCATTCTATAATACTAGAATTCTGTAGTAAACCTACTTTCTTAATATTGTAAAATAAAATACACTTAAAGTATTTTTTATACACAAAAAAGTGGTTGATTCATAGAATCAACCACCCTCTCACTATTCTACTATCATTTCTGATAACACATATGCATAAACAAGTGCTTCTGTATGTGCAATCGAGCTTTCGTGCGTACGCTCAAATGCGTGAGAAGAATCAATACCAGCTCCAATTAACGCATGTTTCACATCAAATCCGGCGTGAATCGCAGCTGATGCGTCTGATCCGTAGTATGGATAAATATCCACTTTATATTCAATAGCGTTCGCTTTCGCCAGTTCAACTAAATGCTTACGTAAAGCGTAATGGTATGGACCGCTAGAGTCTTTCGCACAGATGGATACTGTATATTCATCAGATGCTTGTCCATCACCTAACGCTCCCATATCAACTGCTAAATATTCTACCGTTTCTTCTGGAATATTTGAGTTTCCACCGTATCCAATTTCTTCATTATTAGAAATTAAGAAATGTGTTGTATATGGCAATGTTACCTTTTCATCTTGCAATCTTTTAATCAATTTTAATAGAATTGCTACACTTACTTTATCGTCTAAATGACGTGATTTTATGTATCCACTCTCTGTAATTTGAACGCGTGGATCAAATGAAACGAAGTCTCCTACTTCAATTCCTAACTCACGTACTGCATCTGCTGAAAAGACACGCTCATCAATACGCACTTCAATATTTTTCTCATCGCGCTTCGCTTCCCCTGCATCTTTGTACACATGCACAGAAGTTTGATGCATTAAAATTGTACCTGTATACTTCTTACCACTTGACGTTTCAATTTCGCAATATTCCCCTTCTACAGAATTCCAGCGAAATCCACCAATCATAGATAGACGAAGGCGACCGTCAGGCTTAATTTCTTTCACCATCGCACCTAACGTATCAACGTGTGCAGTTAATAAACGATGCTGCTCATCATTCTTTCCTTTAACCGTTAAAATAAGAGCACCTTTATTATTACGCTTCGTCTCTACATTCCACTCACTTACATAGTTTTCAATAAAACTAATAATTTTCGCCGTGTTTCCAGATGGACTTGGAATAGAGACAAGCTCCTTAATAAGTTCCATCGTTTCTTTCGTATGATGTGCCATTGTCGTTTCCTCCTCATTTTCTCTACTATTCAGTATAGCGAAATTACGATAAAACCTCTACTCATATAGTTTAATTTTCTAAATTATAATAAAATTCACTTTATCCTAATCTCAATGACAAAAAAGCACCGCATTATCTCCATTAACACTGTGCTTTTTCTATAAAGTGAAACTTTAATCAGCCCGCATCAATCGGACTTTTACTGGCAGCCCGACTCCCTCGCATTCGCCGAATTTTGAGTTTGGGGTCTTACTGCCCGCAAATAGCGGGATAAAACTACTCTTCCGAAACGTCCATCAAATAAATCCCTCTTGTAAATCCGCCGCGCTCTTCTTCTTTCTGCTTACGAATAAGCTCTACATCTTCCATTGTTGCACCTTCTGCACGCGCTAATGAAATAATAATTTCAAGTGCATCTGCAAGTGAATCTAGCGCATGTTCACGCTCTTTCATCGAAGCAAATTCACGAATTTCTTCTGTACCAATTTTCGCTAACGCTTGTATGTAAGCTTGTCCTGTTAATTTTTGTGCTGTATATGTTTTTCCAGACATCAAAATTTTCTCCGGGACACGATCTCTTACTAACCTGTTATAAGTTGACATCACTTTTCCTCCCACTTTTAATAACACCCAAGCTCTGCTTTATAGAAAAACCACTCTTTTTTCACACAAGCACTTAACATATCAATTCCTGATCCGTGCGCCTTTACTACCGGAAAGAAGTAATGCTCTGGTTCTTCTTTCTTATCGCCGTATAAGGTTTGGTACTCATCAGGAATCGCCTCTTTTTTCACATCCCGTTCTTTCTTCACTTCACCAGAGAAAGCAACAGTTGGATGTCCCTCAAAGAATAATGCAGTCCGTACCGCAAGAGATGGTGTACTATGCAAAGCATAATATGTTAGTAAAATAATAACGATAACACCGATAATTTTCTTCATTTATTACTCCTAAAAAAAGTGCTAACACAATTATACTAAAATGTGTTAGCACTTTCTTCCCTTTATCTCGAATTAACGGGCAGTAAGACTAATAATCCGCGGGGGATAAACAAATCCCCACGGATTAAAGTTTCACTTTATTCCCCTTTAAATGCTGGTAAACGTTTTTCTAGAAAAGCAGCAATACCTTCTTTATGGTCCGCTGTTTGTCTCATCGCATATTGACCACGCTTTTCGAGCTGAAGTGTTTGTTCTAAATTAGAACGATTTACTTCACATAAAATTTGTTTCGTTTGAATCATTGCCTTGATTGGTTTTTGTAACCATTCATTAATTTTTTGCTTCACAGCCGTTTGGAAATCCTCACCGATTACTTCATCAATTAAACCGATATCTAGTGCTTCTGTCGCTGATAATTTCTTCCCTTCCCAAATGATTTTCTTCGTCATATTTTCACCAACGCGCTTTTGGAGGAAGAAATGGCCACCACCATCTGGAATTAAAGCGATTCCAATAAAGTTCATCGCAATAACTGATGATATATCTGCCATGACATAATCAGCTGTTAATGCAATACTTAATCCAAGTCCAGCAGTTGGCCCATGAATTGCACTAATAACAAGCTTTGGCATCGTATATAAAGTCACAACGATTTCAGAAATTGTATTCATGATGCCTTCAAACTTACTTTCATCATTACTTGAAAGCATCGATTTAATATCTCCACCCGCAGAAAAACCACGGCCACTTCCGCACAACACAACAACGTGAACAGAACTTTCCGCCACTTCTTTCAACTTTTGTAATAACTCTTTTAACGTTGGTTCATCTAATGCATTTAAAACCTCTGGACGATTAACCATAACCGTTGCTACGCGCCCTTCATATTTCACAACAACAGATTCCGTTTTACTTGTTACTTCCATTATATATACCCCTCTTTTCAACATAAAGATTATACTTATATAATTATAGAAAGCATGTTAAAAATCCTTCTTTTTTCTTAATCTTCTGTCTAATTTCCTCGTAATTTGTATATATCTCCGTATAAAACATACAATTTCGTTAAAAAATATAGAAATTAAAGTCGGTTTATCCATGCTTTTCATCTATTTACCATTACAATGAAATGGTGTATTCTTAAGTTTGATGCAAAAAAACAAATATTGAAATTCATTCGCCTTATTATGTAAATAAGGCTTTTATCCCCATCTCTTGGGTATTGAACTAAAGGAATGAAGAAATGGAGGAATATATGGTTAATAAGTTGAAACAAACGGATAACTACTTCCCGCATTTCCTATTGCTATTCATTGTGTTTCAACCAATTTTAGATTTATTAACGTCTTTTTCAATCTATGTATTACACATGAGCGCAACAGTTGGAATCGTAGTCCGTTTCGCCTTTATGCTTCTTGCATTAGGTTATCTACTTCTTCATAGAAATCAACATGGAGCGAAAAAGTACATTCTCTATTTATGCCTACTCGGTATCGTACTAGCAATTGGTCTTGCAAATAATATGATGATTAAATCCCCAGTTTCATTTGGCGAAGAAGTGAAATTTATTTTAAAGAGCATATATCCAATTGTGCTACTGTTTGGATATATTATCGTCTTTAAAGAATTAAAAAATAAAGAATATACGTTTCATAAAATCATTACATATTTCTTATATGCAACTTTAATTTTAAGTATCACACTGATTGTTGCAATGCAAACTGGTACAGATTTCCCAAGCTACCCTCACTCAAAAATTGGTTCAAGAGGTTGGTTCTTTGCTGGAAATGATTTAAGTTCTATTTTTGCAATTATGTTCCCAATCGTAGTGTTATATTCGATTCATAAAACAACTTCTTTCTCGAAAATCTATTACTGGATTCCAACAATACTCGCGATGTATGCAAGTATTATGGTCGGAACGAAAGTAGGATATGGTGCAATTGTTCTAACGCTTGGCGTGGCACTTTTATTCTCATTCATTGAATATATGGTTCATCGCAAAAAAGAAGGAAAAGGATTCACATATCTCGTAAATACAGTTGTTGCCGCTATTATACTAGGAGGTTTAATTGCCCTTACACCGCATACTCCTATCGCAAAAAATATGGGCATCCACATGCAAATATACGAATACAAAAAATCAGTACAAGAAGAAAAGGATAGAAAAGAAGGAAAAATAATTAAAGAAGATCCTGACACAGAGAAAAAACATGCAAAAGGTGAACTAACAGACTCTGAGGTCAAAAGTTTAATTTACAGTGATCGCGATAAGTTTTTAAAAGTATACAAACAATACTATAAAGACGCACCACTATCACAAAAATTATTCGGAATGGGCTATGCTGGTAACTATACGGTTAAAATTAAATTAATCGAAATGGACTTCCATGACATATTCTTTGCATTCGGAATCATCGGTTCTCTTATTTACTTCATACCATTCCTTTACTTCGGTATTAAATTATTACTCAGCATCATAACAAACTTTAAGAAAATATTAACTGTGAAATATATGCTATTAGCTAGCACCGTTGTACTATCACTTGGAATTGGCTTTATGTCCGGCCACGTATTAACAGCGCCGGCCGTTAGTATTTTCTTTGTCGTTATACTCGCTTACTTAATTGTTGATTTAGAGGTAGAATAAAGTGAAGCAGCATCCATTTGGATGCTGCTTTTTCTTTTGAAAGTAATACATGAAATTATATTAATGATTCTACAGAAGATATCGATTTACCGACAAAGTTTGATAAAGCAGCAATCTATAAAAAAAGGCCAGACCACATATGATCTAGCCTTTCAAGCTTCCCCTATTGAAAAGACGCCCGAATCTCCTCCAACACCTCATCAATATTATCCTTCGTAATAACAATACCGAAGTCTTTCGGGACGTTGCTATCTTCCTCATTTACAACTTTATGCGCAATCAACTTTCCAACTTCTGGTCTGAAATGATGCCCATCCATATAGTTATCTAAATTCGTTGTAACGGAATTAAGATACATGAAATGGTGCACTTCGCCAAATACATCTACAGCGTCATGAAGCCATCTTTTATAATCTTCCCATCGCCCTGATTGAATCATCGTACGGAACAGAGGCTCTGAAACAGGCGTTGTAAAAATATAAAACTTCGTGTTCGGATTATGAGCCTTTACTGTTCCTAATATTTCTTTCATATTTTGATACTCATAATTCCCGCCGTAAATCTCTTTACTAAACTTATCTACTTGCGCCGCTATTTGCGCATCACGTTCTTCTTTCGTATAATCGCGCATCGATTTTATATTCTCTCGATTGTACCAATCAAGATTCGTACTATGATGAGTGGAATTTGCAATTGTATTCTTTGAATAAGTAATCCCGTCCATACTTACATACGATTTAATCGGATACAATAAACTTTGCGCCTGATTAATATACGCTTCTGGTTTATCAAAACCAATTTCCCTATTTTTGTTCGTTCCAAGGAAATCTAAACCAAGTACAATAGACTCGAGTCCACTACCTTTTTGTTCTTTTGCATATTCAATATATGCATCATACTCACGCGGATCTGTACTGCTTACCGCATAATTAAATGCGTTTAACCCGGTGAAGTCATTCTCGTTAATAAAAGTCGTTCTACTACTTCCAAGTATAACTCCATCATATGTAAACGGACGGTACGTTATATAATTTGTTTTCTGTTGTCTCTCGTTAAACCCGTACTGAACATCATTCCACTTATTTTTATGCGGGAATAACCAAAGTGAATCTATATAGCTATTAAATATCCCGACACCTGCCAGAGGAACAAAAACACATACAAAAACGAAAATAAGCCAATGTTTGTTTTTCATATTCTCCACCTAGAAATTAAAGTATAAAAACTCACTAATACTCGTTAAATGTAACACGCTATATACGAGTAATACTGCAGTAAATAAAGCAGTCCATACATTCGGACGGAATGAATCTTTTAACTGAATTGAATTTTTTAAGAAGAAACTAATACATAACGCTCCGAAAATATACGCTACCATTTTCGGATCTAATAAAGAGACATGGTACCCTTCACTAAATGAAACACCGTACTCTTTTAAAAATTGCAGCTTCTCTATTATAAATGCTGGGAATACGCTATTTGCTAATTCGATTCCATTTAGCCCGAACATTCCTTTTAACACTTTCACCGCATCATGCATAGATGTTGCCCTAAAGAATACCCACGTTATATTAATGAAGAAAAACGTAACGAACCAACCAGCTAAGGCTGGCATGCGCCCTCCTGCTTTACTCCATAGGCGATGAATAACAGAAGCCAAACCGTGCAAGAACCCCCAAAAAACAAATGTCCAACCAGCTCCGTGCCAAAGTCCACTTATTAAAAATACAATCATAATATTTACGTATGTACGCGTAATTCCTTTTCGATTTCCTCCTAGAGAAATGTATACGTACTTCGTTAAAAACTGGCTAAGCGTCATATGCCAACGATGCCAAAAGTCTTGTATATTCACTGCTTTATACGGTGAATTAAAGTTTTGAGGTAATTTAATATTAAACATTAAAGCGATTCCAATTGCCATATCACTATATCCACTAAAATCAAAATACAATTGGAACGTAAACGCTAACGACGAAAGCCACGCTTCGACAAATGTTAATGATTGCTGCACATCAAACCCTTCATGTACAAGGGGTGATAATACATCTGCAATACCTACCTTTTTGAAAATACCAACTGCAAATACGAATATACCAAGAACGATATACTTCGATTGCCAGCGCTTTTTACTATCGTCAGCAAACTGCGGCATAATTTGCGCATGATGTACAATCGGTCCTGCAATAAGCTGCGGGAAAAACGTTACGAACAATGCGTAATCAAGAAAATGACATGCCTTCGTTTCCCCGCGATACGTATCTACTAAAAATGCAATCTTTTGAAACGTATAGAAACTAATCGCAAGTGGTAACGTTAAAGATAATAATGTAAACTGAGTTCCAAATAATGAATTCACATTTTGTAAGAAGAAATCATAATACTTGAAATAACTAAGCATTCCTATATTAAATATTAATCCTACCGTTAAAAGAAGTTTACTCTTATGTTTTACGAGCCTCATTCCGATAAAGTAGTTCACAATGAGCGACACTAACATAAGCGGTAAATATTTCACATTCCAATAACTATAGAAAAATAAAGAGGCCGCAACGAGCCAAGCTTTCGCTAATGTAGCATATCCAAATTTATTTAATAGAAAATATAAAAGAAATGCTATCGGTAAAAATAAAAAAATAAACTCAAATGAGTTAAATAACACACCATCTCTTCCTTTCTAAACAAATCACACCTTATTCATCTTATCTTATCCAAATAGTGAGTGTCAAAAGGATTCCGCTCCCCTTTTCTTCTATTATATATAATAATCATTTTAATCGAATTATTAACATGATAAAATATTAAAGGCACTTTTATTTAAAAGAATATATAATAGAAATGTCGGTTTTTTGCACGAAATGTATTTTTGAAAAAAGTGAGGAGAGTCCTTTGGTATTTAGTAGTTCTGTTTTCTTATTTATCTTTTTACCTCTCGTATTATTTTTCTATTTTATAGTGCGTGCCGAGCTACGTAATTTCGTATTACTTGCATTTAGTTTAATTTTCTATGCATGGGGAGAACCACGTTTCGTTCTTTTAATGCTCTTTTCTATTATATTAAACTACTGCTTCGGCCTACTCGTGCATCATTATGATAAACGAAAAAATATGAAAGTCACATTTTTAATTATGGCTGTGGTCGGGAATATTTTATTACTTTCTTATTTTAAATATATTTCCTTTTTCACAGATATTTTGAATCAAACTTTGCATTTATCTATTCATGTGGATCCTATTCCACTACCAATTGGAATTTCATTCTATACGTTCCAAGCGATGTCATATGTCATCGATATATACCGTAAAGATGGAGATGTTCAAAAGAATCCACTTAACTTAGCGCTATATATATCAATTTTCCCGCAGCTTATTGCCGGACCAATCGTTCGTTACAATATCGTTGCTGATCAAATTAAAACGCGCATCCATTCTTTTGAACGATTTACAGAAGGTATCCAAATTTTCGTTTTAGGATTAGCGAAAAAAATGTTAATCGCCAATCAAGTTGGATTTGTCGCAGATAAAATCTTTGCCTTACCACCATCTGAAATGAGCGCTGGAACGGCTTGGATTGGTATTATCGCCTATACACTTCAAATCTATTTCGATTTCTCAGGATACTCTGATATGGCAATTGGACTTGGAAAAATGTTCGGATTTGATTTCCCGAAAAACTTCAATTATCCGTACATCTCGAAATCCATTTCAGAATTTTGGAGAAGATGGCATATTACACTAGGCTCTTGGTTCCGCGACTATATATACATTCCGCTCGGCGGAAACCGTGTATCCAAACTAGCAAATTACCGTAACCTCTTCATCGTATGGGGATTAACCGGTTTATGGCACGGGGCAAGCTGGACCTTTATCACCTGGGGATTATATTACGGCTTTATTATCTCGATTGAAAAAGCTGGATTCGAGAAAATATTAAATAAGCTATGGAAGCCGCTGCAACATGCATATGTACTAATCATCGTTATGATCGGTTGGGTCTTCTTCCGAGCTGATAACTTCGCATACTCGTTCCAATATTTAAAAGCGATGTTTGGCATAGAGAGGCAATCTTTCATCGATGACAACACACTGCTATATATACATGAATACATTGTCATATTTATCATCGCCTTTATCGCAGCGACACCAATTTTGAAACGTGTTAAAAACATATTAGAACTTGCACCAAAAACGTATACATTCACGATGCAAGTTGTACGTCCTATATTATTACTAACATTATTTATGATTTCGATTATGTATTTAATTAATTCGACGTATAATCCATTTATTTACTTCAGGTTTTAACTTATCCCGCTATTTTACGGGCAGTAAGACCCCCACCTCAAAATTCAGCGAAAGCAAAGAAGTTAGGTGGGGGGCGGGCTGCCCGTAAAAGCCCGATTGATTAAGGCTGATAATCAGTGGCGGATGAACAAAACCCCCACTGATTAAAGTTTCACTTTATGTAGGAAGGAAAAGTTATTATGAAAAAATTGGGGAACATCGTCCTATTTATCGGTTTTCTCACCATTATCTTTTCATTTGGCATATTATCGCTTCTCAAAACTGACCGAGCAGTTTCGTCCGTTGAAAATCGTCCGCTCGCTCAAAAACCAGCTCTTACAAAAGAAGTTGCCTTAAATGGTAGTTTCTTTAAAGACTTTGAGACATATACAAACGATCAATTAATCGGCAGAGATGATCTCATAAAAAACTATACACTTACCCAAATTAAAATGGGCAAGTCTCTCATTAACGATATTATTCTAACTGATGATAAATGGCTTCTGAAAAACCCTGCTTGGACTACAAAATATAATGAGATTGACCAAGCTATGCCAGCTGTAAACGACTTATCTCAGTTTTTAAAAGAACAAAACATTGAGTTTTACTTTGCTTTACCACCGTCCAAAACGAATGCATTATCATTTAAATTACCTTCTCATATTCACACATATGCACAGGAGAATTTAAATTACTTTCTAAATAAACTTCCTGCGGACGTAAAGCCAATTAAACTCATGGAACATTTCAAGAAAAACTATACAAATGAAGAAATACAAAGTATGTACTTTAAAACAGACCATCACTGGAATATGGATGGTGCCTTCTTAGGCTATCAATATATAATGAACACAATCGCGCAACAATCTTCTATATATAAAGGACAAGAAATAAAAAAAGAAGATTACACTCGTACGTGCGCTCCGAATAAACATCTAGTCGGAAGCTTTAACAACCAGCTATACCAACTAATCGATGCAACTGGAGAAAAACTATGCTACTACACACCGAAAGACGGTTTCAACTTTACGAGCGTAGCTGCAAAAGATGTAAATGGCACCGTATATCGCACATTAGATGAACTATATGGCGTAGAAAAACAAAAAGACACAACATCATACGCCGGCTATTATGCAAACGACTATCCAGAAATCGTCATCGAAAACAACAATGCACCAAATGATGTACGAGCTTTAGTCCTAAAAGACTCATTCGCAAACGCAATTGTGCCTCACTTAGCACAAAGCTTCAAACACACATCCATCCTCGACCTTCGTCACTATCACGAAAGGGATGTCTATCAATACATTAAAGACAACAACATTAACATGGTATTGTTCGTGTATAGTGATTCGAATTTGAGCGGGGACATGTTTAAGTTTAAGAAATAATCATATAACACAGCCATAAAGCTTATGCATGGCTGTGTTTTTATTTTAGCTTCTCTCTCATTATCCACCTCAAACTAAAAAATAAAGGCATCTTATTGCTATTTTCTCCTTCCTCTTAAATTTTTTATACAATTCTACTATTAAAATAAAAGCCTATGATACTCATAGACTTTCATCTATTTTCTCATAGGCTTTATTAAGCACTTACTATTTAATTATTTTAAATTAGTTTTGTGCAGGCTTTACTTCTTTGATAGAAACTGCTACTCTTACTGCTTTATCAAATTCTACCTTTTGTTCTTTACCTTCTTTTACAACTGTCAGGTTTTTCACGTAGATAGATGTTGCACCTTTTGTACCAACTTTTCCATCTTCAGCTACAACACTTGTGTCAGCAGAAACAAATTCTACTTTAGAAACTGTTGCGTTTGCTGTAGTTGCAGGTACGTTATCAACAGATAGAATTTTTGCAAGCTCAGCTTTTAAATCAGCGTTTGCTGCTACATCTTTTAGAGATGTGCTTGTGAACTCTACTGCTAATCCTTTAGCAGCTGGTGCTGTGTCAACAACTTTGAATGAATGAGTTGCGATTAACTTACCATCAGCTAATTTCACAGCTACTTTGTAAGTTTCACCAGCTTTTGCACCTGCTCCAACAGTAATTACACTGTTATTGTCCACAGTTACTTGCTCACTAGTTGCCGCTACTTCTTTACCATCTTTATTTGTTGTTGTTACTGTTAGTTCAGCACCTTCAGCCTCTTTTAAAACTAATCCATTTGCATCAACTGGAAGGACAGAAACAGTCATAGCATTCTTTTTATTGTCTTTAGTAACATATTTATCTAACTCGCTCTCTAAGCCACGAACTTCAAATTTAGAGAATGTACCTGGAGCTTTTAATTCTAGAGCTACTTTAGCTTTTACTTCTTTTTTACCAGATGTAGCTGTTAATTCTAATACGTATTTTCCAGCTTCTTGACCATTAGCATTTACTACTAATTCTTTATTTTCATGCTTAGCAGTTACTTTTTGATCTTTTAGCTCTTTACCGTCTTTATCAAGAACTTTTACTTCTACTTTATCAGCAGTAAAGTCTTTACCGTATTGATCTAATACTGGAGCTTTTATTTTTAAGTCTGTTACGTCTTTCGTAGAAAGTGTTAAGTTTGTTTGCTCTAACTTAATTTCTTTTAGAGATTTTTGAGCGAAAGCTTCAATTTCAACTGTTTTTGAAGCAAGCTCTTTACCGTTTGTATCTTTAACAGTTACTTTTACTGGTGCTTTCCCTGCAGCTAAAACAGTTACTTTACCAGTAGCTTTATCTACTACTGCTACTTCTGTATTTAATGACTCGTATTCAACTGCTCCAGTTGTTACTCCATTAAATTGGTCTTTCAATTCTACTTGAACGTAAGCATTGTCGCCTTCGTAAACTTTATTGTTTTGTTTGAAATCTTTAGAAGTAAAGTCAGCTGTACCTTGTTCTGCAACTGTCCAGTTAGAGATTGAAGCTACTGCAGCACCTTCAGCAGAAACTTTTACTGTTTTACTTTCAGCTACTACTTTACCGTCTTTTTTATAAACAGCTTTTACAGTAGTTGAAGTACCTTTTGCTAAAGTAATTTCACCATTTTTAATTGTTCCCTCAGCAGCTGGAGTTTCAAATTCAATACCAGTCGGTGAAACAACTTCAGTACCGTTTTCATCTGTAACTTTGTATTGTAATTTAGTTGCTGTATTAGCTACTACTGTTTGATCAGCCATTTCAATTGTTTTTGCTTCTAAAGAACCTACAGTTACTTCTGTTTTACCAACTTTATTTACATCTACAGTGTAAGTTTGTTTAGCTGCTAGGTTATCGTATAACTCAACTGTAGCAGATTTTTTATCTTCTGATAAAGTTACGTTTTTAACTAACGCTTTATCGTTGTTAGCTTTGTTTGTTACTTTAACGTCTTCTTTAGTTAATTTTTCAACAGCTTTGTCAAATTTAACTTCTACTTTTTGAGATGTAACTGCTTTTGCAGATTCAACTTTTGCTGCCGCACCGAAATCTTTATCAGTCTTAGCAATGAATTGAGCTGCTTCTGCTTTAGTTACAGTTTTTTCAGGCTCCCAAGTAGTTGCAGTAGTACCTGCAGAAATTCCTAATTCAACTAGGATATTAGCTTTTGCTTTACCCCATGATTTTTCTAAATCTGAGAATTTAGTTTCTGGAGTACCAGTTACTTTAGAATCTAATTTGTAAGCCTCTACAAGCATAGATGCCATTGAAACGCGATCCATTTTTCCGTTTGGATCGAATATGCCGTTACCTTTACCTTTAACTACACCAGCTTTTTCTACAGCTGCGATGAATGGAGTAGCCCAGCCCTCTTGAGCGTCAGTATAAGATGGTTTAGCATCTTTATCGATTGGTAAGTTTAAGATTTGAGCCATCATTGTAGCTGCTTCTGCACGAGTTAATTCTTTTCCAGGCTCGAACATTCCTGTGTCTGTACCTTTAATTGCGCCTTTTTCTACTAAGTAGTTAATAGAATCTAAAGCCCAGTGATCAGCTGGAACGTCTGGGAATGATTTACCTGCTGCTGCTACTGGAGATACAACACCTGCTACCATTGCTGCTGTCATTGTACCAGCGATTAATTTTTTGTAAGAGTTAGTCTTTGCCATTTTATATATTTCCTCCTTCAGGAATGTAATACTAGTTTCATAGCATATGAGATAAATAAAAATTTCCTATGTATGATGAAAACTAGTAACTATAAATTTGGTTGAATTATTACATTATAGAAATGCGAAAACCATTCCATAATATAGAACAATACACATATTACACCATTTTATTGAAAAATAAAATGCCTAAACGCCAAAAAAATAAAAAGATTTACAATTATCCAACTTTATTTTTCGACATCTCATAAAAATTATGTATAGGCTTCATTATCAAGTATGTATTAATTGTGTATCAACATAAGCTTCACACAATCTGTACATAACCACTTACTACTATAGCAGAAAAACGTTTACAATTTCAACATCCAACTATAAAGATATTACGACATAAATCGACAAGATGTTTCTATGATTTTCGACATCATTCTTAAATTCATTTTTCTGAACAAAACCTGCCTCGTTATCCAAGTGTTTTTGTATAAAACGCTTTATATCAATATTCTTTATATGCTAATGTTAAGATTTTAAGATTAAGAACCACTAAAAACATACATATTCAGGAAAAATAAAACTCGAATCTTTTGTTTTTTTCGACATTATTCTACATTTTTTATATTTTTTGTCGACATTTTATTTTTTCTTCAATACGCTTCTCTTTCAAACTTTTACTTACATAGCAAAAAAGAACAGGTGATCCCTGTTCTTTTTTCTACTCAATTATTGAATAAAAAAAGGAATGGCCTCTATTCCATTCCTCTTTTTATAGACTCTTTTACATGTAAGTCATTAATAATATATTTGGACGCTATGGAAATTTGCTCTCGCAACTCCTCTACCCTTTGTCCTAACGTTTCCTGTACATATTCTGTCTGCTCTAATTGTTTAATCGCCATACTATGTAATGTTTCTGTCGTCCAGTCTCCATCCACATTCCCAATAATCGGCTGATTTACTTGTTGTAAAAACGAATCGATCTTTGGATCATATGAAATTCCAACCATAGGCGTGTTTGCAACTGCCGATAATATAAGAGCATGCAGTCTCATTCCTATTAAAAGAGAGCATTCTGATAAAATAGAGATTTTCTCATGAATATCCATTTTATAAGGGAGCATGTGCGCTTCTTCTCCCATCAAATTAATGATATCCCTTGATGCATTTTGATCAAATGGTCCATGCATCGGTACAAATAAAATATGGTATCCCTCTTGCTTAAGCTTTTTCAGCGTATCTGCTAACTTCTTCATATAATCTTCTTTTGCATCCCAGTACCTTACACTAACCGCAACGACCTTTCCTTGCAGTGCATGCTTTTGAAGCCAATCGGATTTCTTTTCTTCTGGCTGACAAGCTAATACTGGATCTGGAACAAGTTCGATGTCTTTCTTAATACCAATTTCTTTTAAGTACAAAAAAGAGTCTTCATCACGTACTGATATATATTCAGCCTTTGATACATGCCATTTCACTAATAAACGATTTTGCTTCTTCGTAATAGGTCCGATTCCTTGGGCGTAAATATAATACGGCTTTTTCAAAAAACGGGCAAGCCGCATAATACCCGTATAGTATAAAATACTCTTAATACTCGTCTTATCTTGTAAGAGACTTCCGCCTCCGCTAATTAAACCATTACTTCTCTTTATTTCTCGGTAAATCGCTCTTATATCCCAGCGATTTACTGCTTCTACACCGTACATTTTTCTTGTATAGTCGGGGTCATTTGAAAGTACAACAAGCTCAAGAGTAGGATCCTCTTCATGTAGCGCTTTAATAATTGATTGCAAAATTGCTTCGTCCCCAACATTATAAAAACCATAATATCCTGATAAAACTAACCGCACTCTTAATCTCCTCCAACATTTCGCAATCAACTCTTTTTGTAATTAAACAAATTGTTATCCATTCCTTGCCGAGAAAGGTTTGATAACTTCAAATTGATTTCTTTCACAAACATCTAACAAGTCATACCCATGTATAATATTGTTCATTTTCTATAATCAACGATTTTATTTACGTAAAAATGGAATTTGTTCTTTCGATATCCAGTTTAGTTTCAATGCACATATGCCATATAACACTGAAGCTATACTTAGCGCTACAGCACTATATATCATTGCTAAAATCCTGGAATCTGTCACATTGATTAATGTAGACCCAAAGTATAATGCTATACCTAAAATACTAGATACTCCAATCACAGCCAAAAATTTCCCTATAGCTATTGGATAGGAAAGATCTTTTCTAATATAAATATGATTTGCGATACAAATCATTATATAAATAATTAGAGTACTATACGCTGCTCCATTTATACCGAATTGGTTTACTAGCGCTATATTTAATACAATTTTTACAAAACTTACACCGATGACAATCCATGCTGCTTGCATCGAACGATTAATCCCTTGCAAGATTCCTATTGATAATACCATAAGTGATGTGAAATACGAGCTACCAATTAAAATAGCTAACATGCCACTTCCTTTTGTATCTGTAAATAACGCAACATTAAGCGGTACTGCAAGCGCCATAAGCCATATCGTTATCGGCATTGTTAAAACGTGTGCAAACTCATTTGTACGTTTTACTGTCAGTTTAGCTAAAGCTATATCTTTTTTTGTTAAAGCCGCTGTTAATAATGGAATTAATGGAAATACTATCGCACTTGCAAATACAACGATTAATTGCGTAAATGCAAAACCACGGCTATATATACCAAATTGTTCCTGAATCGTTGTAGAAGATTCATGTAATACATGTGGAATTGTTACAGAATCAACTAAATTTAAAACAGGCATCGATAACGCTCCGATTGCAATAGGAACTGAAACACGGAGTATACTTTTCGCATTTTTCTTAAAGTCTTGTAATGAATATGTTTCACTCTTATAGCGATACGTGCTTTTCACATATTTCATTCGCAAATATATGAGTGACGTAATAACACCAAAGCAAGAACCGATCATCGCTCCACCTGTTATGATATCACTACTTTTATTCCAATATACAAATATATAAGCAATTGTTAGCATAAAGAACACGCGAATCAACTGTTCAATTACTTGCGATACACCAGTAGGTATCATATCTCCAAACCCTTGGAAATATCCACGGTACACTGCCATATACGGTGCGATTAATAAAGCAAACGAAGTAACAATTAATGGTAGCCTCGTCTCTTGTCCACCAAGCATATTTGCAATGCTACTCGATCCAATGATAATAATTAAAAATCCGAGCACCCCAAATATAACACCGATAATAGATGCGGACGTAAACAATTTAGCTATTCCGTCACGATCATTCTTTTCATGAAGATCAGCTATTAACTGTGATATTGCTAGCGGGACTCCCGCTACTGATAAAGTTAAGGCTATCATATATACAGGAAAAACAAGGCGAAAAACCCCAAGTACTTCATCCCCTGCTATATTTTGCAATGGAATTTGAAAAAAACTCCCCACTACTTTCGATATAAACGTTGTAACGGTTAAAATCGCAGCGCCTTTTACAAACTTTTTATTCATCTTCTATCTCTTTTCTTTCAATATATAATCTACATAAAATATTAAATCAGTATTATTCATTCATCTTGAGAATCATCACTTTATCTCATTTAGTTATCATACCAAATTTCTTATATATTGAATACTCTCTTTCTTCTCATGCTTCAAATATAATATGTGCAAGATGCGCGTATTTTTATCCAGTATTTTCTTCAATTTACTACTTCTACTTGTTCAAGATAAACATGTGCTATAATGTAGCTATTGTCAGTAAGAGGAGTGTTTACAACATGCTGAATTCGGTAAAGAAATTGTTAGGAGATTCTCAAAAGAGAAAGCTAAAAAAATATGAACAACTCGTTCAAAATATTAATGATTTGGAAAAACAAATGTCTGATTTACCTGACGAAGAATTACGTCACAAAACTGTCACATTCAAAAGTATGCTTAAGGATGGTAAAACAGTTGATGACATAAAAGTAGAAGCATTCGCTGTTGTACGTGAAGCCGCAAAACGTGTGCTTGGATTACGCCATTACGATGTGCAGTTAATCGGAGGACTTGTATTACTAGAAGGTAATATTGCGGAGATGCCAACTGGTGAAGGAAAAACGTTAGTTTCCTCTCTCCCAACATATGTACGTGCCCTTGAAGGAAAAGGCGTTCATGTTATTACTGTAAACGATTACTTAGCGAAGCGTGATAAAGAGTTAATTGGCCAAGTCCATGAATTTCTAGGCTTACAAGTTGGATTAAATATTCCTCAAATCGATCCTTCTGAAAAGAAACTTGCGTACAAAGCTGATATTACATACGGTATTGGAACAGAGTTTGGCTTTGACTATCTTCGCGATAATATGGCTGCTTCACAAAATGATCAAGTTCAGCGCCCCTATCACTTTGCTATTATCGATGAGATTGATAGCGTTTTAATTGATGAGGCGAAAACGCCACTTATCATTGCTGGGAAGAAATCAGGTAGCTCTGATTTGCATTATTTATGTGCAAAAGTTATTAAATCGTTCCAAGATACCCTTCACTATACATACGATGCAGAATCGAAATCAGCTAGTTTTACAGAAGACGGTATTACAAAAATAGAAGATTTATTTGACATCGATAACTTATATGATTTAGAGCATCAAACTCTATACCATTATATGATTCAATCATTACGTGCCAATGTCGCTTTCCAGCTTGACGTTGACTATATTGTGCATGATGAAAAAATACTACTTGTAGATATTTTCACAGGACGTGTTATGGATGGTCGCTCTTTAAGTGACGGCTTACATCAAGCACTAGAAGCAAAAGAAGGTTTAGAAATTACAGAAGAAAACCAAACACAAGCTTCTATTACAATTCAAAACTTCTTCCGTATGTATCCGGCGTTATCAGGTATGACAGGTACAGCAAAAACGGAAGAAAAAGAATTCAACCGTGTATACAATATGGAAGTTATTCCAATTCCAACGAACCGTCCTATTCTTCGTGAAGATAAAAATGACGTAGTATATGTAACAGCTGATGATAAATATAAAGCTGTGCGTGAAGAAGTTCTAAAACAGCATAAGCAAGGACGCCCTATTTTAATTGGGACGATGTCAATCTTGCAATCTGAAACTGTTGCTCATTACTTAAATGAAGCAAACATCAAATATCAATTATTAAACGCTAAAAGTGCAGAGCAAGAAGCAGACTTGATCGCAACTGCTGGGCAAAAAGGTCAAATTACAATTGCTACAAATATGGCAGGCCGAGGTACTGATATTTTACTAGGTGAAGGTGTCCACGCCCTTGGTGGATTACATGTAATTGGAACAGAACGTCATGAATCTCGCCGCGTTGATAACCAGCTTAAAGGACGAGCTGGTCGCCAAGGAGATCCGGGAAGCTCTCAATTTTTCCTATCTTTAGAAGATGAGATGCTAAAACGTTTTGCTCATGAAGAAGTAGAAAAGCTAATAAAATCAATGAAACCTGACACAACGGGACTTATTAATACACCTAAAGTTCATGATTTCATCAACCGTACACAATTAACTTGTGAAGGTGGTCATTTCTCAATGCGTGAATATAATTTAAAATTAGATGACGTAATTAATGATCAACGTAATGTTATATACACACTACGTAACAACCTTCTAAAAGAAGAAACAAATATGATAGAACTTGTTATTCCAATGATTGAACACTCTGTGGATGCAATTGCTAAGCAGCACCTTCTTGAAGGAATGCTTCCTGAAGAATGGGATTTCACTAGTTTAACAGCATCTATTAAAGAAGTTTTAGCGGCGGAAACTTTGCCGCCATTATCTGCGAACGACGTACATTCACCTGAGGATTTACAAATCGTTTTAAAAGATACAATTTCTAGCTATATCGAACGTGTACAAGAATTAAATGACCATGCGGATTTACAACAATCACTGCGCTACGTTGGTTTACACTTCCTAGATCAAAACTGGGTAAATCACTTAGATGCAATGACTCACTTGAAAGAAGGTATTGGCTTAAGACAATACCAACAAGAAGATCCAACTCGCCTTTACCAAAAAGAAGGTTTGGATATTTTCTTATACACTTACGGTAATTTCGAAAAAGAAATGTGCCGATATATCGCGAGACATTTAGCAGTTCCAGAAAACGTACAATCATGAGGTGAAAATTTATGTTATCATTCCTGAAAAAGGCAAAGAAAAAAGGAAAAGATACTACTGTTTCTAGTAATCAATTATTTGGACAAGAAGAAACTACTTCTCAAAATAAAACGGTAAAGCCAGTTCTTTACTTCCATCCTAGCTGGGGTGACGTAGCACAAGAACAAAAATACATTTATCAATTCTTACATAAAGAATTACCACGTTTACAAGAATATCAAATTTCCTTATCAGGAATTGAAATTGAAAAACGTGATGGCGCATACGATGTAGCTGCTTTCATTCGCAGCAGTGTCCCAAAACCAATTTCTTTCGAAGAAGTTACATTACTTCTATTAAACAAAGATAAAAAGCTGTGCGCACGTAAAACATTTAACCTATCTGCACTTGGCGATATTCCTGAAAACGTGAATATGCCTTTCGTATTTACATTTGAGCAAGAAACAATAACGGAAGCTGAACTATCTCAATCAGATTGGGAATTAGCTTTCGAACTTGAAAGTAAGCATCAACTAGATTTAGATCCATCTTGGGAATCTCAGTTACCTGAAGCAAGCAAAGATGCTTTACGTAATTTTGTAGACAATTTAACACCTCCAAATGAAGGTGAAATTAACTTCCTAGGTTTACAAGCCGCACTGAAAGAGAACGGTGATTTACATACAACACTTCTAATTCGTAACGGCTGTAAAGATAACATTCAATTAGAACAACTTCCTCTTCATATTGAAGATACTTCTGGAGAAGTCGTTGTTAAAGGTGCTTTCACGTTACCTAATCTTGAAATTAAAGCGAATACTACAAAACCGTGGTCATTTGTTTTCCCTGCTTCATCCATCTTGAAACAAAATATGGATTTATCTAGCTGGAAAGCATTTGTACCACAAGACTAATATACAAAAAAGCCTATCCTAAAAGATGGTCATCACACCTTTAGGATAGGCTCTATTTTTTATGTAAAATCTACTTCGTTACTAATAAACGTTCAATATGATACTCAGCTTCTAGTTTACACATTTCATCTACATGCTTTACTTCGCTCTTGTTTAACAGCTCTAATTGTTCTTCGCTCGGCTGCTCACTAATAAGCTCATTAATTTTTTCATTTACTTTCATCGCTAATGCTTGATGGAAATCTGGATGTCCTTTCAACTCGTCATCTACTTTATTAATCCAAGTTGATTTTGTGTATAAATATTGTTTCCACTGTTCAACAAATTGCTGCATATCAAATTTTTCTTCATTCCATTCAATTTCTTTCATATATCTCTCAAAAGAAACAACAATTGATCGTGTAATCCCGATCTTCACTCCATGTGGTAACTGTTTGTACATCAAATATTCCCTCCAGCTTAAAGCTCTTCCTTCTGAATATAAAGGAATCTCAAAATTCATATACCTTCTTATAATAGCACATTGCTAATCTAAGATGTTACTATACTGTGTAGAAAATCAATTGTCAACAGACGTATAACATTTAGATATAATGATTTTATACATAGTAAGCACATATACAAATAATAAGAACTTTCACACTCTATAACGCAATTCATGTGAAGGTTCTTATTGTTATATTGCCTTAACTTTTAAAAACTGCAGTTTCTCTTTTTGCTCATCATTCGCCATCATTACTATCGTCTTTTCAACATGCGGATGTACATGTTCAAGTGTCACACGTACTCCTGCTTTATCCGATTGCTCAACAAAGTTTAATAACGCCATAGCTCCTGATACATCCATATAACGTACATCTTTCATACGCAAACTAACTGGTGACTTCACATCTTGTAAAGAAGCAAAAATACGATCTACTGATAGAAATGAAAGTGGTCCCTGAATCGTATACGTCGCTTCTTTTTCTTTTATAATAGAAGCTTTACGTTCTTTACACTTCACCATGTATATAATGAAGGAAAGAATAATGCCAAACGCAACAGCAACCATTAAATCGAATTTCACTGTCACAACCATCGTCACGAACATAACAATCACATCACCTCTTGGTGCTACATGCGCTTTCCTCATGCTTTCCCAATCAAACATCCCGATACCAGTTAAAATTAAAATACCTGATAATACAGCAAGCGGAATATATTGTACGACTGAACCGAGTCCCATAATGAAAATAAATAATATGACACTATGCATACAAGCTGAAAGTGCCGTCTTTCCCCCGCTTCTTATATTGACGATAGATCTAACAGTTGCACCTGCTCCTGCTAATCCGCCGAACAAACCGCTCGCAATATTACCAATACCTTGTCCGATTAACTCTTTATTACTTTTATGACGTGTCCCCGTCACATTATCCATTACGACAGACGTTAATAATGAGTCAATTGATCCTAGTAAAGCAATACTAAGTGCTGGTAATACAAGTGCTAACATGCCATTTGCGTCTAAAGCCGGTACGTGAAGAGATGGCATCGCCTCTGGAATTGCACCAATCTTTTCAATCATCTTATTTAAAGAAAGAGTTCCTACAACTGGTAAGTTTACTGTAATTCCTTGTAGCATAGAAGAAAATAACGGCAACGTTACTGTAACACCTACTAATGCTACTAAACTTGATGGAATGGCCTTAATCCATTTTCCAGAAACAATCATTACAATGATCGTTAATAACACAAGCAGAAAGCTATTTTGTACGTGCTTCATTTCACCTAAAATAATAATCAGTGCAATCCCATTCATAAACCCTGAAACAACAGGATACGGAATGTAACGAACGTAAGAGCCGAGCTTACATACACCAAATAAAATTTGAAATAACCCTGCCATCATAAATGCAATAAAGCTTGCTTCTAATCCGTGAGTTGCAATAACACCTGTTGCAATAACTGTAATCGGCCCAGTAGGACCCGTTACTTGCCCCGGTGTACCACCAAATAACGCCGCAAACAAACCTGCAAAAATCGCACCATACAATCCGACTAGCGCTCCCTCAGACGTTCCCGTTGCGGCAATACCAAATGCAATCGCTAGCGGCAAAGCAACAATCGCAACAGTAAACCCTGCTAAACATTCCTTTGCTATTTTTTGAAACATATAAATAACCACCTTCTTATAAAGTCCATGTTCCATTGTACATCTAAAACAAATCATTCGTTAGCGTATTTATAAAAAACTCTTTACAGTCTCGTGAAGTAAACGTCTACATTGATAAATAGCCTTCCCAAATCAAACTAAAAAACAGCAATATGACGAATCTACCTTTGGAAACAAACTTGACTATGCTATAATGAACAAATTAAATCTTTTACTATATACTTGGAGGCACTATGCTAACTTTTGAAGAAAAATTATCAATTATTGAATCTTTCCCGGAATTAGAAAGAAAGAACGTATCATTAAAACGCGTAAACTTTCACTTTGAAGAAAGTCGTTTAGATAAAAAGAACGTTGTATATCATTTACACCCAAATGGAAACGGATTTGTATATGCAAACTTCATTAAAGGTTATAGAACAGATGATAAAGGTATGATTAACATCCGTGAGTTTTCAGAAGAAGAACTGCGTTCATTAATTGAAAAAGTAATTGAACGTCTATCACAGGAGCAAGAGGAAATTGTAGCACCAATGGAACCTGCTGCGGAAGAAGAATGGCGTAACGAAGACGGACATATCCTAACTCTTATTCAAGAGGATGACATGTGGAACGTTTACGCTGGCGTAAACTTAGACGGTACATTCAACTCTTATCCAGAAGCTGCGGAATACCTTGATGAAGAAGGTTTCTCACGAAAGTAATAAAAATGCCTTTCCGAATTTGGAAAGGCATTTTTTCATTATTTTTTCATACCTTTTAACGACTCTCTCAGCACAAATTTTTGCAACTTCCCGCTCGCATTACGAGGAAGTTCATCTACAAATAAGTAATGACGCGGACGTTTATAGTCGGCTAATTCATCACTTTCTTTACAATACATTTCTAAATCAGCTTCTGAAATATTTTTATCTTTCTTTACAACGACCGCAACGACACGCTCTCCCCATAGTTCGTCTGGCTCACCAAGTACTGCAACATCTAATACACCAGGGTGACTATGAAGAAAATCTTCAATTTCGCGAGGATAAATATTTACGCCACCGCTAATTACCATATCATCAACGCGGTCTGCAACGAATAAATAGCCGTCTTTATCGAAGTATCCTAAATCACCAGAATGATACCAGCCTTTATACATCGATTTTGCATTTGCTTCTTCTCGGTTATGATAACCAGCCATCATAGTTGGACCGCGCAAAATAATTTCCCCTACTTCATAAGGAGGCAACGTATCATCTGGCTCTGCTGGTCCATCTTCGTTCGGTTTCACAATTCGAATTTCATGGCTAAAGCACGGTGTTCCTGCTGAACCAGCTTTCGTAATTTGATCCTCTTCTACGAGAAACGCAACAACTGGTCCCATTTCTGTCATTCCGTAAATTTGAACAAGATCAATATAAAGGCGCTCTTTACATTCCTTCACTAGCGCCGGTGCCATTGCAGCTCCGCCGTATACACCGATTTTCATTGAAGTTAAATCATACTTAGTTAGATCTTTTTGCAGTAACATATTCCACATCGTCGGTGCAGCAAAAAACGTTGTGATCTTCTCTTCTTGAATGGTATGTAATACTCTATCCGTATCAAAATGATGTAAAATAACATTCTTTCCGCCAACTTGAATGCGCGGTATGATTCCAGCATTTAACTCGCCGCAATGATATAAAGGTGCTACCACAAGCCCGGCGCTATCCCTGTTATATTTTATGAAATACGTACAAATCATACTATGCTCAGCCATATCACGATGGCGATGTAGTACGCCTTTCGGATGACCAGTCGTTCCGCTCGTATAAAGCATAGAACAAAAATCCATTTCATCGACTACAATATCTACTTTCTCAGCTGATGCTTCATTTACTTTTTCATGGTAAGAACTAGCATAGGAAGGTGCATCGTCTTCCACGTACCAAAAAGACGAATTTGGAAAATCTCGTTCAATCATAGCAACTGTTGATTCGACTGCTTTTTCAAAGACAACTACTTTCGAGGCTGCATCTTGGAGGATATACGATAATTCTTTTGCTTTTAAGCGGAAATTAATTGGATTGAAGATCGCGCCAATTTTCGCACAGGCTAAGTAAACGTTTACAAATTCACGACAGTTATATAGGTAAACAGATACACAATCTCCCTTTCTTACTCCTTCTTTCAATAGAGCTTGCGCCGTTTTATTTATTTGCTCATCCCACTGTTTATATGTCCAACGAATATTTTTTTCTGGTTCTACTAACGCCTCTTTATTCGGATACTTGCCAACTGTCAAATCAAAAATTCTCCCTATCGTCATGTACATGCCAACAATTTCCCCCTTTTCTCTTTCATAAATCTATCATTTCGTCTATAAGTAGACATTGTCCTCTAATAATCTGACTAATTTTTCTGATTATTATCGACATAGTTTTACATATGGACCGTTTGATGGTAAATGAAATTATATCGGCGATTTTTTGAATATATCGAACGCAACTCAATTTATATCAGCTATTTTTCGAATATATCGACTTACCGACAAAAACTGACAATATAAAAAGAGGCTGTTCCAAATCGGAACAACCCCCTTCTTCTTACACGAATAGCTCTTCTAAAATTTTCAGTTTATCTTCTGTATATTTCACGAAGCCATCGTTATATGATTTTGGATCTTTCGGATTCGCAAAGTGTGTAATTGCTCCTGTTTGTGGGTGAACAAATTTACTTGATGCCCCGCAACCAAGTCCGATAATCGATTGTACTTCTTCCATAATAACAATATTGTAGATACTTTCTTGCGTCGGTATTGCATACCCAACGTTTTCTAAGTTACCTAAAATATTCTTTTGACGATATAAATAGTATGGTACGTAATTATGGTTCTTCGTCCACTCTTCCGCCTCATGCATCATCGCAGTAATTTCTTCGCGACCTGCTACTTTATATTTACGTTTGTTTTGCGTCATTTCAGAAGCACGTTTAAATGATAACGTATGAACTGTTAACGATTCTGGCATTAACTTTTCTGTTTCATCTAACGTATGCTTAAAGATGTCTAATCCTTCACCAGGAAGACCAATAATTAAATCCATATTAATATTGTTCATTCCCATTTCACGTGCTAAATGATACTTCTCAATCGTTTCTTCTACAGTGTGATGACGTCCAATTGCTTTTAGTGTTTCTTGGTGGTATGACTGCGGATTAATACTAATACGGTCAATATTCCATTTATTTAACACTTCTAGCTTTGCTGGTGTGATCGTATCTGGGCGACCTGCCTCAACTGTTACTTCACGTACATCTTTCACATCAGGGAAAGCTTGGTACATTTCTTCATACAACATATCCATCTCTTCTGCTGTAATACTCGTCGGTGTACCGCCGCCGTAATAAATCGTCGTAACTGTAACACCTTTTTCTTTTAAAAACTTACCAATTTCACGAACTTCATAATGTAACCCGCCTAAGAACGAATCAACTGATCCTTGGCGTCCATTAATTGCATAAGCCGGGAACGTACAGTACGCACATTTTGTAGGACAAAACGGAATACCGATGTAAATACTTACTTCTTCTTTCAAACGGTATAAATCCGGAACAACCGCTAATTGGCAATCAACAATACGCTGAAGAAGTTCAATTTTCTCTTCATGAATTAAATAACTTTCACGAAGTTCTTTATGCGCTTCTTCTTTTGACATACCATTTTGAAGCAGTTTGTGAAGAAGTTTCGTTGGGCGTACCCCAGTTAATATTCCCCAGCTCTGTTCAAGTCCAGTTAGCTGTTGAAGTACAGAAAGATATACGTAAGAAACAACATGTTTCACTTGCTTCATACGTTCTTTTTCTTCTGTGAAAGCAGATAAATCTTTTGCGAATGTTTCTTCATATACATTTCCGGTTGCAACATCTGTTAAACGAGCCGATGCTGTCACATTACCTTCTATCTGTATATCAACGATAAGATTTGCTTCTTCTTTCTCAAACCCTATCGTGCTCTCTTCAAAAAATAAACCGCCAATATTTTGTAGCGGACGTAAAAAACGATCATCTTGTAACGTTTTAATTGAAATTAACAACATTATCACCTTTTCATTTGCAAACTCTCTTTAGTTTACTTGAAGGGCGTTTGAAGGTCAATACAGAAGGTTTTACCTTATTTCTTCTATTAAAAACTTAAAGGCATAAGAGATAACATTTCTCTTATGCCTTTTATAAACCTATTAGCTATTTTTAATCATAAATCTTAAACGTATTCCTAATAACACCAGAATTACACCTATAAATGGAAGGTAATCCGTATTATGCCCTGTAGCTGGAAGTTTTTGATTATTAGAACCGCCTTGTTCTTTTTCTGGTAAGTTAGGCTTTTCTACTTCTTCGCCTGGGCTTTCTGTTCCTTCACCTGGTGTTCCTGTTCCCCCACCTGGTGTTTCTGTTCCTTCACCTGGCTTTTCTATTCCTTCACCTGGCTTTTCTGTCTCTCCACCTGGTGTTTCTGTCTCTCCACCTGGTTTCTCTGGACCTTTTCCTGTTTCTTTTTCATTGGTAATTTGAAGCTTTATAACTTCTACTTTCTCATTAGAAATCGTAAATTCAATTCCCTTATCAGATAAATTATATCCTTCTGGAGCCTGGACTTCTTTTAAAACGTAATCTCCTGGTTCCAGTTTCTTCGAAGTTGCTTTACCATTTTTATCTGATGTTAATGTGTCTATTTTCATTCCGTCTTTCAGAATTTCAAACACTGCACCTTCTAATTTTTTATCTGTATCATTAGCATCTATCTTTGTAATTTCTACTTGACCTGTGATTTTTTCTTTCACTTTTTCATTCAATACTTCTTGTTTTGCTACTTCATTTGCTACAACATTTACTTTTACTGTAACTTCTACCGCTTTGTAGCCTTCTGGCGCTTTCGTTTCTTCTAACGTATACTTACCTGGCACTAAGTTTTCGAATGTCACAACACCATCTTTATTCGTTGTTTTCGCTGCTCCAACTACTTGACCAGTTTCGTTTTTCAGTCTGAATTCTGCGCCTTCTAGAACTTTTCCACTCTCTGCATCCTTTTTGATTACTTGTAAGCTTCCTAGTTCTTTCGCATTTCCTACTTGTACTTGTACTACTTTGTTTGCTTCCACAACGACTTCAATTTCTTCTTTTAGTAATTTATATCCTTTTGGTGCTTTCGTTTCTTTTAACGTGTATTTTCCTGGTTCTAATTTTCCAGAGATGACTTTACCTGTTTTATCTGTTTGTAACATCTCTACTTTCTTACCATCTTTATACACTTCAAATTCTGCGTCTGATAAAAGCTTCGTTTTATCGTTTGCATCTACTTTTACGATTTCAAATTGACCAAGGCTCTTACTATTCGTTACTTTTACATCAACAACTTTTTCACCGTCGACTGTTACATGAATTACTTGTTTTGTTAACTCATAACCTTCTGGTGCTTTTGTTTCTTCTAACGTATACTCACCCGGTACTAGTCCTTCTACTTTAACCGTTCCAGACTTATCTGTTGTAATTTTTTCTTTTACAACATTTCCTTTAGCATCTTTCAATGTAAATACTGCGCCTGCTAAACGTTCCGCTTGATCTTTATCATCTGTTTTAATAATTTGTAGAGAGCCCAAGAGTTTTTCATTTTCTGCCTCTACTTTTACTACTTCTTTCTCATTTTGAATTGTTACTTTCCATTCTTTATTTGAAATCTTGTAACCTTCTGGTGCTTTCGTTTCTTTCACTGTGTATTCACCTAATGGTAATTTCGGTGACATCGCTTTTCCACTCTCATCAGTTTTCAACTCTGCTACCTTTTTACCATCTTTATACACAGTAAATTCTGCATCTGATAATAGCTTCGTTTTATCATTCGCATCTACTTTTACGATTTCAAATTGACCCAGAACTTTTTCGTTCATTACTTCCTGTTTTACTACTTCATTTGCTACAACATTTACTTCCACTTTTAATTCTACCGCTTTGTAGCCTTCCGGCGCTTTCGTTTCTTCTAACGTGTACTTTCCTGGCACTAAGTTTTCGAATGTCACAACACCATCTTTATTCGTTGTTTTCGCTCCTCCAACTACTTGACCAGTTTCGTTTTTCAGTCTGAATTCCGCGCCTTCTAGAACTTTTCCACTCTCTGCATCCTTTTTGATTACTTGTAAACTTCCTAGTTCTTTCGCATTTTCTACTTGTACTTGTACTACTTTGTTTGCTTCCACAACGACTTCAATTTCTTCTTTTAACAACTTATATCCTTGTGGTGCTTTCGTTTCTTTTAATGTGTATTTTCCTGGTTCTAATTTCTTAGAGATTATTTTACCTGTTTTATCTGTTCGTAATGTATCTATTTTTTTACCATCTTTATACACTTCAAACTCTGCGTCCGATAATAGCTTCGTTTTATCATTCGCATCTACTTTTACGATTTCAAATTGACCTGTTACTTTTTCAACGATCTTTTTATTCAACACATCTACAGTAACTACTTTATTAGCCTCTACATCAACACGAACTGAGCTAGATGATAGTTCATAACCTTTTGGTGCTTCAACTTCTTTTAATGTATATGTTCCAACTGGAAGTTGTTTTGATAAAGCTGCACCTTTACCATCTGTAATAATTGTTTCAACAACATTTCCATCTTTATCTATAACATCAAATTTTGCACCTGGTAGAAGTTGACCAGATTTACTATCTTTTTTCAATAATTTAAATTGGCCATTCTCTACTTTTTTCGTATTCTTCATAACAATTTCAATTACGTTTGTACTATCAATTGTTACTTTTACTGGTGTATCAACTTTTATATATCCTTCTGGTGCACTTATTTCTTTTACAAAATAGTCACCAAGTGGTAAATCCTTGATTTCAGCAATACCCTTTTCATTCGTTGTAACAGTAGCCACAACATTATTATCTTTGTCTATAACATCAAATTTTGCATCTTTTAAAACAATCTTTTCATCATTTGCATCAACTTTTTTAATTTGTAAGTTTCCTTTTTCAACTACTGGCTTATTCCACTTTGGCCAATTAAATTTAAAGTTATGAACCTCAAATCCATCTCTTTGGTGTAATCCCCCAACATAGGCTTGTCCGTTAATAGAACCACCTTTTGTCTCTACAACAGCATTAGGCGCAAACACACTACCTACTACACCATAACCTTTAGTTGTTATCTTTGTAGCATTAGGGAACACCCAAATGACTTTATTAGCTAACTCAGTAAAAGCTGAATTAGGGTCATATGCTTGAGATGTATTAATTAAGTCTGTTGCCATCCCAGTATTTCTCGTATCGTACAAAATTGCACCGCTACCAAAATTCACTTCTTCTGCGTCTGAATAAATAACAATAAAGTCTTTGTTATTTACATTCGGAAGATAAACATCTCTTACATCAAATATTTTCTTTCCTGTTAAGCCTGAAGAAACGTAAATATTAGGGTTGTTTACATCTTCACCGATTCCAAAGCTCATATTAAGTTTTGGCTTATCAGTTTGCAATTGACCCGCATCCCCAATTACACCATCAACGTCTTTTCTAAATTCTTTAAATTTAGCATCAATCTCTGCTTGCTCTTTATAAGAGATACGGTCATAAGATGATTTCATTGCACCCTCTGGGTCGCCATCTTTTGTCATCGCCACTGTTCCATCTTGGATGATTACTTGTCCTGCTCCCGCTTTCGTAAATTGACCACCTAGTAATAATGATGGATATCCTTCATCTTTCCATGTTGCTCCAGCTAAGTTGTTTGCTCCAGTTGCAGCCGCTAGGACTGTATAACTTGATGCGTTCATATTTTTTTGAACAGCCATCGCACCCTCAATATCCGCACTCGTTGCACTATGATCTCCAAAAATGATGGCGTTGTAATAAGATACATCACCTAAACCTTTTAATTCTGTTGTAGCTGCCTCTGCTTTAAATGGTAAATGGATTAAAAAATTCATACATATTAGTAATACAACTATAAAACTACTACTTATTTTTTTACTTTTTGATTAAATGATTTCCTCAAGAAATTCATTCCCCCTTTTAAACTTCCTAAACCCACAAAAGAAGTACATTTCATATGTACCAAGTCTTACTCACATTAATTTAAAATAATCCATTTAAATAAAACAAAGAAACTCTACAACTAATTAATAAAATTACTACAATTCATTTTTGAGATAATACGTGAACTAAACTATCACGCGGAAATGTTTTTACGTACGGGAGCTCAATAAAATTAATCTGAAGAATATTTCATGTGGTGTAACTATTTCGGCAACATCATCCACTCTACAACAGTTTCCTAGAGTATTCAAGTGAATTGTATAGATTCCAGACACAATTTATCCCCTGAAAAGCTTTCATTTCCTATTGGAATATTGATTTAAACTTTTCAAATAAAGTCGACAAAAAAACGTAGCCAAAATGCTACGTTTCTTTTTTCATCGTTTCGGTGTATGTTTATGATTCTTTAAAAAAGGAAGCGGGAATTGCTTACGAAAATGCTCTTTAATCATATACTCTACGCCGTTCTCAGTATTAGAACGTGTAATCCAGTCTGCGGCTTGCTTTAATTCTACAGGGGCGTTCCCCATCGCTACCCCGAGCCCAACATTTTCAATTACCTCTAAGTCTTCTACGCTATCTCCAATCGCAACCATTTCACTAAGGTTAATATTTAAATGCTCCCCAAGTAATTGTAAACCACGTAGTTTTGATACATTTTGAGGGAGAATTTCTATATGTCTTTCATCACACTCGACGTACTCTACATCTTGAAATGCCTTTCTTAACGTATTCATCCCTCTTTCTTTTTCACCTTTCGTACGGAAAACAATATCAATTTTTGGTGCAGCTACTGGATGATCACGCAGTGCATCCCCTAGCGAATCTACAAATTGAACCGGATAAAATAATGGATCTGCGCTTGATAATACAGTACGCGCAATTAAGTTTGGTGTATTTCTCTCACGATTCCCAATTGAATATCGTTCATGCGAAATGCGAACATTACAATCAAAATGCTCTAACACTTGCACAATATTAAAGGTTTTCTCTTCAGA
Organism: Bacillus sp. TH25; assembly: GCF_016650935.1. Classification (NCBI taxonomy): domain Bacteria; kingdom Bacillati; phylum Bacillota; class Bacilli; order Caryophanales; family Bacillaceae; genus Bacillus; species Bacillus sp. TH25. Next base: position 609,408 of record NZ_JAEKEU010000037.1, on the reverse strand, counting down.
TAATCTCCTTTGAGCGAACGGCTTATCTAACGATGCTGAAACGAAAGCACCGCCATGCGTAACTAATATAGAATCTAATTTTAACGCCTTCGCTATTTTATGAGCAGATTGAAAATTACGATTCGTAAACAATGTAACGTATACATCTTTTCTTTTCACAAAGTCAATTGTCTCCCGTAACCCTTTTGCGATTTTTCCGTTGTTGTATAGTAGTGTCCCATCTATATTAAGAGCTAGTAAGCGATAAATCATGTCGCACTCCCCCTCTTCGCTGTTGTACTCTATCCATAATTTATGAAATAAATGTAGTAAATAGAACGAGTTAGAATTACTACTGGAAATTTGGTTTACTATATACATATACAACCAGCAAAGGAGATAGTACAATGCAGGCACCACCTTCTTTTTATGAAGGCGATACGTTAGAAGTCGCAAAGAAGTTACTCGGACATAAACTTGTTCATATTGTAGACGGCATAAAGCGGAGCGGAATTATTGTAGAAGTAGAAGCATACAAAGGTCCAGATGATAAGGCCGCTCATAGTTACGGCGGAAGAAGAACGGATCGAACAGAAGTAATGTTCGGCGCACCAGGACATGCTTACGTATATTTAATTTACGGCATGTATCATTGCTTTAACGTAATTACAGCACCAATCGGCACCCCGCAAGGAGTTCTCATACGTGCTCTTGAACCTGTAGATGGAATCGAAAACATGAAACTAGCGCGCTACAACAAAACCGACATTACGAAAGCTCAGTATAAAAACTTAACAAATGGCCCCGGAAAACTATGCCGAGCACTCGGAATCACTTTAGAAGAGCGCGGGGTATCATTACAAAATGATACGTTACATATTGAATTAGTTCCGGAAGAAGAACATTTATTATCCACATATAACATAATAGCTGGCCCTCGTATTAATATTGATTACGCAGAAGAAGCCATTCACTACCCATGGCGGTTTTATTATGAAAAGCATCCGTTTGTTTCAAAATAAAGAAGCTATCCTATAAGTTGGTTTCACTGACTTATAGGATAGCTCTTTTTTCGTAATTCATCACACGTCGAAAAGCCGAAATCCGGGATTGGATTTCGGTTTTGTTTCTATAAAAGAAACCGTTGTTCCTAAAGCATTGCAAAATACAGCTCATCTCCAAAGAAAAAATCTTAAAAGCATTATTTTTTTAATGCATAATAATTATCTAAATTGAATTTCGACATAATAAAAGTTCCTGTTGGTGTTAAAAGTTGTGACATAGATTGTATGACATACGGTAATTGAGCTGGCTCAATGGGATGTGATAGTAGGATGTACTGGAATTTTTCATCTGTAAATACCTCATGTAACTTGTCATACTCAGCAGAAGTTGTAGGAGCTACCCTATTTGCAAGAGCTGCTGCTTTTTCATTAATTTCTGCTCCAAATATGGAAACTGCCGGATAACGCCTTTTCATTTCTAATAAAGTTGCACCACACCCAGCTCCTATATGAAGAATATTCACTTGATCAGGCGCAAATCGATCTACAATTGCTAATAAATCATAATGAATGTATAAACTTTCACCATAAAATCCCCATTTTTCATACAATTTTATATTATTTGCATGTAAAACTACAGAAAATTTCATACTATCTTCTTTCCATGAGACACTTCCGTAGTGATGAATAAATGTATCTTTACATAAATACAGTTTATATCCTTTTTCAAACATTCTTAGTGACAAATCATCATCTTCATAATTCCCCGGTGTAAATCGTTCATCTAATAATCCAACTTCATCTAACACTGATTTTTTTATAAGCATACAGAATCCGATTAATTTCATACGTTCTTCCCATTTATTTTTATCACTTTGATTATATAAAGTTGCAAACTTCTGCATTCCTTCAATATCTTTATAAAAGGTTGGTATAGCAGTATAGTAAGCTGCATTATTAGTTATGGGCCCTACCGCTCCAGTATCCTTACTTTCATATAAACACCGAATTAAGTTGCTTAGCCAATTTTCAGTTACGACCACATCATTATTTAATAATAGAATATTATCACCTTTTGCCTCTTTAATCCCCTGATTGCATCCCTTTGGAAAACCCATATTCTCCGCATTTTCCACTAGCATAATATCCGATTGTTTTTGTAACCATTCTACAGTACCATCTGTTGACGCGTTGTCCACAACTATTAACTCATACTCTTGTTCCACTGTATAAGTTCTAATACTTTGGATGCATTCTTTTGTATATTGTAATTGATTATGAGTCAATATAATTATACTTGTGAGCATGAATCAAACTCCTCTCAGCAGCCAAAATGATTATCTAGTATTATTAAATATTATTTTTCCGATAAACTATCAAAATATTTTCTATTATATTCAATGCTTGGATTATTAGGTATGAACTGTGCAGCTTGTTCGTTATGATAAATTGCCTTTTCATATTCTTTTATTCGATCATAACAAATACATAGTTGAATATGCGGCAACCATGTATGACACTCTTCTCGGACAAACGGCGAATCCTTTGGCCGTGGCCCGTCAATTGCTGCATGGTACCAATATATCGCTTTAGAATATTCCCCTTGTTGCAAAAATACACGTCCTAAGTGGCAACAAAGTTCTCCTCTAGGCGTGTCATACGTCAATGATTGCAAACAAGACTGTATAGATTTTTTTAAGTCCCCCAATTCTAAATAACATTCGGCTCTTTTTAAACAAGCTTGAATGTTATCTTCAACCCAACCCTTTTCTTCATCTAAAAACCTAGAATACCCCTTAACAGCCTTATCAAATAATCTGTGATCCTTACATTCATTTGCATAATAGTAAACATCGCGGGGACTAAATTCTTTTCCACTCTCAAGATGTTTTTCATATATTTTTAAATTACGATTAGTATATGCTTTTATTTTTTTATGACTTACCCCTACATCACTATTTATAAGATTTCCATACACCTCTAAATATTCATGAACAAATCCATACCATTGAAAATTTCTACTTCTGTTGACTAATCGATATCTCCTTAAAGAATGTGTTGGATTTCCTTCTATATCAAAAGTTAAATAATATTTCATAGATACTGCATCCGTACTACGATCTAACGTACTTTTTAACTGCAACAATTTCTTTATATCTTCCGTATCTATTATGTCATCAGCGTCTAGCCAAAGAATGTATTCTTTTGTAGCTTTAGAAAACGCAAAATTTCGTGCCGCTGAAAAATCTTCAATCCATTGAAAATCATAAACTTTCGCGTCGTACTTCTTCACAATTTCTTTTGTACCATCTGTTGAACCTGTATCTACAATAATAATTTCATCCACAACACTTTTGACCGATTCTAAGCATGTTGATATAGTTTGTTCTTCATCTTTTACAATCATGCATAAACTAATAGTAATGGAGTTTTCCATCATATCCCCCCTATCCTTTTGATGTATATGTTTGGAGAGAAATTTATATTTCTTTTGCTTCAAAATTGAGTTTTCATTTTACAAAAGAAACATAATGAGGCGGTGCAGTGAAATTGGATAGGGGAATTTCACTCGAAGATTGCAAATCAATGAAAAAAACCGAAGCCTGAACAAGACTTCGGTTCTTTATATAGAGAATACATAATTTCGATTCCTTTTTACTCCGCACCTTCCGCGGTCGCAATATCATTCTCTAAGTTTTCTCTTGATAATTCAGCTGCCATAAAATCAGCTGTTTCAGGAAGTGCTAAATGCATATGAGCTTTTTGACAAATTTGGATCGTACAGTTTTCTACAACATAGTCGAAAACATGTCCGCCACCGCTTCTTTCATCATCAATGTAATGTAAGTGGAAACCAGCTACACCAATACCTTGCGCGTAATCTGGTGTCCAAAATCCAGCTAGCGTACCTTCTGTATCTTTAAATGAAAAGATCGGTTGTGATTTCGTCACTTCAACGAGCGGCGTATACGGTTTTTCTTGTCTTGGAACAGTTCTCGTTCTAACTTCACGGAACGTACCGTCCATTCGAATACCATAAAATAAGTTTTTACTTGGCATTAACTCATGTAATAATGCTTCCACTTCTTCACGATTCATCGGACGCTCTACCGTATAACTCATTTCTTTTTCAAAAAACGTTACAGTCGCGAAAGGTGTTGTTTCTTCCGGTTCTACTTTTTCCGCTGAACCGTCTGAACGTAAATGGTAAAACTCATTATCAAACGCAATCATTTCACCATCTAATTGATCAAATGTACCGATGCCAAAATCACCACGTTCTTTCAATTCCTCAAAGTTAATAACACCATCATATATACCATCTAATAGCGCAAGCATTGTAGATGTTTGATATACTTCATTATTCGTTTTCGTTCTTTTTGCATCAATATCAATTAATTGCGCAACTGTCATCTCACTCATGCCCCCATCAGTTTAATTGGTTTGGTAATAATTTTTCGCTTAATTTAATGTTGTCACGGTAGTCAATTGGAATATCAATAATGACAGGACCTTCTGCTTCTAACGCTTCTCTCAATACACCTTCTAATTCGTCTGGTGTATTGACACGAAGACCTATTGCTCCGAAACTTTCTGCATATTTCACAAGATCAACATCGCCAAACTCTGTAGCTGATGTTCTACCGTATTTCATCATTTGTTGGAACGCAACCATATCATATGTACCGTCTCTCCAAACGAGATGTACAACCGGTGCATTTAAACGTACCGCTGTTTCTAACTCCATCGAAGAGAATAAGAAACCACCATCACCTGACACTGAAACAACTTTTTTACCCGGCTCAACTAAAGTAGCGGCAATTGCCCAAGGAAGTGCAACACCTAACGTTTGCATACCGTTACTAAATAATAGTCTACGTGGTTCATAAGAACGGAAACATCTTGCCATCCAAATAGAATGGGAACCGATGTCACATGTAACGGTTGTATCGTCACTAATTAAAGAACGAAGTGTACGAATGACTTGAAGTGGATGCGTAACACCTTCTGAAGCACGATTTGGAACTTCTGCTTGCTCTGATAATTTCGAGCGTAATCGTTCTAAAACTGCTTCTGATTTCGTATTTAATACAAGCTTCGGTAATTTCTCCGCAATGCTATTTACAGTTAAAGCGATATCACCAATTAATTCACGCTCTGGTTGGTAATCATGATCGATATCTGCTTGGTGATCATCGAGGTGAATAATTGTTCTATCGCCAAGTTTATTCCAGAATTTCGGATCATACTCAATTGGGTCATAGCCGATAGATAAAACAAAATCCGCTTCTTCTAGTAAAATATCACCTGGTTGGTTACGGAATAATCCAACGCGGCCGAAGAAATGATCTTCTAACTCACGTGAAATTGCACCAGCTGCTTGATACGTTTCAACAACAGGAAGTTCTGTACCAGCAATTAACTCACGAACTGCTTTCGTTACTTCATTGGTGCTTGCTCTCATACCGAGTAAAATAACTGGTAATTTTGCTGATTTTATTTTTTCTACTACGTATTCAATATGATTTGTGGGAGCGATTCCAAGCTGTGGCTTAGAAAGCGCACCGATAGATTCTACTGTCGTTTCCGCAGTCATAACGTCTTGCGGAAGACTTACAAGTGTTGCTCCTGGATTTGTAGAAGTAGCACTTCGAAATGCATTAGTAAGTGCTTCTGGTACATTATCAGGATGCTCGACTTCTACGCTATATTTAGTGATTGGTTCGAATAATGCAGCATTATCCATAGATTGATGCGTACGTTTTAATCGATCTGTACGCGGAACTGCACCAGCTAAAGCAACAACGGGATCACTCTCCGCATTCGCAGTAACAAGACCTGTCGCTAAATTTGATGTCCCTGGTCCTGAAGTTACAAGACATACGCCCGGTTTCCCTGTTAATCTACCAATAGCAGCTGCCATAAATGCTGCATTTTGTTCATGACGACAAACAATTAACTCTGGTCCTCTTTCTTGCAGTACATCAAATACAGAGTCAATCTTCGCTCCTGGAATACCGAAAACATGTGTAACACCTTGTTTAATTAAACAATCAACAACAAGATCTGCTCCTCTTGTTTTTGTTTTCACGTCGTTTGCTTTTACACCTGTACTCAAACTAATCATCCCTTTATTTCATAATGTGTGTAATAAAGATTTTTAATTTATATACTTCACCACATTAATTAACATGGTGTAATATATCTCGCTTATCATTATAGTACAAATGCATTATTTTTCCAACTATATGTATTTGACAGTATTTTGACAAACAAAAGGAAAACCCTTACATTTTTCTACAATAAAAAAACGCCCCTATAGTAGGAGCGTCTTCTATCATTACGCTTGTTGCGCGCTATATAATTCTTCAAGTGGCTTCATGATGATTTTGTTAACGTCAGTGATAACGATGTTTAAACGTTGCTCAGTTTCCATTAACTTTGTGATTTTTGCATCTTGTTGAATGCGAGCTACAACTTCTTGTGCTTTTTGGTTATCTTCTTCAGTGATTTCTTGGCCTTGCATCATTTTTTGTTGTAAGCCAAGTTGCATCGTGCGGAACTCTTCGAATAAGTTCTTTGACTCTGCATCTCCTTGTACTGCTGCGTAGCTTGCTTTTAGTGTTTGGAAATCTTCGTTTTCAGCGATTGTTTTTTGTAATTCATATGCAACATCATGAATGTTTTTTGTCATTTTATTTTTCCTCCTTTAGAAGGCTAGCGCTTTTCGCTCGCACTGCCTTTTAAGTGCATTTTATCCGCACCTCTTCTTACCATATCAAACTATGCAAGAGATGTGAAGAAATTTCACTTTTATTACTTAAGGAACAAGAGCAACAAGCCTTGAATAAATCCAATCGTTCCTCCTAATAATGCCCCTAAATATGTAATCATCTTCAACTCATTTTTTGTAATAGATAGTACAAGATCTTCTAGTCTTTCTGTAGAAAATGTAGACACTTCTTGCTGGACAATTTCCGCAAGCTGTAGATTTCCCAATATACTTCCCACATTTTCTGTCCCCCACTTCAAGCCTTTCTCTACTGCGCTAGGGACCACTTTTTCAACGATTGTTTCTCGAACTGGCTCACATACTTGCTGAACAGACTGATTTAAAAATCTACTCACTGTTTCCTCTACTTTAACCGCTGACAATATGGAGTTCACAATCATTTCTTTCTCTACGAACGTTTCTAATTCTTTTACGTCTCTTTCTTTTAACTTTTCCCACTCTTTTTGCAGTACATCAGTTAACAGACGCTCTGTTCCATCTTGTCCTAAAAACTTAATGACTTCCGGCTGCACGCGATCAACTAAACTTACATTTCCTAAAAACATACCAACTAAGTTAAGCAATGTCCCGCGAGAAGCGAAAAAGTCATCAATCATTTTTGAAAGGCGTTCCTTTCCTTCTTCACTTTCCAAAAAGCTAATTCCTCTTTTTAAAATAAAAGATGCTACATTCGGAATCGCATTCTCTACTTTTTCATGAACAGAATGAGGTAACGCCTGTTCCCATGTATATGTATAGTACTCTGCTAAAAATGCATGAATTTTTTCTGTAATAACATGTTCGATTTTCCCGATCGCCTCTTCTTCTACATGTTCTAAATTCCATTTTTCTAACATATCCCGTAACGACTGTTCATTTGTAATTACTTTATCAACTTCCACTTGTGTCCAGCGAATTAAACTGGTTTGAAACTCTTTATTTGTTAGTTTTTTTCCGATTCCTTCTGGTGTTAACAAATGGTCTACAACCATTTTACCTAATTGAACAGCAAGCTCATCGCGGCGCTTCGGAATTAACCCTGGCGTAAATGGAACCTGAAACTTCCCAATATAAATCGGACGATGAGGACGAAATAACATTTTTATCGCTAAATGATTTGTGTATCCTCCAATAATTGCCCCGAGCCCTGTCGTTATTAACATATTTAACCATATATTCATCACAATCAACCTTTCACTTCTCCAAAACTATAGCATATCATCATACGGACAAAAGTATAATGGTATAAAAACGTATTTGCAATATATAGCTTCGCCTATAATGCAAACATCTTATTACTAAAGGAGTGATTTCGTTGGTTCTTGGTCTTTTAACTTCCGGGCTCCATCACGAGCAAATGTATTACACCGAAATCGCTAAGCGAGCTCGTCTTTATCATAACGTCGTTGCCCAATTCACACCGTTTAGCATTGATTCAAAGACAGATCTTGTTTCTGGTCTTATTTACGATACAGATACAGGAAATTGGATAGATCAAACCTTTCCCATTCCTTCATATATATATGATCGTTGTCATTTCAAAGAGGATGAGGAATTCCAACAAGCAAATGCGATTATTCATTCATTACACAAACGTTCTTCCACTACTTTTTTAAACAACACACTTATTAACCCAAGCGATTTGCACAATCTTTTTATTACTAATAAACGTCTTTCCCCTTACGTACCAAAAATAATAAAAGGAACAGTACAAGGAATTTTTAAATTACTACTAGAAACAAGAGATATTATTATAAGACCAATCAATATACACTCCAATGAAAATTTATATCGGGCCACTTACAAAAATAAAACATTTCATATCGATACAATAAATGAACAACATCATACTTCTACTCAATTCAAACGAACAGATGAATTTATATCATGGTGCAAATCGAACATACACTCATTCCGTTATATGATTCATCCAATGTTACAACCTCCAAATCAACTATCATATCCGATTCATATTCGAACCATTATGCAAAAAAATAAAGAACAGAATTGGAAAGTGCTCGGTCAATTTATACAAAAATCTTCATTCCCAGCACAATTTTTACTTTCAGCAACAGAACGTTCTATGTTACATCCTTTTTCTAAAATTAAATATTTACTTTCTCCAACTGGCGTTCAATTATTAAAAGATGCTTTACATGATGTTGTAAATGAAGTGTTTAAAACACTCGATCAGTCCTATTCTTCATTATTTGAACTAGAGCTTTCTACCATTATGGATCAAAAAGGTGCCATTTGGCTTATGTACGTCAATACGATGCCATCTTACGAAGTTTATACTAGGTACAACGACGAACTGGCTGAACAAATTTTTCATGGTCCATTAAAGTTTAGCCGATTTACACCATAACGAAAGGAGGAAATCCCCGTTGAAAGAGCACATATATACATTAAGTATTTCAGATGAGCATCCAAATAGTATTACTTTACCTTACGTTTTTTCTATTACACCACCAATTACATCCTTTTTCTTTGGCTTACGTTATATTACATGTGAGAATATTAAAATTCATTATTCATTCACGCGAGAAATTATTATTGGCGAACAGATTGCAGCCGATCTTTTACTACCGCATTCAGCAACAATCCATGCCTTCTTACACAATCAAACCATTGTTTTCGGCCCATTAATCGGGATTTTCACAACTGGCTTTAACGATGATTCTAATTCTCCTTTAGGAAGTCGTTCCATCTCTCTCAGTGAGTTATTAACACCACCATTCACATTGCAGCCATTTGTATTTGTCTTTGGCATTCAACATATAAACTGGGGAGAGGAAACAATTGAAGGGTACTTCTTTCAAGAAGGAAAATGGGTAAAAAACAAAGTCCCTTTACCAAATGTCATTTACGACCGATTACCAAATCGGCAAGCAGAAAATTACAAACCTATCGTAAGAGCAAAAAAACGTTTAGAAAGCGACTATGCGATTCCGTGGTTTAATCCGGGATTTTTCAATAAATGGGAAGTGCATCAACTTTTAATGAAAGAAGATTCAATTAAACCATTCTTACCAAATACAGAAGTATTTCAACATTTTGAACAAGTAGAACGACTTCTCGGTACGTATAAGTACATTTATATGAAACCAATACACGGTAGCTTCGGAAGAAATATTCATCAAATACTCTATTCTCAAACTGATAATTGCTACTATTGTCGTTATCGTGAAAATGAACAAAACAAACTAAGAAAGTATCAATCATTAGAAGCCCTTCTTAACCATGTGTTAAAAGGACATGATTTAAAAAAGTTTATCGTACAACAAGGTATCTCACTGCTCCGCTTCGAAGGGCAACCCGTCGATTTTCGCATTCATACAAATAAAAACCATTTTGGTAATTGGGTAGTCAGTGCAATCGTCGCAAAAATCGCCGGCAAAGGTAGCTTAACAACTCATGTAAATAGCGGCGGTGATACGAAATTACTTCAGGAACTATTTCCTGATTCAACAAAGCAAGTTCAAATTGAAAATAAACTAAAACAAACAGCCTTACAAATCAGTTATGCACTTGATGGGCAAGTAACCGGGAACATTGGAGAAATTGGTTTTGACATTGGTTTAGACACCACGGAAAACCCGTGGCTATTTGAAGCAAATTCTAAACCGGGGCGAACTGTATTCCAAGATGAAAAGTTAAAAGAACAAAGTGAACTTACGCGCCAATTATTTTATGAATATGCCATCTATTTAACTGAACACTCTTTGCGCGACACGAAAGAAAAAATGTCACAAATAAAATCAAATCCTTCGTCACATACCGAAAACATCCCTTCCCCTATGATTAACTCACAAATACAAAAACAAAAACTTCCACCTCCTTCATAAGGTGGAAGTTTTTTATTTAAACGAGCTTCACTACAACTTCTGTTTCCACATTACATACTCCGCAATAAAAAACATGATTGCAATACTCCTGTGAATTATTATGTGTTAAACCGTCTACTGCACTTAATAATTCTTGATCCATATATGCACTGTAATCGTCTATGTAATCTACAGTTTTCCCATAATCTTGGAGTATACCTTGGCAATTTTGACAAGAATATGTTTGTGATTCTAGTGCGTTGCAAAGCGGGCAAATTCCCATCATGATTCCTCCATACGTTATCGTTTAAAAACAATTAAAAAGCCCTTTTTTTAGATTGAAGAGAGCATCTAGCCGTGCATAGACGCGGTCAGTTCCTTTTTCTGCCCCACCCTTGGTTAAAACAGAACTATGCAGTTGTTGCCGTTTAATTTTCATTTTACTAAGCTTTAATTTTTCTCACTTTAATTACATTTTCGTTTAAAAGCCTCTTTTTTAGATTAAAGAGAGCATCTAGCCGTGCATAGACGCGGTCAGTTCCTTTTTCTGCCCCATCCTGGGTTAAAACAGAACTATGTAGTTGCTCCCGATTTAATTTTCATTTTACTAAACTGGAATTTGTCTCACTTTAACAAATCATAAGTTAAGTAAGCCAAGCTGGTTATACAAAGAAAAAAACGCATATGATTTCGCTCTTAGTTTAGCCTTCTTTCTTAAAAATACAACGATTACTCTTATTTCATAATTTACGAAATGATGAAATATTTTTTACAAAATTTACAAATTATTTTTTTGTATATCTTTCTAGGTAACATCCATACTATGAGTACAAACTTAATTACCGATGGATTAGCGCCAAACGGGGCGATAATCTGGTTCAAATCCAGCTAGTCCAACCAAAAAAATTTTTATAACTCTAAGGAGGATATATTCCTATGGCAAACCAAAGTTCTTACAATCAATTAGTAGTACCAGGTGCAACGGCAGCGATCGATCAAATGAAGTACGAAATCGCTCAAGAATTTGGTGTACAATTAGGAGCAGATTCTACGGCTCGCGCTAACGGTTCTGTTGGTGGAGAAATTACAAAACGTTTAGTTGCAATGGCTGAGCAAAGTCTTGGCGGATTCCAAAAATAAATATATATGGCAAAAAGGTCTCAAGGCATATGCCTTGAGACCTTCCTTAATTTACTGCAACATTTGTAAAAACTTCTTCGTTCGTTCTTCTTTTGGATTTGTAAATACATCTTCCGGTGTACCCTGTTCGACAACGACACCGCCATCCATGAAAATAACACGGTTCGCAATTTGATGAGCAAAGCGCATTTCATGCGTTACAATGACCATCGTCATTCCTTCTTTAGCAAGTTCTTTCATAACCTTTAAAACTTCTTGAACTAGCTCAGGATCAAGTGCTGACGTTGGCTCATCAAATAGTAAAACTTCCGGCTCCATCGCAAGCGCACGAGCGATTCCAACGCGCTGTTGTTGTCCACCTGATAATTGGAACGGATATAAGTCTACTTTATCCGCAAGACCAACTTTTTCAAGGAAATAGTTTGCTTTTTTCTTCGCCTCTTCTTTCCCCATCTTTTTCACTGTAACGAGCCCTTCCATTACATTGTGAATTGCTGTTAAATGCGGGAATAGATTATGGTGCTGGAATACCATACCTGTTTGCGTACGAAGATTTACAATATCTTTCTTCGATACTTTTTGAGAGAAATCGAGCTCTTTATTGCCGATGCGAATGTTACCAGCGTTCGGCGTTTCTAACACGTTGAGACAACGCAAGAATGTCGTTTTACCAGATCCAGATGGCCCGATAATAACAACAACTTCGCCCTTCTCAACTGATAAGTCTATATGTTTTAGTACGGTATTATCTCCGAAACTTTTTTGTAAATGTTGAATTGAAATCATAAAAACAAAAACTCCTTTTATGAAAGGGTTATTTTAGAGTATAACGTTCTGAACGTTTTTCTAATATTTGTTGCACGATAGATAATAAGAAGCAAATTACCCAATAAATTAGACCTGCTTCAAAATAAACAATTAAAAACTCATAGTTCATTGCCGCAATTTCCTGCGCTTTTCGGAACATTTCTGTTACTAAAATTAACGACGCTAATGACGTATCCTTCACTAAACTAATAAATGTATTCGAAAGCGGCGGAATTGATACGCGTGTTGCTTGTGGTAAAATAACACGTTTTAATGCTTGCGGGTATGTCATCCCAATTGTGTAAGCTGCTTCCCACTGTCCTTTCGGGATTGAAAGGATAGAAGCACGAATAATTTCAGATGCATATGCACCTACATTTAATGAAAATCCAATAACTGCTGCTGTATATGGCTCAACTTCAATATTAAGAGTTGGAAGACCATAGAAAATAATAAATAACTGTACAAGAAGTGGCGTTCCGCGAATGATAGATACATAGATACGAGCAATCCATTGTAAAATACGACTACCTGAAATACGTGCGAGCGCTGTTAACGTCGCAAGTATAATACCGATAATAAATGTAATAAGCGTTAACGGAATTGTCGTAAAGACAGCTTCCTTCAGCATAGGCGCGAAGGAAGTCTGCATAATATCTATCCAAGTAGACAATCGATCTGACATCAATGCGCTACTTAGATACATTTTCACCGAACCATTTTTTCGTTATTTTATCGTACGTACCATCTTTTTTCATATCTTCTAACGCTTTATTTACTTCTTGTACAAGTTTGTCGCTACCTTTACGGAATAAGAATCCACTTTGTGATGCTTCTTTTTCTGTATCTACAATTTTAATTTTTGCATCTTTTTTCGTTTCTAAATAGTTTAACACTGATAATTTATCATTGATTGTGAAATCAACGCGTCCAGAACTTAATAATTCTGCCGCTTGGCTAAATCCTTCTACACCAACGATTTCCGCACCATTTTTCTTAGCGATATCTGCATAGTTACTCGTTAAAGATTGTGCTCCTTTTAAACCTTTTACATCAGCAAATGTAGCAGGCTTATCTTTATCTTTTGCGATAACTAACGCTGCTGAAGATGAAACGTATGGTTTAGAGAAGTCATATTTCTTTTGACGATCTTCACGAATACCAACTTCGTTAGCAACCATGTCGAAACGTTTTGCATCTAATCCAGCAAGTAAGCTATCCCATTGTGTTTCTTTAAATACAGGCTTTACACCTAAACGTTTTGCAACTTCTTCTGATAGCTCAACATCAAATCCAGTTAATTTATTGCTTGAATCGTGAAATGTGAACGGTGGGTATGTACCTTCTGTTCCAATTACAAGTTCACCACTTTGTTTTATCTTTTGTAATGCATCTTGACTAGCTGTATCTTTTTTCTCTTCTTTGCCGCAGCCCGCTACAATCCCAATCGCTAATGTAGTTACTGCAAGCACTGAAAATAATTTTTTCATGATAGTAGTCCTCCAAGTATTCTGATAGGAATTTAAAAACTATATTGATTGTATGCAATTTCGAACAATTTTTCAATGAAAATGTTCTTATTTAGTTTAACCTTTTTCTTCATAATCAAACAAAATGGAAAAATAGCGCTACATACAAAAAATAAGTAACATTTTTTAATATAGCATTTATAAAGAAAAAGGTAAAACAATACTTACTTATTTATAAGTTTTTCAGCCGGTGAAATATATTAACTTCTAAGCGGACAATCCAATCAAAAAAGAACTTGCGAAAATCGCAAGTTCTTCTAAAAATTAAGCACTCTGGTTTCCTTCCATTTGCGTTTTATACATATCGTAATAACGCCCGCGCTTTTTCATTAATTCATCATGGGAACCTTTTTCCAAAATCGTTCCTCTATCAAGCACAATAATTTGATCAGCGCTCTTAATTGTTGAAAGACGATGAGCGATAATAAACGTCGTTCGTCCTTTTTTCACAACTTCTAGCGCTTGTTGAATCATCGCTTCTGTTTCTGTATCAATACTGGAAGTCGCTTCATCTAAAATTAAAATAGCAGGATCAAAAGCAAGTGCTCTAGCAAACGATATAAGCTGACGTTCTCCGGTTGAAAGTGTACTTCCTTTCTCCGTAATTTTTTCATCTATATTGTTCGCAAACCTTTCCGCACCAACATCACGTAACGCCTTTACGATGCAATCTTTTGAAATTTTTTCATTTTCTAAGCTTACATTGGATGCCACTGTCCCGCTAAATAAAAACGGATCTTGCAATACAATTCCCATATGTTCACGTGTTGCTTGTTTCGGCATCTCTGTTACATCGTGACCATCAATCGTAAGCTTCCCTTTTTGAAATTCATAAAACTGAAAGAGCACATTCATAATGGAACTTTTTCCTGATCCAGTATGACCGACAAGTGCCACTGTCTCCCCTTGTTTCGCTTCGAAAGAAATATTTTTTAATACTTCATCTTTTCCATTGTAAGAAAACGAAACATTATCGAATTTCACATTTCCGGTTAAGCGAGGCATACGTTCTTCTTCTACTGCCTCTCCCTTTTCCTCTAGCAATTCAAAGACGCGCTCTGATGCAACACGCGATTGCTCTAAGTTAGCAAGTTGGTTCACCATGTTCGTAATTGGCGAGAACAATCTCGTTAAATAATCGACGAAAGCATACAGTACCCCTAGAGAAAGGAGGCCAGAAGCACTTAATGAAGCACCACCGAAATACCAAATTACACCTGTAAAAGCGATGTTTCTTAATACAGACACTAAATTATGCGAAGTTGCTGCATTTAAATTTAAAATTTTATTTTGATATTTAAAATAATCACCATTTAACTCTTCAAATTCCTTCTTCGTTTCATGTTCTTGACGAAATGCTTGAATAATTGGCATCCCTTGAATTGATTCATTCACTGTTCCGTTAATATCCGATAAACGCGAACGCATTTTATGATTGTATACAGACGCATACTTTCTATACATAATCGCCCAAACAATTAAAATTGGGATGATGAGTAAGCATAGTGCCGCCAGTTTTACATCAAGTAAAAATAGCGCAGCGAAAATCCCGATAATATAGATGATACTAGAGACGAATGTCGCAAGCACTGTTACATACAAATCACGAATCGCTTCTGTATCATTCGTTACACGCGATACAATTTTCCCTGCTGGTAAATGGTCAAAATAACGAATTGGCAACGTTTGAATATGGGAAAAGACGTCTTCCCTCATAATTTGAATAATTTTGTTTGCCGCCTTCTGTAAGAAGAACTGCTTTCCGTATGCAAATAATGATACGACTACTAATAAAGCGAAATATCCACCGCCAAGTAGTAATAACCTATTTATTTCTGGTTTATAAAACGCAAATACTTCTTCTTTCGTTAAGGCTTTCGATTTATACACTTGCACTGCCTTACCACTTTGTACTGTAAGCACATCACCCTTAACAGAACGAGTTCCTTCAAGCGTTATTTTATTCGGTACAAAATAGTACTGAAAACCAACTTGAATCACTCGGACTTCTTTCCCTTTTTGCTCACCTTGTTCAAAGCGATCACTTCGCTTATAAAAGGCGCCATTATATGAAACAGCATCCTCACTCTTTTCTGTTTCATACCAGGGTCTCTCTATTCCAACGATATGCTCATCGATCATCGTTTTTGCGACGAAAGGACCCGCGAGTTCTGCAATAACGAAAACAAATAGCATCGCCATCGCTGCAAAAATCGGCCCTTTTACTTTCATCGCGTATTGAAACAATCGTTTTGAAACACTCATATTTTCACCCCACTATCCGTACTTTCACTTTCACCTTGTTGTCTTTCGAACTGCTCTGCATACCAGCCCCCATTTCGAACGAGCGCTTCATGCGAACCTTCTTCAATAACCTCACCGTTATCCATAACGAGAATCCAATCAGCATGCTGCACTGCTGACAAACGATGCGTCGTTATAATCGTCGTCTTCCCGCTTCTTTCTGTTCGTATGTTTTCAATAATTGCCGCTTCAGTACGAGCATCAACAGCTGATAAAGAATCGTCCAAAATTAAAATTTCCGGATTTTGAATAACAGCCCTCGCAATCGAAATCCTTTGCTTTTGCCCACCTGATAAAGAAACACCTTTCTCTCCAACGAGCGTTTCTAAACCTTCCGGTAAAAACTCTAAATCCTTTTTAAACGCAGCTATTTCAATCGCTTTTTCAAGTTCTTCTTCAGTCGCTTCTCTATTTCCGAATAAAATATTTTCCTTCGCTGTTTTTGAGAACAAAATGTGTTCCTGAGGTACATATCCAATCCAGCCAAGTACGTTATCATTCGTAATTTTATCTAGCTTCACATCAGAAACCGCAATATCCCCTTCCCCAAGTGGATATTGACGAAGAAGCTGACGAACGAGCGTCGTTTTCCCGCTTCCTGTTTTCCCAACAACTCCAAGTGTCTCTCCTTGTTTTAATGAGAACGAAACATTTTTTAAATTTGTTTCAATTGATGAAGGATATGAAAAAGTAACGTTATCAAATTGAATGTAATCTGGCTCTTGTACAACCTTTGGATCTTTCGGATTCTTTACATCCGGTTCATAAGCTAACGTTTCATTTACACGGTCGAGCGACGCATTTCCTCTTTGCATAACATTAATCAATTCACCAATTGCAAACATCGGCCAAATCATCATCCCTAAATAGACGTTAAAAGAAACGAGCTCACCAAGTGTCACCTTTGATTGGAATACGAGATATGCACCGTACACTAAACCAATTAAATAACTAAGACCGACGAGCATTTTTACAGTTGGCTGGAATAATGCATCGATTCTTGCTACTCTCATATTTTTCTCGTATACGTCATCTCCTAAATGATGAAACCTTTCTTGATCAGCGTTCTCCTGTACATACGCACGAATAACGCGTACACCCGCAATTGATTCAAGTACTTTATCGTTCATATCCCCGAACGCATCTTGCGCGACTGTAAATCTTTCATGCAACTTCTTTCCGTATCTATTCATCGCATACGCCATAATCGGAAGCGGTATAAGCGCAGCAAATGTTAACTGCCAACTAATTGAAAAGCCCATCATACAAACGATTGTAAGCATATATAGACTAGAATCAACGAGCGTTAATATACCAAAACCAGCTGTCATGGAGATTGCTTTTAAATCATTTGTCGCTCTCGCCATTAAATCGCCAGTACGATTTTTTTGATAAAACGTCGGTGTCATCTTAAGTAAATGCCCCATAAATTTTGAACGCATCGTTTTCTCAAGTACGAACGCACCGCCAAATAGTTGGTGCTGCCAAATGAAAGTAAGCACATACCCACCAATCGTTACCCCAAGTAAAATAAAAATATATTGCATAATCGCCTCATTCGTTAAGGCTCCCGTTTTAATATTATCAATTGTAATTCCTAACACTTTCGGTGGAATTACCTCTATCACGTTTACAATTAAAAGCACCCCAATTGCGATACTATACCTTTTCCAATGCTCTCTAAAAAACCAGCTTAACTTTAGTAATACTGAAAACAATATAACCTCCCCTTTCTCGTTCCCGTTTGATTCACATTTCTTTACCCGCTATCCAAACCCATCACATTTACATTTCGTAAGCCATACAATTTCATCACATTTTTCCACCTTCCAAATTCTGATTTTTTATAGTAACAAGGAAAATAAACAAAAAAAAGCATACCGCCGCTTGACGATATGCAATAGAATGCATAAAAGCGTACGTTACGATATACGCAACGTACGCTTCTCATAAGACAAAAAGGTCCTATATATCCGCACGGGTTGCGTAATGATATGAATGTTTTCCGCCATTTAACAGAGCTAAGCCCATTACATTCACGATTACAATCATTACGCACACCCCCTTCATTTATTTTCCATTTATAATCTTAAAACTTTATTGAGTATTCTGTCAATTATTTTTTTCGCTTTAGAATAAAATAATCTTTTATCACAAAAATAAAAGTGATGCATTCTGCTTATAATTCAGTTTGAAATAAGAGAATCTTCTGTAAGAAAGGGCATACAAAATAAAAAAATAGTAAGAAATCGTTTTCACAAACATTTCATTTGAAAAATATTATCAAACCACCTACAATCACCTTATACTCACTCTTACAAGTTGCTATTTTAGGAGGACTAATCATGACAACTAGCAATACGTACAAATTTTATTTAAACGGAGAATGGAAAGAAAGCTCTTCAGGTCAAACAATCGACATTCCATCTCCATACTTACACGAAGTAATTGGGCAAGTACAAGCAATTACTCGAGGAGAAGTGGATGAAGCAATTGCATCTGCAAAAGAAGCTCAAAAATCATGGGCTGAAGCTTCTCTACAAGATCGCGCAAAATATTTATATAAATGGGCTGATGAGCTCGTAAATATGCAAGATGAAATTGCCGATATCATTATGAAAGAAGTCGGTAAAGGCTATAAAGATGCGCAAAAAGAAGTCGTTCGTACAGCTGACTTAATTCGTTACACAGTTGACGAAGCACTTCACATGCACGGTGAAAGCATGATGGGTGATAGCTTCCCTGGTGGATCTAAATCTAAACTTGCGATTATTCAGCGCGCACCACTTGGTGTTGTATTAGCAATTGCACCATTTAACTACCCAGTAAACTTATCTGCTGCAAAACTTGCACCAGCACTTATTATGGGTAACGCTGTTATCTTCAAACCAGCAACTCAAGGTGCAATTAGCGGTGTTAAAATGGTTGAAGCACTTCATAAAGCAGGCCTACCAAAAGGTCTTGTAAACGTAGCTACAGGACGCGGTTCTGTAATTGGTGACTACTTAGTAGAACATCCTGGCGTAAATATGGTATCGTTCACAGGTGGTACAAATACAGGTAAACATTTAGCGAAAAAAGCTGCGATGATTCCACTTGTATTAGAACTTGGTGGTAAAGATCCTGGTATCGTTTGTGAAGATGCAGACTTACAAGAAGCTGCAAAGCATATCGTAAGCGGTGCATTCTCTTACTCAGGTCAACGTTGTACAGCTATTAAGCGTGTACTTGTACATGAAAATGTAGCAGACGAACTAGCTGGCTTATTAAAAGAGCAAGTAGCTGAACTATCAGTTGGATCTCCAGAACAAAACAGCACAATCGTTCCATTAATCGACGACAAATCTGCTGACTTCGTTCAAGGTTTAATTGACGATGCTGCTGAAAAAGGTGCAACAATCGTTATCGGTAACAAACGTGAGCGCAACCTAATTTATCCAACATTAATCGACAACGTAACAGAAGAAATGAAAGTTGCTTGGGAAGAGCCATTTGGCCCAATCCTTCCAATCATCCGTGTTTCTTCTGACGAACAAGCGATTGAAATTGCTAACAAATCAGAGTTCGGTCTGCAAGCAAGTGTCTTCACGAAAGACATTAACAAAGCATTTGCAATTGCTAACAAAATCGACACTGGTTCTGTTCAAATTAACGGACGCACAGAGCGCGGCCCTGACCACTTCCCATTCATCGGTGTAAAAGGTTCAGGTATGGGCGCACAAGGTATTCGTAAGAGTCTTGAGTCTATGACTCGTCAAAAAGTAACTGTATTAAACTTAGTTTAATCTTATATTCAGCAGCTGATCTAATATTTAGGTCAGCTGCTTTTTAGTTAAAACCCTCCAGGACCTAATAACAAATTCTTCTCTATAATCTGATTATTACTATATCCATTGACGTATAAAAATACATTTGTTACTCTTAAACATGTTAATTTAATACATAAATCCTCATTCGTATCTCGGTGAGGTAGAGGTTGCAATCATTAAGAGTATCATTTCAGGAGATGTAGTGGCATTGATGAATGAATGAGAAAGGAATGGTTGCCGAAGTAAGATGTGTCCACCATGCACGCTTGCTGGGTCTGCATTTAATAAGTGCAGAACTGTCACAAACGTTTCGTTTGTGGAGAGCTATCGAGAGGTATGTCGTGGGTTTCTTATAAGATAGAAAGCATGTAGCGGCAAGTTTACGTGCTTTTTTTGTTTTGTTTGGAACTTCTCTTCCCTAATAGGAAGACATACATATCTCCTCGCTTGACTTGGTTATACTAACTTTGGAGGTATTTTCTATGCAACAAAAAAAATGGGGCTTTTGGGTACTAACAGCTTTCGTTGTCGGTAACATGGTTGGCGCTGGTATTTTCATGGTACCAAGTACGTTGGCACAAACAGCTAGCCCACTCGGTGTCACTTTAGCTTGGTTAACAACAGGGTTTGGTGTTTTAATGCTAGCTCTTGTTTTCGGTAATTTAGCAATTCGTCGTCCTGATTTAACGACAGGACCACAAAGTCATGCATATGCTTTATTCTCAACACCAAAAAGAAAGAAAATGGCTGGTTTCAGCATGGTATGGGGATATTGGGTTGCAAACTGGGCAAGTAACGTTGCCATTATTACATCTTTCGCGGGATATTTATCGCTCTTCTTCCCAATTATGAAAGATACACGACTACTATTTTCAATTGGCTCTTTCAATATAGAAGTTGGAAAACTAATTACATTTACTATTTGTTCCATCTTACTTTGGGGAACACATTTAATTTTAACAAACGGTGTAAGCGGAGCTGGGAAGCTAAACTTCTTAGCAACAACAACGAAAGTGACTGGATTCCTTCTATTCATCGTCGTTACGTTATTTGCGTTCGAAGCTTCAAAATTTGGACAATGGTACACACCAATGATCGATAAAGAAGGCGTATCACACGGCCTCCTTTCACAAGTAAATTTAGCGGCTCTTACAACGCTTTGGGCATTTATCGGGATTGAATCAGCCGTTCTTTTATCAAACCGAGCTACTTCTCCCAAAACGGTAAAACGTGCGACTGTTGCCGGTTTACTAATAACAGTTGCAATTTATTTAGGAATTACAATTTTAACAATGGGTGTACTTCACGTTGATAAATTACAAGCTTCTGAACGTCCATTAGCAGATGCATTAAACGCTGCAATGGGTCACGGCGGCGGGAAACTTATGGCATTACTTGCTCTTACTTCCCTATTCGGTTCAATATTAGGCTGGATTTTATTAAGCTCAGAAGTGCCTTATCAAGCAGCAAAAGAAGGTTTCTTCCCTTCCTTCTTCGCAAAAACAAACAAAAAAGGAAGTCCAATTCATTCACTAAGATTAACAAACATTATGTCGCAAGTGTTCTTATTCTCAACATTATCAGGAACAATTGCGGAAGCTTATACATTCGTTATTACAGTGTCAACTTTAGCCTACCTCATTCCATATCTCGTTTCACCAATCTTCCAGTTAAAACTAGTCGCAACTGGTGAAACATACAAAAATGAAATGCGGGCAAGAATTATGGATGGCGTAGTCGCAGTGATCGCACTTTGCTATGCACTATGGGTTATTAAAACAGGCGCATCCGATATTAAAACATTCCTTCTCGGAATTGGTTTATTCGTAATTGGCTTTGCCTTCTATCCATTAATGAATCGTGATCAGAAAAAAAATAAAGAAAAGAAAAACGAGCAAGTTGCATAACGCAATTTGCTCGTTTTTTGCTTAATAAAACATATATAATAGAAAAAAGAGGTGAAAAACATGTCAATCGAATCACTATGGAGCTCTCGCTTTCAACAACATATTCAAAATGCCATCACATACTTTGCACGTATGATTAACGGTTTACTATATAGTTTCATCTTCGTCTCATGTGTAGGTGCATATTATTACGCCAAGTTTCTTAAAACGGATCCTTCTAAAGGAATATCTCTATTGCTTATTACAATCGTCTTAACAGCGATTATAACGAGATGCCCAATACGTACATTTATTCAAAAGCCCGATGCTGTCTATTTACTAGCACTAGAAGAGAAATTAACTTCTTATTTTAAAAAATCTCTTCTATATAATTACATCATTCAGCTTTTCCCATTATTATTTACGTTCCTTATTCTCGTACCAATTGCCATGCAATCATTACAATTGACTGTACCTTTTCTATGTACAATCTTTATCGTTTTAATGATTCTAAAGGGCTGGAACATATACATACATTGGATATGGCGTGATAGTTATGAAAAAAGCATATGGTTTATCATTCGTATTGCTTGTAACGCCCTGATCATTTACATGCTATTTTATACTGCAAATGTAATTGTATTAGGCGGATTACTCTTACTTCTCGCTTTCCTACTTCTATATACGAAGAAACAGCCCACAAAGCGAATACCGTGGGAATACATAATTGAGCAAGAAGAAAAAATGGACATACGCTTTTATCAATTCGCTAGCATCTTTACCGATGTTCCGCAAATTAAAAAACAAGTAAACGGCAGAAAATGGCTTACAAATTGGATTGAACCTTTACTACATAAAAAACAAGCTACTTTCTTCTATTTACATACACTAGCGTTTTTACGTGGGAATGATTATTTCGGTATATATATTCGCTTGGGGTTAATCGGTTCCTTCACCCTATACTTCATACCGAACATATACGCAAAAGGCGCTATCGCTTACATCGTCCTATATATGATTTCTATGCAACTTCGTTCTCTGTGGAAATATTTTTCAGGAAATATTATTGTGGCATTATATCCGATTGCTACTGAAGAAAGAATGAATCAATTTCTCAGCTTAATTTTCACATTACTAAGTATTCAACTCATTGTATTTTCAAGTGTTATACTCATTGCTACAGGACAATTACTACATGCTTTGATTATTACGGTAATCGGTGTACTTTGGATAAAGTTTATTATTATACCAAAAACGAAGAAACGAATTTCTTCATTTTAACGAAAAAGAGGCTGCACATAACAGCCTCTTTTCTCGTCCTAAAATTTCTAATCACTTTTCGTAGGCATTTCTCATATAGTGAAAATGACTATACAATTCCTACCCATACGTTAAATAATGATTTACACATATGTAAATAAAAATAGATGGGAGCCTTATTATGAACAATAATCCACCTTCAACGCCATCACACGATTCAGAAGAACATAGCCGTGAAATTTCACTGCAAACATTACGTGTCATCGGACTCATCGTCCTCATTAGTGGTTATATCCTCGTCGCTCTCTCAGAAGTAGGTGAACTGAAAAATTTATTAACTAATCCTAACGCTAATCCTGACTTAGCTGAAGTGGATCCGTTTTAAAAATGATATAAAAAGCGAGTCCCAGTATAACTGGTTCGCTTTTTATATAGTTTTATCCAATCTGAGAAACCTCCCTCTCATCCTCATACTTCTCTTTCCCTATCGCCTTCATAAATAATAAAATACTGCTCATACCAACTATGAAATAGAGCACACTCATTCCCCAAGAGGCAATAAATGAACCTAACATAACACCTAATGCACCATTCATTTTTGCCACTTGAAAGACCATTCCGTTAATCGCCATATAAGAACCTCGCGCCTCATTTGGCACCATATCTGCCATTATGGATTGACGAACCGGTACATACATCATCTCTCCTACGGTTTGGAAAAGCCCCGCAATTAATAAAATCCATAAGCTATTGCTCGTTCCGAGTATGGTAAATCCAATTGTATAAATGAATAAGCCTACATATAAGATCTTTAAATCGTTGAAGCTCTTCAACATTTTAATAACAAGCGCCGAAAATAATACAATTAAAATTGTATTCTCTGTAGATATCCAGCTCAGCATTCGAATACCTGTTAAATCAAACGTAAAACCATTTCCGAAGAAAAAGTGAATCGTTTCAAATTCCTTCTGCAAACGTACCCCTAAATAATTATTAATTTGAAACTCTAACGATAGTGTACATATACTTGCTGCACAAAAAATTAAAAACGCTCGGTCTTTCATCACGACTTTATAACTATCTGCCATATCTTTTAATACATTTTTCTTCTCCACTGTTTTTCGTGCTACATACACTTCTTCCATATATACAGCCATCACATATAAAGTAATGATTGCAACAACCGTTAATACGATAAACAACTGTAATCTATAGTTTTCAAATAGTAACCCGCCAAATATTGCTCCAATCGCAATTGACAAGTTAATAGCCCAGTAGTTAATGCTGTACATGACCTTTCGATTTTCAGGTGTACTCACATCGATTAACATCGCTTCGGTCGCTGGGTTCATAAGTCCAGATCCTAAGCTGTTCGCTAGCATAAATAAAAATGTTAACCACGGTGAATCTACATAATCTGAGTTCGCAATTCCCATACAAGCAATGGAAACGACTTGTATACTTTGGCCGATAATCATCACTTTTTTACGACCGAGTCGATCTCCAATATATCCACCGTATAAACCAATTACTAATGAAGCTATTACATTAATTAGTAGTAAAGCACCAGCCATCGCACTATCTAACTTTATTGAAAAATAAATTGCCATGAACGGAAAAATCATCGTTGATACCGCTCGTGTTAAAAATGATGTTATAATTCTAATTTTTATATTTCGATGCATACTCCAGAATCCCATCGTTTCCCCCTCCTTATGCTTATTCATTTTACTTTGAAAAAGAGGGAGAAAAAGGTTAGAATATTCTAAAGAGTTTCCCCTTTTAAATAGAAGGAAGTGCATACATATGAAGATTATGGACTATTATGTTCGTTTAAGGTTACATTCACAAGATCAGCAACTTATACGAAATAGCTTACAAGAATTAGCGGATATTTTATATTGCAGTACGAAAAACGTGAAGATTTTATTAAAGAAAATGAGCGAGGAACAATTCATTAAGTGGACACCAGGGCGTGGTCGCGGAAATAAAACAGAAATTATATTTGCACATAGTTTCGTAGAAGCAATTGAATCCTATACAGATGAACTGTTAGCCCAAGAAAAATTAAAAGATGTCTTTCTTCTTTTAAAAGAGCCCCTTCCTCTTGCACTTCAAAAAAAAATAGAAAATAAACTACATCATCATTTTGGATACGAACCTTCAAATGATATGTACGACATATTAAAGATTCCTATATCAAGAAAGATATTCCCATTAGATCCGGCTTTTGTGGCTGTAACTACGGAGAGCCATCTTACTAGTCAAATTTTTGATACATTAGTCTTTTATAACGATGTGACAGAACAAATGGAACCGCACATTGCTCATACGTGGGAATTAAGTCAGGATCAACTTACGTGGACGTTTTATTTACGAAAAGATATACATTTTCATAATGAAACTCTTTTAACTTCTAAAGATGTTCAATTTTCATTTGAAAGATTGCAGCAAGCTCAATCTCCTTACGCATGGTTAACACAGGAAATTGTCCAAATTGAAACACCATCACCACTGCAAATTCGATTCCATTTAGCAAAACCAAATTTATTTTTCTTACGTTATGTGAGTTCCATGCAACTCGCAATTTTACCGCATGATGCAGTTATTCAAAATCATCACTACATAGGTACTGGACCTTTTAAACTTACTCATTACTCTGAAGACAATATCGTACTCGAAGCGTTCACCCATTATTTTAAAGAGCGCGCATTATTAGACCGTATTGAATTTTGGGGTATTCCTGATCATGTGCAAATAGATGCTGATTATGAACTGCCAAATGAAAACGAAAATGATAGACATGACATACAAATAGAAGAAATAGGTTGTATTTATGCTGGCTTCAACTTTACAAAACCTGGTCCTCATCACGATATTTACTTTCGAAAAGCTTGGAGAGAAATATATGACGTTGAAACGATACTTCGTAACATAGAGGGGCGACGAACAATTGCTGCATCAAGCTTTTTCCCTGAAAGAAGCCGCCAAGCTCAGGGAAGATCCTACTCTTTAGAAAAAGCGAAAGATTATTTAAAAAAGAGCACCTATAATGGAGAAACGATACATATTTATTTCTTCGCATTTAAAGATAGTGCAAATGATGCACATTTCCTAAAAGAACGCTGCGAACAATTAGGAGTACACGTAGAACTTCACCCATTTCTCGTTTCAGATTATATGGATCGTTCTATTGATAAACATGCCGATATTATTTTTATGGGCGAAGTGTTTGCTGCTGATCATGAAATTGCATTTTTAAATGTATTTAAAAATAAAAGTTGCTTCGTAAATCGATTCATGGACCCACACTATGCCAAACAAATTAATTGTTTACTTGATACCTTTTTATTAGAAGACAATAAAGAAAAACGGTATAAGCTCATGTATGAGATCGAAGATTTTTTACAAGCTGAAAACATCATTTTATTTAACTATCATGTTTTAAAAAGAAAAACATACCCTTCTTCTTTAAAAAACGTAACAATTGATTCATTCGGTTGGGCGAATTTTGCGAAGTTATGGATACAGCCATCCCCGCATTAAAATGTGAAGTTTTTTATAAAAGGAGAAGAACCATGAAAAGCAACCTAGAAAAAAGGCTTTCCTATCTATACACAGGTGAGTTATTTTCAGTCATTACTTTTATTTTCACAAGTTACTTACTTAATTATGCTTATCCTACGTTACATTTATATTCCTTATATTCTTTTTGGATCTCATTTCTTCTTTTAGAGTTTATCTTATTACAAGGAACACTTTACTGGTACGTAAAGTGGAAACGACTAAAAAAGAGAAAACATCTGTTACACCCATTAGGATGATTCAATATTTAAAAATACTTAAAAAGATAAATATAGCATTACTTATCACGGGATTTATTACGTTTACTATTGATTTTGTAATTTGGTATCCCCACTTACCTTTAGGTGGGCTATCATTCACTCTATTTATTTATATTTTTGCATTACTTGAGTACATTAACTATTATCATACTCAGCTTTCATACGATAACATCTCTGATATTAAATATTTGATAAAATCAAAAAAACTAAAACAGTCCTGTATGAGTAAAGATTTTCAACGTATTTCATAAAAGGTTAAATTCCGCTTATGAAGACTTTAAGCTAAGAAAAACTAAGCAATTTTTATGAATGCAAGAGAAGGTACTACCTCCTTAGTAGTACCTTCTCTTACATGTTTAAAGATGAACCTTTTTACGCACAAAGATGCAAACTACTATTAAATTACCTCAGCCAAATGATTCTTCAAGTCCATCAAAAATTTCTCAATATCCGGATTTTTCACCACATCATAACAAGCAAAACTCTTTAACGGACTCATGCCAAGAAACTTCTGCACACGATGTAAATGACTAAGTGCTGATTCTAAACTTTCTCCTTCAAAGAACTTCGTCTTATCTCCGAATGCTTTTTCAGGTGCGTTCCAAGTTGTAGAAAACATATACTGCTTCTCTTTTAATAAACCGCCTGTTCCATATTCATCTGCACCTTTAAAGAACAAGCCATATTCATATACTTCATCCATATAAGTTTTAAATAATCCAGGAACACTAAACCAATAAATTGGTGTTTGATAAATTACAACATCGGCCCATAAAAATTTATCTTGTTCTTCTTTAATATTGTAGCCATCTTGAATCGTTGTTGTTTTCACATAATGATTCTCACTTAATACAGTTACCATATAATCAACTAACGTTCTATTTAATCGTCCTTCTTTCGTACCGTATTTTTCATGTCCATTTATAATAAAAATATTTTTCATCACTTTTCTCTCCCCTATATGATCTACTCTTCAGCTATTAATCCAAGTTGCTGTTTCAGCGTAAGATTATCTTCTAAATGCCAATCTTCCGTTATTTTTCCGTCTTTCACATGCAAAATATCAATTGCAAAAAAATTGATTTTCTTATCATTATGAGTTCCTGTAAAAGAAAGACGAGCTGTTACTTTATCTCCAACAACTAATAAGTCTTCAATCTCACAATGTATATCAGGAACGACTTTACGAAAATTTTGCGCCGCAAGCTTTAATCCTTCAGTACCTTGTGGACGACCTTTCGGCAACGTATTATCGAAAAAATTTCCCGTAACAGTCTGCGGAATAAGCTCCTCTTTACCTGTATCCCAAAATGCATAAAAACGCTGAGCTGCATGCACGATTTCTGTCGCTTCCTTTTTACTTAATGAAGGATCAACTGTCAGTGCTTTTGGCTTCGGCATTTCCTTTAATAACTGAATTTCAGTTTTTTGCTCACCACTACATGCTACAAGCACAATGCAAATGACAAAAAAACTAAGAAACATAAACAACTTTTTCATACCCATGGAAATCACCTCCTCCTCATACAAACCCTTTGTATTTCGTATTGCTATTGTATATGCACTAACTTCCTTTATGGAAGTAGTGATATTTTTTCATATAGTTACCAAAAGTATAGTTTTGTGATACGATAAGGAAAATTCATCTAAAAAATTTTATGGAGGCTATTTCCATGAGCAATATAGATCCAGTTGTATTAACGAAAGGTTTACCTGGTATACCTTGTCCTATCGCTAAAACGCTTGACGTAATTAGTACAAAATGGACGTTTTTAATCATTCGTGACCTTCTTATCGAAGGAACTTTACGCTTTAGTAATTTACAAAAATCAATGGATGGGATTAGTCCGAAAACTTTATCGCTTCGCCTAAAAGAATTGGAAACGCAAGGGATTATAACGCGAAAAGTATACCCAGAAGTTCCGCCTCGCGTAGAGTACACGTTAACGGATAAAGGAAAGCAATTAGAGGGGATATTTATTGAATTAAAGCGGTTTGGATTAAGTTTGTAAAGTGTAGTTTTTGTAAATATGTTAAAGTTTATGAGGAAATGAGAGTATACTTTGATATTGTGTAATAAAGATAAAGCCCACCTACGGAAATAGGTGGGCTTTTTAATGTATAAAGAAATGACACGCTAAGGGGCTTTCCTCTGACTTGATTTAAGTTTTTTATATAGATTCCAAGTTAATTTATGATTCTAATAAAAGGATAAAAAACCTATAATACCCAGTCGTACACTTCATTAAGTCTCCATTTCTTTACAAGGTAATTGTATCGAAAAAATGTATAGACAACCATTATTGTATTTTAATCCTATTAATTTAAATACTTGGTTTCATGGTAAATAAATGAAAAAACAAAACGTTATGTCGTAAGAGGAATGTATAATCTGAAAAAACTCCCTTTAGATATCTAAAGGGAGTTTTTCAAATCTATATTTTATTGTATTTACTCTTTATTCTTTTCTTTAATTTTATCGACCTCATTTTTTACATCCTCAAATACGGCCACATCTATATTCCCTTTATATTTCTTGTATTCTTGGAATAACATGTTTGCATTTTGGTTGAATGTCATCAGAGTTCCACTAGGAGATTCAGTTTGTTCCTTTAAAGATGTAATAGTTCCATACATCTTTTTATATTCATCATAAAGTTCTTTATACTTATCTGGATTTTCTTTTGCAGCCTCAGAAACAGTTTTTAATTGACCTTCCATATCACTATATAGTACAGAAGCTTGAGAAATCATTGAATTATAGAATCTTTTCTTAGCATTTACAGCTACATTAAAATCTTGGCGATCATCAATAGCTTTAGACCAAGTTTTCGAATACTCTGGTAAAACTGTATCAGCAACAAACCCCATTAGTTCGATATTATTATAAAATTTTGCTGCGGCTTGAACATAGCTAGCTTCACGTTTCTTCTTTTCTTCAGCTTCTTTAGCTTTGTTTTGCAATACATTCATACTCACAAGAGCTATAACAATCACAATAACTCCTAAAATTCCCCCAATTATCTTTTTGTTCATGCTGACTCCTCCATTTATGCATAATTGTTAAATAGTATTAGTAAAGGCAAAATAAAAGCACTCTTTCGAGTGCTCCTTTTTAAGCAGATACAGCAGCTTTATCTTTACGGAAGATGCCCATTAATCCGCCGATTAATAATAATACTCCTGGCAATAAGTAAAATATAGAGATACAAACAAATCCACCAATAGCAGCAACAGTCATCATGATACCGCCAACTTTTGCTTTGTTTCTTACCATAACAGAGCCAACGATTCCTAAGATTGATAGGCCTACGGCACCCCATCCCAATCCGATAATCGTATTTGCGCCTTCAGCTTCGAAAGCTGCCCCCATACCGCCGATCAGTAAAGCGATAAATGCACAAATAATACCAAAAATGCCACCAATAAGTCCTAATACAAATTCAGCTGTTCTTTTCAATTTAGTGCTCCTTTAAAGTTTATTCTACTTTTAATTTAATTTCTTTACCCATCATACCGCCGCGAGCTTTTAATACTAAGCCTTGTGCGTCAGCAGGGACGTCAAAGATGATTTTTCCTGTTTGAGTTAGTCCAGGATTAAGTTGTTTTAAGAAGAAATCAGATTTACCACCATTTCCAATATCATAAGCCGTCTGAGCTTGTGTAGAGTATGTAAATTCGCGGTCTTGATTGTCCATTAATTTGAAACTATTAGCGTCAACAGTAATTGCATCTTTTTGATTGTTTGTAATAGAAATTTCAACTACTTTAAACACGCCTTGTGCATTTTCTTTTAAATATTCGCCACCAACAGAATCTATTGATTCAACAGAACCTACAGCGATTTTAACTTTAGAAGAATCCCCTTCTTTAGAAAGTTCCTTTTTAGGCTCCTCTTTCTTAGGTTCTTCCTTCTTTTTAGGTTGTTCTTTTTTTGGTTCTTCCTTTTTCACTTCTTCTTTTTTAGGCTCTTCTTTCACCTCTGTAGAAGCTTGTTGGGTTGTTTCTTTCACTTTTGATTTTTCTTCTTTATCTTTTGATGGTATTAATATCATTGCTAACACAAGGCATACAATCGAACTAATAATAAGTTTCGCCTTAGGTTTTTTTTTGAAAATAGCAATTATAAATAATACAAACAGAACAATTGCAGCTAGAAAAATCAGTACTGCTAGTGTTTCCATATTCAATCCGCCTTTTCTGATAATTTTCGGTCAAAATGTAAGATTTCCGAGTTTATCATAGCAAACAATCAATCGCGATATTGTCATATTTTGTCGAATGAAAATAAAAAAGTGAGCCGAAGCTCTCATTGATTCATTTGGTGAATTATGTAAAACCTCACTTTTGTTCAATAGAAAACTCTTCTTCTACAATGCACTTAAATCAGAACGTTTCTCGATTATCTCTAAAAACCCCTTACAATGGTAAGGGGTTTTTCATTACTCACTAAATTACTTCGCGAAACTTTCAGCTAACTGCTTCTCTCTCCACATAAATGTAATGCCAAGACCAACTATTAAAACAACTCCTGAGAAAGCATATGG
This sequence comes from Bacillus sp. TH25, assembly GCF_016650935.1. Taxonomy (NCBI): domain Bacteria; kingdom Bacillati; phylum Bacillota; class Bacilli; order Caryophanales; family Bacillaceae; genus Bacillus; species Bacillus sp. TH25. Next base: position 577,698 of record NZ_JAEKEU010000037.1, on the reverse strand, counting down.
ATAATTAATATTTACATCAAATAATATTCCACCCATCGCTGGCCCTACAATATTCCCTAAACTCGTATAAGTTGAGTTCATTCCAGCAACAAATCCTTGCTCTTTCCCAGCCGCTTTTGATAAAAACGTCGTTAAAGCTGGGCGTAGTAAATCAAATGCGAGGAAAATAAAACAAGTAACAAGAAGTACAATCCAATAATTAAAGACTATAGTTGAAACAAATGCTAACATTGCGCCTACAACTAAACATATTTGAATTAACACCTTTTCGCCGAATATGTCGACCAATTTGCCAAACATAAATACTTGCACAACTACCCCAAAGATTGAACTAATTGTAATAATGGCAGCAATATCTTTCGGTGTGAAACCAAACTTATGATCAGAAAACAGACTAAACACAGTTTCATATGCCGATAATCCGAATGCGAGTACAAATACGATAATAAATGCGATTGCATACATTGGATTTAATGATTTCTTTAAATCTCCGATAAAACTGGATTCTTTCGTATTAGCAGAAATCTCTGCAAGTTCCTCTTTCGTTAAAGGCTCTTTCAAAATAAAGATGGAAATAACACATGCTACAAAGGCAATCACTGCTGCCACAAAGAACGGCACACGTATACCGTATTCTGCAATAAACCCGCCGATTCCAGGCCCTATAATAAATCCGGTACTAATAGCCGCTGAAAGATATCCCATCGCCTTTGGACGTTCTTGAATAGAAGTAATATCAGCAACATATGCCGTAACACCAGGCATAATAAATGCAGCACTAATCCCGCCTAGCACCCTCGCTGCATAAAGCATCCACACATCTGTACCTAATCCAAAAAGAAGCTCTGAAACACCAAAAATAAATAATCCAATGATTATCATTTTCTTCCTACCGTAAATGTCGACCCAACGACCCGTAATAGGTGAAGTAATAAGCTGAGCCATTGCAAACACTGCAACGAGATAACCCATCGTCTTTCCTGTTAAATTCATATCATTCATAAAGGACGGCATAACCGGAATGATTAATCCAATCCCTAAAAAAGCGATAAATATATTACTCAAAAGAATGATCAATACCATCTTTTGTTCTTTTATCGGTTTCTTCAATTTTTAACACCTCTTCCCGTAGTTCCTCTCAAAAATAATGCCCAAGAAGCTTTTTCTTTATCCTGCTATTTGTGGGCTCATACTGAGTAAAGATGTCCCCACTCATTAGAATTTCACTCTATCCTTCCACACATACATAAACACAGGGTGAATGACTATCATTCAGTTTCCCGCAGAAATGAACCTACCTTTTCAGACAGGTTCATCTTACTACTTCTTTATCCCGCATTAACGGGCAGTAAGACTCCCACCTCAAAATTCAGCGAATGCGAGGAAGTTAGGTGGGAGATAACTGCCCTTAAATGCCCGATTGGTTCAACTAATAATCAGTGGGGATGAACCCTCCCACTGATTAAAGTTTCACTTTATATGTAGTGCATGTGTTAAAAAATCTAGTACTTCTGCCTTTTGTAGCTCGACTTGCTCATCATCTTTATGATCATATAAATAAACTTGTTCCGCTGCTGATTCAACAAGAGCGATAAATAACTTCGCTGTTCGCTCTGCGTGAACCGAATCACGAATTTCACCTGATTCTTTTGCCTCACTTAAAAAGTCACTTAGCCATATATAAAGAGGCTCATATACAGCTTCCCATTCTTTTATATGTTCAGTTGATGCAAGGCCCGCATACATTAATGCTTGTATTTCACGATATTCAGCTATAAAGGTAAATACCGCATCTATTACTTGCTCAACTTTACTTGAAAAAGGTGAATCGTTCTGTACTTTTTCTTTCACTGCAAGTATCATCTTCTCAACCATCACTTCTGCTATTGCAGGCATAACAGATAACTTAGAAGGAAAATATAAATAGAACGTTCCTTGCGCAATGCCAGCCAATTTCACGATATCAGAAATCTTCGTTTTTTCAACGCCCTTTTCCTGAAACACTTCAATAGCTGCATAGACAATTTTTTCTTTTTTATTCATCATCTAAACCCTTTCACACGCGTATTGAATGACTGTCACTCATTTTATAAAATAACTAGCTGTACTGTCAATCATCGTGCACTTTTCATAATAAAAATCTCCCAACAAATCGTTAGGAGATTTAACTTTAATATCCTTTTCTTATGAAAGAGCCTTTAATCCCGTAACTCCACATACGATAAGAGCCACACTAATCAAACGTGCCTTACTTTTCGATTCACCAAACAGAAACATATTTAATAAAACAGCTCCTGCTGTTCCAATGCCAATCCAAACCGCATAAGCTACACTTACTTGTAAGAACAAGAAAGATGTGTATAAGAATGCAAAGGAAGTTGCGAATCCACCTATATAAATCGCTCCATTTGTTAACGTCTTATCTTTACTATACATTTTAAGGCCTATCACACCGACTATTTCACTAATTGCAGCAAAAAACACGAAAATCCAACCCATTTTTAAGCAGCTCCTTTCACAATTTCTTCCGCGGTTTCTTCTTTATTATCAGCCAATTTTAAACCGATCACGCCCGCTACGACCATTACGATAAAGAATAGCTTTCCTACACTGAAACTGCCGCCGAAAAGGAATACATCCATTAGGAAAGTACCAACCGTACCAGCTCCGGCAAACACAGCATATACAGTCCCTGTTGCAAGATGTTCGCACGCTTTCGATAGGAAGTAAAAATCAACAGCGATAACTCCTACAATAATGACCCAATGCCACCAAGTATGAGCTGTATTAAAACCAAACACCCAAAAGACTTCAAAAATACATGTTAATATGACATATAACCAAGCTTTATTTTTCATATCTCTCACCTTCTATTATTTACTGACTGACCGTCAGTCATTTTTAATTTAAAAAATATAATCTCACTCTAACTACTATTTAAAAAACCAATATCATCCTCATTTATCCTTATATTTGTTCCGTTATTAAGCTAACTACATATAAAAGTTGCTTATCTACACCCTTCCACAGAAAAAATGACTGAATGTCATTCATAAACATTCTACATGACCAATTGATAAAGTGTCAACACCCGGATTCTATTAACCAAAAATATTTTAAATTTCTTAAATCCACATGAATATTTCTTAATAATCTGTCAATAATGGTAGTAACATAATATTTTCTCCATTCCCCCCTTGGAGATCCCTTTGAATCGAGCAGTTGCTTTTAGCTAACTGCTCTTTTTTAATTTATCGGCACATTATAATAAAATACTCATAGATAAATTCCAAAACAAAGACCTGTACTCCCTTTTCAACATGCAACAAAGAACGAAATATTTTGTACGCTATTTACTTTTCAACGAGTCTTTGTATGCAATAATTTTATTTTCGAGCATCTTCTCTGTAATTTCTAAGTTTTCTCTTTGAGTTCGAATAGATTTTTTATGATTTTCTAACAGTTGTAAACGAGCTTCGGTTGTATGCTCTCCTTCTAAATATAATCTAGCGTATTCTCTTATTTTCGCTATCGGCATTTGCGTTTGTTTTAATTTCATTACAAACTGCAACCACTTTATATGTGACTCTTCATACAATCTATTCCCATTTGCATCGCGATTTGCAATTAATATGTTCTCCTTTTCATAATAACGTAATGTATGTGTGCTCACTCCTAATAATTTAGCTACCTCGCTAATTGTGTACATAACCATACTCCCTCCGCACGCCATTTACTCTCATATATTTTACTGCCTTATCCAAATTATAAAAAACATTTGACTTAGAGTATACTCTAACAAATACAATCTAACCATGATAAATTAATTTGAATTTAGGAGGCTTTTATATGAAATATACTGTTATTACTGGTGCTAGTTCAGGAATTGGCTATGAATCCGCTTTAGCCTTTGCATCTCGCGGAAAAAACTTAATACTTGTAGCTCGAAGACAAGAAGAATTAGACGGATTAAAATTGAAAATTAATGAAATGCATCCGGAATTGGATGTTGTCATTCGAAGAACTGATTTATCAGTCACTGAAGAAGTTTATAAATTTTATGAAAGTCTACAAAGTTTTCAAATTGAAACGTGGATTAACAACGCAGGTTTTGGTAATTTCGCCTCAATTGCTGAACAAAATTTAAACAAGATAGAAACGATGTTGCATGTAAATATAGAAGCACTAACAATACTATCTTCCCTTTTCGTTCGAGATTATTCAATGACCGAAGGAACACAACTTATTAACGTTTCATCAGGCGGTGGATACACGATTGTTGCCAATGCTGTTACGTATTGCGCTACGAAATTTTATGTAAGTGCATTTACAGAAGGACTATCTCACGAACTGAAAGAACAAGGTGCAAAACTACAAGCAAAAGTTTTAGCTCCTGCTGCAACTGAAACAGAATTCGCAAAACGTTCATTTGATATTGATGAGTTCCAATACGCTAATGTTGTACCACAATTCCACACTGCAAAACAAATGGCACAATTTATGCTCGACCTTTATGATAGCGATAAAGTTGTAGGACTTGTCGATGGTTCTACGTATAACTATGAACTTAGAGATCCACTTTATAATTTTGCCGTGAGAAAAACGAATTCAAATTCTTAACAACATCTCATTTCTGATTAAAATATAGATACCCACTATTTCTTAAATAATAGTGGGCCTTTTTTCTCTCTAAAAATTTCACCCACATACCGTATCATCGCCACCTCATCACAATAATCAACTTTTGGACAATGTCTACAATCAATCCACACTTTTTCTGGCAATGCTTCTCTATTCACAAAATCAAACCCGCACTTTTGAAAAAATTCCGTTTCATATGTTAAAGAAATTACCCTGTTCACTTTTATCTTTGCCGCCTCATTCATTACATGATTCACTAACTTACGCCCTATCCCTTTTCCTGCATATGTATGCGAAACTACTAACGATCGTACTTCTGCGAGATCCTCTCCTAACACATGTAAACCAGCAACTCCAATAACATTCTCTTCTTCTTTCATGACATATAAACATTGTAAATATTGATAAAGAGACAAGAGAGAACGTGGCAAAACAACCCCCTCTTTCGCGTACACTTCAATTAAGTTATAAATCTCTTTCACATCACTTGTAACCGCATTACAAATTTCCATATTATATCCCCTTACCCAGCACATTAATATTTATAAAAAATGAATATTAATTCGTAATTTTATATAATAATACAACCCTCTTTTCTCCTCGCCAATTATTTTTCTGAATTTTATCCCGCATTAACGGGCAGTAAGACTCCCACCTCAAAATTCGGCTGAAGCAAAGAAGGTAGGTGGGAGATCAACTGCCCCTAAACGCCCGATTGGTTCAACTAATAATCAGTGGTGGATGAACAAAACCCCCACTGATTAAAGTTTCACTTTACACAAACAAAAAACCAAGCAACTTAATCGATGCTTGATTCCTCATTTCGTATCGGCAATACCGTTGAATATTTAATTTCACGAAGTGCTAAACTCGTCTGTATACGTGTAATACCAAGCTTATTCAGCTTTCTAATAAAATGCTCCAGTTCCTTACGATCACGATTTGCAACTTTTAATAAATAATCATACTCTCCTGTTAAACAGTGACATTCTAACACTTCAGGCATAGATTCTAATTCTCGTTCTAACACTTCAAGCTTTTCATACTGATGAATATTCGTGCTCATAAAAATGAAACATAATAAATCAAATCCAAGCTTTTCTTGATTTAAAATTGCTACTTGCTTATCAATAAAACCTTCCCCATCTAACCTTTTTATTCGTGCATGCATCGCAGCTGGAGATAAATTAACGCGTCGTGCAAGCTCTGCATTACTTACTTGTGACTCCTTCTGCAATATATCTAAAATTTGTACATCTAAATCATCAAGCACTTTAATAACAGATGACTCCATCAAAATCCCTCCTTTTTCTTACCGATGATTATTCGAAGAAACATCTCATAACTTATATAAAACTGAATGTTTTTCTGCAAAATAGATTTCTAACGAAACATTTTATCGAGTTTTTACCATTATACAAAAGAATATATTAGACAATAAAGAAAAATGCTAAAATTATTTACAGTTCATTCTTATTTCAACAAAGGGGTTTTTAGCATGCCTTATTTTTATGTCTTTTTACTATTATTAACAAGCTTATTATGGGGAGGAAATTTCGTCGTTGGGAAATCACTCGTCGATCATGCATCTCCGATGACACTGACAAGTTTAAGATGGCTAATTGCGATCATTTGTTTATTACCAATGGTATGGTTTAAAGAGAAGAAAATCATTCCACCACGCTCTGCAATACTTCCGTTAATACTTATGGGAATTTCAGGAGTCGTTCTTTTTAACATTTTTCAATTTTTAGCACTAGAAAAAACATCCGCAACAAATGTGGGGCTTATTTCTACATTGAACGCTATTTCGATTGCATTATTTTCTGTGCTATTTCTAAAAGAAAAAGTAAATACACTTCAAATTCTTTCTATGATTCTTTCATTTTTCGGGGTTATGCTCGTCCTTTTAAAAGGAAATTTCGCACTTTTATTTTCACTACATTTTAATAGCGGAGATTTATGGATGATGGCGGCAGTATGTATTTGGGGTATTTATTCTGTTTCTAGTAAATGGGCGACAAAAACAGTTACACCGCTAATGGCGACGTTATATTCTGGTATTTTCGGCGTCATTTTATTGCTTCCATTTAACATAGGCAACTTCACTGTTTCCAATATTAATTCTTCCTTCATAACATCACTTTTATATACAGGACTCGTTTCAACGGTCCTTTGTATGGTATTTTGGAACATTGGTGTACAGAAATTAGGAGCTACTACATCGGGCGTTTTTCTAAATTTCAATCCAATTTTCACAGCTATTTTAGCATTTATTTTCCTTGGAGAAGAACTAACATGGACTCAAATTTTCGGGACAATTATCGTCGTTACAGGGTGCTATTTATTCTCTCATTTTAAAACTGTTTCTCCTCAGACGACTAGAGCTTTAGTACGAAAGCATTCTTAATGAAAAAACATCGCCACCAGAGTGGCGATGTTTTTATTTACCTTTCATTTCTTTCACATACTGTTTTTCTTCTTCTGGCGATAAACGTTCTGTTGCCTTTCCGGTATCACCACCTTGAATTTCCCACAAAAAGTTATGATCCTCAACCGTTTGTGAAAAGTCTCCTTTCTCCCAACGCTCCAAAGTAGAAAGTAGCTTTGCTTTATATTTAAAATTTGTACTGCTTTCTACTGCGTTCTTCGCACTACGAATTTCCTTATTTGTCATTTCGATAAATCCCCATTTATCAGAGGATTTCACTTTTTGATGTACCATCCTATGCATTGTAGAAATAATTTCATCTTCACTAGCTTGTTGCTTCTCTTCCTTTGCTTTCTTCCCTTGTTGATCCATTACTTTTTGTACTTTAAGGCTCTTCTCCTCCTCCTCTATATAATTAAGAAGTTTAGTAACACCGAATACAGCTCCTACCGCAATTACAATCATTGTAATTGTCCCTATTATCCATTTTTTCATATTATGTACTCCCCATTCCCCCTAATAATTACATAAACAAATGGAATCGCCTGCACATAGTCGATTCCATTTGTTTCCTTATTTTATTTTAAGCCTTCATCGCTTCTCGTACAATGTAACTGTCCACATATTGCTTAAATTTCACGATTTTTCCATTTTCAAGCTGCCATACATGAACAAATTCCGCCTCAAATGATTTTCCCGTCTCTTTATAAACTCCTGAGTAAACACCTTCAGCAATAATCACATCTTTTCCGTTTACTTCATGGTACGTATTTACACTCGCTTTATAATCATCCCATTCTGATCCTAAACGACTAAATACATTTTCCATTATAGCTTCTGTACCTATATACGTTCCGCCGTACGGAAAACCTGCTGCCTCTGTCCACTCTACTTTTTCAGAGAGAGCTTCCGCTAAATGTTTTGCATTTGAAGAAGATGGTCCTTCATATGTGCTTCGAACAATTTCTAAATTTGTTTTTTGCTTCATTATTTTTTCACCCCAAACGCGTTTGCCGCTAAAACAAGTCCAATTTCTAACGCTTTAACGTGCGGGAACCGCTCCTTTATTGCCGTTTGAATTTCTTCACTTGAAGGATTTCCTGCAAGAACTTCATCAAATGCAACTAAATATTTACGAGTATGTTTAATCGCGTCTGCTGTATTTGGTACGTCATAATCACGATGACCCGCTACAACAATTTCAGGATGAAGATTTTCAAGTTCACTTAATGTTTCTAACCATTTATGACGAGCTTCAGCATCTGTTTCTAACGTCCATACGAAAGTATTGTTATAAATGATATCGCCTGTAACAACGGCTTTTAATGATGGAATCCATACATAACTATTATTCGGTGTATCACCTTGCAAACCACCTTTAATGATTAAATCATTTCCCTCTAAAATCAATTTCTCTTCTGTTAATTCCTCTGGAACAATTGGTTGATGAGGAACATTATGCCCAATAGATGGTTTCCACTGTTCCACTTTCTTCTCAAATGTGTTACGAATATCTTCAACAGTATTCCGTAATGCAACAATCTTCGCTTCTGGAAATGCTTCATGTAATACATTTAATCCAAAATAGTGATCTGGATGGAAATGAGTCACATAAATATGAGTTAAATTCTTTCCTGTTTCAATAATTTGAGCTGCTAAACGGTGCGCATCACTTAATAAAAATTGTGCATCGATAAGAATTGCATCTTTTTCTCCGTATACAATTGTGGATGTAACTTGAAATGCTTGCTCAGATCCTGTAAAAACCTCTAAATGTAATTTGGACATGTTATTTCCTCCACTTTTTATTTACTCTTTTATATTCCTTTATTCTTTAAGCTTTATTCTAGTTGTAACTAATTTAGTTACAACTAGAATAAAAAAATATACGAATTATTTTATTACTAATCGACTTGTTGTAATCATTATAGTTACACCAAGTCGTCAAGTCAACACTAAAAAAATAAAATTTACTTCGTTTTCATTACTTTCTCTTTTAAGAAACGATCTACATATCCTTCTGCTTTTACAACGAATAAATACGCACCCATTGATAATAACGCAAGATCTAATTCATACCCTGGATTCTTTCCATCTCCTAATAATCCTGCTGCTCCATTTACCTTTACTATAGCTCCAGCTAAAATAAGAGCGAATAACAATCCTACATACCTCACACCTAAACCGATAATTAATAATATACCACCTACTAATTCAACTGTCGCTACGCCATATGCAAGACCACCTGGTAAACCGATGCTTGTAAACCATCCTGCTACGTTATCTATACCTGATTGAAACTTTGCTAAACCGTGTGCAAAGAACGTAACTCCTAACACGATACGAATAATTAAATTCCCAATATATTGATTCATTTTGAACTCTCCTTTTTTGTTTTGTTATGGTGAATATTTATTCACAAGACAAAACAATACGGTATTTCTTTTCATTCGTCAAATGCTTTTTTTAAAGAAAACAAAAAACATTATCCGTTTTACGAATAATGTCTTTTATAAAATAGCGCTAATTCAAGCTTTTACTCTATCACACAGAAAAAGTTGAAACTTTTTTCCAGCACCAACATAAGACAATAAAGGCAGGTCCTCTTCTACAACCATTCCGACAAAATTCACTTTCTCATCTACAGGTAAATCATTTACAACAACCTGCATCTCCCCAGCATATCTACCGTACAATTCATTATCAATTGTAATACTGCCTCGTTTTCTTGAAATTGTATTCATCTGCTGTAAAATCACTTTATTTTCTTCTCGTGATTCTACCGAGCGAATGACATCACGAGCTGGATCTAGTCTATTTGTATGCACTTTCTCTACCACTTTTAATACTTCATTTTCATTTATGAATGGCTCATATCGCACCGGAATAATCCCATTACTCGCACTCGCGATTTCTTGTACACTTTCTAGACTCGCGCTTATGTCTCCAATTAGCACTTTATCGACGTCACACTCTTGAATAAGTTCTAAATACGCTTCAAGCGGCCGCATATAGCGGTGTTTTTCTAACGTCGGTAAACCTTCATATAACGGACCACGTTTTTCACCATCTCCCGGAATAAATGCCATCGTTTTTATTCCGCACTCATGTAAATACTTATTTTGTTTTTGTAAGAAGGATTTTGCTAGTCCTGTTTCTGGACGCGGGTAAAAATTGTGCCATGCTTCTATATTCTCTACTCGTATATTTTCCGCAAGTAACTCTTCCCAAAAAGATTCTGTAATCGTACTCGCATTTAAAGCCACTTTCATCTTATGAGATACGTGGGCAATTTCTTTTGGCGCAATGCCGTAATCCATTCTTAAACCAGTAATGCCCCACCCCAATAATTCTTCCCCATTTTCATACGTCATTCCTAAATGGTGTAGCGATTTCGGAGAGACATCAACCATTAATTCCATTTCATTTTCGAGAGCCTGTTTCCCTAATGTTTGAATTAACTCTTTATACGTACCTGGGTCATCTTCTGGAATATGAAGTGATGTAAAAATAGACGAAAACCCGTTTTCCTTCACTATTTTTAGCCACTCTTTTTGTTTGTCTACTTGCCCTTTTGAAAGATAAATTGAAACTCCTATCATATGAATCTCCCTTTCTATGAATAGAAAAAGAGAAAGGAATCCCTTTCTCTATATGTTTTCTGCCATTTCTTCTTTAAATCCGAAGAAGTACGTGAAGATAAATCCGAAAGTATACGCAATGACTAAACCTAAGAAATATAGTAAATATTTATTATCAGCAATTAACGGGATTAAAGATAATCCTGATACGCCAATTCCGAGTGAAGCCGTTTTCATAACTGCTTGGAATGCACCACCAACGGCCGCTCCTAAACAAGCGGTAATAAACGGTTTCCCAAGTGGTAATGTAACCCCGTATAATAATGGTTCGCCAATTCCTAAAAACCCAACTGGTAATCCACCTTTAATTACGTTACGAAGTCGTTTATTTTTTGTTTTTACATAAATCGCAATTGCTGCGCCCACTTGCCCAGCACCAGCCATCGCGAGTACTGGTAATAAAGGTGTTACGTGCGTTTGATTAATAAATTCCATATGAATCGGTGTTAAACCATGGTGTAATCCGACCATAACGAGTGGTAAAAACGTTCCGGCTAGCACTGCTCCAGCAAATGCCCCACCAACATTTAAAATTGCGTTAATACCGCTCGTAATACCATCAGATAAAAATCCCGCTGCTGGCTGAATCGCTAACATCGTTACTATACTTACAGCTAATACAGTAATAAGCGGTGTTACAATAATATCAACTGCATTCGGCACTGCTTTTCGTACTCTTCTCTCAACTACTACCATAAGCCATGCTGCAAAAATAACTGCAAACAATCCGCCCCGCCCGGGTACCATTGCTTCACCAAATAATTTCACATTTGCCATCGCTGGATTGAAAATTAAAATACCCGCAATCGCTCCAAGAACTGGTGTCCCGCCAAATTCTTTCGCTGTATTCCAACCGACTAAAATCCCTAAAAATGTAAAGATACCGCCGCCAATAAGTAGTAACATTTGTAGCCATGTTGCATTCGGATCAGCACCTGCGTTTTTTGCGAAGTTAGCAACTCCGTTTATAATTCCTGATGCAACAAGACCAGGTATTAACGGAATAAAAATGTTACCTATTTTTCGTAAAAAGTTCTTCACTGGTGTATTATTTTTCTTCTTCATCTCTGATTTAATCTCTTGACCAATATCTTCAAGATGATGATCTGCAACCTCACCAATTCGTAATCCTGTTAAAACTTCCATTTCGGCTGCTACTTTGTTTACCGTTCCTGGACCAACAACAACTTGAAGTGTTTCATCTTCAATGACGCCCATAACGCCTTCAACCTTTTTCAAAAGATCCATATTCACTTTACTTTCATCATGAAGCGTTAACCTCAGTCTCGTCATACAATGAGCAATGCCACGAATATTTTTTATTCCCCCAAGTTGCTCCGAAATTTCTTTGGCCATTCTCTCTTCTTTCTTCATAATAGAATCCCCCTCCCTATTCTTATCGTTTCACTTTATAATGCCTTCTTCACAAAGCCTTTCGCTTCTTTTAGTTTTTCTAGTGCTTCCCCATACTCACACTGTAGTAATGCCATAACGATAGCAACTTTCACGTTACGATTTGCTTTTTCGTAATAATCTGCCGCTACTTCATAACTAACTCCTGTTGCTTCCACAATAATTCGTTTTGATCGTTCTACTAACTTTTCATTCGTAGATTGAACATCTACCATTAAGTTTTTATATACTTTTCCTACACCAATCATTGACGCTGTTGAAATCATATTAAGCACTAATTTTTGCGCTGTACCAGCCTTCAAACGTGTTGAGCCTGTTAATATTTCTGCGCCTGTCTCCACTTCTACATTGAGTTTTGCATACTTACTTATTTCAGCATTTTTATTACAAGAAATACTCGCCGTACTAGCTCCCACACTATGTGCGTATTTCAATCCGCCAATTACGTAAGGGGTTCTACCACTTGCGGCAATACCAATCACTGTATCTTTCTCGTTTAATCCAATACTTTTCAAATCTTCTTCTGCTAACTCTTCGCGATCTTCGGCACCTTCCACCGCCTTAGTAAACGCTTTCAATCCACCTGCTATAAATCCTTGCACCATTTTATCATCTGTTCCAAATGTAGGTGGACATTCAACCGCATCTAAAATACCTAAACGGCCACTCGTACCAGCCCCAATATAAATTAATCGGCCCTCTTCTTCAAAAGATTTAATAACAGTCTGTACAACCTTTTCAATTTGTTCTATCTCTTTTTCAACTGCTAACGCAACAGTTCGATCTTCTTCATTCATGCTTTGTAACACTTCTTTTATACTCATCTCATCTAGATTCGTCGTTTTCTCATTACGGTGTTCTGTCGATAAATTTTCTAACATATTGCCACCCTCTTTGAAATTATATTTCACACTTTTATTATAACTTTAAGAAATTAAAAATCAATAACTCTTTCTTATTTTATGAAATAAAATTTCACAACATGACATATTTGTGTCAAAGATAATAAAAAAAGATGAGTCCCCTCATCTTTTCTTCTACTTTAACTTCCGTAACCGCAAAGCTTCTTCTCTCGTCTCCATAAATTGATCTATCACATTATTACCAATACGGTTAAAAGTAATCACATATAAAGCATCAATCATATTTAGCTGCGTCATTCGTGAAGCAATACTCGCAATGCGATGGTCTTGCTCTACATCCGGCATACAAAGGCGAATATCTGCCGCTTTATATAAAGGAGATGATTGATCTAGCTTTGTAATCGCAATAACTGTAGCTCCTCGCTTCTTCGCATATTGTGCCATTTCAAGTACATCTTTCGTACGACCAGAAGTTGAAATCGCAACAAATATATCGCCCTCTTTTAAATTCGTCACAAGCGGCAACATCATATGAAAATCAGATAGCATCATCGCTGTAAACCCGAGCCTTGTAAATTTATAAGCCCCGTCCATCGCCGGAGTAGCCGATCCGCCTACTCCGTAAAATATAATTTTATCCGCATTTACAATACGATCTGCAGCTTTCTCAAGTTCCTTTTTATCTATCGCAGTAACGCTCGCCTCAATTGCAGCTTTATTCACATATGTAACTTTATTAAACAAATCGTACGGTCCATCTTCCGTATTCATCACTGAAAAATCATTAATATTATAATCAGCAATCGTTAATTCACGAACGAGCGCTATCTTAAATGCTTTAAAGCTTCCGATTCCAATCGATTTACAAAAGCGAACAACACTCGCCTCACTTGCACCTGCATTCGTTGACACTTCTTTCGTCGTTAAATTCGGAACAATCTCTGCATTCTCCATTATGTACATGGCAACCTTCTTTTCAGCTGGTGAAAATTGATCCATATTACTTTCAATTTTAAATAGTAATGTTGAAGCTTTCACTATTTAACCTCCACTTCTTTCGGTTGCGTATATTCTCTAATATCATTTGTATCATATAGATAAAAACCATCATTACCAGGTGGATGGTGAACAATTACAGTTCGATCACCTTTTTTATATGACGTTATTTCGCCTTCAGATTGCTGTTTTTCCCATCCATGTATCCAAATTGCAAAGTCAGGTACAAAAGCAGTGTACTTATAGTCTTTCGGGTTTTCGTCTTCTACATAGGAAGAAAAAATAGAAACTGGAAAATTTTTCACTTTTGACTCTTTCCATGCAGTAAATGGTATACATAGTGCAATAAGTATGATTACACCTATAACTTTCCCCTTTGTAATCTTCACACTTCCCTCTCCTTGTCATATCACATACATAGATTTTATCATAATTACAATCCATTCATGCTACATGACCACTGCATTTTGTAATAAAAAAGAGCTTATCTACGTCAGATAAGCTCTTTCCCTCTATACAAAATACTTCTTTAAAAGTGGCGGTGTAATAATTGTCGTCAATATAACAACAATGACAATCGCTGTGAAATTTTCTTTCGCTAACAAATTCGCCGCAAGTCCATTTGCTGCAATGATAAGCGCTACTTCCCCGCGCGACACCATTCCCGCACCAATACTAATAGAAGATTGTAAGTTAAACCCTGTTAATCTTGCTCCTAAACCTGATCCGATTAACTTTGTGAAAATTGCGATGAGCGTCATAATGATAATGAACCAAAGTTGGCTTCCGATACCTTGAAATGTAATTTCCATTCCAATACTTACGAAGAAAACCGGTACGAATATCGCGTAAGCAATCGGTTCAATTTTATGTTCCACTTCATGCTTATACTCTGTTTGCGAAATCGCAATTCCTGCTGCAAATGCCCCAATAATACCTGCGATTCCCATCATTTCACTGTAATACGAAAAAGAGAAACAAATAATAAGTGCAGCACTAATTAACGCTTCTGTTACGCGAAGTGGTACGAGCATTTTCATAATCCACGGAACAACTTTCCAAGCGATGAAAACAATACTTACAAAAAAGATGATTTTCTTTGCAATGACTAGCGTTACATTTACATCTTGTGTACCTAAAAAACTCATCACAAATGCTAATAAAATAACGACAATTACATCATCAAATACAGCTGCACCTAAAATCGTCGTACTTTCTCTCGTATTCATTTTCCCTAAATCTCTTAGTGTTTGAACAGAAATACTAACCGAAGTGGCACAAAGTAATAACCCTAAAAAGATCGCATGCGACTGTAACATTCCAAACGCAAGTCCTGCTAAATACCCACCAAGGAATGGGAAAATAATTCCTCCCATGGCTACTGCGAATGCAGATTTTAAATTACGATTTAACTCTTCTAAATCTGTTTCAAGTCCCGCCATAAACATAAGTAGCAAAACACCAATTTCGCTAAGCTCATCAATAAGTTCTGAACTATTAATAATACCTAGCAAAGCCGGACCGATAATAATACCAACGATTAATTTACCGAGTACAGAAGGCTGGCCAAGTCTAACGCTAATATCACCAGCTAATTTCGTACAAAGTAAAATGACGACAAGTTCAAAATAAAATAACATAACATCTTCTCCTACTATAATAAAGTAAAACTTTAATCAGTGGATTATTCTTCATCTCTACTGATTGTTAACCTGCATCTATTTCTGCACATAGTTTCTCCTTACAACCGGCTTTTTATTTGTTAAAATTTCATTTGACAAAATATTCTGAATTATAATAAGATTAACCCAGAAATTTTAAAAAACTACATACCATAACTGTATTTTCATTCACTTACATACTCTTTTCCAATGGGCTCGTACTATATTCGCAGTTATGGAAATGAAAACTAAAGGAGGAGAGTTCAAAGTGAAGTCATTATTACGAAAAAAAGCACTTAGTACTGAATCACCAAGACAGCTAGATCGAACATTAACGGCACTCGATTTAACGTTTTTAGGAATCGGCGCCGTAATTGGGACAGGGATTTTTGTATTAACAGGTATCGTAGCGGCAAAACATTCTGGCCCTGGTATTATGCTATCATTCCTTATTGCTGCATTTACTTGTGCTTGTGTAGCCTTTTGTTATGCCGAATTTGCTTCTTCTATTCCTGTCTCAGGAAGTGTGTATACTTACGCATACATGACAGTCGGGGAAGTCGTCGCCTTTATCGTTGGTTGGTGTTTAATGCTCGAATATTTACTCGCTGTTGCAGCGGTAGCTGTTGGCTGGTCTGGATACTTACAATCATTGCTTCAAGGGTTCAATATACACCTTCCCACCATTATTTCCTCGGCCCCTGGTACAGGGAAAGGTGGTCTCATTGATTTACCAGCTGTTTGTATTTTACTTCTCATTACTGGTCTTTTAAGTTTTGGTATACGCGAAAGCGCACGCATTAATAATGTTATGGTCCTTATCAAATTAGCAGTTATTATCGCCTTTATCGTAGCAGGCGCAAAATATGTAAAACCTGAAAATTGGACACCGTTCATTCCATTCGGGTACGACGGTATTATTACTGGCGCTGCCACTGTCTTCTTCGCCTTTTTAGGTTTTGATGCAATCGCAACCGCGGCAGAAGAAACGAAAAAACCGCAGCGTGACTTACCAATTGGCATTATCGGTTCCCTTCTTATTTGTACAGTTTTATACATGATCGTATCTTTCGTTTTAACAGGCATGGTTCCTTATACGCAATTAGACGTTTCTGATCCAGTTGCATTTGCACTACATTTCGTTGGCGAAGATACTATTGCGGGGCTACTTGCAGTAGGTGCGATGACAGGAATGACAACCGTTCTTTTAGTCGTTATGTATGGACAAGTTCGTGTTTCTTATGCAATGAGCCGAGACGGCTTGCTCCCAAAAGCGTTATCACGCGTAAATAAAAAAGTAAAAATCCCTTTACTAAACACATGGATTACTGGGGTATTTGCAGCTTTATTAGCAGGACTTCTAGACCTACATTTACTAGCGAATTTAGTAAACATCGGTACGTTAACAGCCTTCACATTCGTTTGCTTTGCTGTACTTATTTTACGGAAAACTCATCCTGATTTAAAACGTGGCTTTCGCGCACCACTCGTACCTGTACTACCGGTTGTCGCTATTATTTGTTGTTTATATTTAATGATTAATTTATCCAAAACGACATGGATCAGCTTTGCAGTCTGGCTTATAATCGGTTTATGCGTCTACTTCTTCTACTCTAGAAAACATAGTCATTTAGCTAATGAAAAAACAAATGATGACAAGAAAAAATCGTAATAAAATAGCTCGCCTATGAAATGGCGAGCTATTTTCATGTCTATTATGTTTTTTAGTTAACGATTGTAAACTGAAAAATATACCGATGCAAGTAAGTACATAACCTGCAATTTTTGCATACTTATTTCCCCCTACTTCGTCTCCTTCTTTTTCTTCCTCCACGCATTTACACTATCAAAGAAAAAGTTAATAAATAGCGTTCCTAATCCCGCTAATAAAAATGTCATTAAAAATAGAACCCATATACTTTTATCTTTTAATAAATAATATCCTACAAGGAGCACAACGGCGATCCATACATATTCAAGAATTCTCTTTAGCTTTTTCTCTTCCAAATTATTCGCTCCCTTTTGTTATACTACTTTTAGTATAACAAAAAAGAAGCCTATCATGATAAGCTTCTTTTTCTTATACCTTATTTGTTGATGCTTTTTTCAACCAGTGAAATAGCGTGCTCTAGCGTACGATTCATTGATTCCACATACTCATCTTTTACACTTTTATCTTTTAACACAGATTCTGCAACTGTGATTTTTTGACTTAATGATTTAACAGAACCGTCTGTTACATTTCCATCTTGCGCTTTCTTTACTAAAGCTTTTGCAGATTCAATATTCACTTGTAATTTTTCTTTCGGTGTTTTTGGCTGTTCTTCTGCTACCTTTGATTGTACAAATGTTTGGTTTGCTGTTTTTAATTCATTATACGTTTGAACAATTTGTTCTCCTGTACTTGCTATATTCTCAAACACTTTCTTTGCATTGTCATAACTTCTTTGTAATTCGTTAAAAGCTGCTTGTGAATACTGACCTGGCTTTTCACCAAATTCATAAGTACCAGCTAACACTTCTTTCACTTTTCCACTCTCTTCATATAACGCGTTTACTTGCTCTAACTTCGTACGATTAAAAAACTCATTATACGCTGCTAATACTTCTGAAGAACTTAATGCTTTACTATATAATTTTGCTAACGCAATTTGTCCATTTAACGGAATACCGCCATTTCCGTTGCTATCTGGATCTGCACCAAGTGTAAATGGTACGTTCGGGTGATATACTTTCCCACTAGCTGGCTGACTATTTACTTTTTTACCATCTACATAAATTGCTACTTCACTTCCGTTATACGTTCCTGTTAAATGATACGTTTTGTTTGCTGCTAATTGAACGCCAACACGTTTATAGCTTCCGCCAATATGAGCCCATAGTTCTACATATCCATTTCCTGTAGATTCAAAACCAATTCCGCCGCTCTCTGTATTTTGTAAAATTCCTTGTCCACGAATTTCATTCATCGAAAATACAGTTTCTAACGTAAATGAATTTGCTACTTTTTCTTTTTGTGCCGCTGAAAATGGAAGATAACCAAATGTATTTGCTTTTCCATTTAATTTCATTACATTTGTTTTCAACGCTTTATCATATGCAATAGATACATTCCCTTTCACATCACCTTTTGTTCCAAACGGTGAGTTATCTTTAAATGTACCATCTAAGAAATTCACATCAAAAACGTCCGCCTTTGGTACTTTCACATTCGGATCAATATTATCTTTTTTCGTTGTAATTTCTGCAGTTAACGGTTGCGCACTTTCATTGCCAAACGAATCAATCGCAACCACTTCAAGTGTATATGTTTTCCCGCCATCTAATCCAGCAAGCGTAAATGTAAGTTCTTTCGGCACTGGATCACGATAAAACTCAGAGAACGCTAATAGCTTATTTTTAATCTCACCTGTTTGTTTATCCTTTGCTTGCAAGCGATAAGAATGAACAAGAAGGTTATCCACCGCTTGCGGGAATGTTACTGTTGCTGCATTTTCCGTTACATTTGATACAGCAAGCTTTGCATCCTTCGCAAAGTATGGCTTTTCTTTATCACGATCTTCTACATGCGTAAATGTTTCTTTCTTTGATGGCAACTGAATTTTCCATGGCTCGCCTGTCCAAGAATTTGTATGGAAATCACGGCGATTAATTGTTACTTCTTTATCATCTACCTCTACTAATAAACCTTGGCTTAATGTACTAGCTCCTGGCGGGATATTCCCTTGTACTTTACCGCCTTCAACTTCCATATAGCTTACAGAAGATGTTCCAACAGACGTAAAGTCTTTTTGATGAATCGATCTTGGATCATCTAACGGATAATGTGAATGACCTGAAAACGTAATTACTTGTGGGTATTCTTTTAATACCGCATTAATTTTCGCACTATCTTTCGTTCCCCATTCTTGACTACCGTACACTGTATCTTTAATATGTTGATGTAAAAACACAAAAATCGGTTTTTCCGGATCATCTTTTTGTGCCTTTGCCATTTCTTCTTTTAACCAATTAATTTGCTTGTCCGAATAATACCCATGTGTCGTTTCATTTTCTGGAGACATTACGATAAAATGATAGCCTTTTACCACTTTATGATAATAAATCGATTCCATTCCTGTCTTTTCTAAGAAACGCTTCTGCGCTCCCTCTACAGATAAACCGTTCCAATAATCATGATTACCTAGAGAATTCATTCGTACCGCATCTTTATTTGCATTGTCATTATACACTTGCATAAAACGATCATATTGCTTTACTGAACCCGAATCAGTAAAATCACCTACAATGACAAACGCATCTTGCTTTGGTGCAAGCGTATTAAATTGCTCAATCGCTCGTTTCCAGCGGAACATACCATCCGTTTCATTATCTTTAATATGCACATCACTTACAACTGGAAAAACAAGCTTCTTCTCACTTGGCGACTTTTCTTGTTTTTTCTCTTCCGCTTTGACTGGTGTATTCCACGGCAATGATACAAAAGCTAATACAAAAACCATTAATACTCCAATAAGGCCTTTTACTTTTCGTAAAGCAGTTCTTTCCACGTGAATCCTCCTCATATAATGAATTAATTACAATGATTATTGTATCGAACGCATATTAATTTCGTTTAAACTAAGAATGAAATTTATTTAAGTTTTGTAAATATACAGTCAATTTTGTGTGACATCCCACATTACTTGTATTATCTTATACAACCACCTTTTGTCTTACAGACTCTCATAACTTATTATGAGCTGTAAGCCTATTAAACATCTTTCGTGAAATTTTTCGCCCCTTTATTAACACAACCTATCGCTTTACAACATTTAATAGTAATAAATAGTAGCTATGAAGGGAGGAACTATTAATGGCTTGTAAAAAAAATATCGGCTGCTATGCCCCTTTATCTATCATCTGCCCTCCCTACGATCCACCTAATCCACCTAAACCACCAAGCTGTGAACTAGTCACGAATGAATTTGCTGGTAATTTTTTTATAACAAAAGAAATCCCTCCACCTTCTGAAAATTCCACATTAGTTTTATGGGAAGGAGATGGTTTACTTAAAATATCAGGTACCATTTCTGTGTATAATAGCACTAGTAGTACTGGAGGGGTTACCGTTCAAATTATTGGGCAGGTGACAAATACTTTTACTGTCTATCCTGGCAACACAATGTCATATACAGGTCAATCATTACAATCTGTGACAATCATTAATATTCCAAATAACCCAACTCAATATATAGAGGGAAAATATTGTTGCCAATTCTCATTTTGTTTATAAAATTCTTTACTATCTCAACTTACAAACTATATAAAAAAAGCATACCATTACGGTATGCTTTTCCTTATGAAATCGGGTAACGTACCGTAAGGCATAATTGCCCTTGGCTCGTTGCCGTTCCTGTTGTTACGATTTGAATAGTAGTAAAATACCTTACTGTAAAAGAGCCACTACTTTGTGGTTGTACAGTAATTGTATTAACTACTGTCGCTCCCACTAGAAAGTTTACTGTAATTGGATTTACACCTACATCATATTTTACATAACCAGATGCATACAAATCTTGCGTAATATTATTCGTATATACCGTTTCAGTTACCGCACCAGTAGCAGCCCAATCTATACACACCTGATCTTGTACAAGTGTTTTACTGGAACAGCATGATAAGTTAGAATTGCACATCTTAGTCCTCTCCTTTTCTCTTATGAAAGTGGATAACGTGTTGTTATACAAAACTCTCCTTGATATGTTCCAGCTGTTCCAGCAGGTAAAGTTACTTCAATTGTCTGAAAACGACGGTACGTAAAAGCAATACTCGTTCCAGGATTTAATGTTTGTGTATCAAGTGTAGCTCCTGTTGCATCTAAAACTGTCAGCGTGATTGGACCTGGCCCGACGTCATACCTAACAAACCCTGTTCCAATCATATTTTGATTAATATTATTGTTATACAGCACATTTGTAATTGCAGTTGCAACTACAGTTCCTGACCATGGACTACACACTTTATCTTGTACAAAATTTTTATCTGGACAACACGTTAACGCTGTTCCTGAGCATTCACAAGCCATAAAAATTTCCCCTCTCTCTTTCTTATTCCTTATATGTGTATGTCCTTTAGAGTCCTTTGCCTGTATTATTCATCTATATTCACCAAAAATTACGCACCTTTATCTTTAAATAGATTCCGTTTTGTCCCTCTTTTTCATATATTTATAGATTAAGATACCACCTACAATAATTAGCACGCCTACTAATATCGGTAGCATATATTGTCCAACAACACCCGCTGCTTTTTCCCAATGCGGACCTAATTTCATTCCAAAATAAATATACAAAGTCGTTAATGGGAACATTGCTACAAATGTATATATGCTAAATTTCCATATGTTCATTTTCGCCATACCACATGGAACGGAAATAAGCGTTCGAACTCCTGGCACAAAGCGTCCAACAAATGCTACAACCGGTCCATATTTTTCAAAGAAATCATCTGCTTTTTGAATTTGTTCTTCTTTAATGAAGAAGTATTTCCCGTATTTTATTAATAGAGGACGACCACCGTAATACCCGAGCGCATATAACGTTAAAGGTCCTGTCGTTCCGCCAAGCGTTCCAGCTAATACAGCTAGCCAAAAATTCATATCTCCCTCATATACCCAATACCCAACCATGGGCAAAACTACTTCTGCTGGAATAAATTCAAACGTTAATGCTAACACAACTCCAAAATAAGAAAACTGCTTTAAAAACTCGATTATATCTAAAATAATTTGCTCCATATTTTCAACTCCTATCCTACGTTTACTTTATGCTTTTCTTGTAATTGAACTGGCGCCATCTTTACAATTCGGTTCAAAATAAATAACACAATTCCAATATCATCTAAAATACCAATGAACGGTAGGAAGTCTGGAATTAAATCGAGCGGCATCGCTACATAACCAACTAAAAAAGCAATAGATAAAATTTTCTTCTTTATTGAAACCTCTTTTGAAGTAAAAAAGTCAAATAGGAATGGAACAAAACGGCGGACATGAAATACAACTCTTAATCTACTAAAAAGTTTTTTCATTTTCTATCTCCTCTCTTTGTATACAAAAAGGACCCTACCAAATATGGTAAGGGTCCTAAAAAGACAATAAGGGGCCTTTACCATTGCTGGTAAAGGTCTCACTAACAACGAAACGTTGCCAATAAAGCCGAGGGTTTCTCCCTGTAATGACGACTTTACTGTAATAAGTTACTCCCCTTTAGATACACAATTTTATACAATCACATTAAGATATTTGGAGGGGCTTGTCAATATTTTTTTCATTCGCCATTAAGATTATTACATTACAAAAGAAGCTATTCTGTATTCTCTTTTAATACAAATTGGAGTTTAAAACGATCTGGGTCATAGAAAGTTATTCTTACTTCTTCACCACAGCAATCTTCCACAAATGATATATGATAAAACTCTAATTTTTTCTTTATCCGCTCGATATCTGAGGTTCTTAAAAATATCTCTGTAGCTGATGATGTGACAGTCTCTCTATACTCTCCCAATCCCCTGTTTACAACAAAACAAATTCTCGTCGAACCAATATCATACCAAACACCTGTTACACGTAATTGCGGCCTCTCCTCGCTCGGTTTAAAACCTAAAATTCCTTCATAAAAATATAATGTTTCCTTTAAGTTTTTAGATTCTAATACAATGCATGTCGTAATACTTTCCATCCGTACTCCCCCTGTCCCTCTTAGTTTTCTATATGAGTCATAATTTGCAATTATGTACGAATATAATACGTAGTGATGAATATTTCATTTATAAAGGAGGCGTGTAACATGGATAAATTCATGAAATCCTACATACCTTATCATGGTCCAAACGATCCTTGTCCTCCAATTGGAAAGAAATATTATTCAACTCCCCCGCACTTATATATGGGTTTTCAACCAACTAATTTACCCCAATTCACACCAAAAGAAGCTTTAAGAAAAGGGACTTTATGGCCTGCTTTTTATGATTATTATGAAAATCCTTACAAAAAAGGACGGTGAATAAAAACGTGACACAAACATTGCCTGATGAATATTACAAATGGATTGAAGAGCTGCAAGAATTAGACTTTGTATTAGTTGAACTTACTCTCTATTTAGATACGCATCCCGACGATACTAAAGCTATAAATCAATTCAACGATTTTTCTTATAAACGAAGAGTATTAAAACAAAAAATTGAAGAAAGATACGGACCACTTCAGCAGTTTGGAAACAGTTATTCTAACGCTCCATGGGAATGGAGCAAAGGACCGTGGCCATGGCAAATATGAAGGAGAGAAACTATGTGGATTTATGAAAAAAAATTACAGTATCCTGTTAAGGTGAGTACTTGTAATCCAGCACTCGCAAAATTATTAGTTGAACAGTACGGTGGTGCGGACGGTGAATTAGCCGCTGCTCTTCGCTACTTAAATCAACGTTATACAATTCCTGATAAAGTCGTTGGCTTACTAACCGATATTGGTACAGAAGAGTTCGCACATTTAGAAATGATTGCTACAATGATTTATAAATTAACAAAAGATGCAACACCTGAACAAATGAAAGCTGCCGGATTAGACGCGCATTATGCGAATCATGACAGCGCCTTGTTTTACCATAATGCAGGTGGTGTTCCTTTTACTGCCACTTACATTCAAGCGAAAGGAGATCCTATCGCAGATTTATACGAGGATATTGCAGCTGAAGAAAAAGCACGAGCGACTTATCAATGGCTAATTGATTTATCAGACGATCCCGATATAAATGATAGCTTACGCTTTTTACGCGAACGAGAAATTGTCCATTCACAGCGTTTCCGAGAGGCTGTAGAAATTTTAAAAGAAGAACGTGATAGGCAAATTTATTTTTAATACACATATCCTAGCGATATGTGTTTTTTTACGTTAAAAGTGAAATTCTTCCTGCATTAACATATAAATAGTATATTTATTCAATTTTACGCATTATTTTAAAATATTTTTAAAATTCCCTCTTGCTTTCTAGTCATCAGACCTTTAAAATAATAACAGTCAATCGACAAATTATTTGAATTTTCGACAAAAAAACGCTCATTAGGAGGCTTTTCTTTATATGCGTACAACTTTAAAACCAGCGCAAATACTTTCGATTAGTTTATTACTATTCGCAGTTTTCTTCGGTGCTGGTAATATGATTTTCCCGCCTCTTCTCGGTCTTTCTTCCGGAGAAAACATGTGGGTTTCCATTACAGGATTTATTATTACAGATGTCGGTTTATCTTTACTAGCTATCGTCGCTGTTGCCCTTGCTGGTGGTAGTTTTAATACTTTAGCGAGCCGTGTTCACCCAAAATTCGCAGCAGTATTCGCTATCATTATTTATCTTTCAATCGGCCCACTATTTGTTATTCCACGAACTGGATCTGTATCTTACGAAATTGGGATTGCACCACTATTCCCAGATCAATGGTACTCTATGTTAGTCTTTAGTGCGATTT
This sequence comes from Bacillus sp. TH25, assembly GCF_016650935.1. Lineage (NCBI taxonomy): Bacteria > Bacillati > Bacillota > Bacilli > Caryophanales > Bacillaceae > Bacillus > Bacillus sp. TH25. Next base: position 552,548 of record NZ_JAEKEU010000037.1, on the reverse strand, counting down.
TCTTTACAGTCGTCTACTTCTTATCATTAAATCCATCAAAATTAGTAGATCATATCGGTAAAATATTAACACCCATTTTACTTGTAATTATTGCAATTATGGCAACAAAAGCGATTCTTTCACCAGGATCATTTGCAGAACCTGTTGGTGACTATAAAGAAATTCCATTCTTCAAAGGATTTCTCGAAGGCTTTTTAACATTAGATGCAATCGGAGCTCTCGTATTATCAACAATTGTTGTAAATGCAATTCGTCAAAACGGTATACAAGATAAGAAATCGATTGCGAAATATACAATTATTTGCGGAAGCATTGCTGCCCTATTCTTAACAATTGTTTATTTCTTACTCGGTTATATCGGTGCTTCAAACGGAAACTTAGGACAATTCGAAAACGGTGGTCAGCTATTAGCTACTGTTATGTATCAATTCTTTGGGACAAGCGGGAATGTTTTATTAAGTATCGCAATTATCTTTGCTTGTTTAACGACTGCAATCGGTGTTGTAAGTGCATTCGCAAACTATTTCGCAACAGTGTTAACGAATGTTTCATACAAGAAACTGGTACTATACGTTTGTATCTTTAGCTTCATCATTTCAAACTTAGGCTTAAGCTTATTAATTAAAATTACATTACCTGTATTAATTATTTTATATCCAATTACAATCATTTTAATTTTCGTATCATTTATTGATAAATATACGAAACGTAAACCTTCTGTCTATATCGGAGCGATGATCGTGGCATTCATTATTAGCTGTATTCATGCACTTGATAATGTGGGAATGATACCAAGCTTTATCGCTAATATCGTACACACAATTCCTTTTTATAACTTAGGAATCGGCTGGATCGTTCCAGCAATAATCGGTGGTATAATCGGATACTTTATTCCTCAAACAGCAGCTGAAGGTGAAGTTTCTACAAAATAGAAAAGAAGCAAGCATGAAATCCATGCTTGCTTCTTTTTATTTTCTATCGCTGAATACTGTATTTGTGTACGATCGAACCGTTAACATATAGTAACTAAAGTAAATCATGACATACACTCCTATACTACCTAGTAACGGAAGACTATATTCGAACATTCCTGTAAAGCCCATCAAACTTAAAAATGCAAAGAATGTATGACAAATCGCAAGGAGTAATGGTACTAAGAAAATTGCACCTACTTGCTTTCTTACAGACTCTGTTGCTTCTCTTTTCGTTAGTCCAATTTTCTTTAACATTTCGTAAGCTGGTCGCTCTGCCATCGCTTCTGTTATTTGTTTAAAGTATAAAATACAACCCGTTGCAAGAATAAAGACAATCCCTAAGAATATACTTGCAAATAACAGCACTGCACCATCTTGCAACTCAGCTTGACTCGCCTGTTCAAATGATTGGAATTTCGCTTCCTTAAAAAGAATAGTCTCTAGCTCTTTCGTTAGCTCTCTACTACCGTTTCCTTCAACGATAAATCCGCTAACTGTTGAAACAGCATTTCCTTGCTGCAGCTTATTAAATAACGAATCTTGAACAACAAGTCCAACTGGTGCAAGTTTCGCACTCACAATTGTTTCCTCACGATGATCAACGATTGTTATACCATTCTTCATCCCTTCGAAGGATACGTCGTTTCCTTCAAGCGAATTCTTTTCTATGTTATATGATTTATACGGATCTAATAAAACAACTTCCTTTTCAGAACCTAGAATAACTTGTTTATTACCTAACATAGAAGCTGATTTATTATAATCCGACACTTTTATAACTTGTACATTACCATTCCCTATTAAGTACCCAGTTAGTATTTGTTCTCCCTCTATCTTTCCTTTCATAGAGAGCATAGCTACAGACGTTTCATTTTTGATTCCTAACTCATGTTTTTGAATTTCTTTTCTAACTTTCTTATCTAACTCCTTTCCAGTTGTTACATACTCATAACTAACTGAATTCATTAATGTCGCCGTTTTCTGCGCTCCATAATACATACTAGAACTAATTCCAATTGTACATAGTGTCACTGCACTTAATAAAGATAATAGCGCAAGCATCTTTACATTTCCTTTTATTCTGAAGAACAAGGAAGAAATCGATAAAATGTTCGTTCCATTCCAATATTTCGTTTTATCTCCCTTTATTTTATCGAGTGATTTCACTGTATACTGCTCGAATAGTAAAAACGTACCTTTTACAATACACCCAAAAATAAGTAGACCTGTAATAAAAATTGCTCCAAATCCAAAAACTTGTGTGAGTAATGCAATTATATAACCTGTAATTAATAAAACAATCGCTCGTTTTGCCTTCTTACTTGAATACGTAGGTGCCTCTTCTTTCTGATTTTCACCATATAGTAATTCAACTAAACGATGCTCATAAATTAACTTTTTACTTTTCCATGATGCAATAAAGAAAATCGCACCTATCGTTATAAGAACTTCTACTATAGATAAAAATGAAATCGTAAATGTAAAAGTAAACGCACTTCCCATTAACTTCACAAGAAGCCCTGCACATATATTCGCTATAAATAAACCAGAAATAATACCTAATACACTTGCCGCAGCACCAACTAATAATGTTTCATAAAAGAGTAACTTAGCAATTTCCTCTTTACGAATTCCTAATAAACTGTATAACGCAATTTCTTTTTTCTTCTTTCGCAAAAAGAAGCTATTACAATAAAAAATAAAAATCGTTAAAAAGATAATCAACAAAATTTGTGCAAACGTAAATGTCGTTTCCACCTTATCCGATTCTTTCAAAAGCGCTACTACACTTTCATTTCGTTTAATCGATACGAATGTAAAATAAATAATAATGCTGCCAACTAAAGAAATAAAGTATAGAAAATAATCTTTTATATTTCGTTTTATACTACGCTTTGATACTTCTAAAAAATCCATCGTATACCTTCACCCGCTCCCCTATGTCTCTATACATGCAGTGTATACGAAAAAAAACTTCCTCCCTATCGATTTTCATTACATCTCTCTTACGATATTGTAATATAACAAAATAAAAGAACCTAGTTTCCTAGGCTCTTCACATCGTATGTTTAAAAGTAAATAACTCTTCTTTTGACTGCACAGCAGATTGTTCCTCTTCTAAAACTGTTTTCTTTCTCTCTCCCCCTAACCTTACTTTCATCATCGCTTCTTCTATACTTTTTACAATCATATTTCCTGAAAAAATAGTAAGCCCGAAAAATGTAATTGGGACAAGAGGAATCCACGGATGCACTGTTAAGGATCTAAAGTACACTCCTATTAAACCTGACCATTCATGCGTGTAAGAATCTATTTCTTTTATCCCTCGAATCGGTCCACCAAACTGGACCGTCCCTCCAAAAAACACCTCAAGTAACCCTAAATGAAGTAAAATGGTCAAGGTTTGAGTAAACTGTTGAAGAAATACGAGTATAAACGTCATATAGAGATGTGGAAAAATATGTTTTATAACTATATGTCTTCTTGATCCACCTAATATACGCGCAGCATCAATAAATTCTTCCGTTCTCAATTTACGAACTTCATTCGCAACATATAGTGCAATAACTGGCATCGCAAGCAGTACAAGTAATACTACTTGGAACGAAGCTCTTTCAAAAAAAGTTGTTGTTTCCTCTCCACTTCCAAATCTATTAACAGATTGAAGAAAGAAATACGCAATCATAACTGTTGGAATGACTGTAAAACTATCAAAGAAAGCCTCAATCTTTGCAAAGCCTCTTTTTATGTATGTTCCGAGCAAAACACCGAAAAATACACCCATTACCATTCTAAGTAATGCGATTAAAAACGATATTCCAATCGTCCACTTTGCTCCCTCAATTACTAAATGTAAAAGGTCATATCCATTCCGGTCTGTCCCGAGTAAAAATTGTAATGAAGGTGAAAACGGTGGCACTTCTGGGTTTCCAGCCGCATCGTATTGCAGTGTAACTTTTCTAATCTGTCCATCATTCCATATCGTATTTCCGATGCTCAAAAGAACTAATATGAGAAGAAATCCAATGCTTATCCAAAACCTTTTATCACGTTTTATATACGTCCACATATTATAATCTCTCCTTCATCGCAGCTGGAACGAGATAATGAAACAGTTTAAATAAAATAAAAATTGGAATATAAATAAGCAGCACACTAACGATGAAAACCTCAATCCTAATATCCGGATATGATTTCAAAAACATAAAAATACCTCTCGTATTAAAAATCCATTCTATAATATATAAATTTGATAACATGAACCAAATATTCGTTTTTGCAAAGAAAAGTGTACTAAGCAACACATTTCGTAAAATATGGCGGTTTAAAATATGAACGCGATCCAGCCCCTTTGCCTTAGCAAATAATACATAATCTTTTTCTAGTTCATTTTCAAAACGAAGCACTAACAATTTTACAAACATAATCGTAGTCGGGATGCTCAAACAAAATATCGGCAATCCTCTAATGGACTCGCCTCCAATTGCCGCAATTTTAAAAGGTAAAAAGCCTGTCTGTTTAAAAAACCATATAACTAAAAGTTGTGATCCTAAAATAAGAAGAATGTCTGGAATGGATTCTAGAAAGATGAGAAACGATTTAATTCGATGTTGTATACGCGGTGAACTACTCATAATCATATAAACGATACAAAATGCTACTAATAATGAAATGCAAAATGCAGCCAAGAAAATAGCCATTGTTTCTTTATAATGAACAAACAACTGTGGAAATAAAAATTTATCACTTGCATATTGCATATTGGAAATATCCATTAATTTCGCAAATACTTCTTTTAGACTCTTTATGTACGCTGATACATTCAGCTCAAATCCATAAAATAATTTCGGCAGTGCCCCTAAAAAAATAATACCCAAAATTGAAATGATAAATTGAATTGTCATTTCCATCCCATTCAAAAAAACTTTCTTTACCATTTTTCCCCTTCTCTCTCTATGATTTACCCCTTAATTTTATTCTTAATTTTCTGAATTGTAAATATTCAAACATAAAAAATCGCTAGGTTATGATCCCAGCGATTCCGTATGCACATGCTTTTCTCTTTTCGCAAACGGCATATACAAAATAAAACATCCAATCAAAGCCGCAATTTCCAATGAAATAATATAGTAAGGATGCGGACCTAACATATCAAGTAATGAAGCAGTTTCTGGCTTATGAGCTAAAAACATATAATTTCCACCTGTTTTAAAATTCACAAACGAAACGATAGGAATTAAGATGTTTAAAAATATCATCGTACGCTTAATAGATTGTAATGTTGGACGATATCCTTCCACCCAAGTCATAAAGAGCGGTGCCCAAATGAGCAATATATGTGCGATAAAAAACTCAATGAAACGAAAATGCGGAAAAGCATATTGCACGTTCGGCGTTAAAATGGCTTGTGATGCACCAATAATTCCTGTAAAAAATACAATCTCATATATTCGATAACTTTTCGTTACAATCATAATCGCCGCTAACAATAAACTTATCGTACATAACTCAAATGGTAATGAAGTGCCTAGCTCAAAAATACCCGCTTTCCATTCCCACATATGAAGTCCAATCTCACTTCCTACAAATAGAAATGCAATCGCATATCGAACCGTTATATTCCACTCACTTTGGCGTAATACATCTTGGTATTGATATAGAAAAACTATCCCCACCAACATAATAAATAATATAATGGCATGTTGCCTTGAGTATGGAATAAATGTTTTTAATGGATACGCACTAAAATAAGCTTCCATCTTCCTTCCTCCTCTCCTTCATACAATATTATTGTAAGAAAGAAACAACGAGTCAATTCATTTGCTTAAACTAGGACAACCTCTACCTTACATTTACATATTTATACCTTACAAAACTGTAAGGTTATTGTAAGCTAAAACGATTTGTCATATTCTTCACCTCTTCTATACTTAATGTAGATACTAAAACGAACGAAAAGGTGATAAATAGATGAAGAAGAAAAATAAAGTGTTAATTACTAGTGTAGTAGCGATCGGAATTGCAGCTGGATCATATTTTGCATTTGCTGGCGGTAGTTCAGAAGTAGCAATGGCATATAGCGGTTATAAAATTACGGAAAAACAAATTGAAAATGCACAAAAATTTGGCGGCGAAGTTATTCCAAATGGTATTGAAACAATTTCATTCGATCCAACAAAAGGTACGTATGAATTAGCTGTTAAAAAAGGTGATGAAGTGAAAAAAGGTCAGCTTCTATTTAAATATAATGACCCTACTGCTAAACAAGGTGTAACAGAAGCAGAAATGCAAAAGAAAATCGCACAAAAAGAAGTAACATTGTTCCAAAAACAAATTGATGCAGCGAAACAAAAATTACAAAAAGATAAAAATGCAGGCCTTCCCGCTGAAGCATTAAAAGCATCAGAAATTGAAGTACAACAATTAGAATCACAACTTGAAATGAAGAAGTTTGAAGTAGAAAAAGCTGATGAAATGATTAAAGTAGCAAAAGAGAAAGTAAACACACTTTCTGTAACGAGCCCTGTTGATGGCGTAATTGATGATATCGTGAAAACTGCCGATGAAAAAACAGGTATGAGTGGCATTACACTTCGTCACGCTGGTCAATTTAAAGTAAAAGGTCAACTTTCTGAATATGAGCTTGCTAGTATGAAAGTTGGGCAAGAAGTAACTGTTTCATCAAAAACGGTCGCTGGTAAGACTTGGACAGGAAAAGTAACGGAAATCGGTTCTACACCATTAAAGAGCATGGACGAAAATAAAACTGTTTCTAACTATCAATTCACTGTCACATTAGATAATAGTGAAGAATTACAAAACGGCTTCCACGTTTACGTAACAAGTAAATCTGGCGAAGCAACTGGTACGATTGTTCCGAAAAGCAGTATTGTGAAAAAAGGTGACAAAAATGTTGTCTTCGTTGTGAAAGATGGTAAAGCGAAAGAACAAGCGGTTACTGTTGAATTCGAGACAGATAGCGAAGCAAAAGTTTCTGGAGTGAAAAAAGGAGAGCAAATTATCTCTAAACCTGAAAAAGACTTAAAAGATGGTATGGAGGTTGTCGTTGAATGATTAACTTAAAAGGCATCACGAAATCCTTCCAAAATGGTGCAGAGTCCGTTCAAATATTACACGGAATTGATGTAACTCTAAACCAAGGAGAATTTACTTCTATTATGGGACCATCTGGTTCTGGTAAATCAACTTTAATGAACATTATCGGTTGCTTAGATAAACCAACGACAGGTACGTATGAATTAGCGGGACAAAATATTTCAAACATGTCTGAAACCGAACTTGCACACGTTCGTAATAAAGAGATCGGGTTCATATTTCAAAACTTCATGTTATTACCGAGACTTACAGCACTTCAAAATGTAGAACTACCTCTTATTTACGCTGGAGTCGATAAAAAAGAAAGACGTGAACGCTCATTAGCCGCTTTAGCAAAAGTTGGTTTAGCTGATCGAGCTACTCACTTACCAAACGAATTATCCGGTGGTCAAAAGCAGCGTGTCGCCGTTGCCCGTGCAATTGTAAATAACCCAAAATTCATTTTAGCTGATGAACCAACGGGTGCACTTGATACGAAAACGAGTACACAAATTATGGACCTCTTTTACGAATTAAACAAACAAGGCTCAACAATCATTATGATTACCCATGACCGCGAAATCGGGGAAGCTGCAGCACGTCAAATTGTAATTCGTGACGGAAATATCGTCCAAGATTGGAGAGGTTAATTTTGAACACGAGTGAAAATATACGCATGGCCCTTTCCTCTATCTTTGCTCATAAAATGCGTTCTATATTAACAATGCTAGGTATTATTATTGGTATTAGCGCCATTATTACTATCATTTCAATGGGTGATGGTACAAATGCAAAGTTTAAAAAAGAGTTAGGCCAAGGAAAAGATACGGAAGTAACGATTTACTACAACAACCCTGATTACGGAACTGATAGTGCCAAAATTACAGCTGATATGTTAAAACGTCTTCAAACTGTGCCAGGCGTTAAAGATGTTTATCCCGATGTAAGTATGAAAGTAAAAGCATCTTCTGGTTCAAAGGATGTCTCTCTTGATTTAAAAGGTGGAACAGGCGCCTTTATGACAGATGCGAAAATAAAATTAGTTCACGGTCGTGAATTAAATGATAGTGAATTAAAGCAAGCAATCCCTGCTGTTATTTTAAATGAAGAAGCTTTCAACAAATTGTTTAATGGTTGGGAATCAAATTTATACACTGATATAAAAGGAAAGCCATATAAAGTAGTCGGTGTGTATGAAGCAAAAAATGATTTCGGAATGGCTATGTCAGAAGGTTATACATCACTTGAAAACGCTCCTGTAATCTCAGGAGTAACTGAGTATGACTCTGTAAGATTAATATTAACTTCACCAGCAGAACGTAAAAGTGTAGAAAAACAAGCCGCTTCTGTTCTAAACGAAATGAAAGCTCCTAAATTTGAGCATAAATTCGAAGCTCAAGATATGGGTGAATTTACGAAGCAACTAGATGAATCAATCGGTATGATGAAAATGGTATTCGGTGGTATCGCTGCTATCTCCTTACTTGTTGGTGGTATCGGTGTAATGAACATCATGCTTGTATCTGTAACAGAACGTACACGTGAGATTGGTATTCGTAAAGCACTTGGTGCAACACGCGGTAAAGTATTAACGCAATTCTTAATCGAATCGTGTATTTTAACGGGACTCGGTGGTTTCATCGGATTCATGCTTGGTATCTTCTTCGCTTGGATCGTCTCAATCTTTGCCGGATGGCCACTCGTTATCTCAAAAGAACTTGGACTTCTTTCAGTAGGTATTTCAATGCTAATTGGTATTGCATTCGGTCTACTTCCAGCTAACAAAGCTGCAAAACTTGATCCAATTGAATGTTTACGATATGAGTAAATAAAAAACGTAGGAGTTTACACTCCTACGTTTTTTATTTTATTGAAGGCAAATGTAATTTTATCGACGTTTTGACAAAAATAAGAACCTCTAACTTCTATTATATAAAGTGAAACTATACTCATTGGGAGTTTTGTTCATCCCCCTCTGAGTATTAGCCTTCACCAATCGGGCGTTTATTGGCAGTTAGTCTCCCACCTAACTTCTTTGCTCCAGCCAAATTTTGAGGTGGGAGTTTTACTGCCCACAAATAGCGGGATAATTCTACTGCAATTCGTGAAACAATTCATAACGATATCATCCCTTTAAATCATGTTTCTTCTATTATATATGTTTCATGTTGCGATTATCTTTTTATCCTTGCAACTTTCATTTCGCATTACCACTATCCTACAATCCTATTATTGCAAAAATAATATGTAAAAGAACAAATTCAAGGCGTAATTTTTTCCATACTACAACTTATTTTGTAACAATTATATCTTTATTTCATTAAAATCACCCCTATATATACGACTTCACACACAATAAGATTATATTTTCATAACTACATTACGATTCAAACAGTTAAATACCCTTTTTTGTAACGTTACAGAAACATTCAAGTAACACTACTGATACATTATTAATCTATTAGTAATTAAAAAAGTGTTGATTTTATGAATCGTATGTTCTAATCCCCTCAAAAACGCAAAGGAAACGCTATCAGGATATTAATGGAATTATTACAGAATATTAATGCCTCGTTACGAATGCTTTGTAGTTTTGTGTTTTCCGCAAATAAGAAAATAATGGTTGCTATAATGAGGTCAACGAAAACAAATGCAATGGAGGCTATTATGAAAAAATTTATGGGTATAGCAACAGCAGCGGTTTTTGGTCTTGGGATTTTCACAACATCTGCTAAAGCAGAAACAATCGTAACGACTGATGTACTAAATGTACGAGAAAACCCAACTACTGAATCACAAGTTGTCGGAAAGTTATTAGATGGATATAAAGTTAACGTTTTACATACAGAAAACGGATGGTCAAAAGTTAAATTAAATAGTGGTAAAGAGGCTTTCATAAGCGCTGACTACACAAAAGATACTTACTACGTAACAGCAAATGTATTAAACGTACGTGCTGGTGCAAACACAGACTCAGAAATTCTTGGTAAGTTGAAACAAGATGATGTAATCGAAACAACACACGAAGTGCAAAATGACTGGATTCAATTTGAATATAACGGAAAAACAGCTTATGTTCATGTTCCTTACTTAACAGGTAAAGCACCAGTTAAAGTTCAACCAGCAGTTAAAGTTGAAAAAGCAATTAAAGTTCAAGACACAGCTAAAGTTCGTGAAGCAGTTAAAGCTGGAGAATTAGCTGAAACTCAAGCAAAAGCTAAAGCCGGGGAAGCAACTAAAGCTCGTGAAGCAGCTGAAGCTCAAGCAGAAGTTAAAGCTCAGGAAGCAGCTAAAGCTCGTGAAGCAGCTAAGGCTCAAGCAGAAGTTAAAGCTCAGGCAGATGCTGAAGCTCAAGCAGAAGCTAAAGCTCAAGAAGCAGCTAAAGCTCGTGAAGCAGCTAAAGCTCAGGAAGCAGCTGAAGCTCAAGCAGCGGCTAAAGCTCAAGAAGCAGCTAAAGCTCATGAAGCGGCTAAAGCTCAGGCAGATGCTGAAGCTCGTGAAGCAGCTAAGGCTCAAGAGGCAGCAGCTGAAGCTCGTAAAGCAGCTAAGGCTCAAGAGGCAGCTGATCGTGAAGCGGCTAATAAGGCTCAAAAACCAGCTACACAACAACCTGTTGCAAAAGAAACTGAGAAAAACACACAATCTTCTTCTCGTGAGTTCCAAGTTGTAGCAACAGCTTACACAGCAGATCCACTTGAAAATGGTTACAAAGCAGGAGACCAGGTAAAATCAGCTATGGGTCATAACTTAACAGCTAATCCAAACATGAAACTAATTGCAGTTGATCCAAGTGTCATTCCATTAGGTTCAAAAGTATGGGTTGAAGGTTACGGAGTAGCAATCGCTGGTGATACTGGTGGAGCTATTAAAGGTAATAAAATTGATGTTTTAATGCCAGATAAAGGTACATCAAGTAACTGGGGACGCCAAACAGTTACAGTGAAAATTTTAAACTAATTATTAAAAAAAGAGTTAGTCTCACTGTTGAGGCTAACTCTTTTTTTATGATTCTTACATTCTTTCTCCTTCTCCCCCGTCCAAGTTAAATCTATCTCTTTGCATTCTATATACGATAGATTACTATTTCAACAAAAAAAAGAGGATGCCATACATCCTCTCCTCCCTTCCCTATTCCACACAAGTAAACTGCGTCCAAGCCCCTACATAATCTAGTAAAAACAACTCCTCTTCAGCAATTGTACCGACAATATTTTTCCGTTCATCTATCGGCATTTCTTTCAAGATGATTTGTAGTTCACCTTTATACTTACCAAATGAGTTGTTACCAATTACAACTTGCCCTCTTTCCTGTAGTACACTTTCGCGCACTGGGAAGTCATAGTCTTTATACTTTTTACGTACTTCTGTAGAACGTACCATATATTCTGTTATGTCGCCGCGTCTTACGTGTAATTCTTGCAGTGTCGCTCTCTTCTCTACTTCAGTCGCTTCGTCTACAAATTGTACTTTTAGCTGTAACATGTAACGATTTAAGTTTCCGAGTCTCTCTAACTCTTCTTCGCTCGCATAAGCATTTCCGATAATAACATCATCAATAAGCCCTGTCGCCCATAAATGCTTCGCTTGTACTTCAATTGGTAAATTACGATGTTGTTCAAGCGTACATAATCCGTCGTTAATATCCCATGGACCAATGCAAGCAGCATGTGATGTAATAAATGCTGCACTGCGAATACCATGCTTTTTGAAGCGTTCACTACAGCGAATGAAATAATCATACGGAAGACCAGTGAATTTTTGCGGATAAAAATTATGACAACCGATTAAAGCTGATTTATTCGCCTGATGCGAAAGAATATTTTCTAAATACGCAATATCGTTACTTACGTTTAACTCAATTTTTAAACCGTACGGATTATTCGTCATTTTTGCTTCAGTTAATCCGTCAAACCCTACATCTAAACGAATACCGTCTGCATCCATCTCTGCGAAGAATGATAGATCATTATAACTAATACCAAGTTGATCGAATACAGCTGGAGCTACATCTAAAATAACTTCCATATTGTTATCTTTTGCGTGATTAATAATTTCTTTAAATTCAGCTACAATTTCCTCTTTCGAACGATTAACAGATAGTAAACAAGTGAATATTCTTGAAAAACCGTGGCGGGCCGCTGCTGAAATGTATGCCATATCTTTTTCTTTCGTTGAATGCTCTGGATAAAGTGAAATTCCTAATTTACGCTCCATGCTTTTGCATCTCCTTCACACGTTGTATTAATGCCATGCTCGTAAATCTATATTTTGCAGATAAACATGTCGCACATAAAATCGTTGGTACAATGATAAAGAATGGTGATTGTAAACTAAATGCTACATAAGCTCCCATTGAACACCCGATAAATAATATCGAAACAAGTAGTAAAACTAATAACGATTTACTTTGTACCCACTTTGAATAATGTGCAATACACTGCCCCGCTACGAATGTAATTAAGATGATAATTGCTCCGAGCATTCTGTTTTCTCCTCTCCTGCTAATTGTTGTTTCTCATACATTTTGAAGAATGGATAGTAAATAACGAATGAGATAACAAAGTTAATAAGTACAAGTACACCAGCCATAATTGTCCAGTCCGTACTAATAATCGCTGCAATTGGCGCTAACATCGTAAATGGCAGCTTCGCCATCATGAGCGGAATCATACCTGAAACAACTGCGAAATATGATACCGTCGTTGTAACTAGCGGTGTAATAACGAACGGAATAATTAAGATCGGGTTCATTACAATTGGTGCCCCGAAAATAATTGGTTCGTTAATATTGAACAAACCTGGTACGAATGATAGTCTACCTAACTCTTTTAAGAACTTAGATTTAGAGAACATAAACATAATAACTAAAGCTAACGTTGAGCCCGATCCGCCAATCCATACGAACCATTGAATAAATTGCTCTGTAAATAAGTTTGGTAACTGATGTGCATTTCCTGTAGCCGTGAATACTTCCATATTTTCAAGAATTGCTGAATCCCACATCGGACGAATGATTGGTCCTAAAATCGCTGGACCATGTATACCGAACGACCAGAAGAATACGATTAGGAATACTGTTAATAAACCACCGAATAAATTATTCCCTACTAACACTGACTTTAATGGCGCAATTAAATATGTGATCGTTGTATTTACATCAAATTTTAAACCGTAACGAATGCCCCAGAATAAAAGAATAACTACTAAAGTTGGAATTAATGCTGCAAATGAATTTGCAACTGCTGGTGGTACACTATCTGGTAATTTAATCGAGATATTATGCTTAATCATGAAATGATAAATTTCAACTGCAATTAATGCTGTCACAATAGCTCCAAATAAAGACGTAGCACTTAATGTCCCTACTGAAATATATCTTCCTGCATCAATAACACCTGGTACAGCTTTTGTTATTTGAATAGGTTCAACTGATGCTAGTAAAAAGGCGAGTACAGATAACAATCCTGCACTTAACTGATTGAGCTGATAAAAGTTCGCGAGTGAGGCCCCTACCCCAAATGCTGCGTATAAAGCCATTAAACCTACTGTAAATCGGAATGGAATATCTAAAATATGGCGAAACGGTGCAATCCACTCCATATATGCATCAATTGGTAAGTTTAAAAAGATAACGAAAAATGACCCGACAATCGTTAACGGTAATGTAGAAATAACTCCATTTCGAATTGCTAATAAATGTCGTTGCCCCGCAATCTTTTGCGTTGTTGGCATAATCTTCTGTTCCATAAAACTCATAAAACCATTCATCGATAACCCTCCCTATGTTCAATCTGACAAAAATAAAAGTTATAACATTATAATGTTTGTATTTAAAAAAATATAATTACGCTAAAACTAATTGTTCAGCTTGCTTAAGTACTTTCAAACCATCACACATGCCATAATCTCGCTGCTCTATAATTGCAACTGGTATATTGTATGACTTCGCAAGAAACTCTACTGTTGGGAACAAATACTTCACCTGTGGCCCAATTAAAACAACATCAGCATTTTTAATTTCCAATTTCACAAGTTCCGAATCAACTGCTTTAATTTTATAATCCTTCCCTTGTTTCTTTGCCTCTTCTTGCATTTTTCTTACAACCATACTCGTTGACATGCCTGCTGCACAACATAATAAAATGTACATATTATACTGTCACTTTCTCTTCCACTCTTTTATGAAGAGTAATAAACTCCTCAGCAAGTTCTTTTACTGTAATTGCATTCATTAAATGATCTTGTGCATGCACTAATAGTAAACTTATTTCTGCATGATTCCCTCTTGCTTCCTCTTGAATTAAATCTGTTTGAATGCGATGAGCTGCTGAAATTTCCTCACTAGCAAGTTCCATCTTTTCACTCGCATTCTCAAAATCTCCTTGTCTTGCAAAAGCGATTGCCTCAAGCGCTGCGCTTCTAGCATTGCCACCATGTAAAATTAACGCAAATGGAGTTTGCATATCAGTCATTTTAAATTCCCCCAAGCTTTGTTTTTCTATATTTTAATCTTATTATGAAAACGCATACAATTAAACATAAAAAACTTCCGTTATGTAACGGAAGTTTTTATATACTTTTTCAAAACGATAGTAAACTCTCTTGAAACTCTTCAATTACTTCAGTCTGAGTTAGTTTCTCTATCGTATTTTGATTAGACATAATATCATATAAAAAATCATAAAGCCTTTGCAAATCTTCATTATTATTGCGCTTCACACTAAATAAAATAATCAATTGTACTTTTTTATCTCCCCACTCAACAGCCTTATCAAGTGTACAAAACATCAAAAATGTTTCCTCACTTAATAATTGCATCGGATGCGGAATCGCAACTAAATTCCCAACCGCTGTAGGAGATGTGTTCTCTCTCTCCATAACAGAATCATAAAAGTTTTTGGGTACATAGTTTTTCTCAGCAGCTTTCTCACATAAAAACTGGATAACTTCTTCTTTCGTAGAAGCACTACGATTTAAAAAGATCAAATCTTCCTTAATATATTGCTTCACACTATTATCCACATGTGTAAACAACTGCTGACCAATCGATTTAATCTCTTTATCATCAAATATTGAGTTCACTTTTATAACTGGCACAGGCAAACCACTCGGTATATGAATCGTACTAATAATACAATCTACTTTATCTTTATAAAGATCTTCTACTTTCAATTGATAATAGCCTGTAATACCTACAATCTCTAATTTATCTCGGAACTGTGATAAAATTTTATATTTCAATAGTTGTGCACTTCCTTGCCCAGTCGCACAAACTAATAAACATCTTTTCTTTTGATTCTTTTCCTGCAAACGGCTCATCGCTCCGCCAAAGTGAATGGCAATATAACCAATTTCACTTTCCGGAATCGATTCTCCCGTATATTCACCAATTATATCTCCAACGAGAACCGCAATTTCAAAAGCATACGGATAATTCTTTTTCACTTCTGCCAAAAGGGGGTTTCTCGTATTTAACTTATATTTCAAACGGTTTAATAACGTTTTTAAATGAACACCAAATCCAAATAATAATTCTTCATCATAATAAAAAATAAGATTCCGTTCTTCCGCAACTTTGAAAAGAATGTGCTGTATGAATGCATATACATCTTTTCCTAATAGCTCTTCTACATTTTCATAGCGATCTCTCGCTGTAACAGCTGTACTCAACAAATGCATCGTCACATATAAAATTTCTTCTTCTGGAAATTGAAGATTCAGCTCTTCCTCTAATCCCCCTAAAATTTGTTTCGCAATTATATATTCTTTCTTTATTATCAGTTCAGATTTCTCTACATGCAGTACTTGAATGTAATGATTATCTTGGCATCGCTTTAACGCAATCGCAATATGAATCGCTAAATTATCAATTTCTATATCTGATAAATATATCGTTCCTCCCTCAATATACTTTAATATAACTGAACGGATAAGTGATATATGAGGTAACGATACATATGTATTTGTCTGCTCATATTGCTCATGAAACGGAGTATGGTCATAACGTGGTAAACCATATTGTGATAAACAAGAACGAATATTAAATTCCTCTCCAACAATACGTATACCATAGTATGGTCTCTTTTCAATTTGTAATTTATAGCGACCGCAAATATCTGTAACATCTTTCATAATTAAATTTACAGTTGATTTACTCACATAAATCTCTTCTGCTAACTGAGAAAGCTTCACATATCCCTCTGTCGTTAAAACACGTTGTAAAATGTACGCTACTCTTTCTTCATAAGAAATTGGAATCTTTTCCGTCTGTTTTTGAAATAGGCTCATACAAAACTCTTCAAATTTCTTCGTTTGTATAATTTCTAGTTCGTATCCAGTCCCTCTTTGTGATTCGATTTCCGCTCCGTGTTCTCTCAATATATCATTTAATAATTTGATATCCTTTTGAATCGTCTTCGTTGATACATGTAATCGGCTCGCTAAAAAAGCTCGATTTAACATCGATTTCTCTTCTAAAAACTCCTCTAAAATAGAAATTAATCGCTGATGCACCTTTGTCATAGCTCTTCCTCACGCTCTTTATATATAAAAAGGAAAAACCTGCTGAAATCAGTAGTTTTCCCCTTTTATATTTTATCTATTTCTTTAATGTAAATCCGAATTTATCCCAAGCTTGTAAATAATCTAGTAAGAAAATCTCTTCTTCTATAATTCGCCCAACTACATTTGTTTTTCCTGTATTCACCATATCTTTTAATGCAATTTGTAATTCACCTTTATACTGGCCATATTGCTCATTATCAATTAAAAGATCGCCACGCTTAATTTCACGTGTATTGTGTGGTTTAAACTCTTCTTTTTTATATTTCACACGACTTTGTGTAGAACGAATCATATATTCAGATACATCTCCGCGATAAAAATGTGGTTCTTCTAACACAATAATTCTTTCTAACTCTGTTGTCGTTTCATAAATCTCTATATCAAAAGTTTGCTTATCTTTATTTAATTCACCAAGCGCCTCTAGTTCTTTTTCTGATGCATAAGCATTCGCAATAATAACATCATCAATTAATTCTGTCGCAAACAAATGCTTCGCCTGTGTTGTCATTGGTAATTCACGATGCTCTTCTAACGTACATAAACCTTCTGTTACCGGCCAAGGTCCGTATGTTGCATCAAATGATGAAATAAAAGCAGCTGTTCTCATGCCGTAATCTTTAAATTGTTTCGAGCATTTAATAAAATGATCGTATGATAATCCTGAATAACGGTGCGGATAGAAGTTGTGACAGCCAATTAAATTTTCACGATTTGGTCTATGACTCATAATGTTATCTACATACTTCGTACCGTTGCTCATATTAATCTCAATTTTTAAATCATACGGATTGTACGTCATAATCGATTCTTCTAATCCTGAGAAGCCGACATCTAAACGAATACCGTAAGCACCTAGTTCATGGAAAAACGATAAATCATTATAAGAAATACCTAGTTGCTCAAAAACAGACGGACTAATATCAACCAATACTTGAAATCCTAATGCATTCGCATGAGAAATCGTTTCTTTAAACTCTTCTATTATTTTCTCTTTTTCCCCATCCACAGATAGTAAACATGTGAACACACGTGTAAATCCATATTTACTTGCTAATGTTAAATACTCCTTATCTTTCTCTACTGTTGAATGTTCCGGATAAATAGAAATACCTAATCGTCTCATATGTACACGCCTCTTTCTTCATTGTTTTGTAAACCTTTTCAAATATATGTAGTGAAAAAGTATATATCCCCTTCTCATCCACTACTTTTTGAATCCGCTTTCTTTAAAGAAAAAAATTTCTATCATTCATAACAATTACTAGTCTATACATCTATACTTTACATCTTTTTTTCATAGTTGTGTAGCATTTACACAAATTTGTCAGTTTTTTCGCCTCGAAAATTGTTATACGTTTTCAAGGCACCTTTCTTGACTGTTACATTGACCAATACATATACTCGAAAGAACAGAGATAACTTTTATATAGGGGATGAATATATGGGAGAGGCAGTACTCGTAAAACGAGAACCGTTATGGACAAAAGAGTTTATTGCGCTAATTCTAGCAAACTTATGTATGTTTTTAGGATTTCAAATGTTAATTCCAACTTTACCTGTTTATGTGAAAGAAATTGGGGGCACAAGTTCAAATATCGGATTCGTTGTCGGCATGTTTACCGTTGCAGCACTTTTTATTAGGCCGCTAACTGGAAATGCCCTGCAGAAATTCAACAAAAAAATCATTTTAATGATCGGTACCGCTATTTGTTTACTCGCTATGGGCAGTTATCTTTTCGCTTCAACCGTTTTCCTATTGCTTGCCGTTCGAATTTTACACGGAGCTGGTTTTGGTATTACAACGACTACATACGGAACTGTCGTTTCAGATTTAATTCCGCAAGCTCGCCGCGGTGAAGGCATGGGGTACTTCGGTCTTTCTGGAACTATCGCCATGGCGCTCGGCCCGCTTATCGGACTTTGGCTTATGCAAGCATATAACTTCACGATTCTTTTTTTATGTGCACTTTCATGCACAATAGTTTCATTAATATTAACGAAACTACTTCAAATCAAAAAATCGCCGCAACCACCACAGCAAACATCTGGTACCTTTCTCGATGGATTTATTGAGCGTAAAGCTTTACTTCCTTCATTATTAATATTATGTATTACATTAATGTACGGGGGAATTGGGAGCTTTATCACATTATTTGCTACGGAAGTCGGGATTGCTGATATCAGTCTCTTCTTTTTATTTAACGCACTTGCAATCGCTGTAACTCGTCCGTTTTCTGGAAGATTATATGATACGAAAGGTCATACATTCGTCATCATTCCAGGAGTTATTATTACGTTTACAGGGATTATCTTGCTGTCGTATACAACTACAATTCCGAGTTTAATTATTGCCGCAGCGTGCTACGGCAGTGGTTTCGGAGCAATTCAACCGGCACTACAAGCATGGATGATTGACCGCGTAGCACCGCACCGGAGAGGAGTAGCAACAGCAACATTCTTCTCAGCATTTGATCTTGGAATTGGTGCTGGAGCGATTATTTTTGGATTCATTGCACACTTTACAAACTATGCAACTGTATATCGATATTCCTCTCTGTTAC
This sequence comes from Bacillus sp. TH25, assembly GCF_016650935.1. Taxonomy (NCBI): domain Bacteria; kingdom Bacillati; phylum Bacillota; class Bacilli; order Caryophanales; family Bacillaceae; genus Bacillus; species Bacillus sp. TH25. The sequence continues at coordinate 533,353 of NZ_JAEKEU010000037.1, read as the reverse complement.
TTATTGCTTTTCTTTTCATTTACATCACAAGCTTACGGAAGCAAAAACAGGGGGATAAAACAAAAGAAAAAGCCGTTGGGTAATGCTAATTGGTTCTTTTTCGAAGTACTTAGACCAAAAAATCATGTATACACATTTGTAAAAAGCAGTGGATTCCTAAAAAAATCACACTGCTTTTTTCATTTTCATTTAATACATTCATTTCAAACCTCCCCATTTCCCCTACATATTTTTCTAACTTAAATCAAAAAATATACAAAGAACCATTATTATAAATAAGGTGACACTTTACTTAGCGCATCCAATTTGGATAGTTTACCTCTCCTATTTTTACTATCCGCAAATAGTGTGATAAATATGATTTCTTTACAAAAATTCCATTTGTAAAAGATGAAAACCAATTAAATCCAGGTGTTTCTTTAAAGATTTGTAAACTTTTCACCTCTTTGTAAATTTAGTGTAAATTTTACTAGCAAACCGTTTACAGTTACTCAAGGTTCAGTTAATAATTACATCGTACATGAAATTTAAGGAGTGGAATGCGTGGAATATAATGTTCAAGAAATGATCTTCCAGTTCATTGGTGGATTAGGTATTTTCTTATTCGGGATTAAATACATGGGCGATGGACTGCAACAAGCAGCTGGAGATCGTCTTCGCGATATTCTAGATCGCTTTACAACGAACCCACTTATGGGTGTACTAGCAGGTATGTTAGTTACTGTATTAATTCAATCAAGTTCAGGAACAACTGCTTTAACGGTCGGACTTGTAAGTGCCGGATTTATGACATTAAGACAAGCAATTGGTGTTATTATGGGTGCGAATATCGGAACGACAGTTACTGCATTTATTATCGGAATTAAAATCGGAGAATACGCTCTCCCAGTTATGGCAGTTGGAGCGATTTTACTATTCTTCTTTAAAAATAAAAAAGTACATTCTGTAGGTCAAGTTGTATTCGGTTTTGGTATGTTATTCTTCGGTTTAGAATTAATGAGCGCAGGTATGAAACCTCTTCGTTCTTTAGAGTCATTCCAAGATTTAATGATTAGCATGAGTGATAATCCAATTCTAGGAATTATTGTCGGTACAGTTTTCACTTTAATTGTACAAAGCTCAAGCGCAACAATCGGTATTTTACAAGAATTATTTGGCCAGGGTGCAATCGATTTACAAGCTGCCCTTCCTGTATTATTCGGTGATAACATCGGTACGACAATTACAGCAGTATTAGCAGCAATCGGTACTTCAATTGCAGCAAGACGTGCAGCATTAGTTCACGTTATCTTTAATATTATCGGTACCATTATCTTTACGATTATATTGATACCATTTACAAGTTTAATTCAATATTTCCAAACGTCATTAAACTTAAATCCAGAAATGACAATTGCATTTGCACACGGAACATTTAACGTAACGAATACAATCATTCAGTTCCCATTCATTGCAGTATTAGCCTGGATTGTAACAAAAATTATTCGTGGTGAAGATGCATCCATTAACTTCAAACCACAACATTTAAATCCAATCTTTATTGAACAATCTCCAGCTATTGCTTTAACAGAAGCTCAAAAAGAGATTATCCGTATGGCGGAGTTTTCATTAGATGGATTAAAAGAAGCAAACCAATTTTTAAATACACAAGACAAAAAACACGCGAACATGGCTACTCAATTAGAAGGCGCTATTAACAATTTAGATAAAAAAATTACCGAGTATTTAGTTTTACTATCAGAAAAACCACTTTCACCTTCAGATTCTGAAAAACATTCCGTTTTAGCAGGTGTTGTCGGAGATATTGAACGTGTCGGTGATCATGTAGAAAACCTTGTAGAACTTGTAGATTTCCAAATTTCAAACCGTGTTTCACTATCGGATGAAGCACTAGCTGAACTAAATGAAATGCTTGAATTAACAATTTCAACATTACAAGATGCAATTAATGCTTTAACAAACTTCGACACTGAACTAGCTCAAACGGTTATTGCAAAAGAACGTAAAATTGACCAAATGGAACGTGTTCTTCGTAAACGTCATGTGTTACGTCTGAACGAACGTAGCTGTTCAGGTGATGCAAGCATCATTTTCGTTGATATGGTAAGTAACTTAGAGCGTATCGGTGATCACGCTGTAAATATTGCTGATGGCGTTTTAGGTGAACAAGGAAAAGTAAATTTAAAGCAATCATTATAATAGGAAAAGAGACGCTCAAATTAGCGTCTCTTTTTTCATTTCATATTTACAACCGTTCTTCCTTTTAATTTTCCTTGCAGTATAAGTGTAAACTTCTCATCTAATTCTTTTAATGTACATTCTTCTGTATAAGATAATAGCTCTGAATTTTTCCACTCACCTGCTAGCAATGCCCACACTTCTCTTCTCACATCTACTGGACATTGAACTGAATCTATTCCTAAAAGGCTAATCCCTCGTAATATGAATGGGTATACAGTTGTATTTAATTCATGCCCTGCTACGTTACCACACGTTGTTACACAGCCTCCATACTTAACTACCTTTAAAGAACTTTCTAACATGTTTCCGCCTACAGTATCGACAACCCCAGCGTATATTCCTTTAAGCATCGGTCTTCCTGATTCATCACTCAACTCCGCGCGGCGAATCATCTTTTTTGCACCTAAACGTAGCAGCATCTCTTTCTCTTCCATTTTCCCTGTTGCCCCTACTACGCTATATCCTAGCTTTCCTAAAATACTAACTGCTACACTGCCTACTCCGCCCGTAGCACCCGTTACTAAAACATCTCCCGTACTAGGTGTAATTCCCGCTCTAATGAGCTTATATACCGATAAGGCAGCTGTAAAACCGGCTGTCCCGTACATCATACTTTCCTTCAAAGACATTTCTTTTGGTAAAGGAACGACCCAAGATGATGGCACGCGAATATATTCTCCGAAACCACCAGAAGTATTCATGCCTAAATCATATCCAGTTACAATGACTTGATCCCCTTCCTTAAAGGAGTCATTTCCACTACTAACAACCTCTCCCGCTGCATCTATGCCAGGTGTATGAGGATATGTTCTCGTTACACCTTTATTACCAGTAGCTGAAAGGGCATCTTTATAATTTAATGAAGAATAATAAACACGTATTAATACGTCTCCTTCAGGTAAACTATTAATTTCTCTCTCAACAAGCTTTCTTTCAAATTGATTATTTTCTTTTTCTTTCACAACAATTGCTTGGAATGATGTATGATTCATTACGCTCTCTCCTTCATCCGTAGAATACTTCTTTATTATATAAAAAATGAATGTAAAGCTAATCGCTTCTTCTTGGCTATATTTCAACAAATCTTACTTCTCTATCACTTTCTCACAATACATATTTTCATTTCTACTAAAACACATTATACTTGTTCTACATCTTTAAAATAAAATATAGAAAATCTGACTTTTTATAAATAAATTGAATTTTTACGAAATGTAAATGATTTGTAATGTTTTTTTCGCTAAATTTCATTATAATAAGTGGATATGAGTGTCGTATTTCAATCCAAATGAAGGAGTACAAGAAATGGAGCAAAACCCATCTTTACAAGAAAATACACGAAGTAAACCGAAAAATAGTAAGAAAAAAACAAAAATTATTATAAGCGTTATTCTATTAGTTTTAATAATAGGTGGCGGTTATACATGGTTTTTAGTAAATAAAGCATCTTCTGCTGTTCGAAACGCCGCTCACGATTTAGCACGCGGTGATAAGTCTGATTTACGTGCTAAAGCTGTAAAACCTATTACAAATAACGTCTCTGTCTTAATAATGGGCGTTGATGAAAGCGATGTCCGCGGAAAAGAATATGGTGAAGCTATAAGAACGGATGCACTATTACTTGCAACGTTTAATAAAGATAGCAAAACTGTAAAGCTATTAAGTATTCCACGTGACACGTATACTTATATTCCAGTAGAAAAGAAAAAAGATAAAATTACACACGCTCATGCATTCGGTGCTACCAAAAACGGAAAAGATGGTGGACCACAAGCTAGTATTGATGCAGTTGAAAAATTAATGAATGTTCCCGTCGATTACTTTGTAAAATTCAACTTTAAATCATTCATGAAAATCGTTGATGATTTAGGCGGCATTGAAGTTGACGTACCAGTTGAGTTTACTGAACAAGATAGTAATGATAACGCCGATGCAATTCACCTGAAAAAAGGTGTTCAAAAGTTAAATAGTGAAGAAGCTCTTGCTCTTGCTAGAACAAGGCACATTGATAGTGATGCAATGCGTGGACAACGTCAGCAACTTGTTATTGAAGCAATTTTAAAGAAACTAACAAGCGCTGGGTCTGTAACAAAAGTTGGTAACATCATTGATGATATTAACGGACAATTCGTTACAAACTTAACATTCGATGACATGCTTTCATTCTATAAATATGGATCGGATTCGGAAATTGAGAAATTACAACTTCAAGGTGAAGATTGTTACATGGCAAAAGGTGATGATACATGTAGTAAGTCAGCTGGTGGTGGCCGAACTTACTACTACAATCCAGATAAAAAAGAATTAGCTAATGTTACAAACGAACTTCGTAGTCACCTTGGACTACCTGCCTATACAAAATCTGATTCTGATTCTGATTCGAAAAAAACAAGCTCAGAGAAAACAAAAGAATCTAAGTCTGAAAATACGAGTGAACGCGAATCAAGTAACAATGAAACTAAAGATAAGAATAAAAATAACAGTCAAGATACAGAAACATCGTCTAATGACAATGAATAAAGTGAAGCAGTGCTCTATGGAGGTAGAGCACTGCTTCTTTTTAATGCTTTCAAAACAAAAAATCAGAACTTTCCAACTATCTTTTTTAATATTTTTAAATTATAATAAATAATAGTAATCTATTCCAATTATCAGGGGGCTCATACATATGAAAGCTGCAGTAAAACATAACATTTCAGATTTTAAAGAGTACTTAAAATCAAACGATATATACATGGAAGAAAATATAGATGAAAATGATGGTTCGGTACATTTTTCAGTAGGATTAGAAACAGAAGCTGGCGCAAAAATTCAACTTATCGCTGCTTTCCAAAGCGAACATCCTGCTGTGGATATATACTGCTTCAATGTTGCTCTTGTACCTGATTCAACATCAAAAAATGACATTTTACATGTCATCAATGAATTAAACACATCTTATCGATTTGCAAAATTCACGCTAAACAAACAAAATGCAATTGATATTTCAACATCTCTTGCATTCTCAGAACCAAACTTTAATCCCGCACTTGTCTTTGAACACACGAGAATGCTATATAAACTGGCAAACGATGAATATAAGAACTTAATGAAAGTTATTTGGGCGTAAATAAAAAGATGGTGCTACAAGAGCACCATCTTTTTATTTCGATATCATATCAATCCACATCTTTATCGCAGTTCCTACAATTAAAGCGGACAATACATATTGCAAAATTTTTTGATTCAGTCTCTTCCCTACTTTCACTCCAAGAGGAGCGGCAAATAAACTTGCTATCGCAACGATAAGAGCCGGAATAACAACTATTTGTCCAGTAATCACTTTCCCAGTAGTAATTCCTATCGAGGAAATAAAAGTAATAGCGATAGAGGTTGCTATTGTCGTACGTATCGGTAGTTTTAAAACAACTAGCATAATCGGGACTAAAAGAAACGCACCACCAGCCCCAATAATGCCGGAAACACTTCCTATAATAAACGCTAACAAACTAGCTAGCCATTTATTGTACATAATCCCCTCTGATCCCTTACGATCGCTTCGCTTCGGTATAAACATCATAATAGCCGCGATAGTAGCTAATATTGTATAAACAACATTTACAGCATGCTCATTTAATAAATTCGCGCTAAAGCTACCTACAAAGCTTCCTATTAATATACTAGCTCCCATATACACAACCAACGTTTTATCCATATCGTTACTTTTCCTGTACGCCCACGCGCCTGCAAAAGTTGCAAAGAATACTTGAACTGCTGTAATACCACTCACTTCATGTGATGTATATCCGGAAAATCCTAGCAATACTGGAATGTATAGGATCATCGGATAATTAATAATTGCACCGCCAATCCCAACCATCCCTGATATGAACGAACCTATAAATCCAATAATAAAAAGTAGTACTGTTAAACTCATATTGTATCCCCCGCCTTCTAAAAAGAAGGTGATTTAAATAAATAAATTCACATTCCCATCCGAAGCATCTGCTAAATATGCACCTACTCCTGCAAACTCTACCCCTTCCATAATCTCTTCCTCTTTTAACCCTAATAAATCTACTGTCATTTGACAAGCTACAAGCTTAACCTCTTGCTCTTTCGCCATATCAATTAAATCTGGCAAAGACATCGCATTATGCTTCTTCATAATGCCTTTAATCATCTTTGGCCCCATACCAGCAAAATTCATTTTTGATAATCCCATCTTATCAGCGCCGCGCGGCATCATTTTTCCAAACACTTTCTCTATAAACGTTTTCTTTACTTTCACATGCTCATCTTTCCTAAGCGCATTTAAACCCCAGAAAGTATGAAAAATAGTCACCTCATGATCGTACGCCGCTGCACCATTTGCAATAATATAAGCTGCCATCGCCTTATCATAATCTCCACTAAATAAAACAATCGTCGTTTTCTTCTGTTGTTCCATGTTGTTCTCCTCCTAATTACCTATGGGGGTATTTAATTATTTATAAAAAGGCTCAAATCATTTATCTCCGTACTATACAACTTTACCTTCCCAAGCTAACATGCCACCTACCATATTTATGGCTCGAAAACCGTAACTCTCTAAAAACTGAACTGCTCTTGCACTTCTCCCGCCTGAGCGACAAACGATAATATATTCTTTATTTTTATCCAGCTCATGTATTCGAAACTCTAGTAAACCTGACCTAATATGAATCACTCCTGGAATTTTCCCTTCCATCACTTCTTCCACTTCACGAACATCAATCACATGTATCTCTTCATTTCGTAACAATCTTTCCTCTACTTCTCTCGCTGTTATTTCTTTCATCTTGCTATCCCTTCCTTACAAAGCGTTCATACCGCCTGAAACATTTATAATGTGCTGAAATCCTAATTTCTTTAATACTTTTGCTGCTTGCTTACTTCTCATCCCGCTCTGACAAATAACGATTACTTCCTTATTTTTATCTAGCTGATTTGCCTTACTAACTAACTCATTTAGCGGGATATTCTGAAATCCTCTCATATGATTTCCTCTATATTCACCTACTGTACGAACATCAATAAAGTACTTCCCCTGTTTTCCCACTATACTTTTTAATTCTTTTCCATTTATATTTTGAACACCTTTCACCGGTAAAAAACGTGAAATAACAAACCATGCAGCAAATACAATGAACAGCGTACTTAATATTGTATTCATATAACCAACCTCTCCGCCTTTATAAAACTAGTTCTTCACTACGCCTTCTTAATCCAAAACTTCAGCACATCGTCTTCTATATTATGCTTTACTATTTCATGACCGCCTGTTTTTGACCATGCTGGAATATCCTTAACTGACCCTTTATCCGTTACATGTACTTCTAACACTTCTCCAGATTGTAAAGTATCCATCGCTCTCTTCGTTCTTACAATCGGCATTGGACATGCTAAACCTTTCGCATCTAATACTTGTTTTACATTCATCATCTATTCCTCCAGTTTGTTATTTTATAATGAATCATGAACTGCACAACGATTTGGGCCAATCTCCATTTCACGCTCTTCTTCCACACTCGGATAAATCTTACCCATATTCGTTTGACGAATTTCTTCATAAGCATTCGGCTGAGGCGGTAAGTTCTCTGTCACAGTTTTACGAAACTCTCCCTCATCAACAATATTTAACCCTACATTCTCCTTAAATAAATCTTGTAAATGCGCACTCACAATGCCTCTGTCGTCCATTTCACTTATTTTTGAATAATGAGCTGGTAAAACAATTAAATCTTGAGACAGTTCCTTATAAAGTTTATATAACGTATTTCGTAAATCACTCACCCAATCTTCAGCCTTCCCAGCAAGATCTGGACGGCCAATTGAATCTACAAATAAAATATCACCTGATAATAAATAGGAATCATCTACAATAAATGACGTACTCCCAATCGTATGCCCTGGTGAGTATAACGCGTCAATTCCAATTTTGGTACCCCCCACCGTAATAACAGATCCTTCTACAAGTGGTTCGTATGAGAAAACGACTTCCTCCGCATCTTTTGGAGGTAACCAATACGTACCACCTACTTTTTCAGCTAACTTACGACCACCAGAAATATGGTCTGCATGTAAATGTGTATCCATTACATTCGTAATAGTAACTCCATGCTCTTTCGCAAATTCCTCGTATGCTTCAACCGTTCTTACTGCATCAATAACTGCTGCTTCACCGTTTGAAACGACCATGTAAGATAAACAGCCTTTTCCAAGACGGTTAAATTGATATATACTCCCCCCGCCCTGTACATCTCCTACTTTGAGCGGCTTTACATATTCACTCCAAGCTTTCATCCCACCAGCTAAATAGGAAACATCGTTGAAACCAGCATTCAACAATTGCTCCGCAACAAACTGCGAAGAACCTTCTTTCGCACATACGACTAAAATCTCTTTTTCTCTCGGTAATTCATCTACAATATGATCTACACCATCTAACAAGTCAAAATAAGGTTTATTTATAGAAGAAACTTGTTTCCCTTCAATTTTCCAATCTTCATAATCCGTCTCATTACGAACATCTAAAATAAACAAATCTCCGAATAAAACTTTCTCTGCAACATCTTTTGCTTGTAACATCTTAATGTTCATTTAATTACCCCCTTAGGTATATTTTTATTTAAAAAATTTTATTTCTCCACATTCCCTTGCCACTCTAACATACCTGGAATGACATTTTTCACGTTTGAAAAACCTTTTTCTTTCAACATTTGACACGCTATATCACTACGATTACCCGTTCGGCAAACAACATAAATTGGTTTCGCACTGTCTAACAAAGCACTATCTAATTCACCTAACGGCACCGAAATTGCGGATGGAATATGACCAAAGACGAATTCCGCTTCTTCACGAACATCTAATACAGTGCAATCCTCACCACTTAATAATATATTTTGCAATTCCCCATTCGTAATCGTATAAGGATATTTCACAACTTCATTCACTTCATGCTCATGGGCTTTTCTTACATAATGCTTTAATATATCTCCCTCTTGTTTCGTCCCGATATATTGATGCCCTACTTTACTCGCCCAACTTTGAATATCTAACGTAGATCCTTTATCTGTTGCCTCGATTTCAATCACTTGCCCTGATGCCAATCTTTCCATCGCCTTCTTCGTCTTCACAATCGGCATCGGACAAGCCAATCCTTTACAATCTAAACTCGTATCCACTTTTATACTCATCGTCATTTCCTCCCTAATCACTATACATATACCTGTAGGGGTATAATAAAATGTTTTTGAAAATCTGTCAACACATATGTTTGACAGATTATCGGCTTTTTACAAGTAATTGAACAGCTTCTTTAATTAATTCTTCATTTGAACCATTTCCACTTTCAAACTGTTCACGTAAACATTGCTCTAAATTTGTTCCCACAACGAGTCCAATTGTACGATCTAGCGCAGAACGGGATGCAGTTAACTGTGTAATAACATCTCGGCAATCTTTTCCCTCTTCCATCATGCGAAGCACACCACGAACTTGACCTTCAATACGTTTCAATCTATTTTTCATATCTTGATTATATTCCACTGTAGACCACCTCCGTAATTATAACTATATTATACATTACTTTGTAACTTTGTATAATATCATATACCCTTGAGGGTATATTGTAAAGTTTTTAATTTTAAGCCTATAATTTATACTTTCTAACCAGATAAAAATAGACCGAATCAACCATATGGCGGGTTTCGGCCTATCCTTATTCATTAATTTACGTTAATCGTTATTAATTCAGCTATATTTCTATCATTAATCACAATCGCTTTTTTCTCATTATTCGGCAGTAAAATTATATACTTCCCTTTTCTGGGAGTCTTCCAAATAAATTTTCCTTCTTGATTAGTCTTCCCTATCGAAATTACGATTTCTTTGCTAGGCCCAGGGGATTCATCTTTATAAGCATAATTTCAAAATCTTTTATCGGTTGTTTCTCTTTATTCTGAACATAGAAAGTTATAGGATTACCAACCTTACTAGCATGCTCCTCATTATTTGCTATACAACTAGACATCAAGATTATGACCAATATACAAAACAAAATCCCAATATACTTACTATATTTATTCAGACCATTTTTTAATATTATTAAAAACATCGTCTGTTATCCGATTTCCAGAATTCATATTTTTATTTCCTCTTGTATGAATGGCTATTATTCTGACACCCGTATCAAAATAATGGTATACAGGTGATCCACTTTGCCCCTCATAAGTATCAATCCTATATGTTAAAATTCTAGGGTTAACGCCTTCAAACGAAGGCGAAACAAGATCTTCTCCTCTTAGATCATTACTATACAAAGATTGTTCTTGAAAAAGTACTCTTTCTCCCTCATTCGAAACTGATGTCCAAGGTACATCTTCTGCATATACCTTCTGATTCACCCAAAATACCATATAAAAAAAGATAAAGAGAACACCAAAACTGTAAAGAGCCAATCTACATCTTATAGAAATAAAGCTATACACTTTAACTTACCTCCTATATAAATGATAGCGAACAATTGAGGATCCCCTTTATAAATTCTAATTTTTCTTTTCTTAGAAGTCAATGTAATTAATAATGATTATCATTATTAATTACATTGACTTAACAAAACGATAAAATTATTTACATTCTTTACTTTGAGTTAAAAAAGCTTAGTTCTTCCAAGGATTCAGCTGTAAAGAAAAGGAGTTAGGTGGGAGATCAACTTCCCGTAAATGCCCAATTGGTGATGGCTAATACTCGGCGGATACTATGACTAATACAATATATCTACTACAAAAAATTCATTTCATTTACGAACGAAAGAATCAACCGTTTTATTATCCTACTTCCTATAATCTCTTTGTAAAACTATACTCCATCTCTCCACCTAAAGCTCCAGCTGTATCACCAGTTTCTCTAAAATCATGTGTATAAATTTGCTCAAATGAACCAAAATCTACTTGTTTATAAAATTCATAACAAGGGAATCCATCATGCTCTCCTTGAATATCGATACTACCATCCTTTTTAACACATACAGTTAATAAATAATCCACAGGAGGTGCATATATATTTAATGGATTACTTGCACTGGCACTCATTTTGAATTGGACACCATCAGAATTCCATGCAATATGAGTACACACAATATTTTCAGTACTCGCTTTTCCTGTTCTTTTATTCACAGAACCATCTGGATTTGTAATCTTCTCTGTCGTAATACCCGTGTTTGCATATGAAAACACTTCTTCTTTATAAAAATCTACTACTACCTCTTGCTCAACTCTAGAGCGCATAGTATTTACCGCATGTGGTGTAAATTCACGTGAATCACCTTCGAATTGGATTACTTTTCCCGTTTGTACATCCTTCTGTGGTTCTGTCCACGACATTGGAATAAATACGTTAGCTCTAATTTTAACGATATTAACCATGTGAAACCTCCATTAATTCTATTTATATAAATCATTATTTGTTCTATCACTAACATGTAGTCAATTTGATTGACTATATTCTATATAGTACAATGAATTTTACTTATAGTCAATTTAATTGACTATAGGCAAGGAGGTTATTTACATGGATCATCAAACATTTAACGAATTAGATCTTACTTCACTTTTATCACTATCCTTCAGTACATTAATTACTGAACTACACGACAAATTAAGTGAATTGGGATTTGAAGATATTAGGCCCGCACACGGTTTTATGTTCAAACGTATCCTTCCTAATGGAGCAACCGGTATAGAACTAGCTGAATATTTAGGGGTTTCAAAACAAGCCATAAGTAAAATGGTAGATTCTCTTGAGAACAGTGGTTATGTCGCGCGCCAAACGCATCCTACTGATAAAAGAGGTAAAATCATTGTTTTAACCGAACGTGGTTTAGCAGTAATGAAAGCAAAAAAAGAAATAGTAGCTGAAATAGAGCAGCGATGGATTGAACACATAGGTGCAGATCGAATGCAAATGCTTAAAGAGGATTTAACAACATTCGTTACTAAAGAAAATACAGGTAGGTTTTCATCAAGTATACGACCTGTTTGGTAAATAAAAACTCCATATAAAAAACGAATCCATTTTGATTAGTCTTTTTCAAAGTGGATTCGTTTTCTACAGTTTTATTAAAATCATTGATTCCCTTATCTCTATGATATCCGATAAAATCAATACCTAAAGGCGGCGTAATATCCACCTTGCATACCCCTATTTTGCTCATTTGAATCGATCTCCTTCTATATATCCCACTTACTTAAAGATAGCATATTTACCATTTTCCAAATAAAAAGAACGGACAAGAAATTCTATGTCCGTTCTTTTTATCACACATACTTCCGATGCACCATCTTCCCATCATAAGAAAACACAACGCCCTTACTCTCCACAATGGACTCCATATGCACCGTTCTTCCCCATAACTGATGAAGGTACGGTAATACCTTTTCTAAGTATTTTAAATCGAGCTCAATTCCTTCGTAACTATGTTTAATGTACAATTCTCCGTTCTTTAAGTAGTCTCCATCTTCTACTACTAAGTACGGGAAACCTCCATTTGTACGCATATTTACGAGTTGATCACGTACATGTTCCCACTCTTTATCTATTACTTTATATTCTTTTCCTTGGCGCTGGAATAAGTACATATCTTCTCTCATTACGAGTTCTTTATTTAAGTAGTTTCTTAGGAACGATACGTCCCATTCAATTTCTCGTACTTCGAACATTTTCTCACGACCAGAACCAGGCTTCACACCGCGTCGCTTCATTTCTTCTGTTGGGTTGTTGTAGCGTTCTTCAATATCTTCGAACATTTTAATACCGAGGTAGTATGGATTAATACTTGTTTTTGATGGCTGTACGACACCTGCATTAAGCTTCGCAAATTCAATTGCTTCACCAGATGTTAAGTCCATTTCACGAAGTATACGTTGATGCCAGTACGAAGCCCAGCCTTCATTCATGATCTTCGTTTCAAGCTGTGGCCAGAAGTATAACATTTCTTCACGCATCATCGTTAATATGTCGCGCTGCCACTCTTCTAGCTCACGGCTATATTCTTCAATAAAGAGGAGTAAATCTTTTTCTGGTTGCGGAGGGATTTTCTTCTTTTTATGCATATTAGGTCGTTCTCTCTTTTTGTTTCGATCATCTAAATTCCATAAATCATCGTACTGTGATATCTTTTTCTTTTCTACATCCTCTTCTAAATCTTCAATACTCCATGCAAGTTTCGGGCGCATAAGTGATGGATCTATATGTTCTTGAATGGCAAGTACTGCATCCAAGAACGTTTCTACCTCTGCTTTTCCGTACTTATGCTCATATGCTTTCACACGTTCAGCTGTTGCTGACATGCTCTCCACCATATCACGTTTCGTATTAGAAAAACGAATATTATTTTTGAAGAAGTCACAGTGCGCTAAAACGTGCGCCACGATTAGTTTATTTTGAATTAAAGAATTCGTATCTAATAAAAAGGCGTAACATGGATCAGAGTTAATAACGAGTTCATAAATTTTACTAAGTCCCAAATCGTATTGTAATTTCATTCTAAAAAATTGCTTTCCAAAACTCCAATGCGAAAACCTCGTCGGCATCCCATATGCACCAAATGTATAAATAATTTCCGCTGGACATACTTCATAGCGCATCGGATAAAAATCAAGACCAAATCCAGTCGCAATTTCAGTAATTTCAGCAATCGCATATTGTAGTGCTTTATCGTCACTTGTTCTCATTATTTTCCCTCCTTACACTTTCCCTTAAGAAAGTGTATGATGGGGAACAAGCTTTCATGAGGATTGATTACATAATAAAAAGACACCCTCGTAAAAAACGAGAATGCCTTCCAAATTAACCCTCAATAATCTCCATCTTCTCCGTAATCGGTGTACGAGCTTTTCCTTCTGGTGCTTTATCGAAATAGCCGATATGAAGAATTCCAATGATGCGTTGACCTCTTGTTAAACCGATTCCTTCTATAAATAGTGGATTGTAGTTTAATCCACCTGATTTCCAAACGCACCCTAAGCCGCGTTCCCAAGCAAGTAATTGGAAGTTTTGCATAAATGCACATGTTGCAGCGTAATCTTCGTCACGTTGAATTTGACGCGGATCTTCATTAATGTAAACAACGATTTGTGCAGGTGTGCTTAAGAAACGATCAGATAAAATCTTGCCGCGTTTCGCTCTTTCTTCTTCTGTGAAAGAGTTTAGTACTGCGTCTACTAATTTCTGACGGCCTTCTCCAATGTATAATTTACAATTCCATGGTTCACGGTGTTTATGATTCGGTGCCCATGTTGCGTCGTTTAATAGTTCAATTAATAGCTCTTTTTCTACTGCTTTATCTGTAAATGTACGAACAGAACGTCTTTCTTTAATAACGTTTGCGATGGAAGTATATGTAGTCATATTTTTCTCTCCCTTATTTTTATCTATATGTATAAATCCGTCATTGATATTGATTTTCAATTTCGATTATAACCTAGTTTTTCACTATTAATCAATGTTTTATGTTGGAAAACCCTGAAAAACTTCTTTTTATACTGTGAATAAAAAAACTTAACTTGTTCACAAGTTTTTCACATTTTATGGAAATGATATGTGTAAGTTTTCCACATTACCCATCTAGGAGGAGTTTACATGTATAAGAAAATCGCAGTAAGTATGACTATGGCAGCATTATTGTGCGGGATATCTGTCTTTCCTACTTCCGCTGCCACGCCAAAAGAAGTAACAATGCACCATCATAAGCCTATTTCAGAAGAAGAAATGCAGTCGCTCGAAAAACTCGGCTATAATAAACATGAAATTTGGAAAGCTGCCCACATTGCAAGAATAAGTAAAAAAGAAATTAAGGACGTTTTAGCTTACTATAAGCAAAATAAATCTTGGGAGAAAACAGCCGAGCATTTCGGTGTAGACCCAAGTAAATTGAAAAAGCATCATATGAATAAAGAAACGAAAAAAGCACTACTGCAAAAATTAGCAAATATGCAAAAGTCCACACCAGATGGACTGAAACAAAAAATGAAAGAATATAACATTGGCTTACGCCAATTTACCGTGTTAACAATCATCTCTCAAAAAAGTAATACCCCTCTTGACGATGTACTAAAAATGAAAAAAGATGGGATGGATATTAAACAAATTGCGGAAAAATTAAATGTTAAAAGAGAAGATATACGAGCAGAGATGATTAAATTAGTGAAGTCCATTAAAGAAAAGAAAACAAATTAACACGCCAAAAAGGAAGAGATATTCAATACTCTTCCTTTTCTTTATGAACTTTCAATTTTCAAGTATAAATTCCCGTCTTTCCCAAAAACTAACATAAGAAAATGATGTAGTAAGGGGTGAGAAAATGTTTCGTTCTTCGTCTAAAAAGAATAAAAAAACAATCTGTTCCATTCCAGAGTTTATCCATACTATGAAAGAATCGAGTGATTTCGTTTCTTATAACATCGTAGAAGATGGGACATTATGTTTGTTTTACTATAAATCTACGGCTGAATCACTCCTCATTAATCGATTCATTTTAACACCTATAAAAAGAGAATTAGATCACATTGAAAATATAAGTGATATAGCAAATATCGTCACACTTGAGGAGATTATCACTGGCCCTACTATTGATGACATTCGTGAAAAATTATTAAGTGGGTATGTACTTATACAACTAAAAAATGATTCTCAAATCGCAGAATATGCACTTATTCGTGCTGAAAGTTCCGTTTTAGGTACACGGCTATATAACGATACTGAAAATGAATATAGTGTCATCGGTCCAAAAGTCGGATTTGTTGAGAATATCGATACAAATATACACTTACTTCGGCGAAATATTGTCACAGAACAATTAGTTTTCAAAGAAGTTATAGTTGGTTCTATATCAAAAACAAAAGTCGTAGTTGCTTACATCGAAGATATTACGAATGAGCAGCACGTTAATACTGCGATGCAGCGCCTACAAGACATTGACTTTGATGTTCCTTTCGATGCAACTATGATTGAACAGTTTATTAGTGATAACAGCAACTCTCCCTTCCCTGTTTTACTCCCTACAGAGCGTTTAGATCGCTCCGTTTATGCATTATTGAATGGAGGAGTCGTCATTTTAACAGACGGTTCACCATATGCATTAGCTGGACCAGCGACATTACTCGATTTCTTCGTCTCTCCAGAAGATTATTATTTACCATGGATAGCAGGCTCATTTCTTCGAATGGTTCGCTTTTTCGGAGCAGCATTCTCGCTATTTTCATCAGCTATTTATACAGCTGTATTAACGTATCACTATCAAATGATTCCTGCGGATTTACTAGGTCCGATTATTTTTTCAAGAGCTAATGTACCCTTTCCGCCCATTTTAGAAGCACTTTTTTTAGAAATCACAATCGAATTGCTCCGTGAAGCTGGAGCACGATTACCTACAAAAGTTGGACAAACAATCGGCATCGTTGGCGGGATTGTAATTGGCCAAGCATCTGTTCAGGCTGCTTTAACGAGTACCATTTTATTAATTGCAGTTGCTTTATCAGCACTCGCTTCTTTTACAACACCAACTGTAAAAATGTCTTCTACTATCCGGATACTACGATTTCCACTTATTCTTTTAGCTGGTGCATTTGGGGGCTTAGGTCTCATTGTAGGATTCGTACTCATATTAGCTCATTTAATTCGCTTAAAATCACTTGGATCACCTTATTTATTACCTCTATATCCATTTCGCGGTTTAGGAACGGCAGAAGGTCTCTTTCGCTTGCCATTTAGTCAAACTGCAGGACGTGCCTCTTTTCTAAGACCAAAAAAGAAATGGCGCTATGATCCAAACAAAGCGAAAGAAAAACATGATGGTGAAGAGAAATGAAAAATACTTTATTATGCTTTTCCATTATCATTTTAATTTTCCAATCCGGCTGTACACAACCGAATATAGTAGACACACAGCGAATGATTCATATAGGTGGATTTGATATAACGAAAGATAAAAAATTTCGCGGGACAATCTTATATCCCGATTACACAAAAGGCGTTCAATCAAAACCAGAAACTCAGTCAACTACCGCAGATACAATTGAAACAATTTCTTCACTTCTAAACGCCAAATCACCACATACGATCGCTGTAGGTCAAATGCGTGTTGTCCTATTTGGAAAATCATTTGGTGAACGTGGAATTGGGGATGTTATTAACAACTTACAACGTGATCCTAATATTGGCCGAGATGTGCAACTAGCGCTTGTAGATGGTTCAACAGAAGAATTACTTAAACATGTCAAAACGAATGGATCGCTATATCTATCTGATTTACTGGAGCAAAATATAGAAACCGAGACAATCCCTCGGACAGCTTTAAATATTTTTTTATATAACTTTTATTCATCTGGATGCGATCCATTTCTTCCTTATATTAAAGTTGATGAAGACAAGTCTGCTTCCATTAAAGGAATTGCTTTTTTAAAAAAGGATAAAGTGGTTATGTACACAGATAAAAAAGGATCTTTTTTATTAAAACTACTCATTAATCCAACTAAAAATGGTCGTTACGAAGTTCCGATACGTCAAGGTAAGCATAAAGGATTGATCGCTACTCAAAACTTATCCGGGAAAAGTTTTTGTTCTCTTTCCCAAAACGGTGACATTCCGAAAGTTAACATCCACTTAAAGTTAAACGGACTTATAAAAAATGCTCCCGACTGGCTCGATTTAGCAAAGCACGAAAATATAACTTACGTAAAAAAACATGTAGAAAAAACGCTTGAGAAGCATTTAAACGAATTAATAAAACAATTCCAAGAAAAAGAAATCGATCCGATAGGTATACAAGAAGAAATTCGTAGTCATTCAAGAAAATGGACTATAAAACAAATTCAAGAAATGTACCCTAATGTAGACGTTGCTGTTCATGTGCAAATCAATGTCGTGCAATCTGGTATTGGAGAATAGTGAGGTGCTATAGTGGTTGAACAAGATAAAACACATACTGTTTCCCCTTATTTCACATTCCTTCTATTACACTCTCTTCAAATTGGAGTAGGCGTGTTAGGATACCAACGAGTTATTGCACAATATGCTGGTTATGATTCTTGGATTTCCCTTATTGTTGCGGGTGTCTTAACTCATATCGTACTGTTTTGTATGTTAAAAATGTTAGATAAAGACAATGATTTGATGACCATTCATACGACATGTTTCGGAAAATGGATTGGAACCTTTTTCTCTATGTGCTTTGCCGCATATCTTCTCTTATTTTGCCTTACTGTGCTTCGTACATATATTGAAGTCATTCAAGTTTGGGTTTTTCCTACAATTAAGCCATGGAAATTAACATTATTATTTTTACTCGTGACGTATTACGTAATAAAAGGCGGCTTCCGCTCTGTAACAGGAATGTGTTTTTGGGGCGTCATAATACCGATTTTCGTACTATTCTTCTTAGTTTTCCCTATGAAATACGCACATGTCCGTAATATTTTACCTATTTTCACCCATTCACCTGCAGACATTCTATATTCAGCGAAAGCATCTGCATTAGAATTTCTTGGCTTTGAAGCAATCCTTATCTTTTATCCATTTATTAAAAAAGGAAAATCCTTAAATAAATGGGCACATAGCGGTATTGCTTTTACAACCATTCTATACGTAATATTAGCGATCGTATCCCTTATGTACTATAGCCAAGGACAATTACATCATACAATTTGGCCAACATTAACGATGCTAAAAATAATTAAGGTTCCTTTTATCCAAAGGTTTGAGTACATTATTATTTTCTTATGGTATCTTATTATTTTACCTAACCTTTGTTTAACGATTTGGTCTTCTTGTTGCATTAGTAAGAAATCTTTTCGCATACCATTTAACATTACACTGCCATTTTTTATCGCAGCTATATTTTTTTCATCCTTGTTTTTCACAAACCGTGAAAGTATCAATACATTAAATACGGTACTGTCTCAAGCTGGGTTATATATTGTATACGCTTATATCCCAATCTTATTTCTATTCCATTCACTACGATGGCACTTCAAAAATAAGTCGAAAAAATCTTCTCCCAACACCCCATGATATTTGATACAATTTTATTAATACATTTGTAAAGGGGACAAGCGAATGAAAAAGTATGTATTTTCTTTACTTGTAGTACTGAGCTTAATTCTTACTGGATGCGGGAGTACTGGTACAAATGAAAAAAAATCTTCTGAATCAAAAGAAGAGCATGATCATGCCACGCATACTCAGCAAGCTGACATTCAAGAAAAGACAAAAGGAGTCGACACACTTCCGGCCTTCCTAGACAAACTTGATCCACAAATGAAAGACATCTATACTGTCGCTGGACAAAATGCTGAACTATTGGATTGGATTCCTTGTTACTGCGGTTGTGGTGAAAGTGTAGGACATAAAAATAATAAAAATTGCTTTATTCGTGAAATCAAAAAGAATGGTGAAGTTGTTTGGGATTCCCATGCAACAACTTGCGTCAATTGCTTAGAAATCGCGGTCGAATCTGCTTCGATGAAACAAAAAGGAAAATCAACTCTTGAAATTCGTAATTATATTGATAATAAATACAAAGAAGGATATGGCAAACCAACACCTACGCCAATGCCAAAAGCTTAAAAAACGAGGAGACTCCTCGTTTTTTTCTTTTCATTCACTTTTTTTCTTAACAAATTCTTTCAAGTGTATTTATCCTCGCTTGTCACACACTATATATAACTCCTCGGTAAGGAGGGTACACAGTGCAAACATATAACGACTATGACAAAGCTCTCTATTACACGTATTGCTGTAATTGGGATAAACTACTCGTTTTAATGGTTCAAACGAATGATCAACTATTTTCTAAGCGTATTGAACATTTTTTACACGCTTATCAATACAGTAAAGAATTGCCAGAAGTTGACAAACAATTGCAGCTCCTATTTCAATATATTGACCATGCATCCCAGAAGTCACATGTAGAAGAAGTAGTAGAGCAAATTCAAATGTAAAATATAGCGCTATTCTCTCTTAGAGAATGGCGCTTTTTTGAACATTTTTTATATCAATAAAAGTTTTCTTTTACAAAACTTTTATTGATAAACATATTTTCTCTTTCTTTTCTGTGCTACTTCATACTATAATTTAGTATGTAACTATTATAAGTGAGGTATAAAATATGGGACGAGAAAAAAAGCAAGAGTATGCTTTATTTACTGCATGGGGAGCTTCTTTTATTGCTACGCTAGGTAGCCTATACTTTTCCGAAATTATGAAATTTGAGCCTTGTGTCCTTTGCTGGTATCAACGTATCTTTATGTATCCATTCGTTTTATGGCTCGGCATTGCTGTAGTAAAAAAAGATTATCGTATTGCAAGTTATTCCTTACCAATTGCAAGTATTGGTGCTTGTATTTCTTTATATCATTATGCAATTCAAAAAGTTTCAGCACTATCAGCTGCAGGAGCAGCTTGCGGACGCGTACCTTGTACGGGAGAATACATAAACTGGTTCGGCTTTGTGACAATCCCGTTTTTAGCACTTATCGGCTTTATCACAATCGCTGTTTGTAGCTTCATCGTAATTAAAAACAAATAAGGAGATGAAAGAATGAAAAAAATGCTTATATTTGGCGGTATTATTATCGCCTTGTTTGCAGCAATTTTCGCTGTAACACAAATGGAAGAAAAAAATGCTTCAACAAGCCAAAAAATTGATAATGCTACTGATAGTAAGACAAATGGCCCTGACTACTATACAAATAAAATCTCTCTTTCAGATCTCCAAAAGAATTTAAAAGAGAAAAAAGAAGAAACAGTATACTTTTATCAAACATCTTGCGTTCATTGCCAAAAATTATCTCCTATCGTAGTACCAATGGCTAAAGACTTGAATGTTGATATGAAAGTTATGGATATTGAAAAATTAGATGCTCCTTGGGATAAATATAAAATTAAAGGAACTCCAACAATCATTCATTTTAAAGACGGTAAAGAAGTGAGCCGTATTAGCGGCGAACAACCGGAAGACAAATTAAAAGAGTGGCTTGAGCAAACGAAAAAATAATAAGAAAAGGAAACTCCTTCTATACATGAAATGCGTGTAAACTCCCACACTAATGTATAAGGAGGGGGTTTTATGCCAGAAGTGAAATGCTCGGTTTCCAATTGCTCATTTTGGGGACAAGGTAACTTTTGTCAAGCAAGTGCAATTGTTGTTCAACCTGATGCACAAGAAGCAGGTCAAATTGAAAATAGTTCGTATACAAGCGCTACTTTAACAAACGAGACGCTTGAAAGTTCTGTAACAACGAGTGTAGAAACGTGTTGTCATACATTTAAACCGAAATATTAAACGTAAAAGCATACGATTAGTCGTATGCTTTTTTACATTCCTCTCCAAACATCATGCATCATAAAAAAGTACAAAATAACGAGAAGGACCGTCCCGCATAAAGTAATGCGTCGATATACACTCTTCTCCCCTTCCCTCGCTTTAACAAATGCCCAAATAAATCCAACGAACAATATTAAATCAATATATGGAACATAAAAGGAGAAGACGAGTAACGCATATAAATACACGATAAATAAACAAGTCGTGATTAAGAAAATTTTAAATGCAAATTCACTTTTCATAATGTGACCGCCCCCCAGTCTGTACTGTATTATATTCAGCAAAACATAATAGTTGCTGTTTCAATTTTTTCATCTCACTATTTACAGGCACGCGATTGGTATGAAATCAATAAAAACACCTAAACTTCATCACAAATAAGCTACCGTCTATTTACGGTAGCTATTACGGGACATTATATTTTCTTTTATATAGATTACTTAAAATCGAATAAGGTAATTGCTCATAATGAATTTTTTCTCCCGTTTCATCTACAACATACAAATTGTTTCCTATATAATAAGTTCCATCTTTTCGTTTGGAATACACTGTGTATCGTTCATTTGGCAATACCGTTTTTACTTTCGTCAATTGTCCATTTGGTTCTTGCCAATATATATTTACACGATCTACTAACGTAAGCATTCCAATTTGTTCTTCTTCTACTTTACGACCATTCCAGCTCACAACACGATAACCAAGCTTATATGCTTCATATTCGGGACTCGTATGAAAGCGAGAAATAATTACTTTCGTCTGTAATTGTACCCGGTCGTATAACCATTGTATGTCCCGATCGTGCATGCGAATACAACCATTTGATTCCCGACTTCCAATCGTTCCTTCACGATTTGTCCCGTGAATGGCATATTCCTTTTTATCCAGACCTAGCCATCTCGTACCGAGAGGATTATTCGGTGCACCTCCAGCTATTTTTTTACGATGGTATTCTTTATTTTTATATTTAGTTATAATACAAAAATTCCCTTCAGGTGTCGGGGTCCTGTCTCTTCCTGTCGTTATCGGAAATGTTCTAGTATAGTTTCCATCTTCAAAAAAAGAAAGCTGATTTGTCGTAAGGTTAACTAATATTAAATGATCTGTATTAGCAAAAACGCTAGCTGGCAGGCAGAAAAATAGGATTACGATAAACCATACTTTCTTCATCTAAATCCTCCTAGCACTAACATCATAATAAAGTGAAACTTTACTCGGTGGGAGGGTTTGTCCATCCCCTACTGAGTATTAGCCTTCACCAATCGGGCATTTACGGGCATTTATCTCCCACCTAACTTCTGTGCTCCACCTGAATTTTGTGGTGGAATTTTACTGCCCGTTAATGCGGGATAAATACAATTAGCTTTACTTTGCTCTTATAAATGAAAACTATCCATTCACAATTACTCCACCATTTACATGTATCATCTGCCCTGTCACATATGCCGAATCACTAGACGCTAAATATACATATGCAGGTGCTAATTCATACGGCTGACCAGGTCTTTGCATAGGAACATTGCTCCCAAACTGTGATACTTTTTTCTCATCAAAACTAGATGGAATAAGCGGAGTCCAAATTGGGCCTGGTGCAACACCATTTACACGAATTCCTTTTTGTACTAACGACTGAGATAGCGATCTTGTAAAAGCGACAATTGCTCCTTTCGTTGCAGAATAATCGATCAACGTTTCATTTCCTTCATACGCAACGATAGATGCTGTGTTTATAATTACATCCCCTTGCTTTAAATGGGGTAGCGATGCTTTTGCAACATGAAAATAAGAAAAAATATTAATACGGAACGTTTTTTCTAGCTGTTCCGCTGTAATATACTCTAGTCCTTGCTGCGGATATTGCTGTGCGACGTTATTCACAAGAACATTTAGCCCCCCTAGCTGCCGGGCGGTCTCTTCCACAATCTCCTTACAATGTTGTTCACTACTTAAATCCCCCGGCAGTAATACACAATTCACGCCTTCTTTTTCCACAAGTTGTTTCGTCTCAGTTGCATCTTCATCCTCATCTAAATAAGCAATCGCAATATTTGCTCCCTCTTTTGCAAAAGCGATAGAAACAGCTCTTCCAATCCCGCTATCTCCTCCTGTAATTAATACATTCTTTCCTTTTAACTTTTCACTTCCTTTATAATTTGGATCTTCAAACTTTGGAAGAGGATTCATTAACGATTCAATACCAGGTTGTTTATTTTGATGTTGTGCTGGCATTGTTAAAAAGTTTTTTTGCTGCGGCATAACTTCCTTCAACTCCTTTCCCCTTATAATGCGCACAATAAAAAAAACTACTTACACATTAAAGAACCGCAATTCACACACAGTTTTACGATTAATATTCGAATTTACGACATAAAATATGAGTTGTTCTAAAGTTTTTATGCAAAACTATTGCAAAATAGTTAAAAAACGAATATTATATATAACTGTTGTGAAAATTATTCGTAAAAAGAAAGGATGTTTATATGTTTAACCTTTCAAAACATAAAACTTCTATTAAAACTGAAATTATGGCAGGTATTATTACCTTTTTAACAATGGCATATATCATTGTCGTAAACCCTGTCATCCTTGGGGATGCAGGTGTTCCGTTTGAACAAGCATTTACAGCTACAATTATCGCTGCTGTTGTCGGAACATTATTTATGGCGATTTTTACTAATTTACCAATCGCAATTGCACCAGGTATGGGATTAAATGCTTACTTCTCTTATTCTGTTGTAAAAGCCCATGAAGGCATGACTTTCGCAATTGCATTCTCTGCTGTATTCGTAGCAGGTATGATTTTAATTTTGTTATCATTCACATCTTTCCGTACGAAATTAATGGAAGTAATTCCTGAGAACTTAAAACATGCACTTACTGCTGGTATCGGTCTTTTTATTGCTTTTATCGGTTTGCGCTTAACGGGAATTGTTACAAAAAATGATGCAAACTTAGTTGGGCTTGGCGATCTTCACTCTGCTCCAGTTCTACTAGCATTAGCTGGCCTTGGAATTACAATTATCCTTATGTCTTTAAATATAAACGGGGCACTATTTATCGGAATGTTATTAACTGGGATTATCGCTTACTTCACAGGTCAATTAACATTCTCAAGCGGCGTTACATCAATGCCTGGATTACCAGAAGGAATTATCGTTTCAAACCCAATTACTGCTGTTTCTGATGTAATTAACTACGGATTATACGGTGTTGTGTTCTCATTCTTCCTTGTTACACTATTCGATACAACAGGTACACTACTTGGCGTTGCACAACAAGGTGGATTTATGAAAGATGGAAAGCTTCCAAAAGCAGGACGAGCTCTTCTATCTGACTCATTCTCAGCAACAATTGGAGCTATGTTCGGAACAACACCATCAACAGCTTACATTGAATCATCTGCTGGTGTTGCAGCTGGTGGTCGTACTGGTTTAACAACTGTTACAGTAGCTGTTCTATTTGCATTAGCAGCATTCTTCGGACCGTTAGTGAGCGCTGTTTCTGGCGTTTCAGCTATTACAGCACCATCACTAATTATCGTTGGTAGTCTTATGATGGGCTCAGTTCGCCACATCGATTGGGATACATTCGATGAAGCATTCCCAGCATTTTTAGTAATCTTAAGCATGCCACTTACATCAAGTATCTCAACAGGTATTGCACTTGGATTTATTTCATACCCACTTATGAAAGTGGCAAAAGGACAATTCCGTGCTGTTCACCCACTTGTGTATTTATTCGGGATCTTGTTCGCTTATCAATTAGTTTTCTTACCACATTAAAATCCCTCATAAAGAGGGATTTTTTATTTACAAAAAAATATTTGACAACAGCATACACTTATGGAATAATTCGAAATAGTTAAATATTCGATGTCTTATCAAGAGCAGGTGGAGGGATGAGCCCTACGAAGCCCGGCAACCGACCCATTTATGGGCACGGTGCTAATTCTTACAACACATTGTGTTGAAAGATAAGAGTAATATGATAAGACGTCTTTTCTATATGAAAAGACGTTTTTATTTTCACTCCCTCCTCTCTTTTCTTAATTTAGGAGGGATTTTTTTATGAAAAAATTATGTTCCACCGTACTCATTATTCTCTTACTCGCATTAACAGCTTGCACAAATGAACAAGATGCTATCTCTTCACAAAAGCAACAAACGTTGAAGAAAGAAACTACTACAGCAGCAAATCATTTACAAACAGAAATTCCAAGCCAAGTAAAAAAGCCATTAAAAATCGCATTAATTATGCAAATGTCCATCGGAACTTTTTCCTCTCAATATATTGAGGGTGTCAAAAAACAAATCGAGCTATTCGGCGGCAGTGTGCAAGTCTACAATTCTGATAATGATTTAGCAAAAATGGCAGCAAATCTAGATACTGCTATTAATTCAAAAGTTGATGGTATTTTAATTGATCACGGTCGCTCTGAAGCACTAAAACCCGGAGTAGAAAAAGCATTACAAGCGAATATTCCTGTAGTTGCATTTGATAACGACCTACGCTTACCAGGTGTAACGATTATTGATCAAGATGACTATAGTCTTGCATGGAAATCATTAAAAACGTTAGCGGAAGATCTGAATGGACAAGGGAATATCGCCGTC
Organism: Bacillus sp. TH25; assembly: GCF_016650935.1. Taxonomy (NCBI): domain Bacteria; kingdom Bacillati; phylum Bacillota; class Bacilli; order Caryophanales; family Bacillaceae; genus Bacillus; species Bacillus sp. TH25. The sequence goes on along the minus strand of NZ_JAEKEU010000037.1, from coordinate 507,118 downwards.
GTATGGGTTGGCGGATTTGCTCCAATGGAACGTCGCAATGTTATCATTGATGCTTTTTATAAACGTTATCCAAATATAAAAGAAGTTGCACGCTTTGGTACCGCTAGTAATAACACACCACTTGATACGCAAGCACAAGTAGAGGCTTTACTAAAAAAATATCCGAAAAAAGGTGATTTACAAGCTATTTTCGCTTCGTGGGATGAGTTTGCTAAGGGGGCCGTCAAAGCACTCGAACAAGCTGGTCGTACAGATATAAAAGTATACAGCATTGACTTAAGTAATGAAGATTTACAACTCATGCAAAAAGAAAATTCACCTTGGACTGCTACGGCTGCAACCGATCCAGCTGAAGTCGGTAAAGTTCAAGTGCGTTTCTTATACAAGAAAATCGCTGGTGAACAAACGCCAGATATTTATTCATTAGAACCTTATTTAGTAAAGAAAAATAGTTTGCCACAAGAAAATATAACGATGGATCAATTATCAAAACATATAAACGGTTGGGGAGACTCGAAAGATGCATATTCACCTTGGATGAAAAAATTAGAGAAGGAGAAAAAATGATGACATTCTCTCTTCAAAACATTACACATTCTTATCACATCTCTACCCCTGTACTAGAAAATGTTTCTATTAACATACAAAAAGGAAAAGTTCACGCTTTACTAGGAATGAATGGTGCAGGAAAAAGTACTTTACTAAAAATAGCAACTGGTGAAATTCAACCAGTTGCTGGGAATATAAAAATTGATAATCAGTCTATTTCCTTTACTTCACCACGCGATGCAAAAAAGCATGGTATTTCTTTCGTAACACAAGAAGTGGATCACGGACTTATTCCTGGATTATCTGTATTAGAAAATGTACTAATCGATCATTTAGCAATGCAAAATAAAGCACTATTTTCAAAATCAAAATTAGTGGCACTCGCTAAACAATACTTGCAAGCTGTACAGGCCGACTTAAATATTCTTGAAGATGTTTCAAACTGCTCATTACATGAAAAACAATTACTTCTCATCGCAAGAGCTCTATCTAACAATACAAATTATCTTTTACTAGATGAGCCAACTTCTTCTCTTGGACCAAAAGAAGTCGAAACCTTTGGGAAACTATTAAAAGATTTAACATCAAAAGGAATTGGCATCATCCTGATTTCTCATCGTTTATCAGAGATTCGAAAATTTGCGGATGAAGTAACTGTTTTATATAAAGGTAAAGTTGCACTTTCTAAAACCATTACAACGATTACGGATCAACAAATTGTTGAAGCAATGACTGGAAAACAACTTACACTTCCTATTAATACAACACCAAAACTCGGGAGCGAAGAAATATTGAAAGTACAAGAACTTCAATTACATAAAGACCATCCTCCGCTTTCTCTTACAGTACGAAAAGGAGAAACTGTTGTGATATACGGATTAATTGGAAGCGGAAAAACAACACTTGCTGAAACTTTATTTGGTGCCCGTCATACTTATCAAGCAGAAATCGACGGTCAAAATATAGCGATTAAAACACCGCGAGATGCGATTAAAGCGAAAATTGCACTTGTACCAGAAGAAAGAAGAAAACAAGGCGTATTTCTTTCGGAAGACATTATAAGTCACACAAATTTACACCAATCAGGTTGGAGACGAAAACAAACCGAATTAAATTATGCTACTGCGGCAATTACTACTTTCGGCATCTCACCAAATGATCCAAAAGCCTTTATTCATTCACTTAGCGGTGGAAATCAACAAAAAGTCTCGATTGCAAAGTGGAATGGATTCAAACCTAATCTATTTCTTTTGGACGAGCCAACTAAAGGTGTAGACGTCGCTGCGAAACAAGACATTTTTCAATCCATTCGCAACATTACAGATGGCGGAAATTCCGTAATTTATTTCACAGGAGAACAAGATGAAGCGCTACATATCGCCGATCGTATTCTCATACTAGCAAACGGCGAATTTGTAGGTGAGTACTTGCCGAATGACCTATCTCCTGAACAGCTTTTACATTTATCTGAAGGGAGCTTTTCCATTGAATCTCATTCATAAAACTAAGAAGTTATATTTACCTACCCATCTTTTTTATCAATTTAGCACGATTGCTATCATTATAGGTGTTACAATTTTTTTCTCTATCGCCAACGATTCTTTTTTAACCTACAACAATATTAGTGATATTTTACGTTCTATTTCTATTGTAACGTTACTCGCAATTGGCGTTACCTTTACATTAATTGTAGATGGATTTGATTTATCAGTCGGCTCTACCGCTAGTTTAGCCACAATTACGGCGGCTTCTTGTCTCGTTTTATATCGACAAGAACTAATAGTCACACTCCTTATTCCTATTCTTTGTGGACTATTAGTTGGATTATTAAATGCACTACTCGTTATCCGAATTAAGCTACCAGATTTACTAGCTACATTAAGTATCATGTATATCGTGAATGGACTACACTTAACATTCTCAAAAGGATCTTCTATTTATGAAGGAATGCCTGGTGCCACAGGACATTTTATTCCATCCTTTTTATTTATCGGTCAGGGCTCTGTTTTAGGAATCCCAGTCCCTGTCATTATCATGCTTAGCGTCGTTTTGATTGCATATTTATTTTTAGAAAAAACAACGTACGGTCGTTTCTTTTATATGACAGGTGGGAATCGAGAAGCTGCTAGACTAGCCGGTATCCCCACTGATCGTTACCGTGTATATGCTTATATGATTAGCGGTTTACTTGCCTCTATTGGTGGTATTATTTTATGTAGCCGCGTTGGAACAGGACAAGTTTCAGCTGGCGCCCCATTGTTAATGGATGCAGTTGCAGCTGCCTATATCGGTTACGCAATGTTCGGTGCCAAGAAACCAAATGTCATCGGAACATTTCTTGGTTCCGTATTAATCGGGATCATATTAAATGGCCTCACAATGATGAACGTTCCTTATTATGCACAAGATATCATTAAAGGCAGTATTTTAATTACAGCTTTAGCTTTTTCATTTATTAAAAAGAAGCGTAAATAAAAAGTAGCGCGTCGAATTCCGATGCGCTACTTTCCTTTTGTAACAATTACACGAACTACTTTCAATGCAAGAAGTAAGAGAAAGTTCGCTATTACTGTAACGCCTAAGAAGATTGCTATCATAAGTTCTCCCATTCCGTTATTAAATACAAACGTAATAGAAGAAATGAAAGCCTCCTCTAAGACGAAACTACTTAACTATGAAAAAATATAAAAGAGGTTAGAAACCTTTAATATTTTTCGTTTACCTGTAATTCTTTACTATACTTTTGAATGAAAACTGATGAAACAACCATCATCATTCCTATACTAAAACCAATAAGCTGATCTAATAACATTTCATCATGAATGAACCAACGAAGTAGAAATACACCACCAAAAATAAGCATTGCAGTAAATCCAGTATGTCTAAGCCCTTTATATACATTTTCCATATGTATCCCCTTCACACACCTCTTATCCATATTATACCATGAATAAAAAAACCTCTATATAGAGGTTTTTAACTTTGCAAAAACGCCTGTAAATCTGCAAATTGTCTCTTTGCATCTTCATAGCCTTGCTCATATAAACTTTGTAGTTTTGCCGCATCTTTTTCCATACGATCTACTTGAAGAGGCACTTCCGGGCGAATAACAAATAAATTACCAGCTTGCTCTTCTTTTTCAATGTAGTGAAGTGTTTCATTATACACTTCATAACGAGTTAGCATCGTATTAACAAGGTTTGGATACTTTTTATACGCTTTCGCTGCAACCCATCCAAACTTTGATTTTTTCTTCGCGTAACCATGATTTCTCGTTAAAATAACGACTGATTTTTTAAATCCATCCTCCTGTGCTTTACGGACTGGAATTGGATCAGAAATCCCGCCATCTAACAACTGCTTACCACGGTAATTTACTACTGGTGCAATGAAAGGTAATGAACTAGACGCTTGTAATAAATTTAGCGCATCATCATTCGTTCCCTCTTTTTCAAAATAAACAGACTGTCCTGTTTCACAATCCGTCGTTCCTACAAGGAAACGCTCGGGACTATTAAAATATGTTTCAAAGTCAAACGGTACATGCTTTTCTGGAATTTCATGAAAAATGAAATCCATATCAAATAATTGACGCTTTTTCCATAAGTTTTTATAAGATAAATATTGTGGGTGTGATACATAATCAATATTGACCGTTTTATTTCTATTTCTTTGTCTGGAAAGATACGACGCTGCATGACAAGCACCAGCTGATACACCGATTACATATGGAAAATATACATCTTGTTCCATAAAGTATTCTAGTATCCCCCCCGTATATACACCACGCATACCGCCGCCTTCTAATACTAATCCCGTATTTTCAAGCATGTTATTCTCTCCTCTTTATATATATTGACTCTTTAATTATTCACTATGTTAAGTATCTTTTTCTATTATATATGAGTTCTTTCAGAAATTATATTTAAAAGGCTTGAAATGGAGGGATTTTTTCTTCCAATTATATTTCCAAATGACCAGTGACATCCTTTATAAACCTTTGAATAAAATCTTGCTCTTCTTTCGTATATCCATCTAAAAGTAACAGCCACTTTTCTTCAGCTTGTTTATGCAATTTTTCATGAGCTTTATATATTTCATTTCCTCTTTCCGTTAAGCGGAAGAAAATTTCTTTTTGATTATCTAACATTTGCATTTTCTCAACGAATTGCTTTTGAAACAACTTTGTACAAATTTTAGAGATTGCACCCTTCGTCATTCCCATTTCTGTCGTAATAACAGTTACATTCATGAGACCATTTTTTCCGATACACTCGATAACATGTAATTCAGATAGAGACATACCACTTACACCTGTCTCACGAAGAAACTTTTCATTATTTTCTTTCAAATGCTCTTCTTTTTTATGAAAAAGTGTACGAATATCCGAAAGTATTTCCATTTGTTTCGCTGTACGTTCCAATCCGTTCGCCTCCTAAGTTTCCAAAGAAACAATTTAACTATATACCATTTTAAAATCATTTCTCCATCTTTACAAGTGAGAAAATCATGTTAAAATTAATTTAGTTTCCAAGGAAACTAAATAACAAGGAGGTTAGCATTATGGAAAAAACCAAACTGAATTTCATTTTATATGTTGTCTGTATTAGTGCCTTACTCGGTTCCTTCGCTCAAAATATTTACACACCGATCTTACCGATGATTCAAAATTCGTTTCATACTTCTCTTTATCTTGCAAATTTAACCGTTTCACTTTTCACATTCGTTCTTGCGATTATGCAGCTCATATATGGACCTTTAATTGATACAAAGGGACGAAAATCTGTCCTTATCCCTAGTTTAATCATTAGTACAATCGGCTCAATTGGTTGTGCTTTCTCACCAAACATTTACTTATTTCTTTTTTTTAGAGCTGTTCAAGCTATAGGAATAGCGGCTATACCTGTAGTTGCAGCAACGATTATCGGTGATTTATTTGAAGGAAAAGAACGCGGAGAAGCGATGAGCCTTTATCAAATGTTACTTGCTCTCGCACCTGCAATCGGCCCTCTCATAGGTGGTTATCTCGGCAGTATAAATGGCCACTTATCTGTATTTCTGTTTTTATCCACAATTGGCATAATCTTATTAATTATAAACATTTCACTACTTCCAGAAACAAAAACAAATGTAATTGAGAAACCTAAAGCAAAAAAAAATTACTGGCTTATCTTAAAAAATGAAACTGGATTTTCCATTACACTTATTGGCTTTATTCAATTTTGTATATATTTCTGTTTCCTCGTTTTTTTACCTAGCATATTAACAAATATATTTCATCTAAGCGCAAGTGAAATTGGTCTTATGTTTGTACCGATGTCCCTTTCTCTTATGTTAGGAAGCTATTGCTACAAATTTTTGCAAAAACATTTCACAACAAAGCAGGCTTTATTCATCACTAGTTTCTTCAATATTATATGTGTCACTTTATTCTCTTTCACATATAGCATCAATATCCCATCCGTAATTATCGTTACCTCTTTATACGGTTTTAGTATGGGACTTTCCATGCCGACTCACGCTACTTTATTAACGGAAGAATTCGTACAAGAACGCGCAACTGCCATCGGTATGTACAACTTCATTCGCTATCTTGGTATGGGTACAGGGCCTATTGTAGGTGGGTTTCTTTTATTTAATCAAAATTACTTTTGGATTTTCTTCCTAGGGGCAATTATATTTCTACTTATAGTTTTACACGCAATGAAAATGCTACATTCCCATGCTGCACAAAGAGCTTAAGAGACCTATAGATGGTCTCTTAAGCTCTTTGATCAGCGACGATATGAATATCAATATACTTCGTCTGTCTCATAATTTCATTTACAATAGAACCTTTTCGTATTTCCTCCCACCGTGTTCTCGCAGATTGCCCGAGTAAAACTTGTGTTACTTGTAGTCTCTGGGCAACTTCAATAATAACATCCGCCGGTTTTCTTCCTTTCGCTTCTTCTAATACAAAACTCGCATCAAATTGATTCGTTAGCGACTTCCACTCTTCAATTGTTTGCTTTTTCCCCGCTGAAAGAGAATCTATATTTTCCCTCTCAACATTTAAGACATACAACTCAGCGTTTAACCGGTCAGCCATACGCCAACCTCTTCGTATCAACTTCTCTGCTGTTGAACTGTATTGTACACAAACGAGAATTTTTTCTTTCACCCCAATTGGTTCTGTAACTGTTTGACTAATTTTCTCATCCATATCATCTGCCACTTCACGAAGCGATAACTCTCTGAGTGCCCCTAAATTATTGAGTGTGAAGAAATTTTGTAAACTTTGCTGAATTTTTTCTTCCTTATATATCTTTCCATCTATCAATCTCTTCCTTAGCACTTCCGGCGTTGCATCAACGAGTTGAATTTCATTTGCTTTTTGCAAAATAAAATCCGGGATACGCTCTCGTACTTTAACATTCGTAATTTGAGCTACAATATCATGAACACTTTCTAAATGTTGAATATTAAACGCTGATAACACTGATATACCAGCCTCTAACAATTCCTGTACATCCATATACCGTTTTTTATGTTTAGAACCAGGAATATTACTATGCGCGAGTTCATCAACAACTACTACTTGCGGCGCACGCTTTATAATTCCTTCTACATCAAGTTCATAAAATACTTTTCCTTTATACTGTATTTCTTTTAAAGGAACTTTTTCTAAATCAGCAATTGCTTCTTCTGTCTCTTCTCTTCCATGTGTTTCAATTAAACCAATTACAATATCAATACCGTCTTTTTTCATTTCTCTTGCATCAAAAAGCATTTTATAACTTTTTCCTACTCCTGGAGCCGCTCCTACATATAGCTTTAACTTCCCTCGATTTTGTTGACGAATGTATTCTAAATACTCTTCTGGTGTTCGCCTTTGAAACGTCGGTTTATAGTCATCCGCATACAAAACACTCACAACCTTTCTTTCGAAACAACACTACCTCAATCCGTTAGATTGAGGTAGCACTGTTACTATTTCATTAATTTCTGTAATTCTAAATTTAACTTTAAAACGTTCACGCGATCTTCTCCAAACAAGCCAAGTGCAGCACCTTCCGTTTGATCCTTAATCAATTGATCCAGCTTTTCTTTCGGAATATTCGTTAATTTTGAGATGCGATCTACCTGCACAGAAGCCGCTTTTGGACTAATGTCAGGATCAAGCCCTGAACCCGAATTCGTCACTAAATCTATCGGTACTTCTGTAACTGGAACGGCTCGGTTTTGTTTCTTCCAGTCTTCAATACTTTTCTCAACTCGTTTTGCTAATTCTGGATCAGACGGTGCATAGTTATTTGAACCAGATGCTTCTGCTTTATATTCTATACTAGAGACACGTCCATGAAAATAACGTGGATCTGTGAAATTTTGACCGATTAATTTTGAACCAACTACTTCATCCTTATCATTATATATAAGACTTCCATCCGCATTATCCTTCATTACCGCTTGCGCAATACCAGTTACAATAAGCGGGTATACAAGTCCACACAAGACTAGAAATGTAAAAGTAATACGAATAATTGGTGAAAGTATACTTTGTTTTTTCGCCATCTTTTTTCCCCTCTTCCTTATATGAACAAGCCGACAATCATATCAATTACTTTAATTCCAATGAACGGAACGATCACTCCGCCAAGCCCGTAAATGAGTAAGTTTCGACTAAGTAGTGCATTAGAACTCATCGGTTTATACGCAATACCTTTCATCGCTAACGGAATGAGTAACGGAATAATAACTGCATTAAATATTAATGCTGATAAGATTGCTGAAAGCGGTGATGTTAATTTCATAATGTTTAATGCTTCCATTTGCGGAATCGCAAGTGTAAACATTGCTGGAATGATTGCAAAATATTTTGCAATATCATTCGCAATACTAAACGTCGTTAACGCACCTCGTGTCATTAACAATTGCTTACCGATTCCTACAACCTCAATAATTTTCGTTGGATTCGAATCTAAATCAATCATATTCGCTGCTTCTTTCGCAGCTGTCGTACCACTATTCATCGCTAATCCAACGTCAGCTTGCGCTAATGCCGGAGCATCATTTGTACCATCACCTGTCATCGCTACAAGTTTCCCTTTATCTTGCTCTGCTTTAATAACCGCAATTTTATCCTCTGGTTTACACTCGGCAACGAATTCATCTACCCCTGCTTCTTTTGCAATTGTTGCTGCTGTTAATGGATTATCACCTGTACACATAACTGTTTTAATTCCCATTTGACGTAATTGTTCAAAACGTTCACGCATACCAGGTTTTACTGTATCCTTTAAATAAATCAAACCATAAATACGATCATCTACTGCAACTACAAGCGGTGTCCCGCCCTCTTTTGAGATTAAATCTGCTTTTTGATTCACATCTTTCGGAATTGTTCCGCCTTGCGACCTAACCCATTCAATAACTGCACTAACAGCACCTTTTCTCACTTTCGTTCCGTCCTGTAAATCAACACCACTCATTCTCGTTTCTGCTTTAAATGGAACAAATTCACCTTGTTCTGCAATTTCTCTATTATATGATATAGATTTCGTTTGTACATATTCTATAACTGATCGACCTTCTGGTGTTTCATCTAAAACTGAGCTAATCGCAGCCCATTTTCCTACTTGCTCAATCGTTTCATTTCCTACAGGAAGCAGTGTATGTGCCATCCGGTTTCCGAAAGTAATCGTACCCGTTTTATCTAAAATAATTGTATTAATATCACCCGCAGCTTCTACTGCTTTCCCTGACATTGCTAGCACATTAAATTTTGTCACACGGTCCATCCCAGCAATACCAATCGCTGATAATAACCCACCAATTGTCGTCGGAATTAAACAAACTAACAACGCTACAAGTACAGCTGTATCAATTTGAAACCCTAAATAATTTGTAAAAATCGGCAACGTCACAACAACTATTAAGAAAATAAGAGTTAAACTCGTTAATACTGTATTTAAAGCAATCTCATTCGGCGTTTTTTGACGTGCAGCTCCTTCTACTAAAGAAATCATTTTATCGATAAATGATTCACCTGGGTTACTCGTAATCACAACTGTAATCTCATCACTTACGACCATCGTACCGCCTGTTACGGAACAAAAATCGCCACCTGCTTCTTTTATAACAGGAGCAGATTCTCCTGTTATTGCAGATTCATCTACAGACGCTAATCCTTTAATTACTTCACCATCATTTGGAATCATTTCTCCTTGTTTTACAATAACAACGTCACCTTTTCTCAGATCAGTTGCTGAAACTTGAACAATGTCTCCATTTTCTTTTACAACATTTGCAAATACATCTTTTTTCGATTGTTTTAAAGAATCGGCTTGCGCTTTACCACGACCTTCAGCTAACGCTTCTGCAAAGTTAGCAAATAAAACTGTAAATAATAGAATGAGAGAAACTGTTATATTAAACCATCCTGGTACGCTACTCGAACTACTTGGAAGAAAGGATAAAAGTAACGTTATTATAAATCCAATTTCCACAATGAACATAATAGGATTTTTTATCATTACTTTCGGATTCAATTTCGCAAATGATTGTTTCATCGCATGCGTCACGATATCACGATCCAACGTTTTCGCTTGTCTAACCTCATCTTCTATAACATGTATTTGTGACTCGTTCACTTGTTTTTCTTTTACTACTACCGGTCTCATCATTTACCCTCCATTACTTCAATGTAAGAAATTCTGCAATTGGGCCGAGTACTAACATCGGGAAAAATGTTAACGCACCAACAATTACAATCGTTCCAATAAAGATTCCTCCAAATAAACCATTATCCGTACGGAACGTTCCGACTGTTTCTGGTACGACCGTTTTCTCCTTCAGTGAAGCAGAAACAGCTAGCATCGTAATTAAGCTGAAGTAACGTCCTAAAAACATAACTAAACCAGTCGTAATATTCCAAAACGGCGTATTATCTGCTAATCCTTCAAATCCAGACCCGTTATTCGCAGCTGACGATGTGTATTCATATACAACTTGCGTTAAACCGTGAAAACCGGAATGAGAAATGGCATCTGTTCCTAAACTTGTTGAAAGAGCTAATGCTGAAAATCCTAAAATAAGCAACGGATGGAATAATATCGTTACCGCAATTAATTTCATTTCCTTACCTTCAATCTTTTTACCTAAAAACTCTGGCGTCCGTCCGACCATTAATCCTGATATAAAGACTGCAATAATTGCATACATGATAATATTGATAAAGCCTGCTCCAACGCCGCCATATACTGTATTCAACATCATATTTACGAGTGGAACTAAACCGCCAATTGGTGTTAACGTATCATGCATCGTATCAACCGCTCCTGTTTCAGCAGCTGTCGTTACTGTCGCGTAAAGTGAAGAAAATACGGTTCCGAATCGTACTTCTTTTCCTTCTGTGCTTCCTTGCACATGCTGGATACCCGTTTGGTTCAATACTGGATTTCCATGTAATTCGGATGTCGTAATCGTTATAAATCCTAGTAAAAAGACCATGAACAGTGATACAAAAAGGATACGCCCTTGCTTTTTATTTCCTACCATTCTTCCGTACGTAAATGGAAGTGCTGTTGGTAATAACATCATAAGCATCATTTGTAAAATATTACTAATTTGTCCTGGATTTTCAAATGGATGCGCTGAGTTTGCTCCGAAGAAACCACCACCATTATTCCCAAGTTCCTTAATTGAAACGAATGATGCAACTGGTCCACGTAAAATACTTTGCTTCGCACCATCAATTGTTTGTGCTGTAACCGCCCCATCTAAAGTTTGTGGTACACCAAGTGCGACAAAGACTAACGCCGCAATAAATGCGATAGGAAGAAAAACTCTCGTTAACGCTCTCGTAAAATCAACGAAAAAGTTACCAAGTTCTTTTCCAGCGAGCCCTCTTATAAATGCCATAACGAGCGCTAACGTCGTTGCTGGTGCCGCAAACATTAAAAATGTAATCCCGATTAATTGTGATAAATATGATAAACCATTTTCACCGCTGTAATGTTGTAAGTTTGTATCAGCCATAAAACTAATCGCTGTATTAAAAGCGAGCGTAGGCTCCATCCCTTCAATATGCGCTGGATTTAATGGCAATACACCTTGTAATCTGAAAATGAAATATACAACGACAATCATAAATCCATTGAGTAGAACTAATGATAATGCATACTGTTTCCACGTTTGATTGTATCCTTTTACACCTGTAATTTTAAAAATAAGTTTCTCAAAAGGCCCGAATACTTTATCTAGCTTCTTGCTACCTTGAAAGGCTTTCTCTAAATAAATCCCCATTGGCTTTGCTACTAAAATAAACAAGAGCATTGTAATAATGACTGCAACCCAAATCATAATGAATGATTCCCCCTAATTAAAACTTTTCTGGATTTAATAATGCGTATACTAAGTACACCGTAATCGCTGCAACAATAACCGATAAGGCAATCATCATGATTGCTTCCCTTCTTTCACAACTTTATCTGACCAACTTGCAAGACTTGCCATTGATGCGACTAACCCAACAAAAATCCCGATCATTACAACATCTAACATAACTACCCCTCACTTCTGTTAAAATTTACCATCTTATTATCAAAAAAAGAACACTAAGCTCTACTTAGTGTTCGAAACGAACAACACAAAGTAAACCTCCTCTCTAAACGCTTACGAGGTTAGCTGTCGGATTCGGGCCTAAAGAGTAGCCCTACTTTCAAAATTGAAAGATTCACCCCAAGTGACGATGCACAAAATTGGTTCCCCCGCTCCATTTCTGGAACTCAGCGATTTTAGGTTTTTTTGGAAATTTCATGAATGATTTATGAGAGTAAATATACTCCTCTATATTTAACTTGTAAAGAGGCAAATTACTGAAAATAAGAAAATATCCCGCTGTTTAAACGCTTACATTAAGTATCATTCATATAATTCCATCTATTTCCTTGTCTTTTCTTTCTTTTTCATAAAAATGATCTTTTAAATATGAAATAAAAAGAGCGAATGACATGAAGTGCATAGCTTGTTGCACTCAGCATTCGCTCTCTTTTCATTCAATCTTTATTCTCCTCGTAAAAAAGCACGCAAATTTCTCCCTCGAATATAAACTTGTGATAATTCTGCATGTAACTGCTCATATTCGGTAATATCCACCTCTAAATACAAAACATCTTTTGATGGTAATATAATATATGGCCCTGGAAAAAGAGGATCGAGCACTACCAATTCGTGAACTCTCTCTACCGATACCGCCCAACGATTCGCTATATCTCCTAGTAACAACACTTTCATCTTCATTTCCCCCACCTTATTCAAAAAATAAAAAGAAATATTATCACAGTTCGTAAACACTACAAATTTAGCTCCAATTGTTTCATAGAGCCTGGCCGGATATCGTTTATTCCTTGTAACAACAGTAATAGGCGCTTGAAAAGAAAAACGAATGCGTTCTGTGAAGAAACTAACTATCGGAAGCTCATCTCCTAATAAAATTACTTTCTTAATCCGCTCGCAAATACTAGTAAAATCCTGCTCCTTATTACAGCTATAAGTCCAATCAAATCCACAATTTCTAACTTGATCTGCTATCTCTTCATTTGCTGTAAAAATAATTAACTCATGCTGAAATGCTGCTAGCTCTCTTAAACTCTTTACCTTATTTTCTTCTCCAACACAAATAAGTGTTAGTTCCATGTACCTCATCCTCCTTAGCATAAAAGAATCCAAACATAGATTGATATTCTCCTATACTAATCAGATCGACGAAGTGATATATCCATCATGGCACCGCCCTCTCTCAAGACGCTTACGAAGTTAGCTGTCGGATTCGGGCTTTGAGAGTAGCCCTACTTTCAAAATTGAAAGATTCACCCCTAGTGACGACGCACAAATTGGTTCCTCCGCTCCATACATTTGGACTCAGCGTATTACAAAAAATGTATTCTGGCTGATATATTACTCCTGTATTTGGAAAAAGTAAACAATGAAAAATCCTTAAAATGGATTTTTCATTGTTGCTAGACATTATAAATATTTATATTCAATAGGAATTTTCATGAGTCGTATTATAATAATACTAAATAAAGAAATGATTAAAAATTAAACGTGAAACGAGGATGCTATATGACCGAGGATAAAAAGAATAATTTTATTAAAATAATAAACATTCTAGGTAATTCGTTACTTTTAATTCTAGCGATTTTAGTTACTATTACTAGTTATACTGAATTCCGTACTACACTAGAAATCATTTTTTAAATTTCTTGTTTGTTATTAATTTATAGTAAATACTTAAGTAATAATAAGAAAGCTATGATTCCATACCTTATATTTTTAATATTAATATCATCACACCTTTTATATACTTTATTTATCTAAAAGGACACATTTAAACAAGATACCCAAATCAAATTCACTACCATATATTAAACTTCTATTAATCATTAACCTTAATAACCAGTGAGGATATAGCCCCACTGGTTGAATTTTCACTTATGCACGCGCTTTATTCAATTTATACGCAAAATGATTCGTCGGCCCATGACCACTTCCAATATTCAACGGCTCTTCAATCGCTATACTAATAAATCGTTTTGCTTCTTGAACCGCCTCTTCCATCAAGTAGCCTTTCGCAAGTCCTGCTGTAACCGCTGAAGCAAATGTACACCCACTTCCGTGCGTTTGCTTCGAAGGAATTCGTTCACTTCTAAATTCAATAAACTCTTCTCCATCAAAGAGTAAATCAATTACTTCATTCCCTTGATATTCTGCATGTCCGCCCTTCATAAGCACATATTTAGCACCTAATTCGTGCAACACTTCTGCAGCTTTTTTACTATCTTCTATATTATGAATCTCCATCCCAGTTAACACTTCTGCTTCAGGAACATTCGGTGTTACAACCGTTGCTAGTGGCAATAAATATTCTTTTAATGCTTGCACTGCTTCTTGTTGTAATAATGATGCCCCGCCCTTAGCAATCATAACAGGATCTAGCACAATATTATTCCAGCCAAATTTCTTAATATGTTCTGCGACAATTTGAATAATTTCACTGCTAAATAGCATCCCTAGTTTCACAGCATCTGGCGTTAAATCCGTACCAATTGAATTCAGCTGTTCCGTAATTCCTTCTAAAGAAACAGGATATACCCCTTGAACGCCAAGCGTATTTTGAGCAGTAATTGCTGTAATAGCCGTCATTCCATACACACCAAGCTCTTGGAAAGTTTTTAAATCTGCTTGAATTCCAGCGCCGCCTCCGCTATCAGATCCTGCAATTGTTAAAGCTTTATTTACTTTCATCCCACTCATCCTTTTCTATCCAAAATAGCGATGATAAATTGTTTTCGCTTCACTTATATCTTTCGTTCCATGCACAAGTACACGACCATCTTTGAAAGCAACTAATCTCTTTTCTTCAACAGAAAACGATAATAAATATGGATTTACATTCAAATCATTCACGCGACCATTCAGCAATTTTTTATATTGTTCAAAATCCATTTCCTCTTTATGAGGTGGTCTAATTTGAACTGTATTTCTCCCGCATAACACTGCTGTTTTTGAAGTGTTTTCCTTATTTAAATATGGATATACTGCCTGTTCACCACACGATAGACAATTATGTTTACGAAGCTTTCGCACATTCATACATGAATATTCATTTTTCCATACATCAAATGATACAAGCCCATCTCGAAGCGAGTCATAATCTTCTACTAACAGTTTAAGTGTTTCCGTTACTTGATGAGAAACGACAAGAGACACAGCAGGCGATATAATCCCCGCTGTATCACATGTCGCTCCGCCAAGCGGAATCGATTGTAATAAACAAGATAAACATGGCGTTTTTCCTGGAAGAATAGTATAAGAAAGACCGTAACTCCCTACACATGCCCCATAAACCCATGGAATAGAATATTTTTGCGATATATCATTCACAATGAAACGTGTTTCGAAATTGTCAGTCGCATCGATGATTACATCAACATTTGTAACGAGTTCTTCCAACTCTTCAGCCGTTACATCCTGAACGCGAGCTTCTACTCTTACTTCACTATTAACCTCTTCTAGACGTTTTTTTGCCGCTACAGCCTTCGGAAGATTATTCTCTACATCACTCTCTGCATACAATTGTTGTCTTTGCAAATTACTCCAATCGACATAATCACGGTCAACAATTGTTACTTGACCAACGCCTGCTCTTACAAACATCTCTGCGTTTGCACTACCTAATGCGCCTGCACCGATAATAAGTACATGCTTTGTCCTTATCTTTTGTTGCCCTTCTTCCCCAATTGGAGAAAATAGCTCTTGGCGAGAATATCGATTATTCAACTACGCTCATTCCTTCTAAAGGACTACTTGCTGTCGCGCAGCGCTTGCGTGCAATACGACCTGCTTCAAAACCTAAACGACCTGCCTCAATACTTAATTTCATTGCTTGTGCCATCTTAATAGGATCTTTTGCTCCCGAAACAGCTGTATTCAATAACACACCATCCGCTCCTAATTCCATCGCAAATGCCGCATCAGCTGGGCTACCAATACCTGCGTCAACGATAACTGGTACTGTCGCTTGTTCAATAATGAAGCTTAAATTTAATGGATTTACAATACCAAGTCCTGATCCAATTGGTGATGCTCCTGGCATAATCGCATGCACACCAAGTTCTTGTAGTTTGCGTGCTAATACAACATCATCAGATGTGTAAGGAAGAACGATAAATCCTTCTTCTAGTAACATTTCAGATGCCTTTAACGTTTCTACTGGATCAGGTAATAACGTTCTATCATCACCAATAACTTCTACTTTTATCATGTCACAAAGTCCAGAAGCTTTTGCTAATTTTGCAATACGAACAGCTTCTTCAGCATTTTTTGCTCCTGCTGTATTCGGTAATAACGTATATTTTTTCACATCAAGTTTCTCTAATAAATTAGGCTGCTTCGCATCAAATATATCCATACGACGTACTGCGAATGTTAAAATCTCAGCCTCAGAAACATCAATTGCCTTTTGCTGCACATCAAAATCAGGAAATTTCCCTGTTCCTAATAAAAGTCTAGAATGAAATGAAAATTGTCCAATGTTTAACATAATCAACCGCCTCCTACGAAAGTTACAATCTCAATTTGATCCCCATCAAAAACAGATGTATCGTTATGATCATCTTTTTGTAAAATATCTTTATTACGTTCTACTACAACAATTCTGTTATCTAACTCTAAATGTGTAAGTAGCCCAGCTACTGTTTTTACACTCTCTGGTACTTCAATTTGGTTACCATTAATTTTTAAATTCAAACTTCCATCCCCTTTCTAAACCGTTTTAGAAAGCAATGAATCTAGCAAGTGATTCTCCTGCTTTCCTTCTATTAAATCAGCCATATACTGACCAGAAACAGGACTTAATAAAATGCCGTTTCGATAATGGCCCGTACAAGCATATAAACCTTTTATTTCTTCATGCTCTCCCATATAAGGAGCTTCATGATTAGACTGCGGTCTTAACCCAGCCCACGTACTTTCCCATTCTGCTTCTTTTAAAGCAGGCAATATTGTGTAGGCACGCTCTAATATGGAAGTAATACTTTCTGGTTGTACAGACTTATTAAACGTATGAGGCTTCATTGTTGCCCCAATTACGTAACGGCCACCACGTTTCGGCGTAATATAAAAACGTTCTTGGAAAATAGGAGCTTTCAAGAGCGGTTTCTTGCTTCTTACTGCAACAACTTCACCCTTCACAGGATACGTGCCCCAATCACTATGGAAATAATGTAGTAATTTCGTACTCCATGAGCCTCCAGCGATAACGACTTTTTCACATGTTATTACACCTTCACTCGTAACAATTCCAGCCACTTTATTGTTTTCAATTTGAATATCAAACACTTCTGTCTGTTCATATATGTCAGCTCCAGAAAATGCCGCGGAGTGTGCGAATGCTTTCGTAAGATCTGGTGCAATAACATGACCATCTTTTGGATAATATACTGCTCCTATAATTAATTCGGATAGAAACGGCTCTTTTTCTCGCAAACGATCACCCGTTAGAAAATATGAATCTTCACCTGTTTTCTGTTGCCAATCCATAATATGAAGAATTCTTTTCTTCTCATCTTCATTTTGAGCGATGCGATAAATGCCCTTTTCTTCATACCCAATATCGATGCCTGTTTTTTCACGTAAAACTTCTGCAAGTTGTGGAAATATAGCACGGCTTTCTCTAGCAAGCTCAAACAACGGATCATATGCATCCCATTCTGCCTGAACACCGAGTAAACCAGCAGCTGCTTTCGAAGCTTCAGATGCGATTCTTTGCTTCTCTACAATCGCTACTTTATGCCCTCTTTCTGCTAGAAAGTGTGCAACTGAACTACCAATTACACCTCCGCCAATAATCGCTACATCATACTTCTTACACATGTTTTTCCGCCCACTTTCTTATTGATTCCTTATAAGATTTCGCCTTGCTATACGGATTACTACTGCTTATAATCCCGGACATAACAGCAATGCCACTTACACCATTTGCAAGAACATCACCTGTATTTTCAGGGGTAATCCCACCAATTGCAGTTATTGGTATGGATAAACAACTTGCCATATGAGTAATTTCTTCTAATCCTCTCGCTGGTACACCTTTTTTACAATCTGTCGGAAATACATGACCATAAACGAGTGAATCTGCTCCATTTTTAAATGCTACTATCGCTTCATCTAGCGAATGTACTGAATAACCGACATGCAAATAAGAAAATTTTTCTTTCACTAACCTTACATCTGCGCTTCTGTATCCTAGTTGAACACGAGGAATATTTAATAGAATGGCGATATCAATTCGATCATTTATAACAAGCTTAGATGGCGGAAAGCCTTTTTTTAAAAGACTTTCCACACCTTCATACAATTCCTTCGTACTCTTCTCACGCTCACGAATATGCAAATAATCAATCTCACTCTCAATTTGCATCGCTACATTCACTAATTCTTCAAATGGCATATGGCCATTTGAGATTACATGAAGCTCATTTTTCATATTCATTCGCCTACTTTAAAATGTTTTCGAATAATTCATCGGCTGGAACAATTTCTTTCGCCATTCCTTTGTCTTTCAACCATTTATTTTGTTTCTCCCATGACTCTTTTGAATCCGATAAGAATGGCTCATCTTTCGTTTCCATCTTCTCTAATAAAATTTTCATACTTTCTTTTTCAACTTCTGGTACAAGCGGGAAGTTTTCTTTTTCTTGATGATCTAATAAAATATTTAATGCTTCATCGGGGTTTTTCTTCATAAAGTCATACCCTTTTTGTGCCCCACGTAAAAAGGCTTGCAATGCTTCTTTATCTTTTTTCAACGTTTTATCACCCGTTACAAACACAAGCTCATGATAGTTCGGTACACCATAATCTGCTGGATTAAAGTATGCTGGTTCATGACCTTCATGACGCATAACAGGTACTTCATGGTTAATGTATGCCCCTGTTACCGCATCCACTTTTTTCGTAATTAATGCTGGTACTAAATCAAAGCCAACATCGACTACTTTCACTGTATCTGGATTACCACCAGCTTCTTTTACCATCGTTTTTAAATACATCTCACTTAAAGGTGTTCCAGAATATCCAACTGTTTTCCCCTCTAAATCTTTTGGCGATTGAATGCCTGCTGATTTCAGTGATACAACATGATTTAACGGTGAACGTACGACAGCTCCAATTGATTTCACTGGAATTTGTTCATTTGCTTTTGCCATGACAACATCTGGTTGATAATACAAACCAACTGTCACTTTCCCTGCCGCCGCTAGCGTTAATGGATCAGTCGGATTAGAAGGGAATTTAATATTCACCTTTACTCCTTCTTCTTTAAAATACCCTTTTTCAATTGCCGTATAAATAAAGCTATGTACCGCATTCGGGTACCAATCAAGCATTACTGTTATTTCTTTTTCTGTTTTATTCTTATCTGATGCTGAATTACTCGAACATCCTGCAATCATTGCAACTAATAATGTCAACACAAAGATGCGTTTTAATAATTTCATGAATGCTTCCTCCAACTAATGAATTTCTTTTCTAATATCGAAATAAGTATGACGAAGAAAATAGCTAATAATGATAACAATACAATTGGTGCAAATACACCCGCTCCGTCTAACTGCGTCATCATTCTTTTACTGAAATATCCAAGCCCAGCTTGTGCACCCAGCCATTCTCCAATTGCTGCCCCGATCACACTAAGCGGAACTGCAATTTTTAACGCTGAGAAAAAGTAAGGAAGAGCAGATGGCAATTTTAGCTTTAGAAAAATATCTTTTTTCGTTGCACCATACGTAACTAAGAGCTCCTCCCATTCTTTCTTCGTACTACGCAGTCCATCATACGTATTTACCGCAATTGGGAAAAACGTAATTAAAACTGTAACAACAACCTTGCTCCAAATGGTATATCCAAACCATAAAACAAATAGCGGCGCAAGTGCTGTAATCGGGATTGTTTGTGAAGCTACTAATAACGGATAAAATGCTCTCTCCATCCATGTACTCGCATTCATTAACATTGCTAGCCCTACGCCCAGTACGATAGAAATAACAACGCCTATTAAAACGACGTACAACGTTGCAGGTAAATGAACCGTAAATAATATATCTTTCAGCGCCCATATCTTCATTACAATTGCAGACGGTGATGGCAAAATGTACATCTCATCTACAATTCTTGCTCCTACTTCCCACAGAGCAAGTAAAATCCCACTTAATATGAGGGCAGGTAATAGCTCCTTCAAGCGATTCATCATACGAGTACCTGCCTTTGTAACATACTAAGGAGATCCTCTTTAAGCGCTAACACTTCAGGCTTATATAAATCTTTTCTTGTTCGGTTACGATCAAGCGGCACAATTCGCTCAGTTAAAGTTGCTATCGGTTGATTTTCTACAACCAAAATTCGATTTGAAAGAAACAGTGCTTCTTCAACATCATGAGTGATAAATAAAATTGTTTTTTCCCACTCTTTCCATTGTTCAAATAACCATTCTTGCAAAGATGCCTTCGTTAAAGCGTCCAATGCACTAAAAGGTTCATCTAACAATAATATCTCCCCGCCTGTTAATAAAGTTCGGATAAAAGATACGCGTTGCCTCATACCGCCAGATAAATCTTTCGGATATTTTTTCTCGTACCCTTGTAAACCAAATTTATGTAACAGTTCTTTCGCTTTTACTTGCGCTTCTTTCTTCTGCACTCCTTGGCACTCTAGCGGCAGGGCCGCATTTTCAATAATCGTCCTCCACGGCAAGAGCATATCTCTTTGGGGCATATACCCTACAGGATGACTCTTTGTTTCTGTCAGCTCTATCTGTCCAGTACTTGCCTCTTCTAAGCCTGTAATAAGGCGAAATAAAGTACTTTTCCCGCATCCACTCGGTCCGATAATACTTACAAACTCTTTATCTTGTATAGAAGCATTTAATTCACTGATGATTGGTTTCTCATCATAATGAAAGGAAACATTATGAAACTGTAGTATGTTCTTGCTCCTCAAAACCCCACATCTCCTTACGATAAGCCATATCCCAGAATAAATATTCAAATCGGCTGGAATATAAGAAAATCTCCTCTAATCGGTCTAGCTCTTTCTCTGACTTTCCAACTGCCATTTCATTTAATAAATCTATTAACCAAATACAAAGGTTACCGTATTCTTCAGAACTATATCCTTGAATCCACTCTCCAAAGAACTCATGATCTCCTGCTCCAGGAATATCATTTAAACGCTTTCCAATCTCCCAATAACTCCACATACATGGAAGTAAAGCTGATATTAATTCTGCAAGTGTGCCATTTTGAGATACAGACATCATGTAATTTGTATAGGCTAAATTTTTAGCAGATGGTTTCGCAGATTCCATCTCTTGTGCAGAAATGCCAAGTCTTTTTGCATACTGTTTATGAATCGTCATTTCACCATTTAAAATCCCATCAATTTGCTCTGCAAATTTTGCCATAACTTGTGGATTCGTTGCCTTTACAACCCCAATTGCATATAGCTTTGCATAATCTAACAAATATAAATAATCTTGAATAATATAGTACTGGAATTTGTCTTTTTCCAACGTACCATCCCCCATACCTACTACAAACGGATGATTATGACTTTTCTCCCAAACAGGCTGCACCGTATCAAATAATCTTTCACAAAATTTCATTAATAATTCCCCTTCCTATATATCTATTTATCTCAATAAAAAAACCACTTCTGTATATAAGAAGTGGTTACAGCAAATAAAATTATAATTTATTCGTTGTTCCACTTCCCTTCGCTAGTATTATCTAGATCAGGTGTTGTAAGGGTTAAGGATTATTCCTCTCTCAGCACGAAAAGCACCCCTAGTGGTGTTAATATGAAATTTTTAAATAAAAAAGCCCCGTTTCTATACGCAAAGAAACGGGGACTCATTGTTAGTGTCCGAATTGCTTCCCTACGCTAGCATAATCTAGATCAGGTAATAAAAAGGATCAAAGACTTAAGGTCTTACTCTCAGCTGGCAACACCAGCCCTCCTAGCAAACTATAAAATTATCACTGTCAGTATAACACCGCCATAAGACATCATCAACTGTTTTAATTTTCTTAATTGCGAATTAAATATTAACGTGTTAAACAAATATAAATGCGACCCCACAAATGATATATACAATATTTATATATGAACCTCTCTTCTAACATTATTTATATTGATTTCATATTACATTTATGTGAATACACCCACTATATTATATCTTTATACTATAATAAAATTACAACTATACAACTAGAGGAGGTCTTTATTACATGAATATGAAAGCTACAGCTTTAACAGCAACTACTATCGCAATTGCTTCTTTACTTCCTTCTATGGGAGAATCCGATATACAAACAGCAGCTGCTAAGCAACCATCTACAGTAAAAACTGGATATGTAAAAATTGACAACGTTGCACTACATCAAAATAGCCATACAGACAGTGCAATAATTGATACCATTCGATTTAATAGCCCGGTTACTATTCTTGAGACAACTCAAGATTGGTATAAAGTATCTGTTAACAACAAAACAGGCTATATGAAAAAAGATGCAATTCTATTCAAAAAAAATGTTCAACCAAAGTCTCAATATATCGTAAATGCAAACGCATTAAACGTTCGTTCTGAACCTAATACAGAGTCTTCTATTCTAGATATATTACCAAATGGTCAATTCATTACCATTCAAGGTGAACAAGGAGATTGGTACAAAATATTACATAACGGTCAAATTGGTTACGTACAAAAAACATTTGTATCTAATGGATCCACACCTCTAGTAAAAGGTGTAACAGTACAAGGTTCTCCTTCGTATACTGTTGCAACACCAAAATTAAATGTACGTAGCAATGCTAGCACAAGTGGCACTCTACTTGGCTCATTACAAAATGGTACACAAGTACAAGTAGTAGAAACGGTAGGTACTTGGTATAAAATTCGTTTTGGCACAGGATACGGATATGTAGCAAAACACTATGTAGTGCAAAATCAAAATCAAGCACAAGCTAAAACAGCTCAACCTGCATCAATTCCAGCAGTTTTCAAATTCCCTACTCAAGGAAAAATCAGCTCCACTTTTGATATGCGCTGGGAGCAAATGCATTATGGTATAGATATAGCAGCACAAGGAAATGTCTCTATTCAAGCTGCTGCTGCGGGTAAGGTTGTGAAATCTTATTATTCGGCTAGCTATGGCAATGTCGTGTTCATCGCCCATCAAATAAATGGGAAATTATATACAACAGTTTATGCTCATATGAAGGATCGCACTGTACAAGCTGGTGATCAAGTACAAACTGGACAATTAGTAGGTCATATGGGAAACACAGGTCATTCATACGGGCAACATCTCCATTTTGAATTACATAATGGGGAATGGAATTTTGAAAAAACAAATGCAGTAAACCCACTGCCATATTTAGTTAGGTAAATTATATGCCACGCAATATACCTCTCTTTATTGAATACCTGGCCTTTTTAGGTTTAATCTGTTGTTTAATCATTTATAATACGAACACTGTATTTTTATCTATTATTATTGCTTTTGTTGCTTTAGAAATCATTATGGAAGCATTACAAATGCGGCTAAAACAAAAAATTGCCCATATTTATAATGTAATTTTTCTTTTAAGTGCTCTTATAACAAATATAATTAGTAATGGTTTTTATTTATCTACCGTACTTCCTGTATTCTTTATAGGTGTTTTATTATTCATAGCTAGATACGTTCATGTTCCTAATAACCAAAAACATGAACAAGAAGCTTAGAAAGAGGAAACACTGTGTACCAATATTTCAAAGATAATCCAATGAAATATATATTGAATTTATATGAAAAAATGAATACTTTTTTTGGTATACAAGGAAGTTATACTGCACAATTTCTCCTTTATGGAATGTTATTTCTTATCTTAGTTACTTTCTCCTTGCTTTACTAACAAAAAAAGGATCTCACATAAACTTGAGATCCTTTTTAATTTATATTAATTTTTAATATGTAAAATATGGTTTATCCACAAGCATATTTTTCATAAATGAAACTAAGATTATATTTTTTCTCTAAGCTCATTCTTTGTTCATCGTCGCACCAATAGAAAAGAATATCATGAATCGTTGCATAACGCTTATTTTTAAGAAATAGTTTAAAGAATGATGGTAAACAATCATGTAATTGTATAAATATATAATTGCGTAGTATTTCTTCTTTGTATTCAATTCCCTTACAAATATACAGTAATTCTTCACAATAATATGCATGCTGTGGAACTTGGATCATTTCGAAAAATGGTACATATGATAGTAGCTTTCCAATAAAATGACCATACCGATCCATTACCCCTATCGTCATATGCTCCATCATTTCTTTCATCACATATAAATAATCATCTACATGAGTTGTCTTTAAAGGGTCTAATCGATCGGAAATTTGTGAAAGTACAGCTCTTTGACAAGCTAAAACCGCTTGACTAGGTCCATAATATGATAGGAAGTCTGTACACTTACGATACTTTCGTAATAAGTCATGTGTATATAAATCATACACAAAAGTATTACAATACATTGCCAGACTCATCATATCACTATTTAATTTCTCTTTTGACAGTGTTTTCGCTCGCTTACACATATAAAAGAATGTAAATTCCAATACTTCTTTATGAGATAATAGATGTTTGCAATCTGTTATACATTTCTCATTAAATTTAACTCGATCCCAAATTTCTACATCCTCAGCTGTTAATTCACCAATACGATATTTAATAATTAAATAGTTTAAAGCAACTGCTTTCGTCAAAAGATCCCATGTTTCATACTCCAATGAAGTTCGGACAAATTCATCTAGCCCTTGGGTTATCATAAAAGCATTTGCCTCTTCATACCAACCAATCTCTTGGCATAAACGAAGAATACGTACTAGAGTTGGAATTTCATCTTTATGAAACTGCGGTAAATTCTTTACTTTATTCATGCCATATACGATAAATGGCGCTAAATTTTCTTCTTTATAAAATTCTTTTTCTTTCCATACTAATATAGTTCGCTCTTTCCCTTCACCTTTTGGATGACAAGGTACAAGCAAAGAAAATAACTCAGCGAAATTATTTGGTTCTATATATGTATCTGTAACCAAATTCCAATTTGGATCGCCCTGTACAGCCCTCATATAATTCCCCTTCCCTTTTTATCCCGCTATTTGCAGGCAGTAAGACTCCCACCTCAAAATTCTGCGAATACGAGGAAGTTAGGTGGGAGATAAAACTGCCCATAAAAGCCCGATTGGTTCAACTAATAATTATTGGGGGATGGACACCCCCAATGATTAAAGTTTCACTTTATCTACGTAGGAAATATTAATTCATTATTACATCATTAACAATAAATATTGTTATATTCAAAATCTATCATAATACTTATATCTCTCAGTATATCATTTTTTCTCTTATTAAAAATTAGGAATGACAAATTTAAAAAAACTGTCAAAAATATTGACTCTATACTTATTATATAATGCCCTAGATACATCACGCTAACATATTAGTTTAATCCGTATATACTAGAATAATGTATCTGATCTTTATACATAATTTATTCCATATGCTCTGAGATTTCACTTAAAGCAAACCCTGCTTGATCATCTGCTGATTTTCTTATAGCTAAATCACCTAGTGCTAGCATCCCAACAAGTTGACCGCTCTCAACTACCGGTAACCGTCTAATTTGATATTGTGCCATTAATTCTGTAGCTTTTTCAATAGAATCATCTGGAGAAACTGAAACAATGTTTGTTGTCATTACATTTGTAATTTGATTAGATCCAGGATGTTTTTCAGCAATCCCACGAACAACTAAGTCTCGATCAGTAACAAGCCCAACAACTTGTTTATTTTCAATAACAGGAATCAATCCAACCGATTCTTCCTTCATTTTTACAGCTGCCTCATATACATTGTCTAATGGTGTACAATGTACGATATGAGTACTCATAAGTTCTCTAACTTGCGTCATTTTTCATCTCCTCCTTTTAATACATACCATAGCTTTTCCTAAATCCCTTTATTTATTTCGGGAAAATAAGGTGATAAAAAGAGGCTTATACATAATAAAAAAGAGTCAGCAATATGCTGACTCTTTTTTTATGACCCGTACGGGATTCGAACCCGTGTTACCGCCGTGAAAGGGCGGTGTCTTAACCACTTGACCAACGGGCCATGGCTCCGCAGGTAGGACTCGAACCTACGACCGATCGGTTAACAGCCGATAGCTCTACCACTGAGCTACTGCGGAATATATATGGTGGGCCTAAATGGACTCGAACCATCGACCTCACGCTTATCAGGCGTGCGCTCTAACCAGCTGAGCTATAGGCCCATATACTTTACAGGGGCAGTAGGAATTGAACCCACACTGGAGGTTTTGGAGACCTCAGTTCTACCTTTAAACTATGCCCCTAAATGGTGCCGGCTAGAGGACTTGAACCCCCAACCTACTGATTACAAGTCAGTTGCTCTACCAATTGAGCTAAGCCGGCATAAAAAAAAAACAAAAAAATGGTGGCTCGGGACGGAATCGAACCGCCGACACGAGGATTTTCAGTCCTCTGCTCTACCGACTGAGCTACCGAGCCAACATAAAATGGCGGTCCCGACCGGGGTCGAACCGGCGATCTCCTGCGTGACAGGCAGGCATGTTAACCACTACACCACGGGACCATTGGTTGCGGGGACAGGATTTGAACCTGCGACCTTCGGATTATGAGCCCGACGAGCTACCGTACTGCTCCACCCCGCGACGATATTATGTTTTAAAAATAAATGGAGGAGGTAGAGGGATTCGAACCCCCGCGCGACTCTCGCCGCCTGTCGGTTTTCAAGACCGATCCCTTCAGCCGAACTTGGGTATACCTCCGACATATAAAAAATAAAGTGGAGCCTAGCGGGATCGAACCGCTGACCTCCTGCGTGCAAGGCAGGCGCTCTCCCAGCTGAGCTAAGGCCCCATGTTTTTGGGAAAATCGGGAAGACAGGATTTGAACCTGCGACCCCCTGGTCCCAAACCAGGTGCTCTACCAAGCTGAGCCACTTCCCGTTAATAAAAGCGCGCCCGAGAGGAGTCGAACCCCTAACCTCTTGATCCGTAGTCAAACGCTCTATCCAATTGAGCTACGGGCGCATATGGTGCCGAGGGCGGGGGTCGAACCCGCACGGTGGTCACCCACCGCAGGATTTTAAGTCCTGTGCGTCTGCCTGTTCCGCCACCCCGGCATGTCATACTGAAAATTGGAGCGGAAGACGGGATTCGAACCCGCGACCCCAACCTTGGCAAGGTTGTATTCTACCACTGAACTACTTCCGCAAGACATGTTTGAGTTATTTTATTAAAAGTGCGGGTGAAGGGAGTCGAACCCCCACGCCAAAGGCGCTAGATCCTAAGTCTAGTGCGTCTGCCAATTCCGCCACACCCGCATATTTTTTTAAGAAAATGGTGAGCCATGAAGGATTCGAACCTTCGACCCTCTGATTAAAAGTCAGATGCTCTACCAACTGAGCTAATGGCTCTTAATGGCTGGGCTAGCTGGATTCGAACCAGCGCATGACGGAGTCAAAGTCCGTTGCCTTACCGCTTGGCTATAGCCCAATAATTAAGAAATGGTGGAGGGGGGCAGATTCGAACTGCCGAACCCGAAGGAGCGGATTTACAGTCCGCCGCGTTTAGCCACTTCGCTACCCCTCCGACATATATGGTGGAGGATGACGGGATCGAACCACCGACCCCCTGCTTGTAAGGCAGGTGCTCTCCCAGCTGAGCTAATCCTCCATTTTGCCTGGCAACGTCCTACTCTCACAGGGACAAGGTCCCAACTACCATCGGCGCTAGAGAGCTTAACTTCCGTGTTCGGTATGGGAACGGGTGTGACCTCTCTGCCATCATTACCAGACTATATTTGATTGAGACAAACATTATTATACTTGATTCACTTAGAAAGTCAATAAGTTTTTTATATTCTCTCAAAACTAGATAACGTTGCTTCATATTATATGGTTAAGTCCTCGATCTATTAGTATTCGTCAGCTCCACATGTCACCATGCTTCCACCTCGAACCTATCAACCTGATCATCTTTCAGGGATCTTACTAGCTTACGCTATGGGAAATCTCATCTTGAGGGGGGCTTCATGCTTAGATGCTTTCAGCACTTATCCCTTCCGCACATAGCTACCCAGCTATGCCCTTGGCAGAACAACTGGTACACCAGCGGTGCGTCCATCCCGGTCCTCTCGTACTAAGGACAGCTCCTCTCAAATTTCCTGCGCCCACGACGGATAGGGACCGAACTGTCTCACGACGTTCTGAACCCAGCTCGCGTACCGCTTTAATGGGCGAACAGCCCAACCCTTGGGACCGACTACAGCCCCAGGATGCGATGAGCCGACATCGAGGTGCCAAACCTCCCCGTCGATGTGGACTCTTGGGGGAGATAAGCCTGTTATCCCCGGGGTAGCTTTTATCCGTTGAGCGATGGCCCTTCCATGCGGAACCACCGGATCACTAAGCCCGACTTTCGTCCCTGCTCGACTTGTAGGTCTCGCAGTCAAGCTCCCTTATGCCTTTGCACTCTACGAATGATTTCCAACCATTCTGAGGGAACCTTTGGGCGCCTCCGTTACACTTTAGGAGGCGACCGCCCCAGTCAAACTGCCCACCTGACACTGTCTCCCGGGTCGATAAGACCCGTAGGTTAGAATTTCAATACAGTCAGGGCGGTATCCCACCAGCGCCTCCACCGAAGCTAGCGCTCCGGTTTCAATGGCTCCCGCCTATCCTGTACAAACTGTACCAAAATTCAATATCAGGCTACAGTAAAGCTCCACGGGGTCTTTCCGTCCTGTCGCGGGTAACCTGCATCTTCACAGGTACTATAATTTCACCGAGTCTCTGGTTGAGACAGTGCCCAAATCGTTACACCTTTCGTGCGGGTCGGAACTTACCCGACAAGGAATTTCGCTACCTTAGGACCGTTATAGTTACGGCCGCCGTTTACTGGGGCTTCAGTTCAGAGCTTCGCTTACGCTAACCCCTCTCCTTAACCTTCCAGCACCGGGCAGGTGTCAGCCCCTATACTTCGCCTTACGGCTTCGCAGAGACCTGTGTTTTTGCTAAACAGTCGCTTGGGCCTATTCACTGCGGCTTTCCGTTAAGAAAGCACCCCTTCTCCCGAAGTTACGGGGTCATTTTGCCGAGTTCCTTAACCAGAGTTCTCTCGCACACCTTAGGATTCTCTCCTCGCCTACCTGTGTCGGTTTGCGGTACAGGCACCTTTTATCTCGCTAGAAGCTTTTCTTGGCAGCGGGGAATCAAAGACTTCGCTCCATAAGGAGCTTCCCCATCACAGCTCAGCCTTCACGATAAGCGGATTTGCCTACTTATCAGCCTAACTGCTTGGACGTGCACAACCAATCGCACGCTTCTTCTATCCTTCTGCGTCCCTCCATTGCTCAAACGATAAAGAGGTGGTACAGGAATATCAACCTGTTGTCCATCGCCTACGCCTGTCGGCCTCGGCTTAGGTCCTGACTAACCCTGAGCGGACGAGCCTTCCTCAGGAAACCTTAGGCATTCGGTGGACGGGATTCTCACCCGTCTTTCGCTACTCATACCGGCATTCTCACTTCTAAGCGCTCCACCAGTCCTTCCGGTCTGACTTCACTGCACTTAGAACGCTCCCCTACCACTGATACCATTGGTATCAATTCGCAGCTTCGGTGGTGTATTTAGCCCCGGTACATTTTCGGCGCAGAGTCACTCGACTAGTGAGCTATTACGCACTCTTTAAATGGTGGCTGCTTCTGAGCCAACATCCTAGTTGTCTAAGCAACTCCACATCCTTTTCCACTTAATACACACTTTGGGACCTTAGCTGGCGATCTGGGCTGTTTCCCTCTTGACTACGGATCTTATCACTCGCAGTCTGACTCCTAAGGATAAGTCATTGGCATTCGGAGTTTGACTGAATTCGGTAATCCGATGAGGACCCCTAGTTCAATCAGTGCTCTACCTCCAAGACTCTTACACTTAAGGCTAGCCCTAAAGCTATTTCGGGGAGAACCAGCTATCTCCAGGTTCGATTGGAATTTCTCCGCTACCCACACCTCATCCCCGCACTTTTCAACGTGCGTGGGTTCGGGCCTCCATTCAGTGTTACCTGAACTTCACCCTGGACATGGGTAGATCACCTGGTTTCGGGTCTACGACCACGTACTAAACGCCCTATTCAGACTCGCTTTCGCTGCGGCTCCGCCTCTTCAGCTTAACCTTGCACGGGATCGTAACTCGCCGGTTCATTCTACAAAAGGCACGCCATCACCCATTAACGGGCTCTGACTATTTGTAGGCACACGGTTTCAGGATCTCTTTCACTCCCCTTCCGGGGTGCTTTTCACCTTTCCCTCACGGTACTGGTTCACTATCGATCACTAGGGAGTATTTAGCCTTGGGAGATGGTCCTCCCAGATTCCGACGGAATTTCACGTGTTCCGCCGTACTCAGGATACATTCAAGAGAGAACGAAGTTTCGACTACGGGGTTATTACCCTCTGTGACGGACCTTTCCAGGTCGCTTCGTCTACCTCGTTCCTTTGTAACTCCGTATAGAATGTCCTACAACCCCAAGAGGCAAGCCTCTTGGTTTGGGCTAGATTCCGTTTCGCTCGCCGCTACTCAGGAAATCGCATTTGCTTTCTCTTCCTCCAGGTACTTAGATGTTTCAGTTCCCTGGGTCTGTCTTCCATACCCTATGTATTCAGGTAAGGATACCATACCATTACGTATAGTGGGTTTCCCCATTCGGAAATCTTCGGATCAAAGCTTACTTACAGCTCCCCGAAGCATATCGGCGTTAGTCCCGTCCTTCATCGACTCCTAGTGTCAAGGCATCCACCGTGCGCCCTTTCTAACTTAACCAAACTAAAATTAAAAAAATATGAGCTACACTGTTATCTAGTTTTCAAAGAACATACATTTAAACTTGAGAGATAGTTCTCTCAAAACTGAACGAAACAAAACAAGTCAACGTTTATTGATGAACTGCGTTCATCAATTCTCCATAGAAAGGAGGTGATCCAGCCGCACCTTCCGATACGGCTACCTTGTTACGACTTCACCCCAATCATCTGTCCCACCTTAGGCGGCTGGCTCCATAAAGGTTACCCCACCGACTTCGGGTGTTACAAACTCTCGTGGTGTGACGGGCGGTGTGTACAAGGCCCGGGAACGTATTCACCGCGGCATGCTGATCCGCGATTACTAGCGATTCCAGCTTCATGTAGGCGAGTTGCAGCCTACAATCCGAACTGAGAACGGTTTTATGAGATTAGCTCCACCTCGCGGTCTTGCAGCTCTTTGTACCGTCCATTGTAGCACGTGTGTAGCCCAGGTCATAAGGGGCATGATGATTTGACGTCATCCCCACCTTCCTCCGGTTTGTCACCGGCAGTCACCTTAGAGTGCCCAACTTAATGATGGCAACTAAGATCGAGGGTTGCGCTCGTTGCGGGACTTAACCCAACATCTCACGACACGAGCTGACGACAACCATGCACCACCTGTCACTCTGCTCCCGAAGGAGAAGCTCTATCTCTAGAGTTTTCAGAGGATGTCAAGACCTGGTAAGGTTCTTCGCGTTGCTTCGAATTAAACCACATGCTCCACCGCTTGTGCGGGCCCCCGTCAATTCCTTTGAGTTTCAGCCTTGCGGCCGTACTCCCCAGGCGGAGTGCTTAATGCGTTAACTTCAGCACTAAAGGGCGGAAACCCTCTAACACTTAGCACTCATCGTTTACGGCGTGGACTACCAGGGTATCTAATCCTGTTTGCTCCCCACGCTTTCGCGCCTCAGTGTCAGTTACAGACCAGAAAGTCGCCTTCGCCACTGGTGTTCCTCCATATCTCTACGCATTTCACCGCTACACATGGAATTCCACTTTCCTCTTCTGCACTCAAGTCTCCCAGTTTCCAATGACCCTCCACGGTTGAGCCGTGGGCTTTCACATCAGACTTAAGAAACCACCTGCGCGCGCTTTACGCCCAATAATTCCGGATAACGCTTGCCACCTACGTATTACCGCGGCTGCTGGCACGTAGTTAGCCGTGGCTTTCTGGTTAGGTACCGTCAAGGTGCCAGCTTATTCAACTAGCACTTGTTCTTCCCTAACAACAGAGTTTTACGACCCGAAAGCCTTCATCACTCACGCGGCGTTGCTCCGTCAGACTTTCGTCCATTGCGGAAGATTCCCTACTGCTGCCTCCCGTAGGAGTCTGGGCCGTGTCTCAGTCCCAGTGTGGCCGATCACCCTCTCAGGTCGGCTACGCATCGTCGCCTTGGTGAGCCGTTACCTCACCAACTAGCTAATGCGACGCGGGTCCATCCATAAGTGACAGCCGAAGCCGCCTTTCAATTTCGAACTATGCAGTTCAAAATATTATCCGGTATTAGCCCCGGTTTCCCGGAGTTATCCCAGTCTTATGGGTAGGTTACCCACGTGTTACTCACCCGTCCGCCGCTAACTTCATAAGAGCAAGCTCTTAATCCATTCGCTCGACTTGCATGTATTAGGCACGCCGCCAGCGTTCATCCTGAGCCAGGATCAAACTCTCCAATAAAGTTAGTTTGTCTAGCATCTAAAAATAAAAATTGACGTTCACGTTGTTTGTTTCGTTCAGTTTTCAAAGAACTTGTCTGCCGCTTCAAAAGCGACTTCATCATATTAACATCTTCATTTTTCGATGTCAACTATGTTTTTTAATTTCTTTTTTTGTCGTTTTCTGCGTTTCCGCATCAGCGACGTTTATTAATATACCATCATGGTTTTTAAATAACAAGTATTTTTTATAAAAAAATACAAAAAGTTATCTATCCTACTTTCTTCTATAGAAAGAACCCTTATCCTTTCTACTAAAAACATTCATTTTGATTGTATACAAGTTACTATACACTATCATCAACCAGGCAGTATTTCACAATAACTTCCTAACCTTTAGTCTTCTCCTTTTTTAATTTTATAATTACCATAGTTCTACTTAAGAAGGACAAATAATTATTTAAATGTAGAGTAACAAAAAACGAGGCCACTATACTAGAGCAAAACTTTAATTCCTGATTTTTCTCTCCAATCAAGAATTTTTCTTCCACAAATAACAAACTTCCCCTCGAAATATTAACTTAAGATTATTGTTAGAATTTTTTTACATTTAATTAATGAAAGATATCCAATTTTTGTTATATAGTAAGAAAGTGCCCACAAAACTATAAATAAACTAATGGAGGAATTATTTTATGGATAGGTTAACAAAATTTTCATTAAAAAACCGAGCCGCTATTATTATCATGGTTTTTCTCATTTCCATACTCGGTGTTTATTCCGGCTCTAAATTACCTATGGAATTTTTACCAAGCATCGATAACCCTGCAATAACTGTTACGACATTATCTCAAGGGCTCGATGCTGAAACGATGACCAAGGACGTAACTGATCCCCTTGAAAAACAATTTCGTAATTTAGAACATATCGATGGCATCACTTCTTCCACACATGAGGGATTATCACGCATCGACATTGCATATACATCCAAGGCAAATATGAAAGACGCGGCACGCGAAGTCGAAAAAACAATTAATACGATTAAATTACCTAAAGATGTAACTAAACCTGTTGTTAGCCAATTAAACACTTCTATGATTCCACTCGCTCAAATTACCATCCAGAAGCAAAACGGATTTTCAAAAGCTGACGAAAAACAAATTGAGAAAGAAATCGTACCACAACTCGAAAGCATTGATGGTGTTGCCAATGTTATGTTTTTCGGAAAATCAACTTCCGAATTATCCATCGTACTTGATCCTAACCAACTAAAAGATAAAAACGTAACATCACAGCAAGTATTAACAGTTTTACAAGGAAAAGAAACTTCCACTCCAGCCGGAGCAATTACCGTTAATAAGGCAGAATACAATCTTCGTGTCATCGGGGATATAAAAAATGTAAATGACATAAAAAACATCACCGTTACACCTCAAGTAAAATTACAAGATGTTGCTCAAATTGAATTAAAACAACATTACGATACAATCTCGCACATAAACGGGGAAGAAGGAACAGGATTAATCATCATGAAAGAGCCGAGTAAAAATGCGGTTGCAATCGGAAAAGAGATTGATAAAAAGATTAAAGATATAAGCAAGCAATATAAAGATCAATTCTCTATTAAACTTTTAGCTTCAACTCATGAGCAAGTTGAAAATGCTGTTACTAGTATGGGAAAAGAAGTAATCCTTGGGGCAATTGCTGCAACTCTCATTATCTTAATCTTTTTACGCAGCTTCCGAACAACACTCATCGCTGTCGTTAGTATTCCATTATCTATTTTATTAACACTATTTTTACTCCATCAATCTAACATCACACTTAACATTCTAACTCTTGGTGGCTTAGCTGTTGCAGTTGGACGTCTCGTCGATGATAGTATCGTTGTCATCGAGAATATTTTCCGTCGTTTACAAAAAGAATCTTTCTCTAAAGATATTATTCTCGATGCAACAAAAGAGGTCGCCGTCGCAATTACCTCTTCTACTTTAACGACAGTCGCCGTTTTTTTACCTATCGGTCTCGTATCGGGAGTAATCGGAAAACTAATGTTACCTATGGTGTTAGCAGTTGTGTATTCTATACTTTCTTCCTTAATTGTGGCATTAACAGTCGTTCCACTTATGGCTTTTTTACTGCTCAAAAAAACAAAACGTCGCAATTCACATTCTTCACCGCGATATGTCGCTACATTAAAGTGGGCTCTTTCTCATAAGTTTATCATTCTACTCACTTCTTTTTTATTATTTGCAGGATCAATTGCAGCCTACATACTACTTCCGAAAGCGAACATAAAGTCTGAGGACGATACAATGCTTTCCGTTAACATGACATTTCCAGGTGATTATGATTCTGAAGCTAAAAAACAAAAAGCCTTTGATTTCGAAAAGAAACTACTCTCTAATCCTGATGTAACAGATGTTATTTTGCGAATGGGATCTAGCGCAGAAGATGCACAATGGGGACAGACAACTCAAAACAATCTTGCAACTATATTTGTAGTCTTTAAAAAAGGATCTAATATCGACCAATATATTAAAGAATTAAAAAAGGATCATAATACTTTTGAACCAGCTGAACTTGATTATATAAAAACGAGTTACTCTGACTCTGGAGGCGGAAACAACTTACAATTTAACGTAACCGCTACTAACGAAACAAATTTAAAAAAGGCCGCTAACATCGTCGAAACAAAACTAAAAGGTATGGACGATCTCTCTAAAGTAAAAACAAATATAGAAGACTCTAAAAAAGAATGGCAAATTCATATCGATCAAACAAAAGCGGAACAACACGGTTTAACACCAGAATTAGTAGCACAACAAGTATCATTCCTTATGAAGAAATCTCCTATTGGGGAAATCTCAATCAATAATGAAAAAACAACCATTATGATAGAACATAAAAAGGCATCCATTAACAAACAAGAAGATATTTTAAACACAAACATACTATCACCTATTAACGGACCAATTCCTTTAAAAGACATTGCAACTATTTCAGAAAAACAACTTCAAACGGAAATCTTCCATAAAGATGGGAAAGAAACGATTCAAATTACCGCAGAAGCTTCAAGTGAAGATTTAAGCAAAGTAAGCGCAGAAGTAAACAAGGCTATAGCCGACTTAGATTTACCTAACGGAGCAAAAGTAAATGTCGCAGGTGCTACTGAATCTATGCAAGAGAACTTCACAGATCTATTCAAAATTATGGGAATCGCAATCGGGATTGTATATTTAATTATGGTTATCACATTCGGGCAAGCACGTGCTCCTTTCGCGATTTTATTCTCTTTACCATTAGCTGCTGTCGGCGGTATTTTAGGATTAATCATTTCAAGAACACCTGTTGACGTAAATTCATTAATTGGCGCATTAATGTTAATCGGGATTGTCGTTACAAATGCTATTGTATTAATAGAAAGAGTGCAACAAAATCGGGAAAACGGTATGGAAACAAGAGAAGCCTTACTAGAAGCAGGATCTACTAGATTACGCCCAATTATTATGACAGCTATAACAACAATCGTCGCTATGCTACCACTCCTATTCGGCCAATCTCAAGCGGGCAGCATGGTATCAAAAAGTCTAGCTGTCGTTGTAATTGGCGGCTTAGCCGTTTCAACCGTTCTTACATTAGTAGTTGTTCCTGTTATGTATGAACTATTAGATAAAATCGGGAGAAAAAGACGCTCCCGCAGAAAAATAAGTACTTCAACAGAAACACCTGATATTTAAACCAAAAGGCGTTATCTTCAATTATGAAGATAACGCCTTTTTTATCCCTCTACCTATCCATAATATAATCCATCACTTTTTTACCATACTTCTCTAGCGGCTCTCCAGAATCCACAATAAGATATTCACCATGTAAAGGCCTTTTACTGCCAGCCAGACATTTTTGAAATGCTACTGCTGATTCTACTTTTGTAATTTGACTTATCCTACGTTCACGGGTTTGTAACCTACGATTAATTTCTTCTATATTATTAAGATAACATTCAATATATTTATATGTAGCACCATACTTCCGACATAAATCTATTCCTTTTTTAACCATCCCTTCGTAGAGACACGGACTATCTAATATCACACTGTGCTCTTGCTCCAACAAAAAATCGATCAGTTCCCACTCAATATCATAAGAGATTCCCCCAACCACTTTTGGTTCAACACCTTTTTCCTTTAATGATTTTAATAAAGCTGATTTCACGACGTCATGATCTACAATAACGGCACCTGTTAATTTAGCGATATACTTAGAAAGTGTCGATTTCCCAGATCCAGGAAACCTCGACATTTGCAGAAAAAACACTTCCAAACCCCTCCCTATTTTCAGCCGAATTTCTATATATTAAGTTACCTATTCGGTCACTCTTCTTCTTTTCCTGCCAACAACAAAATGACCGTAAAAAAACTCCCTGTTTATAAACAGAGAGCTCTTACCTTCAATTTATGCCGCTTTTACCTTCTTCGTCGTTTTACGACTTTTTTTCGCTCCTGTAAAACGTTTGTGTAATACAGATGCTACGAAACGAGAAATGATATTAAAGAGTAATACCATAATAATTAATACAGCTGCAGATTTTGTTGCAATTAACTTCGCATCTGGGATAATCCCTTCAGAGTTTAATTTCCAAATGTGAACAGCTAACGTTTCAGCTGGTCTAAATGGATTTAAAGGATGCGAGGGGCTCGAGAAGTCCGCTGCTGAATTTAAAATAGGTGATGTTAAACCCGCTGTATAAATTAACGCCGCAGCTTCACCGAATATACGGCCTGCCGCTAAAATAATACCTGTAATGATTTGTGGTAACGAAGACGGGATAATGATGCGGGCAATTGTTTGCCATTTCGTTGCACCTAGTCCAAGACTCGCCTCTTTTACATTATGAGGAACTTCAGAAATCGCATTTTCACAAACACGTGTTAAACCAGGCAAATTCAAAATAGTTAAAGCAAGAGCTCCACCCATTACTGTATATCCCCAGCCTGTCATGGTAACAAATACTAATAAGCCAAATAGTCCAACAACAATAGAAGGTAAAGACGCCATTGTTTCAATACATAAACGAACAAAACTTAAAAAACGACCTTGTTTTGCATACTCCGCTAAATATATTCCAGCCCCTAGTCCAAGAGGAATAGATATAATAAGTGTTATAACAAGCATGTAGAAAGAATTGAATAACTGTGGACCAATTCCCCCACCAGCTCTTGTATTGCTTGGTTCTCCGAATAAGAAACTAGGATCCCAAAATCCCCATCCCTTTTGCAGAATTTCGTACATTAAAAAAGCCAGCAAAGCTACAACTAAAGCTGCAACCGCATAAAAGATACCTGTCCAAACTTTATTTACCGTTCTTGCATTCATTATTATCGCTCACCTCTTTGACCAATCGCTCGAATTACTAAAATAAACAGGAATGAAATAACAAGTAAAATCATTGCTAACGTCCATAGCGCATTGTTCCAAGCTGTTCCGTTCAATGTATTCGTCATATCCATTGTTAGAATACCAGTTAACGTTGCTGTTGGACTATATATTCCTTCCGGTAATTTAATCGTGTTCCCGATTACCATTTGAACCGCTAACGCTTCACCAAAAGCACGCGCTAACCCTAAAACTATACCTGTTAAAATTCCTTGTTTTGCAGCAGGAACAATAATTCGGCTAATCGCTTGCCATTTCGTCGATCCTAGACCGTAAGAAGCTTCCAAGTAATCAAACGGAACAGAGCGTATCGCATCAGAGGCAATACTAGCAATAGTAGGTAAAATCATAATACTCAGGACAATAATACCCGCAATTAAACTAAAGCCCACTCCACCGAACGAATCACGTAATAGAGGAACCAAAATCGTAACCCCTAATAATCCGTATACAACTGATGGAATACCAACTAATAATTCTAAAACAGGCTTTAATACTTTATTCCCAAACTTCGGCGAAATTAAATTCATGAATATAGCAAGAGCTATAGCAATTGGTGCACTAATGACAACAGCACCTAACGACACAAGTGTCGAACCGACAATAAAGATTACAGCACCATACGTACCTTGATCAGCATTTGGATTCCATTTTGTCGAAGTTAACACCTCAGAAAACGAGATACCACTTTGCGTGAAAGATTGAATTCCTTTGCCGCAAATAAACGCAATAATAGCTAATGTAATAAAAACAATAAAGATACCGCAAAACGTAACAAGTGATCTACCTATATATTCACTCTTTACGTAATTAATTTGTTTTTTCCCCTTCATCACAGGACAGACCCCACTTCATAGATTGCATTGAACAGGACTGGCCTTGCAGCCAGCCCCATAAAATTTTATTACTTATTTAATTTAGACATTGGAATGTAACCCATATCTTCTACTTGTTTTTCAAAGTCCTTACCTTTTACATAGTCGATGTAAGCCTTAGTTGCTTCCTTCGCCTCACCTTTCGTTACCATGTACTCGTAAGACCAGAATGGATATTTACCAGCAGAAATATTTTCAACTTTCGGTTCAGATCCATCAATTTTAACCGTTTGTAACGCACCTTTTTTCTCACCAACCATGTAAGACATCGCTAAGTAACTAACTGAACCTGGAGTAGAGTTAATCGCTTGCTCTACAGCACCATTAGAATCTTGTGTTGTACCAGTTCCATCATTAATTTTCGCGTCTTTCATCACTGTCTTTTCAAAAGTAGCACGTGTACCAGATGAAGCTGGTCGGTTAATTACATTGATTTTTTCATCTTTTCCGCCTACTTCTTTCCAGTTCGTTACTTTTCCAGTGAAGATATCTTGCACTTGTTTTACTGTTAAGTTATCAACTTTTACATCTTTATTTACGACAAGTGCGAATGCGATACCCGCAACTTTGTTATCTACTAATTCTTTTGCTTTTTCAGCATCTTTTATTTTATCTCCAGCTGGAACATCTGAGTTACCAATTTGTACCGCACCAGATGCTACTTGGTTAATCCCAGTTCCACTACCGCCACCTTGAACTTGAATAGAAACTTTTGAATTTTTCTCCATGAATTTCTTTCCAGCTTCCTCCGCAAGAGGTTGAAGAGCTGTAGAGCCAGCCGCTGCAATCGTACCTGATAATTCTTGTTTTGCATCGCTACCTTTAGCAGCTTCCTTATTATCCGTACTTTCTGCTTTTCCACATCCAACTAATGCACCTGCAACAACTAAAGCCGCTAAAGAAAATTTAATACCCTTTTTCATAACCATGTCTTGTACCCCCATTTGGATTATCACTTTTCGAATTCATTTTCTTTCGAACACAAATTCATTGTAGGACAACAATATTATGTGAGTGTTAAGCAATTTTTAAGTTTAAGTAAATAGAGATAACATCCCATAAAAGCTAGACATTCCAACATTTACAGTTGAAAAAGCCAACAAAACCCACACTAAACACGCAGTATTGTAAATTTATTCTTAACAATGTAAATCCAATGTAAATATTTTTCTTTATTTTGCCCTTTAAGTTAAAACTATATTTACAAATCCACTATATTTTTAAAACTTTACACTCTTACTTTATTTACATTAAGAAGAATTCCAGTAATATTTTTCGGTACAACTCAATAAATTGGAACAATTCTAAAAATAATTGAATATTTTTAAAGTACTAATTGACAGCATCATTAAATGTAGTCTACTATATTAGTATCAAAAAGTTTACCTGAGGAAACTTTTTAAACTTAAACTAACAATATAGAGATGAGGTAACTTTTATGGTATCGGCTAATACAAAACCACTTTCTGAATTTAAAACAGGAGAGTTTGTACAAATTGAGAAGATACAATTAGAAGGAACTATGAAACGACGTTTATTAGATTTAGGCTTTTTTCCTGGAGCGACAATTAAAGTATTACAACGCAGCCCACTTGGAGACCCAGTTGCTTATCAAGTAAGCAACACAACTATTGCACTGCGTAGTGAAGAAAGCTCCCTTATTTTCGGGGTATTAATAGGAGATGATTTCAGATGAGTAACCACCGCATTGCGTTAGCTGGTAACCCGAATACCGGAAAAAGTACATTATTTAATACTTTAACAGGCTTAAAACAACATACTGGAAACTGGACGGGGAAAACTGTTTTAAAGGCTGAAGGGGAATATAAGCACGGCGGAAATATATATACAATAATAGATTTACCTGGAACTTACTCACTATATTCAAATTCGGCAGATGAAGAAGTAGCACGAGATTATATTATATTTGAAAAGCCAGAAGTAACTGT
The DNA here is from genome assembly GCF_016650935.1 of Bacillus sp. TH25. Taxonomy (NCBI): domain Bacteria; kingdom Bacillati; phylum Bacillota; class Bacilli; order Caryophanales; family Bacillaceae; genus Bacillus; species Bacillus sp. TH25. The sequence continues at coordinate 466,117 of NZ_JAEKEU010000037.1, read as the reverse complement.
AGTTGTTATAGATGCAACGGCAATGGAAAGAAATTTAAATTTAGCACTCCAAGTGATGGAAATGACAAACGATGTGGTCATTTGTATTAACTTAATTGATGAAGCGGAGAAAAAAGGAATCATTATTGACGAAAAGAAATTAGCAAAATCCCTCGGTGTACCTGTAGTGAAGATTTCTGCTCGCAACCGAGTAGGCATTGGTCATTTGCTAAATGTCATCGCTAAAGTAGCAAATAAAAAACTAATTCCAACACCAATTAAAATTACTTATAACGATAAAATCGAAAATATGATTCAGGAATTAGAACCACAAATTTATAAAGTATTCGGTGATACGTATCCAGCACGTTGGATTGCATTACGTATATTAGATGGAGATAAGAATTTCTTAACTACACTTCAAAAACACCATAACGAACCACTTGTAAGGGAGGTTGTAATCAATGGAATCTCACTCAGCCAGTAAAGCTCTTCCGCTGGACTATATTGTTCAACATGCACAAACACTTTCAAAAGAAGATATACGAGATGATATTGTCGGAGATATTTATCGAACCTCCGCAAGTATATGTAAAGAAGCTGTTCAATATACAAATACCGATAAATTGTATCGTTCTGAAAAACTAGATAAAATTTTCACCTCTCCAATCTGGGGATTCCCAATTATGCTCGGTATTTTATCTATTATTTTTTATCTTACAATTGCAGGCGCTAACGTACCTTCTGATATGATCGCTAAGTTCTTTGGCTGGATAGAAGGATATTTAACCTCTTGGTTCCAAGCAATGCATGCACCTGAATGGTTACATGGCATTTTAATACTTGGTTTATTCCGTGGTACCAGTGCTGTTATAAGCGTTATGTTACCACCTATGGCAATCTTTTTCCCTATGTTCGCACTATTAGAAAACTACGGATATTTACCACGTGTCGCATTTAACATGGACCGCTTATTCAAACGATCTGGTGCACACGGCAAGCAATCCTTAACAATGGCAATGGGATTTGGTTGTAATGCAGCTGCCATTATGTCAACACGTATTATTGAATCACCACGTGAACGTATGCTTGCAATCTTAACAAACAACTTCGTTCCATGTAATGGGCGCTGGCCTATGTTAATTTTAATGGCTTCACTATTTATGGCTGCTGGTTATACAGGTAGTATGCAAACACTTGTTACTGCTGGCGTTGTAGTTGGAATGGTTGTAATTGGTGTCATTATGACATTAACCGTTTCTTGGGTACTATCAAAAACAGCTTTAAAAGGTGTGCCAACTCACTACACTCTTGAGTTACCACCGTACCGTAAGCCAAAAGTTTGGAATACAATTGTACGCGCAACACTCGATAAATCAATATATGTTTTAAAACGAGCTGTAGTTGTAGCTGCCCCTGCAGCTGCATTAACTTGGTTACTTGCTAATATTTTCATCGGTGACACAAGCTTACTTATGTATTTTGTAAACTTCCTAGATCCATTTGCTAAAATGTTAGGACTTGACGGGTTTATTTTAGCTGCATTCATTCTTGGACTACCAGCGAATGAAATTGTTATCCCGATTTTATTAATGTCTTATTTATCAACTGGGGCTTTAACTGAAATAGATGATTTTAACCAAATTAAAAATCTATTCTTAGAAAATGGTTGGACTTGGTTAACAGCGTTAAATACAATGTTGTTCTCACTCCTTCATTTCCCGTGCGGAACAACGCTGGTTAACATATATAAAGAAACAAAAAGTGCAAAATGGACATTCTTATCGTTCGCAATCCCTACTGTTATCGCAATTGTTGTTACATTCCTCTCTACACAATTGGTACATTGGTTAGGACTTGTATAAAAAACAAAGCATACATAGAAGGTATCCCCCTTCACATATGCTTTGCGCGAAAGAAACCTGAAATTATTCAGGTTTCTTTTTTTGTACATCAGTATTCCATGGCTGCGCTCCATACGTTGTCAGTTTTTTATGAATGAAGTATATAGCTCCCGGAAGAACCGCCATTAATATCGTGCAACTAATTCCCAATCCAGTAAACAACTTACATCACCTTATTTCACTCTCTTCGGTAAAGCTGAACCTGAATGTGCAATCGTTGGATGAACATGAACAGTAATTTCAGCATTACTAAAGTAATTTTCACCTTGATCCCAATTCTTACTTATCTTTTTCCACTCTTTATAATTATGTCGCTTATATACTTCCCCTAATGCTAATACATCTACCTTATATTTTTTTTGAACAAGCTTAATCGATTTTTGGATGCGTTTCTCCATTTCCTTCGAAATATCCTTCTCTAAACGCTTTTCATTCAAAACCTTTTTATGATCACTAAAGTGCAACTCGGCCAATGTACCTTCCAGAGATAAGTGAATATTAAACTTTGGTTTTGTAGCATCCGTTGTAGATACTTTAATTTTTCGATGCAGCTTATGAATTTCATATGTAATAAGTTGATTCTTTTTACGGATAGTAAAAAAACCTCCAATTTTTTTACCTATTATATAATTCATTCCTAACGTTTCTTCCCCATTCAAAATGCCTACACACTTATTATCCTTCCCGCGAAACAACGCCGCTCCGTTCATTTGTACCCCTTGTTTTGTTAGTTCGAGAATAGGTAATACGAAACTCTGGTTAGAAATCATCTTTTCCTGTACTTCACCAATTCTTGCAGCCTCAATCATTTGGGCATTTTTCGGAGGGTGTTCAGCTAACATATCGATATACTGCGCCGGCAAATTTTCAGGCTTGGCACTCTGCTTTAAAATAGCTTCTGCATTTTTCTTAGAAACGAACAAACGAATATTTCTTCTCATTTCATGATCGCGAATATATACATCTAACGTATTTTGTAAAACATATGGGTTCGCTAGTAAATCTTTAGAAAAAATTATCACTTGTATATGCGGAAAGAATAATGAGCGACTAATTTTTTTAGCGATAATTCGTATTTGCTCAAAGACACTATCTGCTTTCGCACTAACATTAATATAATTTTCGCTATCTCCATCCCCTTGTCCACCTTGTTGCGACAATTTACTTGGGAGCACCATCTGATACGTCCCTTTCATAATTGGATTCGATTGTTTTTCCTTCACGATATCGTAAGCCGCCCCTACTACAAATCCCCTTTCTTCTATCTCCTCCAGCTCAGAGCACCCACTAATAGATCCAGCTAAAAACATAATTATTATAATTTTAAGAAGGTGTTTCATTTCCACCATTCCTTCTTTTTATTTTATATACAATAAAAACTAGCAAAGGTGCTGACACAACAAACCCCATATCTATCCAAGCTAAATAAGTCCCATAACTTGATAAATCATTCGAATTGCCAGGTATCATATTCACCATAAAAATAATAGGAGCACTCACAAAAATAAATACGTGTTTCTTCACTTTCGGAAACATAGCACAAAACAATAAAGATGCGACGTCATAATACATTGCTGTAGTGTTATAAATAGTAATAATCCAAGTAGTAAAAAAATCGCATCAAATCTCTCTAAAAATCCTCCACCAATTTCAATTTCTTTCCCTAGTTCAATTGTTGGATATGTCAATCCACGTGTTGTTATATACGAAAAAACACTAATACAAGTTACATAAATTAAAATGTATGACAAAACGTTTACTATCACCGCTTTTGCAACTGCCATTGGCGCTTTTTTCGCTGTCTTATCGTTCAACATCACGGCATAAAACAGAGCTACCTCAAATCCGATAAATGTGAAAATAGAATTTTTAACTCCTACAGCATATTGACTGACGTCCGTTTGAAAAGCCGGTAGTAAATTATCTATTTCCATTAAGTTCACATTCAATAAAGAAAGCAGTACGATTGCAATTAAAACGATAGGTAAGAATAAAACGTTTAACCTTAATAGAGCCGCTCTCGACCCTGCTATTCCATAAATAACAACTAATAGGAAAAAGAACGACAATAGTTGTACTGGTGTATCACTAAACAAATACGTTTGTGAAATAATTGCAATCATTCGCGATTCATATGCTGTCAAAGCAGCAAACGTTAATACTAAAATGCTACTAATTGTGTATGCAACAGGCTTCGTCAAATGTGCACTCGTATATTGAACAAAGTTTTGTTTTGGGAATAAAATAGCCACCCTCGTTACAAACCAACCTAAAATTGCACATATCAATCCACCCAAAAGCAAAATAATCCAACCGTCCGAAAATAAAGTTTGCGTAGCAATATCTCGCGGCATAGATAATGCACCTATACCGATAATTGTTGACGATACCGCAAAACCAAGTTCCCGAGATCCAATTTCTTCATCCCCATATTCAAATGGCTTCAATTACTCTCGCTCCTTTGGATGTATTGTAGAATCTTTCGTTTGTAAGTACTCTGGTCTTTCTTTCAACATTGATTTTGGCAAGCGGATCATTTCTTCTTCCCAATCTTTATAAAATGCAGGAGCAATAGGCGTTGTATATGGCACCCCAACACTCTTTAAATTCGTAATATGAATCGCAAGTGCAATAAGAGCTAAAATGATTCCGTACAATCCAAAAGCAGTCGCCGCTAACACAAAGACAAAAAGTAAAATCCGGAACGTAATTGTAATGCTATATACAGGCAGTGAAAATGTAGCAATTGCGGTAACCGCAATAATAATTACTAAAAACGGATTTACAATCCCCGCATTTACTGCCGCTTCTCCAATTACAAGACCGCCTACAATTCCAATTGTTTGTCCCATCGGTTTTGGCAATCTAATTCCCGCTTCTCGTATTAACTCCATCGTTAATGCCATCATTAATGTTTCAATATATGCTGGAAATGGTACCCCTTCTCTGGCTCCCGCAATAGAATAAGCTAGTTTAGATGGGATAAGCCCTTGATGATATGATACAAGCGCTACATACATAGCTGGTAGCAAAACTGCCATTATACCCGAAACCATCCGTAAAACTCTCAATAACGTTCCAATCACCCAGCGCTCGTAATGATCTTCGACAGATTGAAAAATATCAACAAATACAAGTGGTGCAATAAGAGCAAATGGTGACCCATCTACTAAAATGGCCGCTTTCCCTTTCGCCAATGCAGCCACTATATTATCTGGTCTTTCTGTATTTAAAAACTGAGGAAACGGCGATAAATTATTATCTTGAATTAATTGCTCAATCGTTCCTGTCTCAAAAATGACATCTGTCACTATTGATTGAAGACGCCGATCTAGCTCGTTTACGATGTAAGGGTTAATAATATCCTCTATATATACTAGGGTTACTTCTTTCTGCGATCGCTTCCCCATAATATAAGATTGAAACCGTAACTTCGGATCACGTAAACCACGGCGAATTAACATTTTATTCACATTAATATCTTCATTTAACCCAACCCTCGGTCCACGAATTAAATCTTCTGTCACTGGCGGTTCTAGACTTCTTTTCTCCCAAGCCCTACTGTTAACAACAATAGCCGTTTGAATATTATCAATTAATATGACTGTATCTCCTGCTAAAACCGCATTTATAATATCTGGAAAAGTCGTCTTCATACCGACTTCTGCAATAGAAATAAAACGATCCAATAATATCTGAACCACAGCTGCTTCATTTGGTATTTCTTCATATTGAAGTGTACGAACTACATATTTATAAACATTATCCTTATCTGTCAATCCACATAAGAAAACAACCGCACAACGTGTAAAACTACCCGCAAGAGCAACTTCTCTAATTGTTAAATCATTAGGTGAACCTAACTCATCTCTAATTTCCTTCATAACTTCAAACAAGTTACCTTTTAGCTCTAACAATTTCCCCACCTAACTTCCTTTTCAACAAGTTTTTAGTTAGATTCCGCTAATAGAAGAAAATATATACAAAAAAGAGCTATCTCTTTTCGAAGATAGCTCTAACATACGAATTACTTTTCTACTATTATATTGTCGGTCTTTACAGATACATTTCTTGTGAATCCACTAACTACAAACATCACAATAATGTTAACCAACAACGCGACTATACCTACATTCAAATCTTTCATATACTGTGGGACACCCGGGAACATCGTAGCTATAGTAGAACCAGATAAGGTGATATATGCGACAATTAACAACCCAATTCCCATCCCCGCAATCGCACCTTGTTTCGTAATAATTTGACGAGGAAACAAACTACATACAAGCGCAGGGAAAAGTTGCGTAACTATACTGTATCCCATTAAAAGAAGAGCACCTATCGTCTCTCCACCTTTAAAGGTAAATAATACGGCAATAAGCGTCACGACAGGTACAAATAGCTTAGCTGCTTTTGCAACTTGTTTATCAGAGGCGGATGGTACCATCGTTCCATAAATATTTTTTGCTAATAATGTAGAAGCGGCCATAACAAGCATGGAACCGGGAACTAGTGCTGTTAATACCCCCGCACTACCAATAATCCCAATAAACCAAGGATCAAAAGTTTGAAGAGCAAGACGGAATAATGAAAGGTCTACATCCGCTCCCTTTAACCCTGGAACTTGTAAAATAGCAGCAAAACCTGCAAAGAACACAAAAAGCAAAACTAAAGAATAGAGAGGCATAATTGCCGCATTTTTCCTAAATACTTTTTCACTTTTCGCTGAGAAAGCTGAGGCAAATGTATGAGGCCACATATAAAAACCGAGAGCCGTTAATATAATAGTAGAAACAAACCAAGAAATACTCATTCCCTTTTCAGGTAAAGATAAAAAACCTGGTTTTGCAGCTTCTACAGCTTCAAACATCGGTTGAAATCCTCCGTAATAGTGATACGGTAAATATATACCTAAAAACATAACGATAAATAGTATCATAATGTCCTTCAAAGCAGCTGTCCAAGCCGATCCATGTATACCTGAAACCATTACATAAATAGTTATAACAATAGCACCAATCCATACCGCAATAACAGGTGTCACTCTTCCATAGGAAGCTTCCGAAACGATAATTCCTAATCCCTTTAATTGCAAAACAAGATACGGGATAATCGAAATAACACCAATAATTGAAACAATTATCCCAAGCGTCTTACTCCTATATTTCTTCGCAAAGAAATCTGATTGTGAAATGAGGTTATGTTCTTTTGCATACTTCCAAATTGGAGGCAATAAGAAATACGATAAAATATAAGCTAATGCACCATACCCTAAAATATAAAATGTAGGAGCTCCTTTACTATAAGCCCAGCCACTTCCTCCTAAAAATGTGAACGTCGTATAAATTTCCCCTGCCATAAGGAGAAAAACGAAAATAGTTCCAAATCCTCTTCCTCCAACTGACCATTGCTCTAAATTCATATCTTTTCCACGTTGTGCTCGAACTCCTAAAAATAGTGCTAGAAATAAGAAGAAAATAATGATAAGTAATGCTATCATTTTACATCCCCCTTATTAGCGGGGTCGAATACATACACAAGACCCATACAAAGAGACGTAATGAGCACTGATAATAGTACCCAAAATAATAGAAATGGCATCCCAAGTACGTAAGGAGTGACCGAATTTGCAAATACTGGTCCAACTACTAAACAAAGAACTGGAATAAGTGCTAGCACGTGTATTTTCTTCATCTCATTCTCCTTTACTTATAAAATTCATAATGGATGATACAAAGACTTCCATTCCAATTGGTAATGCATCTTCGTCAATTGTAAAACGAGGATGGTGATGCGGATATATAATTCCCTTCTCTTCATTACCTGCCCCTATAAAAAAGAACGTCCCTGGTGCCTTTTGTAAAAATGCTGAAAAATCTTCTCCTGCCATCGTTGGTTGTAAACGAACAACCTTTTCTCTTCCATATAGCTGTAATGCCGTATGTTCAATAATCTCTGTAACTTCATAATCGTTCACAACTGGTCGATATCCATACTCATAAGAAAATGTATACTTAGCACCGTATGATTCTGTAATATGTTTTACAATTCTTTCAAGTTTCTTTCTTGTTTCCTCTCTTAATTCATGCCTTAAACTTCTCACTGTCCCTTCAATCTCCGCTTGTTCTGGAATAACATTATGGGTTGTCCCAGAATGAAATTGCGTAACAGATACTACGAGAGAATCTAACGGATTCGTGAGGCGAGATACAATTTGCTGAATTTGCGAAACTACTTGCGCACCAATGGCGATACTATCAACTGTTTCATGCGGAATTCCAGCATGCCCACCTTTTCCCTCTATCGTAATTTTAAAAACGTCCGGCGCCGCCATCGCAGGACCATAAATTACACCTACTTTTCCAACCTCTAATGACGCCCAAAGATGAGCACCAATAATGTAATCCACACCTTCCATTACTCCCGCTGCGATCATTTCCTCTGCACCGCCCGGAAAGTTTTCTTCTGCATGTTGAAATAAAAAGCGAATCTCTCCTTTAACCTTCTCTCTTTCCTCTACCAACTTATGTACTACACCAAGCAATATTGCCATGTGACCATCGTGACCACACGCATGCATCACACCTGGATATATAGAAATAAAATCAAACTTATTTTCTTCATGAATAGGAAGAGCATCCATATCAGCACGAACCGCGATAGTTTTACCAGGCTGCTTACCAATTAACCTTGCCATTACACTATATTTAGTAGGCCTTGAGACTTCTAAATACGGGATTTCCCGAAGTATGTCGAATACAAATTGAGATGTTTTTTCCTCTTGAAAAGATAACTCTGGATACTTATGAAAATGCCTTCTCCACTCAATCAACTGATTCTTTGATAAAACAAGTTCCTTTGCGACATCCATTTCTCTTCTCCCCTTCTTCACCAAGTTAAATGTTATTATAACGTGAATTGTTGACTTTTAAAAGAATATTCCGAATTTTCTATCTCTAAAATTTAAAAATAAAAAGCCATCAAAAAGATGACTTTTTCATTATTATAAAATAGTGATTGCTTGTTTCCCCATTTGCTCCCAAGCTTTCTCAAACTCTGCTCGCGGAACAGCGAAACGTGGATTGTTTTTTAGAGGATCATTTACATATACAAAATTTTGATCGTATCCAACCACTACTACACTATGCTCAAAATATGTAATTTTCACTTCACCAGAACTTGTATTCCATGTTTCAAAACTACCTTCAGCTAGCGGCTTAAACGTTGTATTAATAATAACCCATACTGGAGAGCCCGAACTAATTACCTTATATAGATCTTTCACGTCTCTATCTGTTAAATTAATTACTTTTTCAGGAACATATTTTTCTGCTAAATTAAAGATTGGTTTATTGTATACACCATATCCTCGTTCCGCTTTCGTATAAATATTTCCAACGAATCCCTCATAAGGATTTCCACGCAAACCATTTTGTTCAAATGGAACACGATGAATTTCGCTAGCAAGTTGCATCTTATCCACTTGTACACCTTTATATTGCAGCAACATAGCCAAACTTGTAACTTCACATCCACGAGGTAATTCTGGTAACTGCTTTATAAACGGAACATTTTCAATCATAGCCGCTTCTTTCATTTCAGATAGAAACTCTAAACGGAACACTTGCGCCTTTTGTATAATTTTATCTTTCCCTATAAAAAACGCGGCAGCAAATATAATTCCAAAAACAAAAAGATATTTTAACTTTTTCATTTTAAACAAAACTCCATTAATTATTATTTTACAGATATACCTTCTATCATTGTACCTTTCTTCTTACTAGTTTGCTAGAAAGATTCTGTGAATTATTATTCACAGAATCTTTTTAAAATTCTAATTATTTTTAATAAAAAGAAAAAACAATATACTTTTTCATATTTTTTTGCTAAAATCGAAATTATTAACCTAGTTAAAGAATTGAATTTATTTCACTAGGTTAATAAACATTCTAAGGTATTTAGTCATAGTTATCTTTTACATACTCAGTTCACAACAAAATAAGCCGAGTATGTTTTTCATCCCCCACTAATGATTAAAAGCCCAGAATGAAATCAAGTTAACACTTACAAGAAAATATGGGGTGAGGGGCATATGAATCAACAAGTAGAACAAACAGATTTAAAACGAACAATGAAAAGTAGACACCTATTCATGATCGCACTTGGTGGAGTCATTGGAACAGGATTATTTATGGGTTCTGGACAAATCGTCCATAATGCAGGACCAGGCGGAGCTATTCTCGCATTTTTAGTCGGTGGATTTGTTATGTATTTAACGATGTTATGTCTTGGTGAATTGTCAGTAGCTATGCCAGAAGCAGGTTCATTCCAAAGCTATGCAAGCAAATTTATTTCACCTGGTTTTGGATTTGTTGTCGGTTGGATGTATTGGTTAAATTGGGCTGTTACAGTTGGAGTAGAGTTAACGACTGTTAGCATTTTAATGAAACGCTGGTTTCCAGACGTTTCTTCTTGGATTTGGTGTGTTACATTTGCAGCAGCACTCTTCCTTGTGAACGCTTTATCAGCAAAAGCATATGCAGAAACGGAATTTTGGTTCGCAAGTGTAAAAGTCGCAACAATTGTTATTTTCATCGTACTCGGTGGTGCAGTTATGTTCGGTCTACTAGACTTTAACGGAAAACCAGCTCCGATGCTTCACAATTTCACTGAAAATGGCGGGCTATTTCCAAACGGTGCATTAGCTGTTCTTCTTACGATGATTACAGTCAATTACTCCTTCCAAGGAACAGAACTAATCGGAATCGCTTCTGGAGAAAGTGAAAATCCTGAAAAAACAATTCCAAAAGCAATCAAAAATACAATTTGGCGAACTCTATTCTTCTTCGTCCTAGCAATTTCAGTTGTTGTCGGTTTACTCCCGTGGCAAGAGGCTAATCTAGTTGAAAGTCCATTTGTACTTGTATTCGATGTGGCTGGTATCCCTTATGCAGCGGACATTATGAACTTTGTTATTATTACAGCTGTATTATCCGTAGCTAACTCTGGTCTATACGCAAATTCTCGTATGCTTTGGGCGATGGCAAAACAAGGAATGGCTAGTCCAGCTTTTACGAAGTTAACTATAAGAGGTGTACCACTAAATGCGTTAATTTTCAGTCTAATTTTCGCAAGCCTTTCTTTATTAACAAGTATATTTGCAGCAGATACTGTCTTTTTAATTTTAACTTCCATTGCAGCAATGGCTGCTGTTGTTGTTTGGATGTCGATTGCAGCTTCACAGTTTTTCTTCCGTAGAAATTTCGTGAAAAATGGCGGCGACATAAATGATTTAAAATACCGTACACCACTTTATCCAATAGTTCCAATCGTAGCTTTCTCACTCAATTTCATTACATTTGTTAGTTTAGCTTTCATTCCAGATCAGAGAATTGCTCTTTATTGTGGGATTCCATTTATGATTATTTGTTACATTTTATACCAAGTGAAATATAAAAAAGTTGTCACATTTGAACAGAAAAAAATATAACTCAGGAAATAAATTAAATATACAAAATATTCAGCTATCTTTCTTATAATAAGATAGCTTTTTTCTATTTCTTGGATATGTTGGTATAACTTTATTTATCTTAAAATTCCCACAATCACGTTTTTATCTGGAAAATAGTTTACAATGTTATCAAGTTACAAATGATATTCACCTTAAAAAGTGTGCATTTGTGTCTATTTTTTAACAATATGACAAAAACTATTGCCTTCTATAAATTAATAGGTTTATATTGTTTTATTGGCATAGTTTCAATCCAAGGAGAAAGGAGATTTTCAATCGTGCAACTAAAGAAAACGTTTTGGAAGTTGGCTTCGCTTCTTCCGTTATCATTACTTCTGTTCCTCGGTGGCTGTGATAAAAAACTCGCAGTATTAAATCCGCAAGGACCTGTTGCAAAGGCACAGTATGATTTAATTGTTTGGTCATTCTTGCTTATGTCATTAATTATCGCAATTGTATTCATCTTGTTTACAGTCATCTTGATTCGTTATCGTGAAAAACCAGAGAATATGGACTATGAGCCACCTGATCAACATGGTAACACATTATTAGAAATCATTTGGACGGTTATTCCTGTTATTATCGTTATCGCATTATCGATTCCAACAGTTAAGGCAACTTATGCTTCGGAAGAGGTTCCGCAAGAGTCCAAACATATTAAACCAGTTGAAATTTATGTTACATCTGCGAACTGGAAATGGTTATTTAGTTACCCGGAGGAAAAAATTGAAACCGTTAACTATTTAAACATCCCAGCTGGTGTACCAATTCAATTTAAGCTTACTTCTGTAGGTCCAATGAATGCATTCTGGGTTCCAGAACTTGGTGGTATGAAGTACACTATGGATGGCATGATTATGGATTTATATTTACAAGCTGATAAGCCTGGTTCTTACCTAGGCCGTAGTTCGAACTTCTCTGGTGAAGGGTTCACTCATATGGAGTTCGAAGTTGAAGCAAAAACAAAAGAAAAGTATGACAAGTGGGTAAAAGAAGTACAAGAAACTGCTCCTAAACTAACAGAAAATAAGTACAACGAAATTGTTAAACCTGGTGTAGTTGGTCGTATGACATTCTCTAGTCATCACTTAAGTTATGTAGATCCAAAATCACTTGAATATTGTGATTACAACTACTACAAAAACAAAAAATAATAGCTATTATTCCAACAGATTGGAGTGAACACAGTGAAGCTTGATGAATTTTTTGTCACAGGTGACCCGATTATTTACGGAGCTGACGCTTCTATCGTTCTTGTGACATTAGCGATTCTTTTCGTACTAACAAAGTACAAAAAATGGAGATGGCTTTGGGATGAATGGTTGACAACTGTTGACCATAAAAAAATAGGGACCATGTATATTATCTCTGCCGTTATAATGTTATTCCGTGGTGGTATGGATGGTTTAATGATCCGTGCACAGTTAACATTCCCAGAAACAACTTATTTAAACGCTGAACACTATAACGGAATCTTTACAACACATGGTACAGTAATGATTCTTTTCATGGCAATGCCATTCGTTATGGGATTAATGAACCTTGTAGTACCATTACAAATTGGTGCTCGTGACGTTGCATATCCGTTCTTAAATGCTTTAAGTTTCTGGTTATTCTTTGTCGGAGCAATGTTATTCAACATCGCTTTCGTAATCGGTGGTTCTCCAGACGCTGGGTGGACTTCTTACTTCCCAATGGCAGGTACAGAGTTTACTTCTGGTGTAGGAAATAACTACTACGCAATTGCATTACAGATTTCAGGTCTCGGTACGTTAATGACAGGTATTAACTTCCTAGTTACTATTTTAAAAATGCGTACACCTGGCATGAAATTAATGAGAATGCCAATGTTTACTTGGTCAATCTTAATTACAACAATTATCATTATTTTCGCTTTCCCAGTATTAACAGTTGCTCTTGCATTAATGACATTTGACCGTCTATTCGATGCTCACTTCTTTACGATGGCGAGCGGCGGTATGCCGATGTTATGGGCCAACCTATTCTGGGTATGGGGTCACCCTGAAGTATATATCGTTATTTTACCGGCATTCGGTATTTTCTCTGAAATCATTAGTACATTCTCACGTAAACGTCTATTCGGTTACAGTGCGATGGTGTACTCGATGGTTGCAATTTCTTTACTAAGTTTCGTCGTATGGCTTCATCACTTCTTCACGATGGGTGCAGGTCCAGCGGTTAACTCATTCTTCTCGATTTCGACAATGGCGATTTCGATTCCAACCGGTGTTAAGATCTTTAACTGGTTGTTTACACTGTATAAAGGACGTATTCGTTTTACAGTTCCAATGCTTTGGTCATTGGCATTTATTCCAAACTTCGTAGTTGGTGGAGTTACAGGGGTTATGCTTGGAATGGCAGCAGCTGATTATCAATACCATAACAGCTACTTCCTAATTGCTCACTTCCACTACGTATTAATCGCAGGTACAGTATTCGCTATGCTTGCTGGATTCACATACTGGTATCCAAAAATGACAGGTCATATGTTAAATGAACGCCTAGGTAAATGGACATTCTGGATCTTTATGAGCGGATTTAACATCTGTTTCTTCCCAATGTACTTCTTAGGTTTAGACGGTATGACTCGTCGTATGTACACTTACTCTGAAAGTCTTGGATGGGGCTGGCTAAACCAAATCGCATCTGTTGGTGCTGTAATGATGGCTATTGGCTTCCTAATCCTTTGCTATAACGTAATTTGGAGTGCACGTCACGGTGAGCGTGACACAACTGGAGATCCATGGGACGGCCGTACACTTGAATGGGCAACTCAATCTCCTGTACAACATTACAACTTCGCGAAACTTCCTGAAATTAAAGAAGCTGATGCTTTCTGGTTCATGAAAAAACGTGGAGAAACAATTACACCAACAGCAGATGAATTAAAACCAATTCACATGCCAAGTAATTCTGGTGTGCCTATTATTGCGTCTTTATTCTTCGGTCTTGCAGGTTTTGCATTAGTATTTAGCTGGTTCTGGATTGCAGCAATCGGTGGTATTGGTATTTTAGGTTGCTTAATCTATCGTTCATTCGATTATGATGATGGCTACTACGTAAGCGTTGATGAAATTAAAGAAACAGAACATATAGCATGAGAGGTGAAATGACATGGCGGCTTTAGATAAAAGCTTACCTTTGGAATATCAATCCGAGCAAAGCAGGTTGAATATCCTAGGATTCTGGATTTTTCTTGGGGCTGAAATTATGCTGTTCGCAACACTTTTCGCCTCTTATCTAGTCCTTGCTGGTCGTACGGCAGATGGCCCAACACCAGCGCAACTGTTTGAACTTAAAACGCTTTTAATTCAAACACTACTACTTTTAACAAGTAGTTTCACATGTGGTATCGCAATTCATGAAATGCGTAAACACAATCAAAAAGGAATGTTAGCCTGGTTTATACTAACTTTACTTTTAGGTGCAGGTTTCCTATTCTTCGAGATCGAAGAGTTCATTATGTACATTGGTGAAGGTGCAACGATTCAAACAAGTGCTTTCTTATCGGCATTCTTCGTTCTTCTTGGAACGCATGGTGCCCACGTAACAGGTGGTATCATCTGGGCAACTTGTGTTATTATCCAAATTTTAAAACGAGGTTTAACACCAGTTACAGCTCGTAAAGTATTTATTATCAGCTTATACTGGCATTTCCTTGATCTTGTTTGGGTCTTTATTTACACACTAGTTTACTTGAACGGGATGGTGGCGTAAATGGGTCAAAATAACAACCAAGCAAACGGACATGGGCATAGCGGATTCCCATGGTCACACGTTTTCGGATTTATTTTATCGCTTGCACTAACGTTTCTAGCTTTATACGTGGCACTTTATACAACCCTGCCACTTTCAACGATATTAACAACTATTATCATAATGGCTGTTGCGCAAGCTTTATTACAATTAATTATGTTCATGCATTTAAAAGAAGGAGAAGGAAGAATTCAAATTCTTACAATGATATACAGTTTCTTCGTTGCAGCTGCAACAGTTGGTCTTACTGTATGGATCTTCTTCTCAATGTAATTTGCATGAAAAGACTGCTGGGATTCCTCAGCAGTCTTTTTTTATCCCGCATTAACGAGCAGTAAGACCCCCACATCAAAATTCAGCGGAAGCAAAGAAGTTAGGTGGGGGTCCGGGCTGCCCGTAAAAGCCCGATTGGTGAAGGCTAATAATCAGTGGGTGATGAACAAAACCCCCACTGATTAAAGTTTCACTTTATCCCCTCCCCTATTACATCTACATTACGGAATTAACAACAAAATCATGCAAAATATACTTATTATGACAAATGTTAAGAAAACTCTTTCTTTATGAAATCGAAACCATATCCGTTGCTTTTCTTCCTATTATATGGCTAAATAGTTACTATATTTATTTGAAGGGAGAGAACGCAATGGAACATCATTCTTCTGTTCTATCACTTATGGTTGTCGTCGCAATCGCGTTTTTCGTTCCCCTTTTGTTACAGCGCTTTAAATTAAAAGCACTTCCTGTCGTTGTTGCAGAAATTATCGCAGGAATCTTTGTAGGTAAAAGTGGATTTAACATCATTGAGCCAGATATGTGGCTTCAAGTCTTATCAACACTAGGGTTTATCTTCCTAATGTTTTTAAGTGGTTTAGAAATTGACTTTTCGATCTTTAAACAAAAAGGGAAAAAGAATACGACAAACGAACCGAACACATTCCAAGCAGCAAGCATTATCTTCTTGTTTATTTTCATTTTATCTTATGCCCTATCATTACTATTCGTATGGCTAGGATTCGTAGACAATGCAATGTTCATGACTTTAATTATTTCAACTATTTCTTTAGGTGTTGTCGTACCAACATTGAAAGAAAATAACTTAGGAAAAACCGCAATCGGGCAAATCATTTTATTAGTCGCTGTTATTGCAGACTTAGTTACAATGATTTTACTCGCTGTATTCGTCGGATTAAATTCCGAAAGTGGCCAAAGCATGTGGCTTCTACTTCTTCTATTCGGTGCTGGTATTATAATTTACTTTGTCGCAAGACGTTTTAAAAATATTCCATACCTAGAAAGCTTAAAAGCCGGTAGTGTACAAATTGATACACGAGCTGTTTTTGCACTCATCTTAATATTAGTTGGATTATCTGAATCTGTTGGAGCAGAAAATATTTTGGGAGCCTTTTTAGCAGGTGTACTCGTATCTTTATTATCACCAAATGAAGATATGGTTGAAAAACTTGATTCCATCGGATATGGCTTCTTCATTCCTATTTTCTTCGTAATGGTTGGTGTAAATCTAGAAGTATGGTCTATTTTTAACGAGCCTTCTAGTATGCTAATGATCCCAATTCTAATTGTGGGACTCTTTATTTCAAAACTGTTGCCATCACTCGTCTTACGAAAATGGTACCCACGCAATATCGTACTCGGAAGTGCTATTTTGTTAACATCAACACTTTCTTTAGTTATTGCGGCTGCACAAATCGGTGAAAAGCTAGGCATCATTAGCCCAAGTTTATCAGCATCTCTTATTTTAAGTGCGGTTATTACTTGTATTTTTGCACCTATATTATTTAAAAAGATGTTTCCAAAAGTGGAAACGCCAAAACCGAAAGTATCTATTATTGGTGCAAGCAGAATTACCCTTCCGTTATCACTTGATTTAAAACGTGAAGATTATAACGTAACACTATATATGATACGTCAAAATAAAATAAATGATGAAGAAGCGAAATCTCATGACTTCCCTATTGTAAAATTAGATGAGATTACTATTCAATCTTTAATGGGGCAAAAAGCTTTCGAAGCAGACCGTGTTGTTGTTGCGACAAGTGATGATGAACAAAACTTATTATTAGCAGAACACGCAAAAGAATTAGGTGTTGAACACGTCATTGCAAGTGTAGAAGATCCCCTTCTACAAGAAAAAGCGACTCAAGAACATATCGCTGTATTCTCGACTATTAACTCTACACGTATTTTATTACGTGCACTTATTGATAAACCGAGTCTCGTTCGCTTGATTACAACAGCAAATGAAACGGTGCGTGAGGTTGAACTACGAAGTAATAAATATAACGGCTTAGCACTTCGTCGCCTTCCGTTTCTAGGTGATGTACTTGTCATTCAAATTTACCGTGGTAATAAAGCATTAATACCACATGGTGATACGAAGTTACAGCATGGCGATACTTTACTTGTAACGGGTTCAAAAGAACATATTGATACAATGAAAAACATATTAGAATAGAAAATGCCCCTCACATAAATGAGGGGCATTTTTTCAATTTCATATGGTAAAATGTTACTATCACATATTATGGGGATGAATCACATTATGTCTATTTCAACTTTAGCTCTCTTATTATTAGCAGAAGTACTCGTCGCCATTATTCTCATCGGTATTAGCATTGAAATTTGTAGTTATGGATGGAAAAAATCGAATGGAATTAAGTACTTTTGTCTCTTAATTTCACTCCTTCTCGGAACAGCTAGCATACTAGGACTTCTCGTTGCACCCGCATATTTCTTCTTACAACTTATAGAAAAAGGCTTATAAGAAAGGGCGATATTATGATTACAGTGAAACATATTGATGCATCTGAAACATACTTATTACGTCAAAAGGTTTTGCGTCCCAATCAATCATTAGAAGATTGTAAATACGATTCAGATTACGAAACAGACGCCTTTCATTTAGGTGCATTTTTATATGATGAACTTGTTAGTATCGCCTCTTTCTCTAAAGAAATACATCCTGATTTACAAGCTGGTACCCACTATCGTCTACGAGGAATGACAACATTACCTAATTTCCGAAACCAGCATGCTGGCAGCTCCTTAATCCGTAAAGCTGAACAATTCCTCCAAGAACGCGAAGCAAATATTCTATGGTGTAATGCCCGAATTACCGTAGCGGATTATTACAAACGATTAGACTTCCATGAGCATGGTGAAATCTTCGAGATTGATCCAATAGGACTACATAAAGTAATGTATAAAGAAATATAAGAAAAGCTTTCTGCATATTGCAGAAAGCTTTTCTTATATTTCATTTTCACTTTTTATTTTTTTCATATATATGTATATAAACAAACTAGGAATTAAAAAACAAGCAAACATAATAAGTCCTGTTATACCAATTTCCTTTATCGAAATATCCGGTGTTACAATGATACAAATAGCTAACAGTCCAATAACAATCCCTACTGGAATTAATAATAGTTTCATGAAATAACTACGAGATACTCCCCCTGTATGCTCATACACTTCCACCGAATTTTTTAAGTTTAAAAAGTTAATAACTATTATCCCGCCCATAAATACCATTAATAAATCCGAAACACTTTCATACCCTGCCCCTTGCAAGACGTAACGGTAAAAAACAATGCCTAGTATGACGACATTTTGTAAGATGAAAGCCAATCTAATATGTTTTAATCCCTCAATCATTAAACGTTCATCTTTCACGATTTTCACCCTATCACTCCTTTTCCTCCCAAAACAAATCATTCAATGTTTTATCTACTGCATAACAAATTTTCAAACATAAATCTAAAGATGGATTGTATTTCCCCTTCTCAATTAAACTAATTGTTTGCCTTGTGACGCCTACTTTTTCTGCTAATTGTTGTTGTGTTAAATCTAACTGAACACGTGCGACTTTTATTTTACTTACAGCCATTCATGTTCCTCCTCTGCCTTTATTGTAACATATATATTCCATTAAGTAATTTATATTTTACGTAATTAATTTGTTTTTTTCACTTTATTATACACAAAAAAGGAGCCTCTCATAAGAAGCCCCCTTTCCTATCTCTATACTATAAGAATAAATGACATCCAAATAAAATTGTAAATAAATATAGTAACGGATGTACTTCCATCCCTTTCCCCTTCACAATTTTTAATACTGGATACACTAAAAATCCAATTGCAATTCCATTTGCAATACTAGACGTTAACGGAATACCAACGAAAATTAAAAATGCTGGTAATGCATCTTCAAATTCATTCCAATTAATATCACGAATGCTTTGTGCCATTAAACTACCTACAATAATTAATGAAGGAGCTGTAATAGCAGCTACACTTGATAAAGACGCGATAACAGGGCTGAAAAATGCCGTTATAATCGTTAGACCAACAACTACAATACCTGTTAATCCAGTTTTACCACCTGCAGCAATACCAGCTGACGATTCAATCGTTGCTGCTGTTGGGCTTGTTCCGAAGATAGAACCTGTCGTTCCGCCAATCGCATCTGCAATAAACGCTTTGCCAAAACGTTTCTCTGTATTATCTGTAATTAAACCAGCTTGTTTAATTAAACCGAGTAATGCACCTGTCGTATCAAATAAAAGTACAAGTAAAAATGAAAATACAACACCATATAATCCATACTGAATTACATCTGAAAAAGCATTGATTGGATTTGAAACGATAATACCCTCTGGTAAATGAGGCATCGCTACAATTTTATCCTCAAACTTCAGTTGCCCCGTAAAGAAGGCGATAATTCCTGTCACAATCATACTAATAAATAATGCACCACTCACACGTAATACCATTAATACTGCCGCTAAAATTAAACCAATTAAAGTTAAAATAACGGCTGGAGAATGAAAATCACCAATCGTAACTAAGTTAGAAGGATGATCCACGATAATTCCAGATAGACGTAATCCAATAAAAGCAATAAATAGTCCAATTCCACCTGCAATTGCATGTTTTAAACTGTCAGGAATTGCGATAATTAGCTTTTGCCTAAATGAAGTGAAAGATAATAAAAGAAAAATGATACCCGTTACAAATACTGCCGAAAACGCAATGACATACGTAATCCCCTCTGCCTGTTGAACGACAGAATAAGCAAAATATGCATTCATCCCCATAGCTGGAGCAATAACAATTGGATAGTTAGCTAAAAACGCCATACATAGCGTCCCAATAACTGTCGCAATAATAGTTGCCGTAAACGCTTGATCAAATGGTACACCTGCATCAGATAATATTTTCGGATTGATGACAAGAATATACGCAAATGTAAAAAAAGTTGTGATGCCCGCTAAAAGCTCTTGCTTCACAGAAGTGTTATATTTTTGTAATTGAAACATGGCTATGTACCCTTCCTACACCTGAATTATTATCACACATTCTTTTCTTACTAGTATGTGAGAAAATATAATACTTAATCTTAACAATCAATAAAAAGAAGAGTCAATATATTCTCTAATAGTGAGAATTTTAAGTTTAAGTCTGACAAGTTCAGATGTAGTACAGTTCATTTTGATTATTTTTGTAGCATAACAGATAGAAATGTTTTATAATTTGAAATAGTTAAATATTTAGGTAGCTCATTCTACAAGGGGGATTCTTCTTATGCAGCACACAAACAAATCTGGAACTTTAAATCGAGGTTTAAAAGAACGACATATTACTTTAATGTCACTCGGTTCGGCTATTGGCGTTGGGCTATTTTTAGGATCTGCTTCTGCTATTAAACTAGCTGGTCCTTCCATCTTACTAGGTTATATGATCGCTGGACTCGTTATTTTTTTCATTATGCGAGCGCTCGGAGAAATGGCAATTGAACAACCGGTTGCCGGCTCTTTTAGTAAATATGCTAATGATTATATCGGCCCACTTGCTGGCTATATTACTGGTTGGAACTACTGGTTCTTATGGGTTGTTACTTGTATGGCTGAAATTACGGCGGCTGGAATTTACATGCAGTACTGGTTCCCAGATATCCCGCGCTGGACTTGGGCACTACTCGCTCTATTATTAATGAGCGCTTTCAACTTCTTATCAGTAAAAGTATTTGGAGAACTTGAGTTTTGGTTTGCTCTCATTAAAATTGTCACAATTATCTGTATGATAGTGATTGGCTTTGGTATTATTCTATTCGGATTTGGAAATGGCGGCGTTGCAACTGGTATTTCAAATCTTTGGGAACATGGGGGCTGGTTCCCAAATGGCTTCTCTGGATTATTGCTTTCCTTACAAATGGTATTATTCGCTTATTTAGGCGTTGAACTAATTGGTGTTACAGCTGGTGAAGCTCAAAACCCGAAGAAAACACTCGCAAAAGCTATCGATAACGTATTTTGGAGAATCCTAATCTTTTACGTCGGGGCATTATTCGTTATGATGGCAATTTATCCATGGAACGAACTTGGCGAGAAAGGAAGTCCATTCGTATTAACATTCCAACAAATCGGCATTGCAAAAGCAGCAGGTATTATTAACTTTGTTGTATTAACAGCTGCACTTTCTTCTTGTAACGGTGGTTTATTTAGTACAGGGCGTATGCTATTTACACTAGCACAACAAAAGAAAGCACCTGAACGATTTGGACGTTTAAATAAAAATGGCATTCCAAGTCAAGGTATTATAGCAACTGCGATTGTTTTACTCGTTGGCGTTATATTAAACTATCTCGTTCCTGCAAAAGTGTTTACATGGCTAACTAGTATTTCAACTTTCGGGGCAATTTGGACTTGGGGTATAATATTAGTCGCTCAAATTAAATTCCGTAAAGGATTACCAACTGAGAAAAAAGACAAGCTAACGTATAAAATGCCTTTACATCCATTAAGCTCTTACTTCTCACTTGGCTTCCTTGCACTTGTACTATGTATAATGGCGTATTCAGAAGATACACGAATTGCATTAATCGTTGGCCCAATTTGGCTTATTGGCTTAGCTATCGTGTATTACATGAAAGGATTTCATAAGATTGATGAAACACCTAATTCAAAGATTAGTTAAACAAGCTATCCCTTCCTTATTAATTGGAAGGGATTTTTTATTGTCTATATAAATATTTCTCAACAAAATTCACGGTATTTTTACAATTTTTTAATATTTTTTACGTTTTCTGTCTTTATTTTTTCAGAAAAATAAATTACATTATTAAAGCACATATATTTATTATTAGGGGGATTCTTCTATGAAGAATAAAAAATGGATTACATTTTCTTTAGCAACAGCAATTACACTTAGTATGGGGAGTTCGTTCATACCGTCTACTTATGCCGAAAGCTCTGTAGACCCAGCTCCTGAAATTGCTGCAAAGGTTGTAAATCA
Source organism: Bacillus sp. TH25 (assembly GCF_016650935.1). NCBI lineage: Bacteria > Bacillati > Bacillota > Bacilli > Caryophanales > Bacillaceae > Bacillus > Bacillus sp. TH25. The sequence goes on along the minus strand of NZ_JAEKEU010000037.1, from coordinate 443,629 downwards.
AAACAATGGGAAGAAAGTATTATTTGATAATACGCACGGTCAAACGGCCGGGACAGCTGATTGGGTTATTGATGGCGGTTTTTCTGATTTCGGAAACGGCATTGCCCAAAACGGATATCATGTAAAAGAACTTCGTAAATCAGCACCTATTACATACGAAGATTTAAAAAACTACAATGTGTTTATCGTTCCAGAAGCTAATATTCCTTACAAAAAATCTGAACAGGATGCAATGTTACAATACGTGAAAAATGGCGGCAGTATCTTCTTCATTGCCGATCATTATAATGCAGATCGTAATAAAAACCGTTGGGACTCTTCCGAAGTATTCAATGGATATAGACGCGGTGCTTGGGATAATCCAGCAAAAGGAATGTCAAACGAGGAAGCAAATTCACAAGCTATGCAAGGAGTCGAAAGCTCTGATTGGCTATCCAATAATTTCGGTATTCGCTTCCGCTATAACGCACTTGGTGATGTTTCAGCTAAAAATATTGTTTCACCTGAACAATCATTCGGAATTACAGAAGGTGTATCATCTGTAGCCATGCATGCCGGCTCTACTCTTGCAATTACAAATCCAAAACTAGCGAAAGGCCTTGTATATCTTCCAGAAAATCCATCAAAATGGAATAACGCTGTTGATAGCGGCGTTTATAACGGTGGTGGCGTTGCAGAGGGACCTTATGCTGCTATTTCGAAAGTTGGCCTTGGAAAAGCAGCCTTTATTGGTGATTCTTCTCCTGTTGAAGATGCCTCGCCAAAATATGTTCGTGAAGATTCAGGTCAATCAAAGAAAACTTATGATGGTTATAAAGAAGAAAACGATGCTGTTCTATTAGAAAACATAGTGAATTGGTTAGCGAAGCAAGAAACATTTACAAGCTTAGATCAAGTAAGTGGTTTACAGCTTGATGCACCTACAGCTCTACAAACATTTGAACAACCAAGTTTATCAACAGAGCCACAACCAGAACCTTGGAGTGCACCAAGTCAAGGTTACCAGTGGTTCAATACAAATACTTTCAAACCAGGTTCATACGGCTATAACGGTGCAGTGACAACGAGTGATTACGTAATTACTCACCCTAGCATTCTACCAAACAATGAAGTGTTCCAAATGACGATTCAAGTAAATAACTTATTACCAAATACAACGTACAATAATTATTCTTTAGGTATTTTCACAACTGGCGGAACACAAGTAGCAAAAGTTCAAAATACAAATGGTACTTGGCCATCTTCTTTCGGATATAGCAGTACATTCTCTTTCATAACAAATAGCCAAGGATCTGCTGAAAAAATTGTGAACGTACAACTTGATCCAAATACAACTGGACAAGCAACACTTCGTCTACGTCAAAACACAACAGCGAAATATAGTGAAACTGTAACGATTGGTAAGAAGTAAAGTACAGTAAAAGGCAATCCGTAAATGGATTGCCTTCTTTTCACTTCTCTTCTTTTGAAAAAAACATTCTTGAAATAACGATACCTATACTACCTACGATTAAGAATAACACCGCCCTAATCATCATCGACACCTCTGGTAGGTCGAGAAGGAATAACTTCCCTACTGTTACTACTAATACGACTAATCCAGCATATAATATTTCGTTCATCTGTCTATAACGGCCAAACCAAACTGCAAATAAAGCATATACCATCCATAATAATGATACAGATACGCTAATTATACTTCCATCTGTAGAAAGAACTTCACCGATCCTAGTAATTGTAATAAATACAATAACCATTAACGAGTAGAGCGCTATAGAATAAACATATTTACCTAAACTCGCTAACACTTCTTTTGCTTGTATCATGCAATAATAGAACGTTCCTATTAAAATAATATGAGCGACAAACCCTGCTGAAATGAACTCATCAAACGGGCTAAAAATCGTCTGTACCATTCCAATCGCATAAATCGTTGCACCTACATACAACTTAATATTTTGCTTTACTTTAATAGCAGTAACCATACCGAGGAAACCTTGTAACAATAATACGATCGCTGCATTCACCAAACTGTACTCGTATAAAATCGCTAAACTAAATGATCCCATTGCAAAGCCAAATATTAGATTTGAAAATACAGAATGTTTATTCTTCCTATATTCAAGTACAAACATAACAGCATGCACAAATGCACTTATAACTAATCCCCACGTTGTAAATTCAGGAATTTGAGAAATGGATAAAATAAAGAAAACTGCATTCGCACTAAATATCGCCAATCGTGCTTCTTGTATAAACCTTCTCTCCGAAAACATATGCCAAAATAATAGTAAATGAATTGCACCGTATACAACTGTTAACTGTACTTGCACATTCTCTACTAATATTGACATAACAACAAAGAAGACAAATAGGACAATTGCCGCAACAACATAAGAAATCATATACAAGTACTTATAACGGTTTCTCAATGCATACCATAATAGGCTAATTGTTAATATCGTCTCATAACTAAAGAAGATATACGTATTAGGAGTCGTACTATTTAACAAGAAAGGAACAAAAAATGCTCCCACCGCTACGAAAATAGCGAGATATTCCGATCTATATCTTTTCGCTAAATAAATCCCTAAAACAACCCATACAATATTACAGATAAACGCAATACTTGCAGGAATAAACTCATATAAATAATGTGCCGCAAACGTTGTTAAAACAATTCCCGTAATACTTCCTCCAGCTAATACTAACCCTAACGCTTGCCGCTCTCTTTTAATTTGTATATCTCCTACGTAATACAAACCGGCAGATAGTACTATACCAAACAAAACCCGTATCGCTGGTGTCAATAATCCGGCATCTACCCCTGCTTTGAATAACCAAATAACGCCAAGTAGCATAATACCGACAAATATGCGTGGTAACCACGTTTGACAAAACTTTATAATATTAAATGGTTCTGGTTTAAATGCAGATATATCTACTTGTTTCACCTCTGGCTCTTGCATGGACTTCCTCGTCTTAACTACATCTTCTTGTAACTTTTCATTACTTACCGCTTCAATATATTCTTTCTTTTCTTTATTAACATTTTGTTGAACTTTATCTACTTCTATTTTCCTTTGTTTTGCTTTCAACTCAAAAAGTGCTTCTTGCATCGTTTCAATTGCCGTTTCGAGCGCTTCTATTTTCTTATTTAAATCCTCCTTCATACACTCCCCCCTCATCATTTCCAACTAAACCTATATATTACCAATTAACTTTATCATACTCTTAGTCTATTCATTTTCAATACTATTTTTCCAAAAAAGAAAGGTGTTTTCCCAAATCGGAAAACACCTCTTACTTATTTCTTCTTATTTATAGCGATACTAACAATTACACCGAGGCAGACACCTACAAATGCCGGAACAATCCATCCTACACCTTCTGTATAAAACGGAAGCATTTTTAGTAGTGGTGTCCATTTATTCATCAGCACACTTTTGTTTAAAATATCAATCGCACTAAATACCGCTACGAGTCCAATCGTTACCGAATATACGTATACATACTTTCCAATATACTTATGGAATAACCCTAAAATAATAAGCGTTAGTGCAACTGGATAAATAAATCCAAGAATCGGTACCGATACTTTTAAAATTTGCGTTAATCCTAAATTAGCTAAAACCATACTAACAAAACTTAATATAAATGCCCAAACTTTATAAGATACTTTCGGAAATACACTTGTGAAAAATTGACTACAAGACGTAACAAGTCCAATGGAAACGCATAGACAAGCGACAGTAAAAATAAGACCTAATAAAACTAACCCACCTTGTCCAAATAATGTCGTCATAACTTGTGCTAACACTTTCGCACCGTTATCAAATGTACCCAACGAACCGCTAATTGAGCCAACATATCCAAGAATGACATAAATAATAGATAATAAAAGACCTGCTCCAATACCAGCAATACTCATATATTTCGCTAAACCTTTATCATCTTTTACACCTTTTGCACGCAGAGCATTTGCAATAACAATCCCAAATATTAAAGCTGCTAACGCATCCATCGTTAAATATCCATCTAAAAATCCTTGGAACATAGGAGCTTGTCCATAATTTCCTGCAGGCTCTTTCACACTGCCTACTGATGTAAACATACTTTTTATAAATATAATAGCAATCATACATAATAATAAAGGCGTTAACACCTTTCCAAACAAGCCCATTAATTTAGACGGTGATAAACTTAACCAGTAAACAATACTAAAGAAAATAGCCGTGTACAATAACAAAACTACGCTACCCGCTTCTGGGAACAACTGGCCTGGCCCCATTTCAAAAGCTAAACTTCCTGCACGTGGTATACCAAGACCTGGTCCAATAAATAAGTACACAATACACGGAAAAATAATTGCAAATGAAGAATGAACCCTGCCCGCTAACGTTTGAAAACTCCCTGCTTTCGCAATAGCGATAACACCTAATATAGGAAGCCCTGTTGCTGATATAATAAAACCTAACAATGCAATCCATACATGTTCTCCTGCTTCATATCCAAGGAAAGGTGGAAATATAAGATTTCCGGCCCCAAAGAACATAGAGAATAACATAAGACTAATAAGCAAAATTTCTTTTTTCTGTAACAATTTCATTTCTTTCTCCTTCTTCAATTTCACCTTACATGAAATCAATTCCACAAATAAAAAAATGCGGTAATCCGCTTCCTTACAAAGAAAACATAGTCCATAGTCTATCACAAAAGAAACACCCATTCTATAGCTATTTCCCTTTTCAAATTTCTTCTGAAAAATCAACCTTTATTGACTTATAATAGTTAATAAGGTAAAATATTAATCATACAATACTATTAACTTTGTTTTTTGCTTGTGTCAGGAGGAAAATCACATGGAATCAACGATACAACTAGAAAGAGAACAACAAAGAAAAAAGAAACATCCTCCCGGTTTATACTTACTCTTCTTTACAGAAATGTGGGAAAGGTTTAGTTACTATGGATTACGAGGATTATTAACATTATATTTAACAACAGCTTTAGTAAGTGGTGGTCTTGGGTTTAGTCCCGCTTGGGCACTCTCTATTTACGGATTTTATACTGGTGCTTGTTATTTTACACCATTGATCGGTGGATACTTAACGGACCGTTTTCTAGGCAAACGAAAAGCCATCACAATTGGTGGTATAACAATGGCAATCGGTAACCTTACACTATTTTCCTTGCAAAACCAAGTCGGTCTATACCTCGGATTAGCGCTTATTATTATCGGTAATGGATTCTTCAAACCGAATATCTCTACACTTGTTGGAGAATTATACGAAGAGCACGATCCAAAACGTGATAGTGCATTTACAATATTCTACATGGGTATTAACGTCGGTTCATTTTTAGCTCCACTCGTTTGCGGATTTTTATCAGAAAATTTATTTAAAACAACAGTGGACGGTGTTGTTCATTTCGGATTCCGTTACGGTTTCTTAGCCGCTTCAATCGGAATGATCATTGGACAAATTTTATTTACAACACTATCTAATCGCTTCCTTGGTGATATCGGTAAAAAACCAACTCGCGATTTGCAAACAACAGATGGACAACCAACAGTAGGAAATACACCATTAACAAAAAAAGAAAAACAACATACAGCAGTTATCGTCATTTTAACGTGCTTCGTTGTCTTCTTCTGGGCTGGTTTTGAACAAGCTGGTAGTTCGTTAACATTATATACAAATAAATTCGTTGACCGCTCCGTATTCGGATGGGAAGTACCAACGTCTTGGTTCCAATCGGTCAATCCGTTATTTATTATTTTACTTGCACCAGCTATTTCAGCATTATGGGCGAAACTGGCAACTAGAAAAAATGGTGACATGAAAATCCCAACAAAAATGGGACTTGGTATGATCTTACTCGGTATCGGTTATATTGTTCTTGTTATCGCTACATTAAAAACAGGCAGTGACGAACATAACATTACAGAAAAAGCAAACTTACTATTTATCGTCTTTACGTATCTTTTCCATACGTTAGGTGAGCTATTCTTATCACCTGTCGGGCTATCAATGGTTAGTGCTCTCGCTCCAGTAAAACTAGCCTCTTTATTAATGGGCGTATGGTTAGCAAGCTCAGGTATTGCTAATATTTTAGGCGGACAGCTTGCAAGCTTCACAACTTCACTTGGATATGCTGAAGTATTCACAGTTATTGGCGCTGTGGCGATCGTTTTAGGTTGTGTTTTATTATCAATTTCTAAGAAATTAGTGAAATGGATGGATTAAAAAAAGATGAGGAATTTTCCTCATCTTTTTTTACGCTTTCTTTCCCTTTTCTATTGCTTGTTCATACAAGCCTTTATGTTCTTTATATTCACTTGGCACGAAACTCTTATAGAAGAACGAAAGCCAGCTGTCTCCTTTTTTATATCCTTCTTCTCGAATTTCCGCTGCCTTTTTATTTGATTTAAATCCTTCAGTAAACCATTTCTTTAATGTTTCATTCTTTTCATACTTAGCAGGAATTTTTAAATCATAATTTTCAAATGCATATGTATATCCAGCTTTTTCCGCTGCCTTTTTAGCAGACTTATATCCTTTTTCATACGCGGTTTCATATACTTTCACATATGTATCCTTTTCAGTATTTCCAGGTTTCTTTTCAGCTAATTCTTTACCAGCCTTTTCACCAAGTTCCGCTTGTTCTTTTTCAATCTTTTCGGTTCTCTCTTTATTACCTACTTGGAAACCTTCTGCAAAGTTCCCCTTAAACTCAGGAGTAATTTGACTATCGTCCATTGCTTCTTGTGTTAACCCTTGCTCTTTACCTTTTTCAAAATGCGCTTTTTTCTGTTCTTCTAAAGACCATGCCGCAGCATACGCAGTTGTAAATGCTTGTTTATATGCATTTGACTTTCCAGCTACATGTCCTTCTGCATTATTCTTTCCTGCTTTAAAATCTGTCTCTCCACTTTTTTGACCTTCAAGCTGTCCTTTTTCCATGTCAGCTTGGCGCTGGGCTTCCTCTTGCTTACGTGCCTCTTCTGCTTTTCTTTGCTCTTCGGCTACACGTTGTCTCTCTTCTTCAGCTTTACGTTGTTCTTCTGCAGCTCTTTGCTTCTCTGCCTCCGCCTTACGCTGTGCTTCTGCTTGTTTCTCCGCTTCTACAGCACCATTATTATTTTGACTAGGCGCAGGGCTTGTTGTTCCGCCGCTAGAAGCTGGTTTATTGTGATAATGATATTCCCCGTACTGCAATCCCCATTTTTCACAATTTGTACGACACGTATGTCCACCATTAGCATCTGTACGTCCTGGATGTGCATAAGCAGAAATTGGCGCTACCAATAACGCTACACTTGTTGTTAAAAGAAGTTTTTTTACTTGCTGTTTCACTTTTGTTCCTCCCAAAATCTAGAATCATTACTTTATTATATAAAAATAGAAAAATATTTAAATACCAACTAAAATATTCTTTTATTTCTCAACATTGGATAAAAAAGAAGGTTCACTCTTTAAAGAGTGAACCTTCTTTTTTCTTTATTTCTTAGCCTTTGTTCCTACTAAATCACCCGTAATAACAAAACGCTTAGAATTATCCTTAACAGATACACATGTAATAAGTGTTATCTCATCTTTCCCATGATCCTCTACAACTTCCCATTTATCAGGAGTCACTTCAGATACACCAGTAACAGTATACTCATATTCATTTGCATTGTCATACAAATAAATTTTATCGTTCTTCTTTAAAGTTGATACATCACTAAATAAAACACCTTTTTTTGACATATTATGCCCTGCAAGTGCATAATTCCCTTGTCCCATTACTTGATTTTCTCTTACAGTTGCCGCACCTGATAATAAATTCTTTTCAGTCGATGCTTTTAAAACAGGAAGTTCTAATGAGATGCTCGGAATTGAAATACGACCGATTACTTGTTTTTTATCTAACGATGCACTCGCTACTTCTGCCAAGTCTGGTTGATTAATTTTTGAAGCATCTACAAATTCTGTATCATGCTTTTCATATTCCATCTTTTGAACAGCTTGTACATTCGCTGTCTGCTTCTTTTCTGCCTTATATCCATCATAAAATGGCTTTCCGATTAATACACCACCTACAACAAATAGAAGGATTGCTACTATACTATAAATTCTTTGCTTATTCATATACAATTCCTTTCCGTTACAAAATCTTACTCTATATAAAATGATAAGATAATATTGCTATATGTACAAGTATAAGCTGAAAAGAAACCTTCTTGCTTATGCAAGAAGGTTTCTTTTCAAGCTAATTTATTTTTGTATAGGGATATGTGAAAGACTGTCACTTGAGTCAAATAAATCAAATATACAACATATAAAGGATATGCTGGAATATACAAATTTGCTACAGGTGTAAGTATTAATAATCCTAGTGCACAAGGTAATACAAACCACAATGATACAAATGTTGTTCGACATGCTCTATCTGTAATATCCTTCTCACGTTCATCCTCTTGGGGAAATAATAAAGGATACAATCGCAATGATGATTTTTTATATTTCTTCTTATGCAATCTTTTAAAAAACGCTAATATGATCGCTACAATAAATAGTAATACAACAGGTGTCAAACTCATTGTTATTTTAGATGGCAAACTCTCATTTTTAATAATATCAGCAAACTGTATATAAAAATCATAAAGCTCTACAAATGCCCAGCATGCCAATACACTGTAAAATAAATTTATGATATATGAAGCAATAATCCTATTCATCCTCTTCCCCCTCCTTATTTAAAACAAACACATCTTCCATCTTTAACTCGAATACATCACAAATCGTCAGTGCTAGTAACAATGAAGGAACGTAATCCCCTTTTTCAATTGCAGCGATCGTTTGTCTCGTCACTCCTACCTTTTCTGCTAATACACTTTGCGTAAAATTAAAACGAGCTCTTAATTCCTTCACCTTATTGCAAATGGTCAAATTTACCACCTCTTACCATCATTGTATGCTGTTCTTAACAAAATGTAAACTCAACTTAACATTATTTTTACAAAAAAATCCAACTTTACGTTTTGTAAAGTTGGATTACGTTTTAGTTTAAAATTGTAACTTTAACATTTTTTCTGCCCCAATTACTAGACGAGGCTTTATCCGGCATTAAAACATCGATTTTGTGACCTTTAATCGCGCCACCAGTATCTGCTGCAATTGCAATTCCATAGCCTTCAACATTTACAGTAGATCCTAATGGAATAACAGATGGATCCACCGCAATTAATTTCATTCCTGGGTTTGCAGTTAAGTTATAAGGCTTACCACCCGGTCCCCATGCAGAATATACTTGTTGACCTGCTGCATAACCATTTTCAGATGGATCTGCTGTATAAGCTGTTGCGTGTACATACATTTCTTTTCCGCCAGCAGTTACTTTAGGCTGTTCAGGCTCTACTTTCGAACTATTATTAGCAACTGGTTCAGCTGGTTTATTAGCTTTTTCTTGCTTTTGCTTTTCAGCAACTTCCGCTTGCGCTTTTGCTAAAGCTTCTTGCTCAGCCTTTGCAGCTGCTTCCGCTTTTGCACGCTCTTCCGCTGCAATTCTTGCTGCTTCTTGTTCACGAGCGATTGTTTCTTGTACTGCCTTCATATTTGATTCAATTTTAGCCTTTTCTTCTGCTGCTAAATTAAGTTGGCTTGCAACCTGATTATATTTAGCTTGAACTGTTTGTAAGTTATCTTGACGTTTTTTCAAGTTATCTTGCAAATCAGCTTGTGCTTTTGCTAATTTTTGTTTATCTACTACTAAAGATGCTTCTTTTTCATCAATCTCTTTTTTATCTTCTTCAATTTGACGAAGATCTTGTTCTTGTAGACGTAAAATTTCTTTATCTGCTTCTAGAATAGTCGTAACTGCGTTCATACGTTGTATGAAATCTGCAAAGTTTTTTGATTCTACAACAACTTCTACTACTAAACTCGTATTTGAGCTATTTTGAACAGAAACCATACGTTTTTTCATAATATCCTTACGAGCAAGGACTTTATCTTCTAAAACGACAATTTCGTTCTTTTTTTGTTCAATCTGCTTATGTGTTTCATCGATTTTACGTTGAATAGCAGCTTGATCCTCTTTATTTTTTGCAATTGTATTATTTAAATTATGTAGTTCATTTTCGATACCTTGAATTTCTTTACTAACAGCTTGCTTCTCTTGCTCTTTCTTCTGCATATCTGCATCGTTTTGCTGCAATTGCTGTTGCATGTTGTTAAGTTTCTCGTCGTTTGACTCTGCTTTTACAGCGACTGTACTAGAAAGAACGATAATTCCTGCTAATACTAGACTACTGATTCGCTTAAAATAGTTCATAATCCGACTCCCTTCTTATACAGTTATACATGATTTATTTTACAGTTTGTTTACAGAACCATTAAATACAGTTTATTTTTCATGACAAAAAAAGGGAATTATGAATAAAATGTAATAGATTCTTAAATATTTAACAATTCCTATATTTAAAAATTATAAAAGATGCTAAAATCCAAATATAGAGAAAATATAACTTCTAAAGGCGGTTGAGATAAATACATGTTTACTCAAAAGAAAGCACTCCAACATAAAATTGATCAATTAGAAAATCGTATACAAGAGCTAGAAACAGAATTAAAACAAAAAGATATTGAAAGCCAAGAGACTATTTCTTCTATCCACGACCGTGTACAAAGCGTTGTTCAAGAGCATCAACTTGTAAATAACCAGCACCATACACTCCAAAATTTAATTCAACAATTAAACTCATGTTTTGAAAATGTTTCAACACGTACGACACATTCCAATGAATTAAATAGTGAAATGTTACAAAAAGAACAAAGCTTAATTCAGTCTATTGAAGAAATTATCGATTGCTCTAATGAAGGAAAAGAATCTGTTCACCGTTTACTTATTGTAATTAATAAATTAGGTGAACAATCTCAGCGCACGTCTAATAGTATGAATCATTTAAGTGAACGCTCAAAAGAAATCGAGCAAATTGTAGAAGTAATTCAAAACATTGCTGCGCAAACAAATTTATTAGCGTTAAATGCAAGTATTGAAGCTGCACGTGCTGGAGAGCATGGAAAAGGATTCGCTGTTGTTGCCAATGAAGTAAGAAAACTAGCAGAAAGCACAGCGGAGAGTACAAAAAACATTGGCAATTTAACGAAAAAAATCCAAGAGGAAATTGAAAAAGCGTACGAAAATACAAAAGATAATTTACATTTAGTTGATGAAGGTGTAGAAATGAGCGCCGATACTAACGCTAGAATTGAAAATATTTTAATAATGATTCAAACATTACAAAGTGGCGCTACAAATGTTATTAAAGCTATCGAAAACCAAAAATCTTGTAATGATGATATATTAAGAGAATTTGCAAACACTCAACAAATGTTCCAAAAATTAAATACTACTATTATGAGCCATATTCATGATGCTGAAAAAGTCGATGTTCAATTGACTAAAGGTCTTCAAGAAACAGTATCTTCTCATTAACAATAAAAACCCCTTATATCGCTATAAGGGGTTTTTATTATATTTCGAATATTTATTCCTTCTCAATATTCATCTATATCTTTGTTATAATGGAAAAGTTATTTCTTTCGACTAATACACAAGGAGGATGTTATGGAACAATTTTATTACATTTTGAAGTATTTAATTCTTGGTCTATTCCAAGGACTAACAGAACCAATTCCGATTTCTTCAAGCGGTCATCTCGTTTTAGCACAGCATTTGCTAGGACTAAAAATAGAAGGGTTTAGCTTTGAGCTACTTGTTAATTCAGCTTCATTATTAGCTGTATTACTTATTTATAGAAATGACTTAATTCGTCTAACAAAGAATGGTCTATCTTATATATTCACAAGAGCAGAAGATGCAAAATCAGATTTCTTCTTTATTATTTACCTTGTTATTGCAACCATTCCAGCAGGTGTAATTGGAGTTTTATTTAAAGATTATATCGACCACTATTTAAAAGGCGTTAAAATGGTTGGGATTTCCCTTCTTATTACTGCTATCGGCCTTTGGATTATTCGAAACTTACGTGGACGTAAAAATGATGGCGACCTTTCTATGAAAGATGCAATCATTATTGGTCTAGCACAAGCTTGCGCACTAATTCCTGGTATAAGCAGGTCAGGTGCTACAATCGTAGCAGCAATGTTACTTGGTATGAAGCAAGAAACAGCTCTTCGTTTCTCATTCTTACTATACATCCCTGTTAGCTTAGGTGGTTTATTGTTAAGTATTACAGACATTGCAAACGATCCAAATTTAGATACATTATTTGTACCTTATATTGTTGCTTTCATCGCAACATTTGTCATGACATATATTTCATTAAAATGGTTTATGAACATTATGGCGAAAGGAAATTTAAAATATTTCTCTTTCTACTGTATTATCGTAGGTGTGCTAACTATCATTTTCTTATAAAGTGAAACTTTAATCAGTGGGGGTTTTGTTCATCTCCAACTGAATTTTGAGGTGGGAGTTTTACTGCCCACAAATAGCGGGATAAAAAACCACTTACTGCCCTCATACAGTAAGTGGTTTTTCCTTATGCATAAACTTTTTTTTCCTGACAATACAGGCGAATAACATGTGTATTTTTTTGAAATAAATCATGTGTTAAGCGAATAATAATAAAGTTTCGTTTTTTGTTATCATCATGGACAAAAACCTGTTCCCCCTCTTGAAAACACCATGCGCTTTCAAAAGTCGTAATATGACCCCCGCTTACTGAAAAAAGCTCATATTGCATATCTAGTACCCTCTCTCAACTTATATAATCACAATATCCTTATATTAAATTTAGTACAACTTAATTTCGATAAAATTTGTAATTCTTTCTATTTCGAAATATTTTAACTTTGTTTTATACTCTTTTTAGCGCTATAATGATAAACGAATTTTTATTGAAAGGAGCTTCATTTTGACTGCATATTTATTTCCAGTAAAAACAGCATTTATTTTATTTCCTATTTTAGCAATGTTTCTCTTAATCCCTTTTTTAATATTTAATTATCGAAAATACGGTTATTTAAATAAATGGCGTTCATTTATTTTATATTCATTATTACTCTATTTATTAAATGCCTATTTTCTTGTTATTTTACCTTTGCCACAAACATATGACACATGTAGCCTACAACCGGCTAATACACAGCATATGCAACTCTCGCCATTTTATTTCGTACAAGAGATTAGTAATCATACATCGGCAATTTTGACGAAGCCAGCTACCTATTTCTATTTATTAAAGGAATCTGCGTTTTTACAAGTCGCTTTTAACGTTCTACTAACCGTTCCATTCGGTATTTACTTACGTTATTATTTCCGACGTAGTTTCTTACAGACTATTTGTATTTCTTTTTGTCTTTCACTATTTTTCGAGCTAACACAGGTGACTGGATTATACGGTATATATAATTGTGCCTATCGCCTATTCGATATAGACGATTTGTTTTTAAATACATTAGGAGGAATCACTGGTTTTATTATCGCACCAATATTTACGTACTTCCTTCCGAAAGCGAGCGAGTTAGATAGTCATATTGATTTAGAAACGAAACCAGTTGGATTCGTTCGTCGTCTCATTGCTATGCAAATTGATTGGATTTTCTTATCTATCGTTGTACCTTTCATTAAAAACAAAGGAAACTCACTATTTATTTCTAACATCCAATCTTATACAAATGTATACGAACTCCTTTTCATTGCATGTTCAATCTTAATTTACTTTATTATCATCCCATACTTTACAAATGGAAGAACAATAGGGAAAGCGTTGCTTCGTATTTACATTAAAGGACAAGCAGAGCGTATTACACTAAAAGAATTATTCATTCGTTACGGTATATTCTATTTCATTTTAGGTGGAATCAATTATATTCTTTCTAGTAGCTCTATCTTAAATCATACAGAGCCTTTAGTATTACTAGTTATACTGTTATTCCAATTTGGAATTAACGGTCTATTTATTATTCATGTTTTATTACACATATTTAGCCGTGATAAGTTACTATTTTACGAGCACATTAGTCAAACAAGAAATGCGATTATACTAAAAAAAGCTGACAAATAATACTTTGTCAGCTTTTTTTCATAATCGTAAATAATTTTTCAGTGTAAGGATTTAAAAACATTCCTGTTTCATCTAATGACTTCCTCACCTTTAGAAACAAATATAGTTTTGGATATATATTTTGTAATTTCTCGTACGTTAACGTATGCATTTTCCCCCAATGCGGGCGACCTTCATACTTTAGAAAAATTTTCTCCACTTCACCAAAATAAGCAGCATACGTCATACCTTTATACATATGAACAGCAATATACGCTGAATCTCTTCCGTACGCTGGACTGAGCCATATATCATCACCTTTCACATAACGGCATTCAATCGGGAAGTGTACCTTATACTTTTTCTTTTCAATAAGATTTGAAATCTCTTCTACAACAGTCCTCATATACTTTGAAGGAACACTATACTCCATTTCATAAAATGGAACTGTACGTGATGTAGCGAACACTTCATAGCTTGCGCCAATTATTTTCGTGTTCGGTACAGCCTTAGCTGATAATCGACTTACTCCCTTACTTATAGAAGGAAACCATTTACACCCTTTCGATAACAAAGAGAACATCCTATTTTCAAGTAACTCCACCTTTAGTTTATGCCATTTCAAATCACTTTCTTTACTCGTTGTTTCGTTTGTAAATTTCACTTGCACTTCATCTGAATAAGGAAAAACGAAAAATTCAAAATGACGATTCTTCTTATATTCTTCTAGTTTGTTCATTACAGTAGATAATGCTTGTTTTTCACTTCCATAAACAAGCGAATACGCTGGGATAACCTTCAATTTGAGCTTTACAATGATACCTAGCATTCCAAGCGATAACTGAAATGCTCTCCAATATTCGACGTTCTTGGTTTCTGAACAAACTATACTCTCGCCTGTAGATAAAACTGCCGTAATCTCTATAACTTGTGTTGATAAACTCCCAAATGTAACACCCGTGCCATGAGTCCCCGTACTAATCGCTCCTGCAATAGATTGCGAATCAATATCCCCTAAATTTTCTTGCGCATAACCTTTTTCCTCAAGTAACTTCCCTAAGTCATGTAACTTTGTTCCTGCCCACACTTCAACAGTCATCTTCTCTGCATCGATATTTGCAATGCCCTTCAATTCATCTAAAGAAACTAAAATTTCTTCCGTTTGCACGAGAGGTGTAAAAGAGTGCCCTGAACCGACAACACGAATTTTCTTTCCCTTTTTTCGTGCAAGCCCTACAACTTCTACTACATCTTGTATACTTTTTGGATACATCGTATAATACGGCGTTCCTTCTACATTCCCTGTCCAATTTCTCCATTTTTGTCCCTTTATAGAAAGCATCGTCCATCCCCCCGATATGTTGAATACTCCCCAGCAATCTCTCCTTTTTTAACGCGATACAAAACAGGAAAGCGTTCACATAACTCTCCAGCTTTACTATGGCGAAACAAGATAGAATCTCCTATATCCACTCGTTCCTCACCGTTATAAAAAATTGGCGTTTGCACTTCACCAGCACCTTCTAACGCTAATAGTCTTGCACCACCCGGCCTCCAAATCTCAGGCTCTTTATCTTTACCAACTGCGCCTGAAGCAATATATCCACCACCGAGGCAAGTATAAATAAACGGAGCTGGTTTACGCACAACGGGTAAAGCAAATCCGACAGCTGGCTGAAATTGTACTTCTTTATAATAATCAAATAGTTTCGGGGAATAAAAAGCAGAACCTATTGTAATCTCTGAAACTGAGTTATCTTGCTCAGTTGTTTTTATACTTCCTGTTCCTCCCCCATTTACAAATCTTAGTTTAATACCAAGGTTTTGTATTTCTTTTACGATACGTCCCCTTCTTTCTTTAACCTCTAATACTGATTTCTTCTTTAAATACGAAACCACTTTACTTTTCATCCATTGATTCGGTATATGATCCCCCACCCCAGCAATTTGAGCCTCATATCCCATTACACCATCTAGTATTAAATATGATGAGCCCTTCACCTTTCCTACTATTTTTAAAGCACTCTGCACATCTTTTACCGGTGATCTTTTTACACCAAAATGAAATTTTAAAAAACGACTACTCATATCAATATCCAAACAAACGCGAAAACAACCTTTAGACTTCTCAGCAATTTTTTCTAAATAAACAATATGTTCTTCACAATCCACCATACAAGTTATACTGAGCCCTTGCTTTGTTAGCAAACTAATTTCATATAAAGCTCTTTCATCATAAGCAGGATATCCGAGCAATAAATCATTAAATCCTTGTTCAATTAAAAACAAAGCTTCTCTAGGGGAAAAACACATAATACCTTGAAACCGGTCATTTGCTGCTAAAATCTTTTTCATAATTGGAACAGAGCGTAACGATTTACTCGCTATACGAATCTTCTTATCTCCACTTAACTCTATAATCGATTGAATATTTCTCTCTAAAGCCACTTCATCTAAAAATGCACACGGTAATGGAACTTCCTTAAAAATTCCTCTATCCACATTTTTCTCTCCTCTTCTATATATGTCTTATACATATTGGAAAGAAAAAATGATTTTCCTGTTTGCAAATAAAAAAAGTTTCTTCTTCACGAAGAAACTTTTTTAAGACTACTCTATTTCATAGAAATAGTCGCCTCTACTGGATAATGATCAGAGTAATCATTATACGTATATTTTTGGAACCATGAAGTAACAGACCATTCTGGAGATTTCGGTTGTAAAACGTTATTCTCTATATATGATGGATTCGCATGATCCTTACTTGCAATAATATAGTCCAAATACTCGGCCGGGCTATCAGGGAAATTATATTTCGCAATACTATTTGTCGTTGCATCCCAAGTTGCTGTATGTCCTGTATAAGATGGAACAGACGCATGTAATGTTTTAAACATCGATGCATACTCTGAATTGCTATTATTCTCAGCATTTATTTTATTTACATTCATATCACCACCAATTAACACATACTCGTTATTTGGTATATTTTTATTTTTAATAAACTCTTGAATTTCTTGTAGCTGTTTTGTACGTACAGATGCTGGCGAAGTGTTTCCACACATACTATCTTCAGCTTGTAAATGAGTCCCAATCACATGTACAAAACGATCATTTTTCTTAACTTTTGTGTATACAAATCCTTTATTTGATAAGTTATCTGGTCCGCATCCTTTTTCAAATACATATTGAATCTTTTCAACGATTGGCCATTTACTCACGATCGCAACACCCCCATCTTCAGGAGTCGAAGATGAATAGTTCCCTAATGTTTTATCCCATTCATTTCCACTACTACGACCTAATACCGCCGTTTGATTTGGATATTCTCTCTTCAAATTTCCTAACAAACGATCTGAGGCACTATTATCAAACACTTCATTTAATATAACAACGTCCTGATTCTTTATATAATCTGCCGCTCCAATTAAATCAGCACGCTCATTTTGTCCCCAGTTCGGATATAAGTTTGTTGATAGCATGTACACATTATGCGTCATCACTTTTAATGTATTATTTTGATTTACAGACGTTTCTGCTTGAGCCGAAGATCCGCTATATAAAGCTCCTAAACCAATCCCAAAACTGAGTGCGCCTTTTAGCAATTTACCTTTCACGTTTCATACCTCCATGTACTGTATAGTGATAAAAAGGCCAAATACTCTATTCTGAGATTTGACCTTTTTCAAATACTTAACGATTTCCGTACGTATCAAACCAAAGCTGGATGTATCCAGCAGTAACACGTTGTGCATCCATTAAACGCTTACCTGTCATTGGTGTAACTTCAGCGCGCCATTTATCTGCGTAGTCTTGTGATACAGCTGCTTTTACGAACCAATCTGTCGTATTATCATTTACAATACCAGAGTAATCTTGTTTCGCAGCTACTGCCGCTCCGTGAATCCAATCTTCTGGATTTGTACCTTTCCAGTTCCAATATCCATCTCCATCCGTTACTTTATAATTATCTTTTATCGTATCTACAAAGTTTTCATATTTAGAATGGAATCCTTGTGGATACGAAAGATTTGTAAAGTTTGCCGCATGCATCGGTTGATTTACATCTCCTAAATAATGAAGAGATAATCCTAAATAGAAGAATGCTTGTTTCATATCTTTATTTTTGTATGACTCACCAGCTAGTTTGAAATATTTAGCACCTGTTTCCTTTGCCTGCTTTGCAAATGGAATATAAGTCTTCCCATTGTCTGGGTCATAGAAGTGTGAAGCAAATGTGCTATTATCATAATAAGGATTTTCATAGTCAGCAGCATAAATACCGTTCTCTAACTCCGTACGCCATTCATTTAATAGTGCAACTTGACCTTGTTTTACAAGTGTCGTATTACGAGACATAATATCCATTGCACGGTTTACAATCCATAAATGAGAGTTTACGCCTTCTTTATGCTTATCTTCAGCAGACCAGCGCGGAATAACTCCAACTCTCTGTCCTCCATCGTTTTCATGAGCAAATGCAACGCTTTGTAATGGCGCTACTAACGTAATAGCTGCTGCTAAAGCAAGAACTTTCTTTTTCATCTGAAATCCTCCATTTTATAATTGAATTATTGTTCATATTTTGTTAGGATCCTATGATGTCTTCCGGTTAACCTATGACTAGAATATCCCACCTTTCACAAAATTTCTATCAATAAATTAAAATATGCAAATGTTCATATCACTATAACTTTATACATAGTGAACGTAATGAATGAATACACTTACATTTTAATAAAGTATTGTTAAGCTACTGCAAATACTTGTCTAAATTAATGTAAAAAAAGAGTAAAGCGATTAACCGCTTTACTCTTTTTTTCTTTTCGATAATATACTTGGCAGTTGCACATTAACTGCTAATTTATGAATAAATCCAAACACTAATCCAATCCCGATAAATATGTATAAGATCGTAAATACCTTTCCAAAATCAGTTTGCGGACTAAAATTCCCATCACCGACAGTCGTCAACGTGACCACACTAAAATATAAAGCATCAAGAGGACGTAATCCTTCAACTGTACTATAAAAAATCGTACCAGATGTTAATGTTAAAAATGTTAATACGAATAATACTTGAAATTCTTTATCTTTCCACGCTCGTAAACAAGCTTTTAACATCCGTTTCAATGTCAACATGAATGAAAGCATTAGACTTCCCCTTCCAAACAAAATACCTTTAGTTAAAGGAAAGTCTACCACTTTTCAGTATAGAAAAAAAGTAGCCCTTTTCTATTTCTAGACAAGGGCTACTTTCTTCTATTATATATTATTTAGGTGAAACAAGAATTTTTACTTGTTTTTTATCTTTTACAAGTGCTTCAAATCCTTCTTCAACAACTTGATCCACTGTGATTTTTTTCGTAATTAATTTCTCTGCTTGAATTTGGCCAGAGCTAATTAATTTAATAACAGCTGGGAAGATATGACGGTATCCAAGAATACCGATAACTTCTTTTTCTTTTAATACAAGGTTGTTTGGAGTAATTGTCGCATCTTTTTCCCATACACTAACAATTACAGTTTGGCCTTCAAAGCTTGTACTTTCAATCGCTTGACGAAGTACTACTTCAACACCTGTTACTTCAAAGCTCACATTTACACCTAAACCATTTGTTAGGTTACGAATTTCTGCTAGTACATCTTGAGTTGCTGGATTTAATACGTAATCAGCACCTGCTAATTTAGCTAGCTCTTGACGTTCTTTAGAAAGTTCCACTGCGATAACAGGAGTTGCTCCTGCTGCTTTTGCTGCTTGGATTACAAGAAGTCCAATCGGACCACAACCAAATACCGCTACAGCTTCTCCCTCTTTTAATTTACTTTGACGTACTGCATGAACTGCTACTGCTGCTGGTTCTACAAGCGCACCTTGCTCATACGTCATTTCGTCTGGAATATGATGAACCATATCTTCTGGTACTACTGTATATTCAGAGAAACCGCCGCCTTCTCCGCCAAGACCGTGGAAAACAAGTTGTTCACAAACATTGTAATGTCCGTGTTTACAAGCTTCACATTTACCACAAGAATAAATTGGTTCTACAACGACGCGATCTCCCACTTTATGAGAAGTAACGCCTTCACCGATTTCAACTACCTCACCACTAAACTCATGACCTAAAATAACCGGTGCTTTTACGTGTGTTAATGGGTGCTCTTCTGTTGGAATAAAAATTGGCCCTGCTAAATATTCATGCAAGTCTGTCCCGCAGATACCACACCATTTAACTTTAATTTTCACTGCTCCTGGTCGTACAGTTGGTTCTGGTACTTCTTCTACTCGTACATCACGTTGATTATGCCAAAGTAATGCTTTCATTTTAAACATCCCTCTCTATGTATATACTTAACCTAGTGAAGTTTACAAATCTATTATAATACTTCTATCCATATATTTCAAAAAAACAATCTCATTCCCACTAAATTTTAACAAATAACGTTCAATGTTTTGTCACTTTGTACTTTTTTCCACATCTGTTAATGCTAATTTCATTGCAGTTGAAATTAGCATTATGCCATAATAGCATAGGAGAGGTGAATATCGCTTGAAATATTTTATTTACTTTATTGTTATCGTAGCGTTTTTAGATACATTTTCACAATTACCTATTATGAGTACTTTCGCTCAAAGCCTTGGAGGAACTCCTCTTGTTATCGGGCTAGTTGTCGGTATGTACTCATTCGCTAATATGATCGGTAATATTATTGCTGGAGCCGCTGTCGATAAATTTGGTGCAAAAAAAATCCTTTATATAAGCATGGGAATTACGAGTTTCATAGTCTTGTTATACACCGTTGTTCAAAGTGGTGAACAACTATTAGTTGTGCGCTTTATGCACGGTTTTAGTGACGGATTTTTAATTCCTGCTGCCTTTACATTTTTATCAAAGCAAACAAATTCAGCAAAGCAAGGTAAGGCAATGGCTCTATCTGGTGCTGCCGTTGGAACAGCGGCAATCGTAGGACCTGCTTTTAGTGGCATTATGAAAGCAACAGCTGGTATAGAGTGGGTGTTCATTACCATTTCTATTTTAATGGTCCTTGGTACAATCGTATCCCTATTCTTCTTACCAAATAACGTATCAAGAAAAGATACATCAAGAACTCAAATGATGAACAAAGAAGATATGATTGAGCTATTGAGATCTGAACCGTTATTGCAAGCATATATTGGTGCTTTCACGCTAATGTTTTCACAAGGAATTGTCACGTATATGTTACCAGTAAAAGTTGAGGCGTTAGCACTTAAAGCATCTACAACAGGCATGATGTTAAGTGTATTCGGAATTACCGCTATCCTCTTCTTCTTACTTCCAACAAATCGCATTTACGATCGATTTAATCGTTCAAAACTAATGCTAATCGGGATTGCAGTAATGGCACTAGCGTTATCTTTACTCGGATTATTTGCAACAAAAGGCATGCTCTTTATCGTTATGATGATTTATGGAATTGGATTCGCTATCCTCTTCCCAGCAATTAATGCTTTACTTGTTGAAAATACGACAGATGGTAACCGAGGGAAAGCATTCGGATTGTTTTATGCATTCTTCTCATTAGGAGTTGTCGCTGGATCCTTTACAGTTGGAGCAATCGGGGCATCACCTAGCGCTAGCTTCGTTATCGGAACTGCATTTTTATTAACATTTGCTGGAATGATTTATGTAAGAAGCAAAGTAAAAAAGACAATGATGGGTTAATTCCATCATTGTCTTTTTTTCGCCTAATATATATTAATTTTGCATATAACCAAGTAATACTGTAAATAAACTTATTTATAACAGCAATACTACTTTCTCTCTTTAAAAAAGAAACTAAATAAATACCAACGATACTTCGACAATTTCCTCGGAAATATTTCCTTTCCCCACATAATTTGATACACTACACATAGATAAACAGTTGTATTACACAAGCTAAAATAATAACTTAATGTACAAATATAAAAGCACACTCTTCATATGAAGAATGTGCTTTTATTTTATTAACGTCTAATCCAAACAGCACCTGCAGACTTATCATCTGCTTGTCCAACAACTTGGAATTTAAGACCAAGGTTTGGAACTTTGCGTCCTGCGTCAGCAATTTGTTTGTTGCTGTATACTTTTGAATCATCAAAAGTTGTAACACCTTGTAATCCAGAATAGTTAAACTGTCCACGTGTTAATGAATTTGCACTCCATGCTGGTGTTTGATCAAATGAAAATGCAGCGTCTGCAATTTGCATACCTGTATTACCGTAAGTTGGTCTTCCGTTTAAATTGCCAACAAATGCTTCTGGATGTGAATCTACAACACCAAGGAATCCTTCACCTGGATGCACCCCAACCCAGTTATCTTTGAAGCTATCATCTGCATACCAAACGACAAGACCTGTATTGTACACCGGACCTTTCCCTGCTTTTAATCCATTATCTGATCCCGCATAGTTTCTCCACTCTAGATAATAATAATGGGGTTTCTGTTCTGTCCCATCAGAAACAACGAATCCATTTAACTTCATTTTAGACTGTCCTTCTGCGTCATCTGAAAATACTAATTGTCCATCAACTGTTACATTTACATTATCCATTGCGAAACCTTTATATGTTAAAGCTGGATCTGTAATATAGTCGAATTGTAGTTTAACTTTCTTCCCTTTAAATTGACTTAAATCGTATGATTTATCAATCCATTTTCCATCTGTTGTATCTTTATCTTCTTGGACTATGTTTTCTCCCAATCTATCAATTAATGTTTTCGTTCCATCTTCAGTTACAGCATGCACTTCGACAAAATCGCACTCTGCTTCTAACTCATAATTTGCTTTATAATCGAATTTTGCATTTGTTCCTTTTGTTAAATCAAAGAATGGTGTCTCTAGTGTTGTATGCATATCATCTCCTCTTGTACTATAATATGCATGCTTTCCAAACTCCGGTTTAATCGTTTCAACACTTTTACCTGGTAAGTTAACACGTACAACGCCTGGACGATTGGATTTCGTAACACTTTGATCAATATATGTAGGAACGCCTACACCACTCTTAATTTTATCGTAATCTACTTCTAAAATTTTTGCCCAGTTGCCGCCCATATTCTTTTGTAAGAAGTCTTTATTTTGTGGTGAGAAACTAGTTGGCTCTGTTCCTGCAATTTTCCCTGTCCAACTACCTCCACTCATTAATGACCACGCTTCAACAGGTGAACCCATTCCAGTATATTTCGTGTCATATTCATCCGGTAAGCCAAGGTCATGTCCAAATTCATGCGCAAATACACCTACTGCTCCATCTTCCGGTTCAATTGTGTAATCATGCGCTGCTACTTTTCCACCAAAGTAATCTACCTTTGATTTTGTACCTTCAATCGCTACTGGATCTGTTGCTAATTTTGAACGATGTGACCAAATCGCATCATCACCTAATTTACCGCCACCAGCTTCTTGACCAACACCAGCATGGATTACCATTAAATGATCAATTACACCATCAGATTCATTTTGATTACCATCACCATTTGTATCATATCTGTCAAATTGATCAAATTGAGATAAATCTAATCCCTTTTCAGCTGCCACATTTAAAGCTTCCTTCACTAAATCACGTGCGCCTTTTGGTCCTTTATTATCGTGACCACTACTACCATCAGCACCGTAGTCAGACGCTTTTCCTGGAACAGTTAGCCACTCCGTTACATATCCATCTGTCGTATAACTTCCACCAGACTGCTCTTCATAATATTGTTTAAACGTTTTTACTTTTGAACCATCAAATAATGTGTACGGTTCATTACCAAATAACATTTTTTGATAATGCTCTCTACTAAAGTCATTCGAATACATATATCCTGGTGTTTGATCAATATTATTATGTTTATAATCACTAAATTCAACGAGTAATACTAATACTTTATCAGTTCGAACAGACCCTTTATACGGCGCTTGCTTTGCTTTAGAAGTTGGGACTTGTCCATTCAGTTGTTTTTTATTTGGTTCTGGTTTTTGCTCAGGACTCACATTTTTTTCAGGTTTCTTTACTTTCTCCTTTTCCTCCATTTTCTTCTCTTTTACTTTTTTCACGAAATCAGATGCCTCTTTAGCAGTATCCGCCGGAAGAATTTCTTTATTTGCCTGATCCCCTTGCTTCTTTTCAATATATTGCTCTACAGCCTTTTTCGTCTCTTCTTTAGAAGAGGCTGGATTAATCGTTCCTCTTTCTTTCAGCGCTTCTGCTAAACGATCTTCTTGAATTAAATTATGATCAATTGGCGTTGTAGACACACTTTCTTTTGCTGGCGTTTCTGCGTATGCTAACGGAGCACTCATTACAGCTGAGCATCCGATGAGTGTCGCGATCGTTAATGATGACAACACTTTAAATGGCGCTTTTTTTCTCATTTTACTCATCCCCTTGTATCAATCTTAAACTTCAGATAAAAATACGTAATCTATCCTCCCTTGTATAATAAAAGACATGATTCTATAAGAAATAAGCTTTCTGTTATAGAATCATGCCCTCCAGTTTTCTGGTCAGACCCTCTATCTTTTTTATGTCGAAATGTGAAAAATAAAGAGTGATTTGTATATATTAAATAGCTTATATTAAAAATTTAAAAGACAATATGCACAATTGCATGAAAATTCTTTCAAACAAAAAAAAGAACCCAAGTTAATTAAACTTGGGTTCTCCATTTCGTATTATTTCTCTTGTGTTTTTTCCCAATCAGCTAAGAATTTCTCAATTCCTTGATCTGTTAATGGATGCTTCACTAATGAAGCGATTACGTTTGCTGGGATTGTTGCAATATGTGAACCGTTTAATGCTGCTTCTGTTACATGAACACTGTGACGTACAGATGCTGCAATGATTTCTGTTTCAATGCCGTGAATTGCAAAGATTTCTGCGATTTGGCGAATTAAGTCCATACCGTTATGACCGATATCATCTAGGCGACCTAAGAACGGTGAAACGTATGTCGCACCAGCGCGAGCTGCAAGTAATGCTTGCACTGCTGAGAATACTAATGTAACGTTTGTACGAATTCCTAAATCTGAGAATGCTTTTACTGCTTTTAAGCCTTCTGTTGTCATTGGAACTTTTACAACAACGTTTGGAGCGATTTTTGCTAACTCTTTTCCTTCTTCAATCATTTTATCAGCTTCTAAGCTAATTACTTCTGCGCTTACAGGTCCTTCAATAAAGCTGCAAATTTCACGAATACGCTCATGGAAATCTACGCCTTCTTTTGCTACAAGTGATGGATTTGTCGTTACTCCAGCTACTACACCTAATGCATTTGCCTCTTTAATTTCGTTAATGTTTGCTGTATCAATAAAAAATTTCATTTGTTATTCTTCCTTCCTAATTTTCATTTTATATTTATTTATTTTTTCTTAATAAGCTCTAATTCAATCGGAACAAATTTGTCCACTTTTTTACCTTGTGTTATTTCTTTCGCTGTTTCCATCGCCTTCTCTCCGATTAATTCCGGTTTTTGAGCGACTGTTGCTGCCATGCGCCCATCTTTAACCGCTTTTACAGCATCGTCCGTTGCATCAAATCCAACAACGACTACGTCCGTTTTGCCAGCAGATTTCAACGCCTCAAGTGCGCCTAATGCCATTTCATCGTTATGAGCAAACACTGCTTTTATATCGCTATTTGCTTGCAAAATATTTTCCATAACGGATAGCCCTTTTGCACGATCGAAATCAGCTGCTTGTTTTGCTACTACTTTTAAAGACTTATCAGCTACGTTATGGAATCCTTTCCCACGCTCACGAGCAGCAGACGATCCAGGGATTCCTTCTAACTCAGCAACATTTGTTCCTTCACCAACTAATTCCCGAATGTAATCACTAGCCATTTGACCACCTTCGACATTGTTAGAAGCAATGTGAGAAACAACTTTACCTGAATTCGCAACTCGGTCTACTGTAATAACAGGAACATTGGCTGCATTGGCTGCACTTACCGCTGAAGCAACAGCATCTGAGTCGGTTGGATTAATAACAACTACATCGACACCTTTTTGAATTAAATCTTCAACATCGTTTGTTTGCTTCGCTGCATCATTTTGTGCATCAACAGCAATTAGTTCAATGCCACTATCTTTTGCTTTCTTTTCTGCACCTTTTTTCAACGTGACGAAAAATGGATTATTTAAAGTGGAAACAGAAAATCCAACTTTAATAGTTTTATTTCGACCTTTATCGCTAGAATCCTTTGCCCAATCTGGTGGTTCCATTGAACAACCAGCAGTAACTACCATGATGCATGCAACGAGTATCAGTAACCATTTTTTCATGAATTGCCCCTCCATTACGCTTCTTTTCGACGATCAATTAGTACAGCTAGTAAGATTACAAGTCCTTTTACAACTTGTTGGAAGAAAGAAGATACACCTAATAAATTTAAACCGTTATTTAGTACACCAATAATAAGCACACCGATGAATGTACCAACAATCCATCCTCTTCCACCTGAAAGACTCGTTCCTCCTAACACAACTGCAGCAATTGCATCCAATTCGTAAGAAGTACCAGCAGTCGGCTGTGCAGAATCTAACCTTGATGTTAAGACAATACCTGCAAGCGCTGCCAAAATTCCGGAAAGACCGTAAATCATTACTTTAATTCTCGTAACATTAATACCTGATAAAGCTGCCGCTTCTTCATTTCCACCAATCGCAAACGTACGGCGACCAAACGTTGTTTTCTTTAAAATAAAGTACAGTACTGCAAAAGCGATCATCATTGTAACGGCTGGCACAGGAATACCAAGGAAATAACCACGGCCAAACATTTGGAACATTAAATGATCACCAAGACCAGTGATCGGACGTCCGTCCATATAAACAAGCGTCAACCCGCGAAAAATAGTCATTGTTGCTAAAGTTGCAATAAACGGAGCTACTTTTCCCTTCGCAATAATGATGCCGTTTACAATCCCCATTGCAAGACCTGCTAATAATCCAACTACCATTGCAAGGAACGGATCCATGCCACTTGCCATCATTCCGGCAACAAGTGCACTTGATAATGCTAAAATAGAACCTACCGATAAGTCAATACCCCCTGTTAAAATAACGAAGGTCATTCCAAATGCAATGAGTGCATTAATCGATACTTGGCGCAGTATATTAAATAAATTTGGAATTTCAATAAATGCTGGATTTAAAGCTGTAATTACCACGATAATTAATACTAACCCAATTAAAGAACCAAGTTGTTGTAATACATTCCCCTTCTTAGCCATATCTTACTCTCCCCCTGTAGCTAGTGCCATAATAGACTCTTGCGATGCCTGATCTTTCTCTAAAATACCACCGATTTTCCCTTCATGAATAACGAGAACACGATCACTCATTCCTAAAACTTCTGGAAGCTCAGACGATACCATAATAACGGCATCACCCTGCTCAGTAAGCTTATTCATAATAGAGTAAATTTCTTTTTTAGCCCCAACATCTACACCTCTCGTTGGCTCATCTAAAATGAGTAACTGCGGATGAATACCTAGCCATTTTGCAATTACAATCTTTTGCTGATTTCCACCAGAAAGAGATTTTACAGCTTGCTCTCCGTTTGCTGCTTTCACATTAAGAAGCTTCATCATATCCTCTGTAAATTGCTGTTCTAAACCTTTATTAACAACGCTTCCCTTTGAAAGACTTTCTAAATTTGGTAAAGCTAAATTTTCACGAATCGAAAAATCTAACACAAGCCCTTCAGATTTTCTATCCTCTGTAATAAAGGCAATTCGTTGTCTAATCGCATCAATTGGACTATCAATTTTTACTTCTTGTCCATTCATGAAAATTTTTCCTGAATCGAGCGGTTCATATCCAAATATTGCTTTCATAATATCCGTGCGACCAGCTCCCATCAAGCCCGCAACACCAAGGATTTCACCTTTTCTAACTTGAAACGAAACATTTTCAAATTTCCCCTTTTTCGTTCCGTTACGCATTTCAAAAATCACTTCGCCAATTTGACTATTTCGCTCTGGATAACGTTGACCAATACTGCGCCCCACCATCATGCTAACTACTTCATCAAATGATGTTTCCGGAATTAATCTCTTCCCTACATATTCTCCATCACGCAAAATCGTAATGGCATCACATATTGAAAAAATTTCTTCCATCCGGTGTGAAATATAAACGAATGAAACGCCCTCTTTACGTAATTTATTAATAACAATAAACAGCGTTTCAATTTCGCGATCTGTTAATGCTGCTGTAGGTTCATCCATAATAATAACGCTCGCCTTTGTCATTAATGCTTTAGCAATTTCAATAATTTGCTGTTGTCCAACTGATAATTCACCTGCTAGCATAGCACCTCTCACATGTAGACCAAGATCTGCTAATTGTTGCTGGGCAATCGCGTTCATTTGACGCGTACGTAAAATGCCCGTTTTCCCATACATTAACTCTTTTCCAAGAAACATATTTTCAGCTACCGTTAAATTCGGTAATATGTTCAACTCTTGATGGATAAATGCAATACCATACTCTTCAGCTTCTTTCGCATTTTTAAAAGTTCGTTCTTTCCCATCAATCATGACTGTTCCACTGTCTTTTTTATATACACCTGTTAAAATCTTCATGAGCGTCGATTTCCCCGCTCCATTTTCCCCCATCAATGCATGGACTTCTCCTGTTTCAATCATAAACTGTGCGTTTTTTAGAACAGGATTACCACTGAACGCTTTTGAAATGTTCTTCATTTCAATATGCATTCTCATCACATCCCTTTATTAAAAAATCACGCCTGCATGTAAAATAACATTCGCATAAGGCGTTGCTTCTCCTGTACGAATAATCGCCTTCGCTCTCTTTGTATGCTCTTTAAATTCCTTATGAGACACATATTCAAATGCTGGCTCTATTAATCGCATCTCAACTTCTTTATTTACCTCTGCATTATTTATAATAACTTCTTCTGCTAACATCACTTTTTCAATTGCCATATCATCAGCAACAACTTGTAATACGTCTAAAAAACTAGGTTTTCCGATTTCAACTGCTAAATCAATTCGTTTTACTCCATCAGGAATAGGTAACCCGCAATCAGCAATTACAATCGTATCTGTATGTCCAAGTGAAGCAAGGACCGCCGCAATTTCACTATTTAATACACCGTGTTTTTTCATCCGACAATCACCTGCACTTCACGAACTCTATCTCTCGTTGGCATACCGCCCTGTGCCCCAAGTTTCGTTACAGAAAGACCACCAGCAATGTTCGCAAAACGAATTGCTTTTTGAAGTATTTCTCCTTCAGAAAGTGCAACTGCTAGCGCGCCGTTAAATGTATCACCAGCTCCAGTCGTATCTACTACATCTACAGCAATACTTGGAACTTGAACAACTTCCGTTCCGTTATGGAAACGAACACCGTTAGACCCTTCCGTCATCAATAGCTTATTTGGATATTTCGCAAGTAACTCTTCAATTGGTGATGTGAAATCATTTAATACGATGCGGCATTCATGTTCATTCGGCGTAATATAAGTCGCTTTTTCTAAAATATCTTCTGATAAGATTTGTGCTGGAGCCGGATTCAACATAACTGGAATTTTATGCTCCTCACAAATAGCCAGAACGTATTTTACTGTTTCAAGCGGAATCTCTAGTTGAAGAACAACCATATCTGCTTTTACAATAAGGTCTTTTGAACGATCTACAATCGACTCATTTACAAGAGCATTTGCTCCTTGTACGACAACAATACTGTTATCCTCTTCTGCTAAAACGATATGAGCGATTCCTGTCGTCCTATCTGTAACCGGTACCACATAGTCGATAAAAATGCGTTCGTTCTCCAAATTTTTTCTAACTACTGTTCCGTAATCATCATTTCCTACTGCACCAACCATCGCTACATTTGCTCCTAATCTAGCTGCAGCAACTGCTTGGTTGGCCCCTTTTCCTCCTGGTATCGTATGAAACGCTTCACCAATTACTGTTTCTCCTGCTTTCGGCCGTATTTTTGAAACAGCCACTAAGTCCATTGAAATGCTACCTACTACTGCAATATTTGGCATCTGTCTCATCTCCTTACTTCGTTGTATTTCGTTCTATAATTTCAATCGGTAAACGATAGTGTTTCTCTTCTAATGGATTTCCTTCCATCTGCTCTAACAACAATTCTGTTGCAATTTTCCCCATTTCATAAATTGGCTGTGCAACAGTCGTAATAGATGGATACATCATTTCAGTTAAAGAAATTCCATCGAATCCAATAATTTGTAAATCGTTTGGAATAGAAATTCCCTTTTGAAGTGCAGCCTTTACAATACCAATTGCAATTAAATCATTCCCAGCAACAATTCCATCAATATGTGGATATTCTTCTAATAATTCCACCGCTACCTGTTCACTATTAGCTGGATCGAATGTACTCTCTGCAATCATATAAGAAAGATTATTTTGCGTAATAACGTCTACAAAACCTTCAAAACGTTCATTAGCTGTGCTCACATCACGCGGTCCACGAATATGTGCAATATGTTTACACCCTTTGTCTATTAATAACTTTGTCGCCGCCTGACTCCCTGCATAGTTATCTGCATATACAGTAGGAATGCGCTCATTAAACATACGGTCAATCGCAACAACTGGAATAGACAAATTCATGTAATTAACACTATTTTGTGGATTCGTTGCTACAATAAATCCGTCCACATTATTTTGTCTAAGCACATCAATGTATTGCTTCTCTTTTTCTAAATTTTCATCAGAGTTACAAAGTACAACTGTGTAACCTTGCTTATGTGCTACATCTTCTACAGCACGTGCAACTTCCGGAAAGAATGGATTCACGATATTTGGAACAACTAAGCCAATTAAACGAGACTTTTTATTATATAAAGAACGCGCTACTGTACTAGGCTTATAATCTAGCATTTCAATTGCTCGCTCTACTTTCTTTAATGTATCCTCATGGACATATCCATTTTTATTTAACACTCTGGAAACGGTCGCAACAGATACCCCTGCTAATTTTGCAACGTCTTTAATCGTACTCATTCTCTTTTCTCCTCATTTCATGTAACCGTTTACAGAAAATAATATAACGCATTTATAAAAATACGTCAATCATTTCTAACTAAAAAGCTTTTAAGGTTATACTCAAAAAAAGCATCGCCATAAGGCGATGCTTTTTTATTACGAATATGATACAGTTTTTTCCTTTTCTTCTACAGCAGGCTCTTCAGCACCTTTTTTACGATCAGACAGTTTAATTTTCTGTAAGAAAATCGTAAAGATAGCACCTACTACGATAAATACCAATCCTGTTAAGAATACAGTATGAAGTGAGTCCACTAAAGAGCTTTTCAAAATTGGTACGATGCTATTAGAAAATGCTTCTGGCATTTGTTTTAATGCCTCTGGACTAAATAGCATAGAATATAAACTTTGTGGATCTGTATGAATCATATCTTTAAATTTTGTTACCATTTGTCCCGCTTCTTTTGGGAATGTGTCTAATACAGGTACTAATTTATTTGTTAACGTTGTGCCTGAAGTGTTATTCATAATTGATCCTAAAATTGTAATCCCAAACGTTCCACCGATTTGACGGAAGAATTGACTTGATGATGTTACAACGCCAAGATCTTTTTTCGGGAAGCTTTCTTGTAATGCTAATGTTAATATCGGCATAACAAGACCCATTCCTAAACCGATAACCATCATATAAGAAGTAGCGGTAAGCTTAGTTGTGTGCATATCCATCGTTGTTAATAACCAGAAACCACTAGCCATAATAAGCATCCCTGTAATAATTTGTGGTTTCACACCAATTTTTAATACAAGCTGACCACCAATAATACTCATAACGATCATTGTAATCATCATCGGTGTCATAATCGTTCCTGATTCAGCAGCACTTACGCCTACAATTCCTTGCATAAAGAACGGTACGAACATAATTGCTCCAAACATTCCGATACTCATAAAGAAACCGATCGCATTCAGTAGTGTAAATGTACGGTTTTTAAAGAAGTGCATCGGTAAAATTGGTTCTTTAGCCTTCATTTCAACGATAACAAAGCTAACAATACCAATGGCAGCTAGTGCAAATAACCCGATAATTTGCCAAGAACCCCATGCATAATCTTTCCCACCAAACGTTAACGCAAGTAATAAACTTACAACACCGAGAATCATCGTGAAGATTCCAGCGATATCAATTTTAATTGGTCCTGTTTGTTTATGTGCTTTTAATCCCATTGCAATGAAGATTGTCGCTAAAATACCAACTGGTAAGTTAATATAGAATACCCATCTCCAGTTCACTGCGTCTACAATCCAACCACCAACTTGTGGTCCAATTACAGAGGCAAGACCGTATAGAGCTCCAAAAATACCTTGCCATTTAGCACGTTCTTTTCCCGTGAACATATCTCCGATAATAATCATAGCCATTGGCATCATAATACCGCCACCAAGACCTTGAATACCACGGAAAATAATTAATTCTGTCATACCGTTTGCCATACCACATAACGCTGAACCAACCATAAAGATAATTAATCCTGCTATATATACGTTACGACGCCCAAGTAAATCCGCTAATTTACCTGCAATCGGTACAACCGTTGTTGATGTTAACATGTAAGCTGTTGTTAGCCATGTCATTAAACTTAATCCACCTAGTTCACCGACGATACGCGGCATTGCTGTACCAACGATTGTTCCGTCCAATGCAGCAAATAGCATTGCGATTACTAAACCGATTAACAACAACTTTCTATTCTGATTTTCTTGTTGCTCCATGTAATCTCCTCAATTCCTCTTAGTTTTTCTCTTTTTTCTCTTTTTTCTCTTTTTTCTCTGGTTTCCCGCAAATAATTGTTTCTAGCTTTTCAAAGAGGCGCAACAAATCTTCTCTCTCTTGTAATTCTAAGTGTGAGAAGTATTTTGCAATATGCTCATTACGAGCCGCCATCGCTTCTTCTACTGTAGCTTTCCCCTTCTTCGTTAGCTCAATGACAACAACGCGGCGATCATTATCGTCGTGATAGCGCTCTACTAACCCATGATCAATTAAACGATCAGTCATTACTGTAATCGCGCTCGGTTTCACGTACATTTTCTCCGCCAATTGTGTCGCTCTTGAAGCTCCGTAATGATCTAAAATCTTTAAAATATAAAACTGCGGTGGTGTAAGTCCTGATGCTTGCATTTGTTCTAATAGCTCTGTTTGCATTTTCTTTCCTATAGCGAATGTAAGAGCTTGAATCTTATCAATATGAGTCATATCATTTGGCATGTTATCCACCTCTTATTTAAGCAATAAAATATTTAACGTATTTAAATATTAATCCCGCAAACAAAATACGTCAACAACTTTCTTTATAAAAACGTTTACATTTTTGTCACAAAGTTGTATAATTTTCGTCGAAGTTAATATTGACAGTCACGGAGAATCGGAGTATATGGCTATGAATCATAAAAAAGGGAACTTTTTTATATTTCATAGCCTTTTTGTATTCTCTCTGTCTTAAAACGCTTCCAATTAATTAGGGGAGGATTTTCATTTTATGTTTTTCACACAATTATTTAAACCTGCGCCCCACGCAGAACGCTTACCAGCTGACCGCACTGATAGCGAATACCGCAAATTGCGTTTGCAAGTATTCTTAGGCATCTTCATCGGTTATGCGGGTTACTACTTTGTTCGAAAAAACTTTTCACTCGCAATGCCATACTTAATCGAACAGGGCTTTAGTAAAGGGGAACTTGGGGTTATCCTTTCAGCAGTATCTATCGCTTACGGATTAAGTAAATTTCTTATGGGTATCGTATCCGATCGTTGTAATCCTCGCTACTTTTTAGCAGCTGGGCTATTTTTATCCGGTATCATTAATATTATTTTCGGCTCATTTTCTTTCATTACAACGAGCATTATACTTATGTTTGTACTTCAGTTTTTAAATGGATGGGTACAAGGTATGGGATGGCCTCCTTGTGGTCGTACGATGGTTCACTGGTTCTCCGTTAGTGAACGTGGTACAAAAATGTCTATTTGGAACGTCGCTCATAATGTCGGCGGCGCGCTTATGCCTTCTCTCGTTACATTAGGCTTATATTTCTTTGCAAATGACTGGAAAAGTATATTTTACTTCCCAGGTATTCTTTCAATTTTGGTGGGGATTTATGTATTAATTACGATGAGAGATACACCTCAATCTTGCGGATTACCTTCTATTGAAGAACATACTGGGGAATATCCATCAGATGAAAAAGTAGCGGACCGTGAACGCGAACTTTCGGTAAAGGAAATTTTATTTACATACATATTAAACAATAAGTTTTTATGGTACATCGCTATCGCTAACGTCTTTGTTTATTTCGTTCGTTACGGCGTTGTAGACTGGGCTCCTACTTATTTAGTAGAAGAAAAAAGCTTTACTCACAGTAGCTCACGTACAGCTTATGCTCTATACGAATGGGCTGGTATTCCAGGTACACTTCTTTGCGGATGGATGAGTGATAAACTATTTAAAGGGCGCCGCGCACCTGCTGGCATTCTATTTATGGTCGGTGTATTCATTGCCGTTCTTGTTTACTGGCTAAATCCTGCTGGGCATCCAATCATTGATAGTATCGCACTTGTTTCCATTGGATTTTTAATTTACGGACCTGTTATGCTAATTGGTCTTCACGCGCTTGACTTAGCACCCAAAAAAGCTGCTGGAACTGCCGCTGGGTTAACTGGGTTCTTCGGTTACCTAGGGGGAGCTACTTTTGCTAGCGCAGCTATGGGCTTTATTGTAGATGGATTCGGATGGGACGGCGGATTCATTTTGCTCCTTGCTTCTTGTGTGCTTGCAATGTTCTTCCTTGCTCTTACTTTAAATACAGGATCTGCTAAATCAAAAGAAGTTTAAACAAAATATAATGTGTAGAAAAATAAACATAAAAATAGCTCTCAGCATTTACTTACATGCTAAGAGCTATTTTTTATTTATCGTTCTTCTCTTGCTATTTATATTAATCATTTCCCTTCTATTCATACGATTAAAACATTTGCTGAAACATCTTTATTAAAACAGCTAACATAACAGATCCAGCAAATCCACCTAAACAAATTAAGCTTACCCCTTGGCTATAAGACAAATTTTGAAATGATTTCATACCTTCCATCCTCCCTATATCCCCTTTGATATTCTTATTGTATCAATGGGGAAAATTTCATAACATCGATTTCGCTGACAGCTAACTTACAAATTTGTAAGTTAACATTTTTTTAAACTTATATATATTCTGTCCATATTCTCCCTCTTAATACATCAAAAAAGACCTCGAATTATATCAAGGTCCTGCTTACACTACATAATATCTCACTCAACTTATTTTATCCCGCTATTCGCCGGGCAGTAAGACCCCCACCTCAAAATTCAGTGAAAGCAAAGAAGTTAGGTCGGGGATGAACAAAACCCCCACTGATTAAAGCTTCACTTTATAATCATCACCGGGCATTTCACACGTTTTGCTATTTTATGACTTACACTACCAAGCACCATTTCTTGCAGTGTATTTAGCCCTCTACTCCCAGCAATAATAAGATCTATATCTCCTGTATTTACATATTGAACAATCGTATCTCCTGGATCGCCATGTAGAATCGTAATTTTGTAGGAAATGTTCTCTTTCTTTAATAAACCCTCAATCTCTTTTAATTTATCTTTTCGACTAGCTGATATTGTTTCTAAATCCGTTTGTCCTTGTATAATATCTGACTTTGCCGTTCTATTATCTACTACGTACACAACTTCAACATGTGTTTCTTCGTTAAATTTCGCAATATATGTTGCATGCTCGGCTGCTCGAAGTGCATGTTCAGAACCATCGCATGCTAATAAAATTTGTTTGTACATATGCTGAATCCCCTTTTCGTTATCCTACCCGTATTATATAATAAAGCCCCCTAAAAAGGAGGCTTCTAACTAGCAATTCTCTTATTATAAGTAGCTAAATTTGCAACGAGCTTCGAGCTACGTTCATTTAACCCTGTGATCCTTACTTTCACACCGTTCTGTTCATATTTCATGATAACTTTATCAATTGCCGCTACTGCTGAATCATCCCATACGTGTGCGTTAGTAAAGTTCATCTCAATTTCTTTCACATCTTCATTGTATGAAAAAGCATTTATATACTCTGCCGTAGATGCGAAGAATAGTTGGCCGTGAATTTCGTATATTTTCTTATTTTCAATATACAAATGTTTCACGTGAATCTTTGCCATATTGAATGCAAATAAAACTGCACTAATTATCGTTCCGATAATTACACCTAATCCTAAATTATGTGTAATTAGGACAATCACAACTGTTACGATCATAACAAATGCGTTTCCTTTTGGTACTTTATGAATCGTCGCTACAGAGTTCCAATCAAACGTCCCAATCGAAACCATAATCATAACTGCAACTAAAGCTGCCATCGGAATATGAACAACGTAATCACCTAAAACAAATAGCAATACGATTAAAAAACCACCGGCTACAAACGTCGATAATCTCCCGCGACCACCTGATTTAATGTTAATAACAGATTGTCCAATCATTGCACATCCTGCCATTCCTCCGAAGAAACCAGCAACAACGTTCGCAATCCCTTGTCCACGTGCCTCTTTATGCTTATTACTTTCCGTATGTGTCATATCGTCTAAAACCGACGCCGTTAATAATGACTCTAGTAAACCTATAACCGCTAGCATAACTGAATACGGTAAAATAATTGCTAATGTCTCAAGTGTAAATGGAACATCAGGAATACTAAAGAACGGTAATTCTTTCGGTAAGCTTCCCATATCCCCTACTGTTTTTAACTGTAATCCGCTCATAAGTGCAATGCTTGTCACAATAATAATTGAAATAAGTGTAGACGGAACAGCCGTCGTAATACGTGGAAATAAATATATAATTGCAAGTCCTAATGCGACAAGTGCATACATTTGCCAAGTTGCATTTTTAAAATGCGGCAATTGCGCTGTAAAAACTAAAATTCCAAGTGAATTTAAAAAACCACTCATAACGGATTTAGGAACAAACTTCATAAATGAGCTCAGCTTGAACACTCCAAAAATAATTTGAACAATACCTGTTACTATTGTCACAGCAAATAAATATTGCAAACCATGATCCTTCACAAGAGTGACCATTAATAACGCCATCGCACCTGTTGCCGCCGAGATCATCCCTGGTCTTCCGCCTACAAACGAAATTGTAACCGCAATACAAAAAGCGGCGTATAACCCAACGGTCGGATCTACACCTGCAATAACAGAAAAAGCTATCGCTTCAGGAATTAATGCTAAAGCAACAACAATCCCCGATAGCACGTCCCCTCTCATATTTGAGAACCATTCATTTTTTATAGTTTGAAACAAAGTAACACTCCTCTACTCTTTTATCATTTGATTTTCTCCGTAAGAAAATCAAGGCCGACTGCACGAAGGCTATTATATAACGAGCAAAGGATGTTGTGCTATGTAAAAGTTTCCTAAAGAAAAGACGCTACCTTAGCAGCGTCTTTTCTCATTTCATTAATGTCCACCGTGACCTTGACCACTTTCCTGAACAATTTCTAACCTCTCATCCAATATACCTTGTGTTTCAAATGAGATATCACTAGTACTTCCTAATAGGAAACCATGGTTATACGGTCCAAGCGTTGGGTCATCCTTAAACTTCGGCTGAATAGTAGCAAGGAAGTCATAAACTGGTTGTTTTGCTTTTCCTTCCTCAAGCAAAACAACAGGGGCATGTTTACCCATATGTGAAAACGGTGCTCCCGCAATTGCTAAGTCTGGTGTTTTGCTTGAAACAAATGAAAAACCGTGACCTGGTTTTGTGAATCCCCAGCCAAATTTCGTTTTTTCATCTTTAAATTTCGCAAATGCAACCGAATTTTCTGTTGGAGTCTCCCCACTAATACGCGTTACTTTCCCGTATTTACTTAACTCTTTTTCTACTTCTCTCGAAACGATTTTTTCTGGTCCTAACACATATATATTTGCTTTATCTTTTCTCATTTTTAATGCCTCTATTGTCGCTTCTGGCACTTTATTTTTTTCAGTATATAGAAGAGGTTCTGGCATATGAGAAATCCAATTTACAGCTGGTGTTGTATATAAACGTCCTTCTTCTTCAGACGAACCGATAATAACGCTATTTGGATAATTTCCTGTTATATCGGCATATTCTTTATCAACATCTTTAGCAAATTTAGCTGGGTCCGTTTCTTTTATTTGCTTTAATTTATATTCTTTTAATTGCTCTAGGCTAGATGCCCCTACATCCCCCATCACCATAATTTGCGTTCCATCTTTCGTTCCGAGCGGATTTAATCGTTTTATTTCTTTTAACGTCATTTCGGGTACCTTTTCTTTTTCTATAAATAAAATCGGTCCGTTATTCGGATGATGAATAAGATCCGCACTTGCAATACCTAATTGCCACTCGTTCACTGGCACTAAAATAATAGCGCCTGGCTGATTCTCTTTATGCGTTGCTGGCCATATCGTTTGTGAAGTTAATACTGCCATTTGCAAAGGATCATTTGTATTTAATCTCGTTACATTTTTTAAACTTGTCGTTAATAAATCATTCGATGCACCTTGATTCATTTCTTTCGGCGCAGTTACCTCCTGATTCATTTTCATTTCCTTTTGCTCTGTTTTCGTCTCTTCTGTAGATTCATGATTTTTATGATCTGTATTCGTTTGTCCGCATGCCGCAAGACCGACTGCTGCAATTATTGTTATCCCCAAAATTCGGGTCATCTTTTTCACTATATCGCCTCCGTATTATTCGTTTTCGAGCCAATATTATTACCTAAAATGGAATTTCAACTTTACAATAACAAGCAATTCTGAAGAAATTATGCAGATGCATTATAATCTGCACCATTTCTTCATGATTTTGACTTACAATTTAAGTAATAACTACAAATGCGGAGGTACTCTATGATCGATATACTACTCGTAGATGATGAACCGAGAATGCTTGAATTATTAACGCTTTATCTTACTCCAATCGGATATAACTGCGTATGTGCAGTATCCGGAGAAGAAGCTATTTCACATATAGAAAATCGAAACTTCAAATTTGTTTTACTCGATATTATGATGCCAAAGATGGATGGGTGGGAAACTTGCAAAAGAATTCGATCATTTAGTAACGTTCCTATCATTATGGTAACTGCTCGTGATCAAACGGTAGATGTCGTTCAAGGGTTAAAACTTGGAGCAGATGATTACGTGACGAAACCATTCCACGAAGAGGAGCTCTTCGCAAGAATTGAAGCTGTTTTACGCCGAACCAATCAACATGCACAAATCCAATATCACGGCATTTTATGGGATGAGGCCAAGCATTTCATTTCTGTCCATAATGAAGAACTTCTTCTCACCCCAATCGAATTCTCTTTACTCGGATTATTTTTACGTCATGTGAACTACGTATTAAGCCGTGATCAGCTCATTGAACGAATTTGGGGATTAAATACAAATACAGAAGATAGAACAGTCGATTCACATATTCGTAATTTACGTGATAAATTACGAAAAGTAAATTTCCCCATTGATCACCATTTAAAAACTGTTTACGGAGTAGGATATCGATGGATTGATATTGAAAACTAAGGAGCAAAACGATGAAGCGAATTTCTATTCAACTCGGATTTTATTTTCTAATTGTTACACTTTTAATCGAAAGTGTTCTATTTGTCTTGCTCTATTATAGCCTTGTAAACAATAGAGTAAATGAAGAAATGACAGCTTTATTGAAGCGTGGAAATAGTCACCGAGATGTCCTTGAAAAGTATTTTGATAAGCAAACAATCTCCCATGTTGCACTAATGGAGTCCGAAGCCGAAACCACTGTTATTATTACAAATGCAAATAAGGAAATACTAGCTAAATCCAATGAAATAAATACTACTATAAAAAAACATATTGAAGGAATGCAAACACGAACAGATCATGATGGAGCAATTATAGAGAATCATTGGAAAACATCTAATTATATATGTACAGTTAGCCCAATTGTAGTGGCAGGAAAAACGGAAGGCTATGTATATATGTTTCTCGGGACGGAATCAATCGAAGAAATGGTCAACGGGCTAACAAGACAATTCATTATCGCTGGAGTCATTACTTTCCTATTAACAGCCATCACCATTTTTCTATTATCACGTGTGTTAACAAAACCATTGTTACACATGAAACAAGCGACTGAAAAAATGAGTAAGGGCGATTTATCAGTTTCATTAACGACTACTCGAAATGACGAAATTGGTGAACTAGCACAATCTATCCAAACTCTCGCAAATGATTTACATTATATGAAAACAGAGCGAAGTGAATTTCTAGCGAGTGTTGCTCACGAATTACGAACACCATTAACGTACGTAAGAGGTTATGCTGACATTGCATTAAAAGAAAGCACACCTCCAGAGCAACGTTTACGATACTTATCCATTATAAAAGACGAGTCTGATTATATTACAAACTTAGTCCAAGATTTATTTTCACTCGCTCAAATGGAAAAGCATAACTTTTTCATTCAAGTACAGGAAGTGCATTTACACCCCTTCCTTACTCGCATCACTGAAAAAATAAATGTGATGTACGGAGAAAAACAAATTAAAGCTGTTTTCACATGTCCTTCCTCACTCTTAGTAAAGCTAGATGAGCAGCGCTTTGAACAAGTTATGGCTAACATTTTAAATAACGCGTATAGACATTCAAAAGAACATTCCCATATTAATATTTCTGTTACAGAAGAACATAAACATATTTCCATCAAAATTAAGGACAAGGGAGAAGGTATTCCCCCTGAAGACCTCCCTCACATTTTCGACCGCTTTTACCGTGTTGATAAAGCGCGCTCTAGAGCTACAGGAGGCACTGG
Organism: Bacillus sp. TH25; assembly: GCF_016650935.1. Taxonomy (NCBI): domain Bacteria; kingdom Bacillati; phylum Bacillota; class Bacilli; order Caryophanales; family Bacillaceae; genus Bacillus; species Bacillus sp. TH25. Next base: position 402,644 of record NZ_JAEKEU010000037.1, on the reverse strand, counting down.
TTTAGGGCTCTCCATCGTAAAAGAAATCGTAGAACTACACGGCGGGAATATTACTGTCACAAGTGAAATTGATCACGGATCTTGCTTTACAATTTCATTGCCATCTATATAGAAACACGACTATCATCAATAGTCGTGTTTTCTTATCCTTTAGGACTTTACTTTATAATATAAATTTACGAATTGGCCAAAACGTTTCGTATCCGTTAAAGTTAAATGAATTTCTGGATTCTTTTCTTTAAATAACGGAACTCCAGAACCTAATATGTGAGGTGTAATCGTAACAACATATTCATCAATTAAATTATTCTTAAAAAATCCTCTCAGTAGACTCCCTCCACCGACCATCCATATTTTAGATCCTTCCTGCTCTTTCAACCTTTTTGTAAACTCTAATACATCTTCATTTACAAACTCTACATGCTCGTTTGAACCTTTTTCTGAATTAGAAAAAACATAACATTTTTTATCTAGGTACGGGAATGTTTCCGTATGCTCTACCACATAATCGTACGTTCTCTTTCCCATAATTATCGTATCAATTGTTTCGTACATTTCTGTATAACCGTTGTCTCCCTCACCTTCTGTTTCCATTAACCACTCTAAATCATCATCTTCTTTCGCGATAAATCCATCTAAGCTCGCTGCAATAAATAAAACAATTTCACGTGACATATCTTTTCCTCCTTACAGCTTCTATTGATAAAATCATCTTATAAGCACTATACTAACCATAAAACATGACAACTTATGTCATGTTAAAAAAGAAAAAGGTGATATCCTTGTCAAAAGCAAAACGTTTACTAGACATTCTTATATTTGCTTCTACGAAAAAAACATTTACAGCTCAAGAAATAGCTGATGAATTTAATATTTCCGTTCGTACGGTCCATAGATATATTTTAGATTTAAGTGATATGGGGTTACCCATTTACGCTGAACAAGGTCGCAACGGAGGATATAAAGTATTAACAAACAGCATGCTTCCCCCCATTTTATTTACCGAAGAAGAAGCAGTCTCCATCTTTTTTGCTTTTCAGTCTTTAAGCTACTACAGAGACTTGCCTTTTAACACAGAAATCAATTCCGTTACGCATAAACTGTATAGCTCCCTACAACATGATGCGAAAGCGAAAGTTGATAAAATACGATCTTATATCTCTTTTTGGAATCCGAAGAGAACAATTGATACACCTCTTTTAAACGAAGTATTAACCGCGGCTATTGAAAATAAAAATTTACACTTTCAATACGAATCTAAATCAGGGATAAAAACAAAACATGTTCATCCCATCGGTGTATATGCTCACGATGGTTTATGGTATTTGCCGTCCTATGACTATGGTAGAAAAAAAGTCCTACTGTATCGTGTTGATCGCATTCTTTCTATATTATCAACAGAAGAAAATGAGGATACTTTCATGAATTTAGAAGAGTGGTTTACCTCTAGCTCTAACATAGTACACATCCCTACGCAGTTACATGTTTTATTAACGACTGAAGGCGTACGCCAATGTAAAAGCGTTCCTTACCTTGAAGAATTCGTGGTAATAAACGCAGACGGGACAGGATATATACATTCAACAATTGATAAAGGTGAAATTAACTTTATTACCCCTTTATTTTATAGACTTGGAAAAGATGCACGAGTTTTAGAACCGAAAGAATTAATAGATGGTTTACGTATACGTGCGAAAGAAGTTTTAAATATGTATGGAGACTAAAAAGGCGTAAGAAAACCCCTCTTACGCCTTTTCGCTATGTATTATTTTCTCTATCGCTTCTTTTAACAAACTCTTTGTCTCTTCAAAGTTATGATTCTGCTGTTCTCCTGGCTGCACCGTATAAAACTCAGCAAACGAACGCTCTTTATATCTCGGTACAATATGCATGTGATAATGAGTTAACTCGTTAAAGATTCCACCATTTTGACAAATTGTAACTCCGTCTGGTTTATATAATAACTTAATAGCCTTTGAAATAAGCTTAGAAGCGTCCATAATCGCTTGCGCTACACAATCATCTAATTCGTCCACTTCTACAACATGCAGCTTTGGAACGATTAAAGTATGCCCTGTATAGAAAGGCGCATGATCTAAAAAACAAGTTACATAATCATCTTCATACACTTTATATATAATTTCTTCTTCATTTGCTAATTTACAACCTAAACATTCCATCATACTTTCCCCTTTATTAAAAACATAAAAACGTGAGCGCCCTATTCTCACGTTTTTATGTTTCACTTTACTAATTCAATTGTTTCTGTAACTTTTATACTATCCTTTACAGATTGAACAATTGTGCAATTTTTCACCGCAAGTTGCAGTGCCTTGTCTAATTGTTCTTCTGTAATATTTTGTGCTTTAATTTTATAGTGCAAATGAACGCTTTCAACTGGTTTTGATAAAGCTTCACTTCTACCAATTTCAGTTTCAATTGTAAACGTATCGTATGCAATACGTTTCTTTTCTAAAATCGTTCGAAAAACAATTGCACTACATCCCGCGATAGAAGAAACGAGTAATTGTAACGGTGAATATCCGTTTTCTTTCCCAATCGCTAATTGACCATACGATAAATCTGCCTCTATATCATCATGCTTAATTTCTATTTTCATACTTTGCTTCCATCTCCACTTTCATCGGTTTCTTCCGTTTCTTACTCATATAATAATATATGTAGCAGAAAATGATAAATGGAATACCACAATATAAAGCCATTCTTTGTTCTGGAATAAACGCTAAACTAATAACAACGATGCTATTTGTAATTAAAGCTAAAATTGGAACAAGCGGGTATAGTGGTGTTCTATACTTTAAGTCCTCTAATTTTCCTCCGCCTTTTAAATACTGACTTCTAAAGCGAAGTTGTGATAAAGCAATAATGATCCAACTTGAAACAGCCGATAAACCAGCTATAGATAATAAGTACATATATACTGTATCTTCTGCAAGGAAGCTTGTTAATAAAGAAAGGCCCGCTACTGCAATTGTTACGACTAACGCTGTAATCGGAATACCACGTTTATTTACTTTCTTGAAAGAAGTTGGTGCCATTCCTTCATTTGCAAGTGACCATAGTATACGCGTTGCTGCATATAACCCTGAGTTCGCTACAGATAGAAGAGCTGTAATAATAACGAAGTTCATAATATCAGCTGCATATGGAATACCGATTTTATCAAATACAACTACGAATGGGCTTTCAATTATCCCTGCTTCTTTCCAAGAAATTAACCCTACTAAAATTGTCATTGTTAAAATGAAGAATAACATAATGCGCCATACTGTATTACGAATCGCACGTGGAATTGTTTTTTCAGGATTCTGACTCTCTCCTGCTGCAATCCCGATTAACTCTGTTCCTTGGAAGGAAAAGTTAACTGTAATCATCGTAAGAAGCACTGCAGCTAGTCCATTTGGGAATAGCCCACCATCACTTACAAAGTTAGAGAAAAGAGGCGCTGCTTCTTTTCCATCGTATGGTAAGAATCCTAGTAATGCGCTACCACCAAGTAGAATGAATGCAATAATTGTAACTACTTTAATACTAGAGAACCAAAACTCTAATTCAGCATAACTCTTCGCTGATATTGCATTTGAAGCATATAAAATAACTCCGAATACGAGACACCATACCCAAACATCAACATTCGGAAACCATCTTTTCATCATTAAACCGATCGATGTTAATTCTAATCCTACTGTTACTGCCCATCCAATCCAGTATAGCCAACCGATCATAAATCCAGTTCCTGGTCCAATAAACTTCGTCGCATACTTTTGGAAAGATCCTGAAACTGGCATTGCTACCGTTAGCTCTCCAAGACAAAGCATTGTTAAATACATAATAAATCCGCCCACTAAATATGAAAGGATGGCTCCCCCTGGTCCAGCCTGATTAATGGTGTAACCTGAACCTAGAAAAAAACCAGTTCCGATTACACCACCTAGTGCGATCATAAATAAATGTCTACTCTTCATCGTACGATGTAATTGCTCATTCGTTGTTTGCTGCATCTTAATCCTCCCCCTACAAGTACCCCTATCTCTTTTTAAAATTTTCTGATAATAAAAATATACACGAAAGCGATTACAATTTCTATATAAAATTAAAACTTTTCTGATAAAACAATATAAAAAAACGAATTATTGCAAGATTTAGATACTATTTAGAGGAAAATAAGGAGAAACAAGGAAAAATCCTTACATATATTGTAAGAGTTAACGAAGTTCTAATCTTCTCGATAAAATTGATAAACTATAATTCAATATAAAGTACATACAAGCCACTACTATAAAAGTCGGAATCATATAATTTACATTTTGCCCGCTAATAATTTGAGCATTATGCATAAGCTCTGGCAGTGATATAACAACTGCTAATGATGTATCTTTCAGCAATGAAATAAACTGACTGACAAGCGGCGGGACCATTCTTCTTAATGCTTGTGGTAAAATGATATGCCAAAGCGCTTGCACATACGTTAATCCTGAAGATCTTGCGGCCTCAATCTGTCCTTTTTCAATCGATAATAGACCACTTCGAACAATTTCAGATATCATTGCTGCTTCAAATATTGTTAAAGCAACAATTGTAGCTGTTATAATCTCTAATTTCAAGCCTGCTTCTGGAAGTGCAAAATATGTGAAAAATATAATTAAAAGTAGTGGTAAATTTCGAATCACTTCAACGATAATTCCTAATATTTGTGAGACAACAGGTATTTTCATGTAGCGTAATATTCCTATTACACTACCAATAATAAAGCTAAGTACAATTGCTACGAGCGCTACCTCTAACGTTATGAGTAATCCTTTTAATAAAAACAGAATATGATCTCCTGTAATTGCTCCCTTAAAATCCATTTACACCGCCTCCTTTGCTAAGCGTTTTTCTAAATAACGCACTAGCATACTGAGCGGAAGTGTTAATATTAAATAAAACATCCCGACAAATATATACACATCGAACGTAACTAACGTCTTCGTTGAAATTAAATCTCCTTGATACATTAAATCAGTACCCGCGATAATTCCGAGTATAGAAGAGTTTTTTACTAAATTGAGAAATTGATTTCCTAGGGGAGGGATTACGATTTTCATCGCTTGAGGTAAGACAACATAATACATTCCCTGTACATACGTTAATCCTGAAGACCGTGCTGCTTCCATTTGCCCTTTTGCAACGGATAAAATACCAGCACGAATGACTTCCGCAATAAATGATGCAGTATACACAGTAAGCGTAACTGTCCCTGCTACAAAACCATTTAAAGTGATTCCTATTACAGGTAAAGCGAAATAAAATATAAATGCAATTAATACGAGTGGAATATTTCTTACAAACTCCACAAAAGCTGACCCTATCCAATTTAAAATACGAATAGGTGAAATGCGCATTACAGCCAAAATTACTCCTAAAATAAAGCTTCCTATTAATGCAATTACACTAGACATCACTGTATATTTAAAGCCTTCTAAATACATATCAATGTTATTAGTTAATATAGAAAAATCAGGCACATATTCTCCCCTCTTTCTTTACAAGAAGAGGATGAGTACTCTCATCCTCTCACCCTTACTATTTATCAAGAGACATAAAGTTTCACTTTACTTCTCTTGTTTTTGACCAATCCATTTTTCATACAATTTATCGTATTCTCCATTCGCTTTCATATCTTTTAATAAACTATTAATCTCTTTCGTTAAATCGTCTGCACCTTTTTGTACTGCAATTCCATACGGTTCATCCGTGAAAATTTTCCCTACAACTTCATAATTAGAATCTTGTTTTGCCATTCCGTAAAGAATCGCATTATCTGTAGTTAAAACATCGCCTTTACCTGCTTTTAACGCTGTAAATGCCTCACTATAATTCTCGAACTCTAATACTGTTGCTTCTGGTGATTTTTGACGAATGTTATTTGTAGACGTTGAACCTTTTACAGCCAATACTTTAACGCCTTGTTTCACATCATCAATACTTTTAATATTGCTTCCTTTTTTCACAAGTAACGATTGCCCCGCTTTAAAATATACATCTGAGAAATCTACTTCTTTTTTGCGTTCTTCCGTAATTGTCATTGTCGCAATAATTGCATCAATATCACCATTTTTCAGCATCGGAATACGTGTTTTAGACGTTACTTCTTTCAGCTCTAGTTTCTTTTCATCACCAAGAATTTTTTTCGCAAGTGCCTTCGCGATATCAATATCGAATCCTTCTACTTGCCCTGTTGAAGGGTTTTTCAATCCAAATAAATTCGTATCATTCTTCACTCCAACTACTAACTTCCCGCGCTTCTTAATTTGCTCAACAGCTCCGCCTTGCTTCGTATTCGTTTCTTTCGCCTCGTCTTTTTTCCCCCCGCACCCAGCAACAATAAACACGAATAAACATGAGAATACGATTAGGGTAAACAACTTTTTCATCTTAAGCATGAAATTCCTCCTTTAATGATTTAATACCCGGCTTAAAAATAGACGTGCTCTTTCTTGTTCAGGATTTGCAAAAAATTGAGATGGTGTTGTATCTTCGATAATTTGACCGTCATCCATAAATAAAATTCTATCTGCTACCTCACGTGCAAATCCCATCTCATGTGTGACGACGACCATCGTCATTCCTTCTTTAGCCAGCGCTTTCATAACATCAAGCACCTCTCCGATCATCTCTGGATCAAGAGCGGACGTAGGCTCATCAAATAGCATAATTTTCGGTTGCATCGCGAGCCCTCTAGCAATAGCTACCCTTTGCTGTTGACCTCCGGATAATTGATGAGGATATACACCTGCCTTCTCCGGGATTCCTACTTTCTCTAAATAAACCATCGCTGTTTTTTCTGCTTCTTCTTTTGAAGTTTTATTTACTTTAATTGGTGCTAGTGTAATATTTTGCAGAACTGTTTTATGTGGGTATAAGTAAAAATGCTGGAAGACCATACCAATATTTCGGCGTAATTCATTCATATCTGTTTTTTTATTGTGTACGTCTGTATTTTGTACGATTAACTCTCCATCAGTAATCGCCTCTAACTGATTTATACATCGAAGCAATGTACTTTTTCCTGATCCTGAAGGACCAACAACTACTACCACTTCACCTTTTTTCACTTGCACATTAATATTTTTCAAAACTTGGAAGTTACCATAATATTTATTTACATTACGAAACTCTATCACCATACTCCCCCCTCCCCTAAACAAAGCATGTACATTCTTTTTATATTCAAAAATAGGCAAAAAAATAACTTTCATCTTCATTTTGTCCATAAAAAAGAGCAAAGGGATTTCCCTTTGCTCCTTCATTTCTATTCTCTTAAGATACTTCTTCTTTCTTGTCTTTCCCGTATTCATGCTCCCAGAAATCAGCATTTTTAATTCCTAATTTCTGCGGATCGAATACTGGATCTTTTCCTTCTTTTTTCTGCTTTTCATAATCCTTTAATGCGATCAATGCCGGTTTTTGTAATAATAGAATCGCAATAATGTTAACCCATGCCATAATTCCTACACCAATATCTCCTAAAGCCCATGCTGTTGCTGCTGTTTTTACACAACCGTAGAATACAACTCCTAAGAATACAAACTTTAGTACGATAGACATCCAAGGGCGGTCTTTATCACGGTTTAAGTAAGCTATATTCGTTTCTGCAATGTAGTAATAAGCCATAATTGTTGTAAATGCGAAGAATAGTAGAGAGATTGCGACGAAACCGTTTCCAAATCCAGGGAAAACAGATTCTACCGCTGCCTGTGTATAACCAGGACCTGGCTGTGCACCATTTAATTTATTGACGATAAAGTTTTTTCCGCTTGCATCAAATACGTTATACATGCCTGTAATAATCATCATAAATGCTGTTGCTGAACAAACAAATAATGTATCAATGTAAACGGAAAATGCTTGTACTAACCCTTGTTTAGCTGGATGCGATACTTCAGCAGCTGCCGCTGCATGAGCCCCAGTTCCTTGCCCTGCTTCATTTGAATAAATACCACGTTTTACACCCCAAGAAATTGCTAAACCAATAATCCCGCCAAAAGCTGCTTCTAATGCAAATGCACTTTTTAAAATTAACATGAAAGCGTCTGGTAATTTTTCAATATTCATAGCTACAATTACACAAGCTACTAAAATATAACCAAGCGCCATAAACGGCACTACAACTTGCGCTACGTTAACAATTCGCTTAACTCCACCAAATATAATAAGTGCTAATGCCGCTACTAATACCGCCCCGGATACAGAAGTATTAATACCAAAAGCTGTTTCTAGACTTACAGCAATACTATTCGCTTGAACACCTGGAAGCAGCATTCCTGTTGCAAGAATTGTCGCTGCAACGAACACTAATGCGTACCATTTAACACCTAGTCCTTTTTCAATGTAATAAGCAGGACCACCCCGGAATTGCCCTTGATGCTTCGTCTTATATATTTGTGCAAGCGTCGATTCTACATATGCAGAACCAGCTCCTAGAAAGGCTACCGCCCACATCCAAAATACAGCGCCTGGACCACCAAATGCAACAGCCGTTGCAACACCGGCAATATTTCCGGTTCCAACGCGCCCTGATAATGAAAGTGCTAAAGCTTGGAACGAAGAAACACCCGCATCCGATTTTTCCCCTTGAAATGTAAGTTTCACCATTTCTCCTACATGTCTTACTTGTAAAAACCTTGTTCGAATGGAAAAATATAGACCTACTCCTAAACATAAATAGACAAGTGCTGGACTCCAAACAATATTATTTATCCAACTTACGACAGCTTCCAATTTTCCCCCTCCTTCTTTATAAAGAATATTCAGAATATATATAAAATTATAAGTGTATACCGAATCTATAACAATATTATTTTAATAAAGTAAACATATTTTTGTATAAAAAAACAAAGTATATATTTATTTTATATACTTTGTTCCCTTATCTCTGTATTATATATTCACTATTGCCTCTTGCTTTATAACTCTTTCATACAACTCATCTGATAACTTTTGAAAATCCTCTGGCATATCTTTCCCTTTAAATTTCTTTTGAAGCGTACCGTATAAACCAATATCACGTAGACGTAAAAATAACGGTAACGATTCATACCAACTATCCGCCAGTCTGTGCTCATATTCATAACCTTTTCGTAACACTCGCAATTGTTTACGAGCAAATTCTGTCTTCTCTTCTGTAGTCCACTGTGTAAATAGAACAGAGTAATAGAGAACCATTGCTAAATCATGTATAAAGTAATTATAAGCTGCATCATCAAAATCAAAGATTGTTAGCTCTTTTCCATCATAATGAAAATTACCTGGATGAATATCACCATGCATAAGGCCAAACGTTTCTCTTTCAATTGGAAGAGCCTTTATTTCATCCATTAATACAGTGGCAATCCCTTTCACCTTCTCATCTTCTAATCCATTAACAATGCTACTTTCATCCTCTTCCCACGTATCACGGTAGTCTGTTTTAGGATAATCCATTGTAAGGCGGTGCAGTTGTCCAATCGCTTTTCCCCACGCTTCAAAGTAAGCATCTCCCCAATAAGGCGATTCTTCTCCTTTTACTTGCTCACCTTGTGCATATGTAAATAAAGACGCGAAAAAGAAAGTGCCATCTTCCGCTCCAATTTCTTCTACAAGGTTTTGAGATATTGAATTACGAGGTCCCGCCACTTTTGCCCCATGCTCTGCAACATACCGTAAAAAATCTAGTTCGGCCTCTGCCTCTTTTTTAGACCGATGAGAAGAATGGGTTAAGCGTAATACGTAATCTTCATTATTTTTACCCTTCGCCTTAAAAATATAATTTTCAAAATCACCAAGTGGCTTTTCTTCCACCGTTACATGATATGCCTTTGCTGCTCTTGCTAAAATTTCATTCGTAAAAACACGTTCTACCGCTATTTCCATTTGTATCCCTCCTATATATCTTCTTAATTCGACATAAATGTAAGAAGTACTGCTATGAAATTAAATAGTGCGTGTGCAATCATAGCCGATAAAATAGAATTTGTTTTTTCATATAACCACGCGAATACTACACCGCTTAAAAAATTCACCGGTAATGTGTTATATGTTGGAATATGAACAACGGTAAATATTATTGAACTTATAATCACCCCGCCCAATATGCCATATCTATCACGAAAAAACGTATAAAAAACACCTCGATATAAAATTTCTTCATAGATTGGTGATATAACTGCTGCTCCAATTACCGCGATACAGAACGCATATATTGATTTATCATTTTGGATCGTCTCCGTTTTACTATTTTCGAAAGAAATCCCCAGTTTCTCCATTATCATTAATACTCCAACACTCACTACAATCAAAGAAATAACCGCTACAAATGTCCACAATAAATCTTTCCATGAAAGCTTCCGAATTCCAATATCTTTCCACGACAGTTTATATCTTTTTATGCAAAAAAGATAAACTAAAAATGTAAATATCACTGCCATTATAAGTCCCATTAATACTCCAGCATATAATGAGTTCCCTATTATTTTTAAAGCATAATCATAAAAAAGAGATTCAACCATTACTGGTACAATCAGAAATACAAAAACAAATAAATATAAAATTTCTTTCCATCCCCACATACATTTTAAAGTCATCTACACCATCCCCCTATATCCTATTTTCTTTAGTATAAAAGATGACGTAACGTAACTTTCAAGCTACTTTTTTTCAAATAATCTAAGCATAATTTTCTCACAAACAACAAAAATTAACAGAAGGAATTTTATTCTAAAAGAGGTGGAAATTATGACACAACAAGAAGAACAGCAAAAGAGTAAGAATCAAAAGCATATGTTTCCATCACTTCCGGAAAATATTAATTACATTGAAAATAAGCTCTGTCATTCAGATGATATAAAAAAATTAGATATCCCTTTTCAAAACGGAAAAGGAACAATTTTATATATCGAATCTTTAGCAGACCCAAATTTAATTCATCAATTAGCTCTTGAACCCTTATTAACTCGATCTGATCTATCTTTAGATAAAGCATTTTCTACATTAAATATGAAAAAAGAAACGAATTTAAATTACGGTGTACAACTCTTATTACAAGGTAAATCTTTATATTTCCATGAACATGTCGAAAGCTTTTGTATTTTTGAAACAGCATTATCTTTAAAGAGAGCTATAACAGAGCCTGATAATGAAGGGATTGTACGCGGACCACATACTGGTTTCGTAGAAGATTTAGCAACCAATTTAGCGTCTATTCGTAAACTCATAAAAAGTCCAAATGTCGTCGTTAAATATTTCACACTTGGTGAAGAAATGCACACGAAAGTGGCAATTGCTTATATTCAAAATATAGCTAATGACGATCTCGTTGCAGAAGTGAAAAGAAGATTAGAATTGATTAAGACAGATGCACTCATGCCACCAGGTTACATACAAGAATTTATAGAAGATACGTCTTTCTCACCATTCCCGCAGCAATTAAATACAGAGCGCCCAGATAGAACCGCCGCTAATTTAATGGAGGGACGAGTTGCTATTTTATCAGATGGGGATCCAACAGCTCTTATCGTTCCCGTCACATTATTTGCCTTTTATCAATCTCCAGATGATTATAATAACCGCTGGATTGTCGGTTCTTTCGTACGAATGATTCGCTTAGTAAGTTTCTTAATCGCCTTTCTCTTACCAGCTATATATATCGCAACCGTGGCCTTCCATCCTGATGTATTGCCACTTGAACTCGTTTATACAATTAAAGCTTCATTAGAAAAAGTACCGCTCCCTCCTATTTTTGAAGCTCTCTTAATGGAGTTGATTTTCGAATTATTACGAGAAGCTGGTATTCGTTTGCCGAGCCGCGTTGGACAAACAATCGGTATTGTAGGTGGTTTAGTAATTGGGGATGCAATTGTAAAAGCTGGACTCGTTTCTTACACAATGATTATCGTTGTGGCTTTAACTGCAATTGCGTCTTTTCTCGTTCCATCCAACGACATGAGTTCAGCAGTTCGTATTCTTCGTTTTCCGTTAATGATCCTTGCTGCTATATTCGGATATGTAGGGATTTCATTTGGCTTAATTATAACTTTCGTTCACTTATGTCAGCTTCATTCTTTTCATACACCATATCTTTCCCCTCTTGCACCAATGAATATAAAAGATATGAAAGATGCTTTTATCAGACTTCCAATTTGGTCGTTTTGGGAACGACCACATGATTCAAAGCCGAAAAAAATGCAACGACAACATGTAACGAGAGAGGATGAGAACGGTGACAAACACGCAAAGTAAAATTTCGCTAGTTCAATTGACCTTTTTCGTTATTCAATGCCAAATCGGTGTTGGTATACTTTCTCTACCAAACCGTCTTCACCCAATAGCTAAAGGCGGTGGATGGATTTCTACACTCGTAGCTGGTCTTGCGACTCAAATTATTATTTTACTTATGTGGTTTTTATTAAAAAGATTTCCTAATGCAAATATATATGAAATTGTTTGTATGATGTTTGGTAATAAATTAGGAAAACTATTAGGATTCTCTTATGTTTTTTATTTTACCCTTATCGGTATGACCGTTATGTTAAATGCTTGTAATGTCATTAAAGTATGGATTTTGCAAGCAACTCCTTGGTCTGCAATTCTCATATTATTTACAATCGCTTGTTGTTATGTAGCTTATAATACATTTAAAGTCATTGTACGATTTTATGTCATGGCTTCTATTCTCATTTTACCAATGGCTCTTTTAATTGCCCTAGGGCTTTCGCGAGCTGATTTCTCTTATATTTTTCCCATTACAGAGGCTGGATGGTGGAATATTATTCAAGCATCGAAAGAAACAATTACGGCAATGTATGGTTTTGAAATTATTCTTATCGCTTTTCCAAAGGTAAATGGGAATCCTGTGGAACGGCTGAAAGCAATTTCTATCGCTAATGGATTCGTAACCCTTTTTTACACTTTTACGGTTTGGATTTGCTTTATCGTATTTAGTCCAAAGCAAATTGAGCTTATTCCAGAGCCAGTTGCTTACTTATTGCGCTCCTTACATATCGGGATTATAGACCGCACTGATTTAATATTCATACCAATTTGGATGATAACTGTCGTAGCTTCTATTGCTAGTTGTTACTGTGCTGCTTCTATAGGCATTGGGCATATATTCAACCTTGCTAATCATAAAAAAGCTGTTCCAATTGTTGGAATTGTCACTTTTAGTATCGCCTTATTTATAGATACACCTGAAGAATTAAAAGTGATTGCAAATTTCACTGATAAATTCACTTATATTTTCATTGTCGTTCTTCCCTTTTTATTTCTTCTTTATTCCTTATTAAGAAATAAGAAAGGAGCTCCATATGCGCAAAAAAATAGTTAAATTATGTAGCATCTTATGTGCTAGCTCACTTCTTTCTGGTTGCTGGGATCAAGAACCTTTAAGGGATGCTAGATTAGCTTATAGTATTGGATTTGATATTACAGAAGAAAATAAACTTCAACAAACCATCGAACTTGTAAGAAGTTCAGGAAGCGAGCAATCTTCATTTGAAAATGAAATACATTCAGCAACCGGCCATAACATACGAGATACTAGCGATACTTTGAAAGAAAATGTGACTGGGAATATTCGCTATTTCAAATACGGTGTGCTGCTATTAGGAACAAAAATTCAAAAAAAAGGTATATTACCCTATTTAGATGTTAGTTTTCGAGACCCAACAAATCCAACTGCTCTGGTAAAACTTATTTCAGTAGATGGTGAAACAGCTGAAATACTAAAAAAAAGAAAGTAGGAAATTTACTAATTGGAGATTTTCTAAAGAAAAAAATTAAAAGCTTAGAGGACATGAGTGTATTTCCGAAAGAAACTTTAGAAACAGCCGCTACAAAAATGTTAGATCCGGGTAAAGATTTCACTCTCCCTTCTATAAAAATAAAAGGAAAAGAAGTTATTACAGACGGGTTAGCTTTATTTAATAAAGACAAATTAACTGGACATTTACCCCTGAAACAAGCTGTTTTATTCGTGTTATTAACCGGAAAAATGGGAACAAGTGCCCGTATAACCCAAAAACTTACTAGTGATGAATCAGAGAAGACATCTGATTATTTAACAATGGAAGTGAGCAATCAGAAATTAAAACGAGACTTAAAAATAACAACAGATAAAAAAGGAAATGTTTATGCTCACATTAAGCTTCAACTAAAAATTATAGCGCTTGAAGCTCCAAGGGATAATCTTTATAAAATGGGTGAAAGAGAAAAGCTAAATAGAGAATTATCGAAACAACTTACGAAAGAAGCTAAACAAATAACGAAAAAGCTACAAAAAGCAAATTGTGATGCTTTCGGTATCGGAAGACACCTTATCGCTTATCATCCTGATTTATGGAAGAAAAAAAATTGGAATAAAGATTATGCAAAAGTGAAATTTAATCCCGAAGTAGAAGTAAGCATTTTATATAGTGGTGTCTTAAAATAAAAGGTTGTATGCCACTTGGGCATACAACCTTTTATTTCGTATATCGATATACAATTGATTCATATGGTCTTAAATTAATATTTGTAATATCCTTGCTTGAATCTTTATAATTTGACAATAATACTTCTTGTTTCATTCCATCTAATTGAACATTACCTGGTACAGAATATGTTATTTCTTCTCCATAGAAGTTATTTATAACAAGTAGTACTTCATTCTTTACAGTACGAGTATATGCCCAAATCTTAGAATGATTTTCATCTAAAATAGCATATTCCCCTTCTGTAATTACATCATAAGTTTTTCTAAGTTCAATTAACTTTTTATAATGATAAAATACAGATTCTTTCTCTTCTAACGCTTTTTCTACATTAATTTCTTCATAACTATCAGCCACTGAAATCCAAGGTGCATTTGTTGTAAAACCACTGTTCACCTCTTCATTCCACTGCATTGGAGTACGGGAATTGTCACGAGATTTTTGTTTTAAAATCCCTATAATCTCTTCTTTTGATAATCCTTCTTCTAGCTTTATATTATATATATTTAACGATTCCACATCACGATATTGCTCGATGGACTCGAATTTAGGATTCGTCATACCGATTTCTTCCCCTTGATAAATGTAAGGTGTTCCTTGCAACATATGCATAGCTGTCGCTAACATTTTAGCAGATTCATTTCGGTACTTCTCATCATCACCAAACCGTGAAACAATACGAGGCTGGTCATGATTACACCAAAATAACGCATTCCATCCTCCGCCCTTTTGCATTTCACTTTGCCAATCGGACATAATTTCTTTTAATTTAATGAAATCAAAATCAGCTTTCGTCCACTTATCACCATTCGAATAATCTACTTTTAAATGATGGAAACTAAACGTCATGCTTAGTTCATTGCGCTCAGGATTCGAATATTTAATACAATTATCAATTGTTGTAGATGACATTTCTCCAACTGTAATTACATCTTTCCCTTCAAAAACATTTTGGCTCATCTCTTGTAAATATTCATGGACGCGTGGACCATCTGTGTAATATTTACGCCCATCACTTGTAGCCGTGGTGCCTTCATCATTTAAAAATCTTTGATCTTTTGAAATTAAGTTAATAACATCAAGGCGAAATCCTTTTACACCTTTCTCCAACCAAAAGCGCATCATATCGTACACTTCTTCACGAAGCTTTTCATTTTCCCAGTTTAAATCAGCTTGCGTCTCATCAAATAGATGTAAAAAATATTGCCCTGTTTTCTCATCATATTTCCAAGCAGATCCTCCAAATTTAGACTGCCAATTATTCTTTTCATCACGCCAAATATAATAATTTCGATACGGGCTATTCTTATCTTCTTTTGCTTCTTTAAACCACTTATGCTCCGTTGAACTATGATTTACAACGATATCAAGCATGATTTCAATGTCACGTACTTTCGCTTCTTTTAAAAGCTCTTCAAACTCTTCCATCGTCCCGTAAGATGGATCAATGCTGTAATAATCACTTACATCGTATCCATTGTCATTTTGTGGTGATCGGTATATCGGTGTTAACCAAATATAATCCACTCCAAGTTCCTTTAAATAATCTAATTTCTCTGTAACTCCCTTTATATCACCGGTTTCTTTATTATAGTAACTATTAAAGCTCTTCGGATAAATTTGATAGACTACACTTTTATGCCAATCTTTCATGCTTAATTTCCTCCTACTTCTGTTTTACTCGTTTCGCAAATAACCATGTTAATGTAAATGGAATTACTACTGCGATTATCATCCCTACAATAAACATTGGAATCGATTTCGGAATGATAGAAATAAATGCTGGCAATCCGCCAATTCCGATTGCTGGTGCTAATACACCATTTAATGTAATAAATATCGCTGCTATAGCAGACCCAATAATCGCTGCATAGAACGGGAATTTATTTCTTAAATTCACACCGAACATCGCTGGCTCTGTAATACCGAAGTATGCTGAGATTGCTGATGTTGATGCCATACTTTTATCATTTTGATTTTTAGAAATCCAGAACATCGCTAGTGCCGCACTACCTTGTGCAATGTTAGAAAGAGCAATCATCGGCCAAATAAATGTACCGCCGTGCTGTGCAATTAGCTGCAAATCAATTGCAATAAACATATGATGCATTCCTGTAATTACGAGCGGTGCATATAATGCTCCAAATAATACTGCTCCAAGTACTGGTACCGTTTCATATACGCCAACTAATCCAGCCGTTAATAAATCGCCAATATGACGTGTAACTGGACCGATAATCCCTAATGCTAATACACCTGTTACAACGATTGTTGTAATTGGTACAACTAATAATTGAATTGCGTTTGGCACATGTTTCTTTAAGAAGATTTCAACTTTACTTAATACGAATGCTGCTACTAAAATGGGTAAAATTTGACCTTGATACCCTACCTTTTCAATTTGGAATAGCCCTAAAATATCGAAGTACTCAATCTTTTGTCCCTCTAAACCAGTCGCTGCTTTTCCATAATCCCACGCGTTTAATAAGGCCGGATGCACAAGCATTAATCCCATAACAATCCCTAGTATTGGACTACCACCAAAGCGCTTCGTTGCTGACCAACCAACAAGTGCCGGTAAGAATACGAATGCTGTATTGGCCATCATATTAATTAAATCCCAAAGCCCACCTAAGTTCGGATATACTTCTAATAAATTTTTCCCATCAAAAAATAAGTCCTTTGCCCCTAACAGGTTATTAATCCCCATTAGTAAACCTGCCGTAATAATTGCTGGCAAAATCGGCATAAATACATCTGAAAATACTTTTACAAACTTTTGAACTGGATTTAATTTTTTATCCCCTGAACCTTTTACGTCAGCTACTGTCGATTCTTCCATACCTGCAAGCGTTATCAATTCAGCGTATACTCGGTCGACATCACCTGGACCAATTACAATTTGAAATACCCCAGCGTTATGAAACGCTCCCTTTACTAATGAAACAGACTGTAATTTATCATTATCTATTTTATTTTCATCTTTTAAAGCGATACGTAGCCTCGTTACACAGTGCGCAGCTTGTTCAATATTGTCTTTCCCACCAATATACTGCAACACTTCTTCTGCTGTTTTACGATAGTCTTTCCCCATATTCCCGTCCCTCTTTTCTTTTTTTGATACCGTTTACACTTACATATTAACTCGTATATATAAGTTAGTCAACACTCGTATATATAAGTTGATGATTTTTTTATAAATAAAGAGATGGAACGATTATTTCGCTCCATCTCTTTATTTTCTTCGCGCCACATCCGAAAAGTGAAAAATATCTAAGCGGTGACGTGATTCCGTATATTCGAACTGACTCCCATCGTATAAATGAGTAAAGTTTTTTACAACGACAACATAGTCTGTTCCATTTAAATCTAAATACTTTCGGTCATCATCTGTACATGGCTGTACTTCAATTACCCTCTGTGAATAGCTAATATGTAGTCCTAATTCTTTTTCGATGTATTTATAAATCGATGCAGTTGCAATTTCTCTCGTTAATCCTGGAATATATTCCGATACAAAATGGTTTATATCTAAAATTACTTTTTCTCCATCAATATTTCGTACGCGTTTAATATGATCTATTTCCGTTTTTTCTTTCACATTTAATAACTTTGCTACATCTTTCGTCGCTTTCATTTTCTCTATTTCCACGACTTCTGTAATACAGTAACGTCCTAAACGTTCATTTTCTTCTTGAAAACTTACAATACCACCAAAGTTAAATTCAATGTTTTTGCGCTTTAATACAAAAACACCTTTTCCGTGTATTTTTTGAACATATCCACGCTCTTGCAATAAATCTACAGCTTTTCTTACAGTACCCCGGCTTGCCTCGTACTGCTTCATTAATTCCGTTTCTGATGGAATTTTGCATCCTTCTTTTAATTGTTTATTATCAATAGACTTGCTGATTTCTGTATAAATTTGTTCATACTTACTCATCATCTACAATAGCCCCTTGTCACCTTCTAATTCTATATGTATTATACCACGCTATACTCTTCTGCCAATCTCTCACTTATTTTCCAGTACAAGAAAACTATGGGTAAATATTTAGTCCCTAAAACGTATTTTTATAAATTTTTTAATATTTTTCTTTTCATTCAAAAAAACATATAGTATACTAACTTCAAAATCAGAGGAGAAAGGGAGCAAAGAACTATGCTTACTTATACAACAATTGTAGTTACATTTGCACAAAAACATCATCATCATACTTAACCCTTGAAACCTAGCGGAAAAATTACGCGTAGGTACAAGGGTTATTCCCGTTGTACCTACGCTTTGGCAAAGAGCCATGTAGGTATTTTTTATCTACATGGCTCTTTTTTTATTGCCAAAAATGCTAGTAAAAAATGATGTTTAAGCAAAACTTACTACAAAGGAGTTAACAAAAATGGAAACGAAAAAATGGGGATTATGGATTTTAACAGCTTTTGTTATCGGGAATATGGTTGGCGGTGGCGTATTTATGCTCCCAGCAAATTTAGCACACGTATCAGGTCCAATGGGATCTACACTGGCATGGAGTATTACAGGACTTGGTGTATTTATGATTGCACTCGTATTTGGAAATTTAGCAATTCGTAAACCAGAATTAAAAGCAGGACCACAAAGTTACGCCCAAGCAATGTTTACTTCTCAAAAGACAGGTAAAGTTGCAGGATATAGTATGGCTTGGGGATACTGGGCTGCTAACTGGGCTGCTACAGCATCTGTAATTATTTCCTTTGCAGGATATTTATCAACATTCTTCCCAGTTTTACAAAGTAAGCAAATTCTCTTTTCAACAAACGGATTTTCATTAGAACTTGGAAAAGCTTTAACCTTCATAGTATGTAGTATGATGCTATGGGGAATTCAATATATTCTTTCTCAAAATATTGATAGAGCCGGAAATATGAACCTTCTTGCAACAATCGCAAAAATCATCGGATTTACAATGTTTATTGTAATCACATTATTCATTTTCAATGCCTCTAATTTCGGGGACGGTCAAACATTTATGAATGAAGCTGGACAACCTATTTCGTTGGGTGGACAAATAAATTCCGCTGCTATTGCAACACTTTGGGCGTTTATCGGTATTGAGTCAGCAGTTATGCTCTCTAACCGTGCAAAATCTCAGCACGATGTTAAGAAAGCTACGATTTTCGGATTAATCATCGCTCTTCTTATTTACATGGCAATTACTCTACTAACAATGGGCGCTCTTCCACAAGACGCTTTAAAAGAGTCTCAAAAACCATTAGTAGATGCATTAAATTTAGCAATTGGTACTAAAGGTGCTTATATAATGGCCTTACTTGCACTCGTATCTTTATTCGGCTCTACTGTAGGATGGATCGTTGTTAGCTCAGAAGTACCTTACCAGGCTGCTAAAAATGGACTTTTCCCTAAGTTTTTCAGTAAAACAAATAAAAAAGGTAGTCCTTCAAAATCATTATTTATTACAAATGTGATGACGCAAATTTTCTTATTCTCAACGATTTCTGGTACTGTTTCAGAAGCATATAATTTCGCTATTGTTGTAGCGACATTAGCATATTTAATCCCGTACCTTGTTTCTACCTTGTATCAGTTAAAATTAGTTATTACGGGGGAAACGTATGATATAATGCCTGGATCTCGAGTAAAAGATGGAATCATTACTGCATTAGCATTTTTATATTCCATATGGGTTATTAAAACGGGAACTGCTGATTTAAAAACATTCTTCTTAGGCATTGGTTTGTTTGTATTAGGTCTTATTCTTTATCCAGTTTTAATGAAAGATTCACAAAAAAAACAATAAAAAAGAGAAGCTTTTCGCTTCTCTTTTTTATTAAAAATCAGTTAATAACTTTTCTTTTAGTTCCCCTATATCTAACGGTTTCGCATAATAAAAACCTTGTACAAAGTCGCAACTCATTGATTTTAATAAACTTTCTTGTTCTACCGTTTCTACCCCTTCAGCAACCACTAATAAATTTAAACTATGGGCGATTTCAATAACCGATTTTACAATCGTTCGCTCTGGTTGTGCATGATCATAATGAAACTCACGAATAAAATTACGATCAATTTTCACAATATCAAGTGGTAGTTGTTTTAAATAATATAATGAGGAATACCCTGTTCCGAAATCGTCTAAAGCGATTAAAATTCCCATACTTCTTAATTCTTGTAATGTAGCAATAATATAATCAAAATGACGTACAGCTATACTTTCTGTTATTTCTAATATTAAACGATTTGGCGGAAACCCTGTTCGCTTCAATATACTACGAACAGATAAAATAAATCGCTTTTGCATCAATTGTTGTATTGATAAATTAACAGATAACTTCAGTCCCTCTTGATAATCTGGTAAAGTTTTAAACAGTCGACATGACTTTTCTAGTACCCAGTCTCCTAGTTTTATAATAAGTCCACACTCTTCAGCTACAGGGATAAATTCACTTGGGGAAATAGGACCTTCTTCTGTCTTACAGCGTACTAAAGCCTCAATACCAGTACATTTCTTTGTTTTCAAATCAATAATGGGCTGTAATGCCACTTTTAATTCTTCGTCACGAATCGCTTTTTGCAAAGCAAATTCTATTTTCATTCTACGGTTTATTTTCGCACGTAATTCATCTGTAAAGAAGCACGCCGCATTTCTTCCTTGCTCTTTCGCACTATACATGGCTAAATCTGAATTTTTTAATAACGTTTCAACGTCTTTTCCATCTTGCGGATAGGAACAAAGTCCTAGACTAGCTGAAATATATACTTCATGACCTTCAAGCATAAATGGCGCTTGAAAGCATGACAACACGGATGTCGCTAACTGCCTCATCTCATCATGTGTATGAGTTTTTGTTAACAGTACAAATTCGTCGCCACCAAGCCTAGCTAGAACATCTTTCTCTCCTAGCACATAATGCAACCGTGAAGCAACTTCGCTTAAAAGTAAATCTCCTATCATATGACCTAACGTATCATTCACTAATTTAAAACGATCTAAATCAAAGTAAATCATGCCAAACTCTATTTTCTCTGCAATCATCTTATTTACAGTCGTAATTAACTGTAAACGGTTCGGTAAACTTGTTAACCCATCATGATAAGCAAGTTCCCTATAACGACTTTCGCTTAATCGTAATCTTTGTTCTGCTTCTTTCCTACTACTTATATCATTTCGAATTGCAATAAATTGATAAGGTTCTCCCTTTTCATTTAAAAATGGAACAATTGTTGTTTTAACCCAATAATACGTACCATCTTTTGCTTGATTTCGAATTTCCCCCGTCCAGACTTTTCCACTCAAAATACGCTTCCATAGGATTTGAAAAAATGCTTTCGGATGATACCCGGAATTTAAAATACGGTGATCTTTTCCTATTAACTCTTCTCTTTTATATTTTGAGATTTTACAAAATTTATCATTCACATATGTAATAAGACCATTTCGGTCTGTAATAGCAACAATTGAAGACTCATCTAATGCTAATTTTAAATCTTGCAATGAAGAGTCATATAATGCATGACCTCTTTGTTCTAGCATGCGCACCTCTCCTTGCTTCCTATCTGACTAAAACACAACTCGTTTCTCTTCATAGAAATAGAGATATTTCATTTTCTAACAATACGCCTTTACATAAAATGCAACTTTAATCAGTGGGGGGGGTGTCCATCCCCCACTGATTATTAGCCTTCACCAATCGGGCTTTTATCTCCCACCTAACTTTCTCACATTCACCGAATTTTGAGGTGGGAGTCTTACTGCCCGTTAATGCGGGATAAATCACAATTTTTTTCTAAGTAGGCCGATTAAAATAACATAATATTATTTATAAAAAAAAGCAATATGGTGCTGTTTTAATTATAGTAGAAGCTTCTCATCTCTCTACTTATCTAAGCTTATTATACAGTATTCTCTTACATTCTTTGAATTTGTAGAGTGACAATTTCATCACTATTAGCCTCTGCTCCCTACTAATACGACCTCACACCTAACCTCTTTTATTTCATTAAATGTTAAGATGTAAATCTAACTGCCGATACATAATGAAATAGAGATTGATATACAAAATGCAACGATTCACGAATAATAATATAAAGTGAAACTTTAATCAGCGGGGGTTTTACTGCCCACAAATAGCGGGATAAAGCCAAAATTTGCATTTAACATATTGAATTATAATAACAAAATATTAACATATTTTCACCTTGTTTTTGGAAATATTTTATAAATAAAGTATTAAACTAAAAAAGAGGATATCCTCTTTTTTAGTTTAATACTGATATGGTATTTGCTGATAACCCGGGTATGGCATTGGATATGGTGCTGGATATGTTACTGGGTACGGTGCTGGATAGTAGCCTCCACCTGCTGCACCCGTTAATGCGCCAGCTGTAAGCCCACCTAACATGCCTCCAGCAAAACTTCCTGGGAAAAATCCGCCGCCCCACGAGCCGCCACCCCAGCCCCATCCACCACCGTGATGATGATGATGATCATAATGATTGTGCCCACCATGGTGATTATGTCCGCCATTATGATGGTGCCCTCCATGATTATGACGATAATACAATCCGTTATTTTCTATATAATTCATTTTTTCCCTCTCCTTTCCATTTCTTCACCTTAATAAGAAGAATTCGCGTAATATGGATAACCATATCCTGGGCTTCATAATGCACCTGCTACAAATCCAGAAAAGAAACCTCATTCCCTTTCCTATATAAGGGGCAAGGTTTTTGTCCCTCCTACACTGATCATTAACCAGCAAATAGCGGGATAACAACGTAACAATATACTGTATGTAGGACAAATGCGGAAAGTATAGGACAAATGTCTATATTTTGTAAAAAAACAAAACACTTTATAATAAGGATGTCAGATTATATCTTCTATTTAAGAAGTCTATATTTAAGAAAGATTAGAGGAATTATATAGAAATGAAGAAACCTATCGTTCAATTATTATTAATATTTACAATCGTATCTATCGTTCTTTTCCTATTAAATACATCGGTTATTTCGTTATATACGTTTGTTGGTGCTCTATGGTCCATCACAATCGTAGGAATTTCATTCGTTATTTTTATCGAAAATAGATCACCCCAAAGCACCTTAGCGTGGTTTTTAGTATTAGCACTTCTTCCTGTTGTAGGTGTACTTTTATACTCTATTTTCGGGCGTAGCCGTTGGAGAAGAAAAAAACATCTTCATCGTTCAGAAGAACAAAGAAAATTATTCCGCGAAATATTAGAAGGAAGACGACTAGAATTATCACTCACAGTCCCATTACATGAACGTTCTATACATTTAACAGAAGTCGTACAAAAATTCGGAGGCGGGCCTGCCGCAGATAGAACGACAACAAAACTTTTAACAAACGGTGATCAAACCTTTTCAGAAATTTTGAACGCAATCGAGAATGCAAAACATCACATACATATTCAATACTATATTTATAAATCTGATGAGATTGGTAAAAAAGTACGCGATGCTTTAATACAAAAAGCAAAAGATGGTGTTATTGTACGCTTCCTTTATGATGGACTCGGAAGTAATACGTTAAGACGACGATTTTTACAACCTATGAAAAAAGCTGGAATTGAAATTGTCGAATTTGACCCTATTTTTTCAGCTTGGTTACTCGAGACAGTTAATTATCGTAATCACCGTAAAATCGTCATTGTAGATGGAGAAATTGGTTTTACCGGAGGGCTCAACGTCGGTGATGAATATCTTGGTCGCTCAAAAAAATTCCCTGTTTGGCGTGATAGTCATTTAAAAATAGAAGGAAAAGCATTGTATAAATTACAAGCCATCTTTCTAGAAGATTGGCTTTATGCGTCTAGTGGATTGAATACTTATTCTTGGGATCAATTTATGAATAGACAATACTTCCCAGGAAAAGAAATTCCGGATGCAGAAGGTGCGGTGCAAATTGTAGCAAGTGGACCAAGCTCAGATGATAAAAGTATTCGTAATACATTACTAGCTGTTATGGCCTCAGCCAAAAAATCTATTTGGATCGCTACACCATACTTTATTCCGGATCAAGAAACTTTAACATTATTACGCTTAAGTGCAATATCCGGCATAGATGTACGTATTTTATATCCAGGTAAAAGTGATAGTATTATTAGCGATCAAGCATCTCAATCCTATTTCACTCCACTTTTAAAAGCTGGTGCTTCTATTTACAGTTATAAAGATGGATTTATGCATGCAAAAATTGTACTCGTTGATGATACGATCGCAACAATTGGAACAGCAAATATGGATGTACGTAGCTTTGAATTGAATTATGAAATTATTAGCGTACTATATGAATCAGAAACCGTTCATGATATTAAACATGATTTTGAAGAAGACTTTAAACACTCCACTGAAATTAAATGGAACTCGTTCCAAAAAAGAAGTATCAAAAAAAGAATATTAGAGTCCTTTATGCGACTCATTTCTCCTTTACTATAAGCAATCAATGTGATATTGATTGCTTTTTCTTTTATATTTCCCCCTTCTCCTTTTCTTTGCATACCATATTAAAACAAGTTATCATAAGATGTATTACTTTATGAAAATAATGTTAGGTGGGAAATACATGTTAGAACAATTTCATATACATTCTGATTTAAAACAGCAGCTTTCTACAATTCACGAAAAGAATAAACAAGAAGCTGGTGAAAATGCACATTTAATTGGCAAGAAAATATATAAAGCATCTGATAACAGCATTATTGAAGATGCCATTACAGCACTTTTACTTGGTAAAAACATTCTATTAAAAGGGCCAACTGGTAGTGGTAAAACGGTACTAGCAGAAACTCTTTCTTCTTTATTCCAAAAACCAATGCATAGTATTAACTGTTCTGTCGATTTAGATGTGGAAGGTATTTTAGGATACAACACATTACAAACGAAAGACGGCGCATCTGAAGTTACGTTCGTTAACGGTCCTCTTATGAAGGCAATGAAAAACGGTCATTTCCTTTATATTGATGAAATCAATATGGCAAAACCTGAAACGTTACCACTTCTTCATGGTGCGTTAGATTACCGTAAAATGATTACAAACCCATTTACACAAGAGGTTGTATACGGTGATGACGAATATCGCGTAATTGCTGCGATTAACGAAGGTTACGTTGGGACAAGTGAACTAAACGAAGCGTTAAAAAACCGTTTCGTTATTATTGAAGTTCCTTACATTCAAGGTGATACATTAAAAGAGCTATTACTATCTGAATCAAAATTAAATGATGTTGCAACAATTGAAAAGTTCGTTGCATTCGCAAGCGATCTTATGCCTTTAGCTCGTGATGGGCGCGTAAGTGAAGAGGCAGCTAGTATTCGTGGCATTATCGATGCATGTGATTTAGGTGTATATATTCCTGTTATGCGTGCAATTGAACGTAGTATTATCGCAAAATTAAACGATGAAACAGAACAAATGACTGTCCGTGAATTAGCAGAAAGTTATTTCTTTGAGGGATAATTCATGAGACAAATTTTTAGTGACAAAAAAATTGATGCGTCGCTGTTTCTACAAATGGAAAACTTAATGTATGCTCTTCTAAAAGAAGACGATGCCTATCTTGAGTATGGCTATAAAGCATACTACGACGAAATTGAAAAAAAGGTTGTCATTAGTCACTTTTGGGATGATCGAAAAGAAGAGGATACAGTAATCGGATTAAAAAGCGAAGTGTTCTTAAAGGCACTTGGTAATAAACATTACTCGGACATGACTTTAATTCGTTCTTATGCGATTGAGTTACAAGAATCGCCTCTAAAAAAGTTTTTAACACAATTATTTGTTCTATTAGAAGATTTACGTGTTGAGGAAATCGTCAAAAATTTACGTCCTGGCACAAAACATATTTTTAAACGCCGAAAAGAAATGTATCGCAATTACTTTGGCTCACAAAATGAAATAAATCGTGTTCGTAACTATCACGGTGATCGTCTATTTTGTCTATGCTATCTTTCATTAACGAGTGATAAATATGAAATGTTTAATAATGAATATTTCGAGCAAATTGAATCAATTTTGCATGAAACATTCCAAGCTCGTAATACGGAAGATATTATGTATATTGTTGAGAAAATTCGCTATCGTTTAGAAGGACTTCTTGAAAGTGATATGCTTAATAATTATTTCGGACATGCACCGCTTTATTTATCTGTTATTACAGATGAGAAAGACAGTCGCGCTGAAAAATTAGCAAATGATGATACGCAGCTCCTAGATGACGATGATAACAAAAACAAAATGGATGAAAGCTTCTCGACATGGCACCGTGAAAATAAAAACAATGAAAACGAGAACTTTTTACGCTTTGATTTAGAAAGCGGAACAAAAACAAATATGATGGGTGATACTGCTCGTGAATCAGAAGATGGTGACCAAGCACTTGGTTCTGTACAAGGTACTTCCCAAAAAAGTACACAATCTAACTTTGATGGTGCTGATACAGAGGAAGCAAGAGCGTCTCATGCTTCTAGCCAAAACGACGGTGCATACGGCAAGTATAATGTGGGAGCTTCTCATACATTTAAAGAAGCTCGCAAATCGAATCCTGATGAGAAAAAAGATTACCAAGCTATCAAATCAGTCGTTAATAAAGATGTAAAAGAATTAAAGAAAATTATCGAAAAAACAATTGAAAACAAAACGAATGCAAACAGTGATAAATATTACGGAAGGCTTCGTAAGAAATTCCTTCGTATTTATACTGAAAAGCAGCCGCGTATGTTTTATAAAAAAGGACAAGAATCACAAGAGCTCGACGTTGCATTCCAACTATTAGTGGACTGCTCTGGTTCTATGTATAACAAAATGGAAGAAACGAAGAAGAGTGTGGTCCTATTCCATGAAGCTTTAAAATCTTTAAAAATCCCGCACGCTATTAGTGGATTTTGGGAAGATGCTTCTAGTGCTAAACCTGAAGATAAACCGAACGTTATCCATGAAGTTGTTACGTATAAAAACTCAACGTTACCAAACGTCGGTCCAGAAATTATGCAACTTCGCGAAGAAGAAGATAACCGCGACGGGTATATTATTCGTATCGTTTCCGAAAAGCTTGCGAAAAGACCAGAAAAACATAAATTCTTACTTGTCTTTACAGACGGTGAACCTTCTGCACTAGACTATCAACAAGACGGAATTTTAGATACGCACGAAGCAGTCAAACTTGCTCGTAAAAGTGGTATGGAAGTAATCGGCATCTTTATCGAAGAAGGCGAAGCGAAAGAAGCGACTTATCAACTAATGAAAAACATTTATAACCATCACTTCTTAGTTGCAAATCATGCTGAAGATTTACGCCTGAAGATTAAACCATTGTTGAAGAAACTATTACTGAAGACGATTGAATAGAAAAACAGGAGCCACGAGGCTCCTGTTTTTCTTCGTTAACTTACTTTGTTTCTGGTTGAAACTTGTATAGAATGGAAACTTCTAATAATAATTCGAACCCTCCATCATAGTATGGGAATCGCTCATTCGCGATTTTTCTATCTACCCACTCGATTGCGGAAATTTCTCCTTCATCTTCTGCACGAAGTTCACCTGTTACTACATTTGCTCGGAATGTAAAAAATAATGCATGATGTCCTTTCTCTTCAAAAAACTTCTCATTTAATGCGACAAGTCCACTGAATACGGCAGTTAAACCTGTCTCTTCTTTCACTTCTCTTACTAGTGCTTCCTCTAATATTTCACCTTTTTCAACAGCCCCGCCTGGCAATGACCAAACGTTTTGTTCTATATTATGTACCATTAATATTTTATCTTTTTCGCTATCGTGTATTAATGCATATACAACATCAACTCTTTGCATGTTGCTTTTCTCCCTTCCTAAAATAATTAAGAGCCAATTCCTAAGAATCGGCTCTTCCTATTAATTCATTACTAACTCAGATGCGAGCTTTTTTTTTAACTTAGCCAGCATATCAGTTGTCATTTTGTCTAAATCATATTCTGCTTTAAAGCCCCACTCTTTCATTGCTGCTGTTGCATCAATAGAGTTCGGCCAGCTATCAGCGATTGTTTGACGAGCTGGATCTACTGCGTAATCCATTGTAAAGTTCGGAATGTGTTTACGGATTGATGCTGCAATTTGCTCTGGTTCAAAGCTCATTGCTGTAATGTTAAACGCATTTCTATGAACTAGTTTATTTGGATCAGCTTCCATTAATGAGATGATTGCTTGTAAAGCATCTGGCATATACATCATGTCCATGTATGTTCCTTCTGCAATGTATGAGGTGTATGTACCTTTTTTAATCGCCTCATAATAAATTTCAACTGCATAGTCAGTTGTTCCGCCTCCTGGAGGAGCTACGTAAGAAATTAAGCCTGGGAAACGTACACCGCGCGTATCAACGCCAAACTTTTGATGATAATAATCACATAATAATTCTCCTGCTACTTTGTTTACCCCATACATCGTAGTAGGACGCTGAATTGTATCTTGTGGTGTATTATCTTTTGGCGTTGATGGACCAAATGCACCGATAGAACTTGGCGTGAAAAACTTACAGTTTAATTCACGTGCTGCTTCTAATGCATTTACAAGTCCGCCCATATTTAAATTCCAAGCAAATAACGGATTTTTTTCTGCAGTTGCTGAAAGTAAAGCCGCTAAATGAATAATTGTATCTACTTCATTACGCTTTGCAATATCATGTAATTTTTGTCCATCTGTTACATCTAACGTTTCAAATGGACCAGACGTTACTACTTCACTATCTGTTTCACGAATATCAGTTGCAATAACGTTCGATGCGCCGTATACATCACGAAGTTTCATTACTAGTTCAGAACCAATTTGCCCTAAAGAACCGGTTACTAGAATTTTTTTCATTTTCCCCACTCCTCATTTGCAAGCTATTCAAAAGATGTCGTTACTTAAATGATACCCATTTCTTTCCCTACTCTTTCATACTTACGAATTGCTTCATCTAGCATTTCTTTCGTATGAGCTGCTGTAGGCATATTACGAACGCGTCCCATTCCTTTTGCTACAGTTGGGAATACGATAGATTTTGCGTAAACGCCTTCTTCATTTAGACGTTTACTAAATTCTTGTGTTAATACTTCATCACCAATAATACAAGGCGTAATTGGTGTCTCACTTTCTCCAATGTTAAAGCCAAGTTCTTTTAACCCTTGTTTTAAATAGCGACCATTTTCCCATAAACGATCGTGTAACTCTGTGCTTTCCATTAGAATTTCAATTGATCTCATACAAGCAGCTGCATCAGCTGGTGTTAAAGCTGTTGAGAATAAGAATGGACGTGAACGCACTTTTAACCAATCGATTAAGTTTTGTTTCCCAGCTACATATCCACCAATTACCCCAATTGCTTTTGATAATGTACCAATTTGGAAATCAACTTTATCAGAAAGGCCGAAATGTTTTACAGTACCTGCACCTTTGCCAAGTACACCTGAACCGTGTGCATCATCTACATATGTCATTAAATCCAGCTCTTCTGCAATTTCAACAATCTCTGGTAATTTTGCAATATCTCCATCCATTGAGAAAACACCGTCTGTAATAACCATTAATTTATTATAAAGACCTGATTCTTTTGCCTCGATTGCTTTTTTGCGTAAATCTTCCATATCAGAATGCTTATAAACGATGATTTTCGCTCTTGATAGACGACTACCATCAATAATAGATGCATGGTTTAATTCATCTGAAAGAATCGCATCATTTTTATCCATAACAGCTGAAATCGCTGCCATATTACAGTTAAATCCTGATTGATAAGCAATTGCTGCTTCTGTATGTTTAAACTTTGCAATTGTTTCTTCTAATTTAATATGCAAATCTAAAGTACCGTTAATTGTACGAACAGCTCCTGCTCCAACGCCGTACTTATGAATTGCACCAATTGCTGCTTCTTGTAAGCGATTATCAGTCGCTAATCCAAGGTAGTTGTTTGAAGATAAGTTAATATATTCTTTTCCGCCAATTGTAATAATCGGTCCATTTGGACTTTCAAGCGGATCAATTACGTTATAAAGCCCCTTTGATTTTAAATCCTCTAAATTTTCTTCTAAAAAGTTTGCAAGTGTTTTACTAGACATCGTGAAGCCTCCCATCGTTCATGTAAGCGGATTATTATCTTAATAGTTCTAATAATCCCTCTACTAGCTTAACACGTTTTCAGAATTTATTATAGAAAAATAGTTTAAAGAAACCGCTTACAATTTTAGATTATATATGATTCATTACAAGAAATCTATCATTTACTTTTCATATTTGATAGAATTAAAAAAATATTTAGGCGGCTTTTAAAATGGCATTTACTGAATCTGATGTATATAATAACGAATCGTTTTTAGAGCAATATATGTAGCGAAGATATCGAGAAAATAGTCCAAACGAATCCCTTGAAAAACCAGCATTCTTTCAGCTCATTGGCAATGTAACAGGAAAACAAACCCTCGATTTAGGTTGTGGTGATGCTAAATTCGGCGAAGAATTATTAGAACATGGATGCCACTCTTACACTGGTATTGAAGGCTCCGAGCTTATGTATGAAAAAGCTAAAAAACAACTAGAAAATAAAAATGGCACCGTTCATTTTTTAAACCTCAAAGACTACACATACCCTCCTTCTACTTTTGATTTAGTAACATCTAGACTTGCCTTACATTATATTGAACACCTTGATATCATTTTTCGAAATGTGTTTCAAACTTTAAAAACAAACGGAACCTTCACCTTTAGCGTTCAACATCCCGTTATTACCTCTTCATTTGAAAGCTTGCAAACGAGTGGTAAAAGAACTAGTTGGCTCGTCGATGATTATTTCAAAACAGGAAAACGAGTTGAGCCATGGATTGATCAAGAAGTTATTAAATATCACCGGACTACGGAAGAATATTTTACATTATTACAACAAGCCGGATTTACGATTACAAACTTAAAAGAAGCTACACCAAATCGAAACTGTTTTCAAGATGAAGAAGAATATGAACGACGTTTACGTATTCCCCTTTTTCTATTATTTTCTTGCCGAAAATAAAGTGAAACTTTAATCAGTGGGGGATGTTCATCCCCCACTGATTATTAGCCCGCACCAATCGGGCTTTTACAGGCAGTTGATCCCCCAACCAGCTTCTTTGCTTTCGCTGAATTTTGAGATGGGGATCTTACTGCCCGTTAATGCGGGGTAAAAAAGACGATGAATCCTCATCGTCTTTTTTCGTTATCTCATCGCCTGAACAGCCTCTTTAAGTACACGTCTTCCTCTTCCATGCGGGATACAGAGCGGTGTCCCAAATAACGGATCAGCGCTTATTTGACACTCCATACGGAATACATCCCGAACTAACTTCTGGTCAATAACTTCTTCTGGTTTACCTTGCGCATATATTTGTTTATCTTGAATAGCTACAATGTTGTCTGCATAACGACATGCCAAATTTAAATCGTGCAATACCATAACAATCGTTCTTTGCTCTGTTTCATTTAATTCGAATAATAAATCTAACACTTCAATTTGGTGCGTCATATCTAAATATGTAGTCGGTTCATCAAGCAAAATAATATCTGTATCTTGTGCAAGGGTCATTGCAATCCAAGCACGTTGACGTTGTCCACCTGAAAGGGCATGAACATCACGCTCAGCAAATTCTGTCATACCCGTTGCTGCAAGCGCTTTTTGTACCATTTCCTCATCTTTTTCGGACCATTGCTTCAGCCATGTTTGATATGGATAACGTCCTTGCTTTACAAGTTGTAATACCGTAAGTCCTTCCGGTGCTTGTGGCCCTTGCGGTAAAATCGCCATTTGACGAGCGATTTGCTTCGTTTGCATACTTTGAATTGCTTGATTATCTAACAAAATGTCACCGGTTGTTGGCTTTAATAATCTAGCTAGTGAACGTAATAAAGTTGATTTCCCACAACCGTTAGAACCGATGAAGATTGTAATTTCCCCTTTTGGAATTTCTAAATTCAGCTCATCAATAATAATCGTTTCACCATACGACAGCGTCAAGCGTTTCGTCTCCAATGCTTTTTGCATATTCATCTCCCTTTATGAATTCCGACTTTTATAAAGTAAATAAATAAAATAAGGTGCACCAATTGCTGATGTAAATACCCCTGCTGGAATTTCAAGCGGTGTGAAAACTGTACGCCCAATTAAATCTGCAGCTAGTACTAGAATTGCACCGATAATCGCCGCAACTGGGAGCAATGCACCGTAGAAAGAGCCAACTAATCTTCGCGAAATATGAGGTGCCATTAAACCAACAAATCCAATTCCTCCTGCAAAGGCAACTGCCCCGCCAATTAAAGCTGTACTAAGTAACAACATAAATACACGCGACTTCGTTAAAGGAACACCAAGTCCCACTGCTATATCATCCCCTAGCTCTTGTGCATTTAAATGTCTCGCAGCGATAAATGATATTGTCGTTAAAATGAGAACCCACGGCGCAAGTACCATAACATTTTGCCATGAAGAACCGTAAACAGTACCTGTGATCCATACATTCGCTTGACTTGCTTGATAAATTGGTGCTAACAACATAAATAAAGTTGTTGCTGCTTTCGTTAATGCCCAAAATCCAACACCAATTAAAACAAGACTAATCGGTGATAATCCATCATTTTTCCAGGCAAATAAATATACAAAAAACGCTACAATTGTTGCCCCAGCAAAAGCTGCTAGCGGCATATAATGAATGCTTACTGTTAACGCATTGTTTTTATCACTAAATATAGCTAAAAAGAGTACAACTGCAACACTTGCCCCGCCCGTAATTCCGATGATATCAGGAGAAGCAAGTGGGTTTCGAACGAGCCCTTGTAAAATACAGCCCGCTACCGCAAGCGCAATTCCTACGAGGATAGCAATTAAAATACGCGGCATACGAAATTTATTTACAACCATATTTGACATCGCATCACCATTTCCGGTAATCGCTTGCCATACGTCATAAGGAGCAATTTTCATATCCCCCATACCTGCACTCGCAAAAAATAATCCTATTAAAACAACTAGTAAACTCAATAAGACGAGACAAGCTCGTTTATACATTAAAAACGAGAGCTCGCCTTTTCCAATACGAAACGGAATATACTTCTTCATTTGCTAAGCCCTCTCTTACGTGCAATATAAATAAAGAATGGGGCCCCGATAAATGCTGTCATAACCCCTACTGGTACTTCTTGTGGCATAATGACATATCTTGCTGCTATATCAGCCAAGATTAATAGTATTGCACCTAACAATCCGCTATAGGGTACTCTCCATCTGTGATCTACCCCAACAAGAGCTCTTGCGAAATGAGGAGTAACGATGCCAATAAATCCAATTGGACCAGCAACCGCAACTGAACCACCAGACAACAGTACAATAATAAGTAACACGAATGATTTCATTAAAATCGTTCGTTGTCCGAGCCCCTTTGCGACATCTTCCCCCATCATTAATGTATTTACTTTCCCTGCCATCATAAAAGATGCAATCCAGCCTATTAATAAATACGGGAATACTGATTGTAAAATCTCTAACTTTCTTCCTTGCACAGATCCGGCAAGCCAAAATAACACTTCTTCAAATGCTTTTTCATTTAATACAAGTAACCCTTGTGTTAATGATGAAAATAAAGCGCTTATCGCTACACCTGCTAATGTTAACTTAAGAGGCGTTGTCCCTTCTTTTCCTAAAGAACTAGAGGCAAATACAAGTACTGCTGCAACTGCCGCTCCTAAAAAGGCAATCCATGTAAAAGCTGATAATGATGTCACGGAAAAGAGTACAATTGCTACAACTATAAAGAACGCAGCGCCTGAATTTAATCCAATAAAATCTGGAGAAGCAAGCGGATTCTTTGTTAAAGTTTGCATCAAACAACCCGCAATGGCTAAACTAGCACCAACACTTGCTGCAATTAACGCCCTTGGTAGACGCACATTTTGAATAATAATATGCTCATTTGAACCATTAAAATGGAAAAAAGCATCTAAAGCTAATTTCCAGCTCGTATTTGTATATCCGAAAATAATACTTCCCCAAATACAAATAACGACTGCAACGATTCCAACAAATAATCCAATCCATTTTGCTTGATTTGTTTTTAATAACATGCAGCGTTTCCC
Organism: Bacillus sp. TH25; assembly: GCF_016650935.1. NCBI lineage: Bacteria > Bacillati > Bacillota > Bacilli > Caryophanales > Bacillaceae > Bacillus > Bacillus sp. TH25. Next base: position 368,013 of record NZ_JAEKEU010000037.1, on the reverse strand, counting down.
CTTCAATGTATAATGATACGTTGTAAGTGTATTTCAACTTAATTCTCATTGTCAACGATAATGAGAACTATTTTCAGTACTATATATTGACAATCAAAAGATAAAGGCTTAATATCATGCTTGCTATTGAAAAATATTCTCAACATGTAGGGGGTACATAATGAATTTCATGCAAAAGAAATCGTTTACAGTATTTGTATTTCTACTAGCTTTTTCACTTCTTTTAAGTGCTTGTGGAAAATCAAATAACAAAGAAGAATCAACAAAAAAAGATAATAAAAAAGAAATGATTACCGTTGAACACGCAATGGGTAAAACAGAAGTTCCTGCTAATCCAAAACGTGTAGTTATTTTAACGAATGAAGGAACTGAAGCTTTACTTGAATTAGGTGTGAAACCCGTTGGTGCTGTAAAGTCTTGGACTGGTGATCCGTGGTATCCACATATTAAGGACAAAATGAAAGATGTAAAAGTTGTTGGCGACGAAGGACAAGTTAACGTTGAAACGATTGCTTCTTTAAAACCAGACTTAATTATCGGTAACAAAATGCGTCACGAAAAAGTGTACGAGCAACTAAAAGCAATCGCACCTACTGTGTTCTCTGAAACATTACGCGGTGAATGGAAAGATAACTTCACATTTTATGCAAAGGCTTTAAATAAAGAAAAAGAAGGTCAAAAGGTTTTAGCTGATTACGAAAAACGTATGAAAGATTTGAAAGGCCAACTTGGCGATAAAGTAAATCAAGAAATTTCTATGGTACGTTTTATGCCTGGTGATGTTCGTATTTATCATGGCGATACATTCTCTGGTGTTATTTTAAAAGAACTTGGATTTAAACGTCCTGGAGATCAAAACAAAGATGATTTCGCAGAACGCAATGTATCTAAAGAGCGTATTTCTGCAATGGATGGTGATGTATTATTCTACTTCACATTCGATAAAGGCAACGAGAAAAAAGGTTCTGAACTAGAAAAAGAATATATAAACGATCCTCTATTTAAAAACTTAAATGCAGTAAAGAATGGAAAAGCATACAAAGTTGACGATGTTATTTGGAATACAGCTGGTGGTGTAATCGCCGCTAACTTACTACTAGATGATATTGAAAAACGCTTTGTTAAATAATTTTATTCTAACCAGCTCCCTCTTTTATGGAGCTGGTTTTTTCATTTCACTGAAGTGTCACATTATTTCATTTTGTATTTTTATTCCCGATATGTTATATTATAAAAGTAAATATAGTTTATTTTCTCTATATCAGAATAAATATTCTAATCTAAATTTTCTGATTTATCACTATTTTACTTTCTTTTAGAATTCAATTACTACATTTGAAAACGCTTATTATCTTGTTTTCAGGGAAAACTACAATAACAGTTGAAGAAAAATAGATTTTTTCAGAAACTTTCTTGCTATTTCCATATAATTCTATTGACTTCTAAATATTTTGTGAATTAAAATAATTACATAAATATCCGTTATACAGGATTAGGGGGAAACAAACATGGATGCAGCTTTAAAATTAGACAAAGCTGGAGAGCAACAATCACCAAAAAAACATCCACCAGGATTATATTTGTTGTTCTTTACAGAAGCATGGGAAAGATTTAGTTATTACGGAATGCGTGGCTTATTAGTTCTTTATTTAACAACGAGCTTAGTAAGTGGCGGTTTAGGATTTGATAAAGCAGTTGCAGTTCAAATTTACGGTATTTTCACAATGCTTGTATATTTCACACCGATTATTGGTGGCTGGTTAACTGACCATTTCATTACGAAACGACATGCCATTACCATCGGCGGTATCATTATGGCGATTGGTAACTTCGTACTATTTTCAATGAACACGAAAACTGGACTATTTTTAGGATTAGGATTATTAGTTATCGGTAACGGATTCTTCAAACCAAATATCTCGACTTTACTAGGTCAATTATATAGCGACAACGATTCTCGTCGTGATAGTGCCTTCACTATCTTCTACATGGGAATTAACTTAGGAGCTCTTATCGCTCCATTCATTTGTGGTTACTTCACAGATTATAGATACGGTTTCTTAACAGCTTGTATCGGTATGATTATTGGACAGATTGCCTTTAATTTCTTAGCACCTCGTTACTTAGGGTCTATCGGAACAACTGTTGTCGGTAAAAAGTCTAAAGAAAAAAATGCAAAAGCAATTGAGAAAAAACCTTTAACAACACAAGAGAAAAAACGTACTACTGCAATTTTAATTTTAACTTGTTTCGTTGTATTCTTCTGGGCAGGATTTGAACAAGCTGGTAGTTCTTTAACACTTTACACAGATAAGTTCGTAGATCGTACAATTGGTGGATTTACAATTCCAACACCTTGGTTCCAATCTGTAAACCCATTATTCATTATCTTATTAGCATTACCAGTTTCTGCATTATGGATTAAACTTTCAAAAACCAAAAATGGGGATTTAAAAATCCCTACAAAAATGGCTTTTGGTATGATTTTACTAGGAATCGGGTACTTAGTTTTAACTTTAGCTGTTCTAAAAACTGGTAGCGATGAAGGTAACATTACAATGAAAGCAAACTTACTATTCATTGTATTCACTTACATGTTCCACACAATCGGTGAACTATTCTTATCACCAATTGGATTATCTATGGTAAGTGCAATAGCTCCTCTTAAATTAGCATCATTATTAATGGGTGTATGGTTAGCTGGTACTGGCTTGGCAAACTTATTAGCAGGACAATTAGCTGCTTTCACTCAATCTTTAGGATATTTAGAAGTATTCGCAAGCATCGGTGTTATCGTAATCGTGCTAGGATTAGTACTTCTTATGTTCTCTAAGAAAATTGCACATATGATGGAATAGTAAATAAAAAAGACGCTTCTACAATTAGAAGCGTCTTTTCTATTACTTCTCCTCTAAAGCCGTCACATCCACGTGAACGCTTTCTCCAGGATTAGATACATCATATACTTGAGCAACTCCGCTCTGCTCGTCACAGCTCTCAATCCATACTGGTACGCCTTCATATGTAACATCAATTCTACTTGAAGAAGATAATATCTGTTTCACACGTTTTACATCCATTATATTGTTCCTCCTTTGGCTTACAACACTCCTTTCTATCTTTTCATATCCCTTCAGAATATATTCCGTCAATTTAGCACTTCAACCGATAGTTTGTTTCTTTCTAACGCGCTAATATATACGCTCTCAAATCTTCCTATTATTAGACCCTTTCCAAATAAAAAAAGACGTATATTTCACACGTCTTTTTTTCCATAATATTCAAAAATTAAGAAAATAATGTTTTTACTACTTCACTTACTTTATCGTTATGAATTTGATAATACACTTCTAACCCGCGTCTCTCAAAGCGTACTACTTTATTTTGCTTTAATTTCGTTAAATGCTGCGAAACAGTTGATTGCGGAATTTCTAATACCTCTTGTAATTGTGTTACATTACATGTTCCACGCTGCATTAGTTCCATTACTAAACGTAGACGAAGTGGATGAGCTAATGCTCTTAACATCTGTACGTCTTCTTCTGAAATACGACAGTCAAATTGGTTTTGGTTCATAAAGTTCCCCTCATTTTCGTTTTTATTTTCTTTATTATTTATTTATATATCTGTTCTTATATTTCCTGTTACGACATAACTTTATCAACCTATAATGCTGAAAAATTTTTCCTCCTTTTATCAGCACACAGTTCAGGAAAAAATCCCTGCTGATTTTGAATATTATACTATATGATATAAAGAAAAAGCAAAACAAAGGGATAGTAATACTTTGCTTACAAATGTTGATTTATCAGCCTTTTTGTTATATTTTCACCTTACTGAAATGTACAGTAATGATATTGTAAAATACCGTCCATAATTGATAACCTATCGTAAAGTAATTTGACCATATTTAACCACTTTGTTACGATGAAAAGGAAATTTAAGTAAGGAGGATGATGTAATATTAAAAAATGGTTTATTATTTCGTTAATTAGCATTGCGGTTGGCTGGACTATTATCGATCACTTCCTATTAGACAACAAAGAAGATATAGCTTCAAAATCAAACACCCCCATTGGAACTGAAGTTGGCAATGTTGCCCGCAATTTCCTTCTAGAAACAACCACTGGTCAAGAAGTTCGTCTTACAGACTATAAAGGAAAAAAAGTAATATTGAATTTTTGGGCAAGCTGGTGTGGTCCATGCAAAATAGAAATGCCTGATATGGAAAAGTTTTATCACGATACTAAAGATATGGGGATTGAAATTGTTGCTGTAAATGCGACAGCTACTGAAAAAGACCCGAACAATGTAAAACAATTTCTTGAAGAAAACAAATATACCTTCCCCGTCCTATTAGATCAGAAAGGACAGGCAAGTGCTGCATATCAAATTATCAGTATTCCAACATCTTTTGTCATCGATTCAAACGGTGTCATTCAATATAAACATGTAGGACCAATGACATATGAAAAAATGAAAGAATATGTCAATAATTTATAAAAGCGTAATCAAATCAATTTGATTACGCTTTTTGTCTACTTTATGAACAAAATGTTACTTTTAATACTATTATGGAATAATTATACTTTTTCACGTTGACAATAGTGTTGAAGGAGAATATACTAAGCATGTAAGTTGATTGTGAATAGTTTCACAAATAATGTGAATTTCTTCACATATAATAGATAGGAGTTGTCATTATTATGAGTACTTGGACACAAATTTATGACCCATTAAACAATATTTGGTTATCTGCACTAATCGCAGCACTCCCAATTTTTTGCTTCATTATTTGTTTAGTGGGATTCAAAATGAAAGGTTACATGGCTGGGCTTTATAGTGTGATCGTCGCTATTATTCTTGCTATATTTGTTTATAAAATGCCCGCAACTGTAGCTGTAGCATCTGCCGGATTCGGTGTTTTATCTGGATTTTATCCAATTTGTACTATCGTTATCGCAGCTATCTTCCTTTACAAATTAACTGTTAAAACAGAACAATTCAATGTCATTCGTGATAGCATTTCAAGTATTACAAATGATCAGCGTTTACAAGTATTATTAATCGCTTATTCTTTCGGTGCTTTCTTAGAAGGCGCAGCTGGTTTCGGTGTTCCAGTTGCTATTACAGCTGCATTACTTGTAGGTATGGGCTTTAATCCATTAAAAGCAGCAGGTATTTGCTTAGTAGCTAATATCGCTGGTGGTGCTATGGGTGCTATGGGTATTCCAGTTACAGTACCTGCACAATTAACTGGGCTAGATGCATTAACTGTCGGTCGTCAAGCTGTTTACATTTTGCCATTCATTAGCATTGTTTTACCGTTCTTACTTGTTTCAATGGTAGATGGATTTAAAGGCATTAAAGAAACTTGGCAAGGTATTCTTGTAAGTGGTGTTTCTTTCGCAATTACTCAGTTCCTTGTGACTTACTTCTTAGGCGCTGAACTTACTAATATTTTCGCAGCAGTCGTAAGTATGGTCGCTCTTACATTATTCTTACGTGTTTGGCAACCAAAATCTTCTGCTAAAGAAGAAAAACAAGAAGAAAAAGAATCTCATACATTCAATCAAATTTTATATGCTTGGTCCCCATTCGTATTCTTAACTGCATTTGTAACAATCTTTAATTTAAAACCAATTAAAGCTTTATTTGCTCCGGATGGTCCATTGGCAAACTTAGTATTTAACATTCAATTCCCTGGTCTTCATAATGCGGTTATGAAAACTGCACCAATTACAAAGGCTGATACACCTTTCGCAGCGATTTTCAAACTAGATGTATTCTCTTCTACAACTACTGCGATTGTATTAGCAATCATCGTTTCACTTATCGTCTACCGTGTAAACGGCAAAATGATTAAAGAATTAATGATCGAAACAATAAAAGAACTAAAAGTTCCAGTATATACAATTTGTAGCGTTATCGCTTTAGCTTACGTAGAAAACTACTCTGGTATGTCATCTACACTTGGACTTGCATTCTCTTCTACAGGAAATGCATTCCCAGTTCTTTCTCCAATCTTAGGATGGATTGGCGTATTCATTACAGGTTCAGTCGTATCAAGTGGTTCATTATTCGCACCACTTCAAGCAGTAACTGCCGATCAGTTAAACATCGTACCCTCTACTCTCGTTTCATTAAACGTAGTTGGTGGTACAATCGCAAAAATGGTTTCACCACAATCTGTAGCAGTTGCTTGTGCAGCAGTTGGACTAGTTGGTCAAGAATCTGCTCTATTTAAAATAGTAATGAAATATAGTTTAATCTTCTTAGCTATTATTAGCTTACTTCAACTTAACTCTGTATTTAATATCTTCTAAAAAAAGCACCGATCCAAATGGATCGGTGCTTTTTACATTACATTTTTTTATTCTTTAATAAAGAAGCACCAGCAATTTCGGGATGCGTCATTTCATATGGATCCAAAATAATATCAAGCTCTTCTGCTGTAAGTACACCATGTTCTAAACATAGCTCCCTAACAGATTTTCCTGTCGCAATTGCTTCACGTGCAATGCGAGAAGCTGCTTCATAACCAATATGAGGATTCACTGCTGTAATAACTCCAACACTTTTTTCAACATATTGCTTAAGCAACTCTTCATTCGCTGTAATTCCTTTAATACAATATTCACGGAATACACGGAATCCATTGTTCATAATACTGATGGATTGAATTAAATTAAATACTAATACCGGTTCCATTACATTTAACTCTAATTGGCCAGCTTCTGACGCTAAGCAAATTGTATGGTCATTTCCAATTACTTGGAAAGCAACTTGGTTAATTACTTCTGCCATAACTGGATTTACTTTACCCGGCATAATAGATGAACCTGGTTGACGAGCTGGTAATTGAATTTCCGCCAACCCAACACGTGGACCAGACGCCATAATACGAAGGTCATTTGCAATTTTAGACATATTCATCATACATACTTTTAGTGCTGCAGATACTTCTGTATATGCATCTGTGTTTTGCGTCGCATCAACTAAGTGCTCTGCACCAACAAGAGGGAAACCACTAAAAGTTCGTAAATGCTTCACAACTTGTTCTATATAAGTAGGGTTTGCATTTAATCCCGTACCGACAGCTGTCGCACCCATATTAACTTCGTATAAATGTTGACGAGACTGTTTAATTCTTTTTATATCACGCTCTAGCACTCTGCTATATGCTTCAAATTCTTGTCCAAGGCGAATTGGAACTGCATCTTGCAAATGCGTACGCCCCATTTTAATAACGTGATCAAACTCTTTTGCTTTATCATGAAAAGCAGAGTGAAGTTCTTCCATTGTAACAAGAAGTTCTTCCAGCATCATAAGAGTTGCTATATGAATCCCAGTTGGGAACGCATCATTTGTTGATTGGGCCATGTTCACATGAGTGTTTGGGCTAATTTTCGCATATTCACCTTTTTCGTATCCCATACGTTCCAAGGCTCTATTTGCAATTACTTCATTAGTATTCATATTAATTGAAGTACCTGCTCCGCCTTGAATCGGGTCTACGATAAATTGATCATGGAACTTTCCATCAACAATCTCTTGTGCCGCTTCTGCAATTTCTTGTCCGATATCTTTAGCTAAGTAACCTGTATCTATATTCGCAAGCGCTGCCGCTTTTTTTACAATTGCCATTGCCGTAATGAGTGACGGATGAATGCGGTATCCTGTAATAGGAAAGTTTTCTACGGCACGTAATGTTTGTACACCATAATAAGCTACACTCGGTACTTCCTTTTCACCTAAAAAATCTTTTTCTATACGTATATCCTTCGTTGCTATCATTTTTCATCACCTATACTTTTCATTCTAAATCCTTATCTAAAGAATTCGCCCTATAAAATACGAGTATCATTAAATGAATTCTTCAGTATCCACTTTCACTATATAGCACCTTTTTTGAAAGCGCAAACATTTATTTTTCTATATATACTTTTTATTAAAGTTTATATAATAGAAAATCCATTCATTCTTCTACTTTCTTTATTTCAACTCGCTTAATTTGATGCATATCCTTTTCAAGAACTTTAAAAGAAAAGCCGTGTTTTTCAATAATATCTCCTTCAGCAACGATTTGCTTTTGTACCATAATCCAGCCACCAATTGTATCTACATCATCAGCGATTAAGTGTATGCCAAATAAATCATTTACTTCACTAATAAGCACTTTTCCCTCTACAATTTTACACCCTTCACTTATATGCTCTATAGGCGGGTGTTCATCTTCATCGTATTCATCTCGGATTTCTCCAACTATTTCTTCTAAAATATCTTCTAGTGTAACGATCCCCGCTGTACCACCATATTCATCATATAATACAGCTAATGGAATTCGTTTTCTTTGCATTTGTAATAGCAAATCATGAATAGGGATATTTTCTAACACTTCAATAACTGGCCTTGTATATGGCGTAATCGAGCACCCCTCGTCTCGATTACCATCCATATAACGAATAAATAAATCCTTTACATTAACCATCCCAATAATTTCATCTTTATCTTCACCAAATACGGGATATCTCGTGTACTTTTCTTGTGCGATTATTTTAATATGTGTTTCAAATGGTTCGTCCTCATATAAACCTACAACTTCCGTACGAGGTACCATAATTTCCTTTGCGACTCTATTATCGAATTCAAAAATATTATTTACATATTTAAATTCCCTTTGATTAATCTCTCCACTCTCATAACTCTCAGATAAGATTAATCGTAATTCTTCCTCCGAATGAGCTACTTCATGTTCAGAAGCCGGATGTAATCCGAATAACCCTGTTACAAGCCTTGCAGAACCATTTAAAGCCCAAATAAACGGATACATTACTCGGTAAAAGTAAATAATTGGCTTCGATAATAATAAGCTAACTTGCTCTGCCCTTTGTATAGCGAGCGTCTTCGGAGCAAGTTCACCAATGACAACATGTAAAAACGTAATAACTGCAAAGGCAATAATAAATGAAACTGTACTTGCAATTGCAGGAGATAAGTGTAGTTTTAAAAACAACGGCTCGAGTATATGTTTTATAGTGGGCTCTCCTAACCACCCAAGCCCTAAAGCAGTAATTGTAATACCTAACTGACATGCTGATAAATACTCATCTAAATTCGAAGTTACTTTTTTAGCTGCCAATGCTCCTCGTCGTTTTTCACTAACGAGTTGATCAATACGACTGCTACGCACCTTTATGATTGCAAACTCTACAGCTACAAAGAAACCTGTTAGCGCAATAAGAACAGCTACCATCAATAATTTTAAAATATCCACATATGTCCTTTAGCTCTTCTTAGCTAAAGTTACACCTCCTTTAAATAAAGAAGTTTCACTTTAGTTTCTTCATTTACTTGAAAGCAACCCTATATAAAATTCACCAATTTTCAAACCTCATACAATTCTAAAGGTAAACCGTCAGGGTCTTGGAAAAAGACGAATTTTTTTCCCGTTATCTCATCGACACGTATCAATTCCGTCTCAACATCGCATCGGTTTAAATGTTTAACAGCTTCTTCTATATCAGTAACTGCAAAAGCTAAATGTCTAAGTCCAGCAGCCTCTGGAAAACTTGCGCGGTCAGGCGGACTTGGAAATGAAAATAATTCTATTTGATACTCTTCTCCTACACATAAATCTACCTTATAAGAATCTCGTTCCTTTCTATATACTTCATTTATCGCTTTAAAACCTAATATTCGTGTATAAAAATCCTTTGACACTTCATAATTTGAACAAATAATTGCAACGTGATGTACTTTACATATATTCATGATTTCTCTATTCCTTTCTTTACCAAAGATGCATATTCTCCCTTGAAATGAAAAACATATATAGCAGAATATCTCTTTTAGGAGGCTTACTATGAAATTTATCACTTTTTTCGTCGGACTTATCGTTGTTTTCTTCCTTGCTTATATTGCTAGCAATAATAAGAAACACATTAAATTCAAACCTATTTTCATCATGCTTATTATACAGTTAATTTTAACCTATTTATTATTAAATACAGAAATTGGTCTCATACTTATCCGGGTCATTTCCAGCCTGTTCACAAAGCTACTCGAGTATGCTGCTGATGGTATAAACTTTGTATTTGGCGGTCTTGCAAATAAAGGTGAGATGTCATTTTTCCTTACTGTATTATTACCGATTGTCTTTATTTCCGTCTTAATTGGTATATTACAACATTTCAAAATACTACCATTTTTTATTCATTGGATTGGTTTCTTTCTTAGCAAGATAAATGGTCTTGGGAAATTAGAATCTTACAATGCCATCGCTTCCGCTATTGTCGGCCAATCAGAAGTTTTTATTACGGTAAAAAAGCAATTAGCTCAAATTCCAAAACACCGTCTTTATACACTTTGTGCATCAGCCATGTCAACAGTATCTATGTCTATCGTAGGTGCCTATATGACGATGATTGAACCTAAATATGTAGTAACCGCACTCGTTCTCAATTTATTTAGCGGTTTTATTATCGTACTCATCATTAACCCTTACGACGTTAAAGATGAAGAAGATATTTTGGAAATAAAAGGTGAAAAGCAAAGTTTCTTTGAAATGCTTGGCGAATATATTCTTGATGGTTTCCGGGTAGCCATTGTCGTCGGTGCTATGCTCATCGGATTCGTAGCATTAATTAGCTGCATTAATGACCTATTCCTCATTATATTCGGCATTACTTTTCAGCAATTAATCGGCTACGTATTTGCTCCTATTGCATTTCTTATCGGTGTACCAAGTTCTGAAATTGTCGCAGCTGGTAGCATTATGGCAACAAAGCTTGTAACAAATGAATTTGTAGCAATGATGGATCTTAGTAAAATTTCCAGCACTCTTTCTATCCGTACAGTTGGTATTATTTCTGTCTTCCTCGTTTCTTTTGCCAACTTTTCTTCCATTGGAATTATTTCCGGTGCGGTAAAAGGGTTAAACGAAGAACAAGGAAATGTTGTTGCCCGGTTCGGCTTAAAATTACTATACGGCGCTACTCTTGTTAGTATTTTATCTGCGATTATTGTAAGTATTATGCTTTAATTAGGTAAAATTTTATCATTTTCTTATCCCTGTCTTTTGTATACAATAACGAATAGATGTCTTATAAAGTGAAACTTTAATCAGAGGGGGCTATCCCCCTCTGATTATTAGTTGAACCAATCGGGCATTTACGGGCAGTTATCTCCCACCTAACTTCCTTGCATTCGCTGGACTTTGAGGTGGGAGTTTTACTGCCCGTTAATGCGGGATAAATAATCAATACATCTATTTTTTATACATGTACAATACCTTTTATTTAGCGTAAAATATTTTTTATGTGTTTTAATACGCTTCTAGATGTATACACTTTGATTGTTTTAAAGGAGAAAAAATGATGAAATCCGACATTAACAACGAAACTCGAGCCAAAAAAGGACGTTCAAAGAAAAAGCGCCTACTTTGGTTCATTCTTATTCCCTTACTTATTGTAGCAATGGGAGCAGGAGGCTATTCCTTCCATATATACAGTAAAGCAAAATCCGTCTTAAGCAACGCTTATTCTGAACTCGGCCGAGGAGATAAATCCAGCAAACGTGAAAAAGCTGTTAAACCTATGACTGATAATATTTCTGTCCTGATCATGGGTGTTGATGAAAGTGATATCAGGGAAAAAGGTTACGGAAAAGCGACTCGTACAGATGCATTACTACTTGCAACAATTAATAAAAATGATAAATCTGTTAAACTAGTCAGCATTCCACGTGATTCACGCGTCTTCATTAAATCACGTGATAAATATGATAAAATTACACATGCACATGTATTTGGTGGTGTAGACAGCACAATTGATACAGTAGAAAAATTTTTAGATGTACCAGTTGATTACTATGTAAAATTTAATTTCAAATCCTTTATCAAGATTGTTGATTCTCTAGGTGGTATAACTGTCGACGTTCCAGTTGAGTTCACAGAACAAAATAGTAGCGACGAAGCAGATGCAATTCACCTAAAAAAAGGGCGTCAACATTTAAATGGAGAAGAAGCACTTGCACTAGCTAGAACGCGTCATATTGATAGTGATTATATGCGTGGTCAACGACAACAACTTGTTTTAGAGGCTATTGCTGAAAAAGCCCTATCTCTCAATTCCATTAATAAAATCGGAAGCCTATTAGATGCTGTCGATACAGACTTAAAAACAAATTTAACTTTTGATGATATGATGACTATTGCAAAAAATTCAATGGATTCAAATTTAAAAATGGATAAATTGCAAGTGGAAGGTACTGATAAATATATAGGTGGTATTTATTATTACGTTCCAAACGAAAAGAGTGTTAATGATATATCGACAACACTTCAAGAACATCTCGGTGTTACGAATAAAAATGAGCATAAAAAATTATAATAAAAAGGCTGCTAGATTTTTCTAAGCAGCCTTTTTATTATAATTTTCAACATATTTCTCATGCATATTGTGACAAAAAGAGACAATTATTACAACAGTGTAACATTTTTTATGAAAACATTACACACGTAGTGAAAATAATAGTATACTAGGACGTACATAATGTTATTTTCATCATTTTTATACAAAAAATGTAATACATATATTTATACAAATTTTTCTGGGGGGAAATAAATGAAGCTAAGCAAAATACTGATTGGTTCCGCTATTGCTGGTGGCATATTACTTTGTGTTGGTGGTATTGGTGGATATCAATATGTATCCAAATTAAATAATCAACTAAATACAACTGCACTACCAAACACTACATTTGAAGGTATTTCTCTTGATGGAAAAAATAAAGCAGATATTCAAGCCCTTGTTAATCAAAAGATGAATGAATTAAATCAAAAATCTCTTAACTACGTATTCCAAAATGATAAGCAAAATTACACGTGGAAAGATTTAGGAGTAGATTATAAAGAGAAGGATATTGTCGACAATATCTTTAAAGAACAAGAAGGGAACGTAATGAATCGTTACAACATGCGTAAGCAAGCTGAAAACGGTGAAGTAAAACGTGACTATAAATTAACACCACAATTAAATACAACAACTTATGAAACCTTTATAAAGGATAAATATAATGAAACATTAAAAAATCCTGTCAACGCCGAATTAAGTGTTGAAGGCTCTACAGTAAATATTAGCCAAAGTCAAAATGGAGAAAAAATTGATAAAGGAAAATTAACCGATTTAACAAGCGCAGCTATTACTTCTGGCACACCCGATGTTGTATTACCAGTTACACTAATAAAACCTGAACGTTCTACAGAAGATATACAACAAATGGGGATTAAAGAAGTGATTGCTGAATACTCTACCCCAATGGCTGGCCGTAATGGAAATCAGTCCTATAACGTAAATAAGTCAGCTAACACTTTAAGTGGAGTTATTGTAGCACCTGATGAAACGTTTAGTTTTAATGGCCGTGTTGGCGTAACTGATGCTGCACATGGTTATAAATCCGCAGCAGTATATTCACAAGGTAAAGTTATACAAAGTGCAGGCGGAGGCGTTTGCCAAGTAAGTAGTACTTTATACAGCGCAGCTTTAAGGGCGGATTTAGGAATTGTTTCTCGAAGCAATCATTCTATGCCCGTAAATTATTTACCACTTGGGCAAGATGCAGCAGTGGCAGATTATGGTCCGGATTTAAAATTTAAAAACAATACAGGTAAGCATATTTACATTCAAGCATTTTCAAATGGCGGTAGTATTACTACACGTATTTTCGGTACAAATACTGGTAAAAATGTTGAAGTTTCTTCTCAAGTAATTAGTAATACTGGTGATAAAATAACAGCGGTTACGTATAAAAAAGTAACACAAAACGGTGAAGTACTCTCAAATGGACAAATTTCAAAAAGCGTATACAAAAAGGCGTGATTTACTCACGCCTTTTTCTTTTGCAATAATAGTAAAAAATTTCCAGATGATCTTTCGTTTCTTCTAAAGACCACACACGATTTCCTTGCTTCGCAGCTAATACGCACGCTTCTTCCCACGCGTTCTTTTTCTTCATATTTACTAATTCATCGCGTAATTTCAAAACAATCTCTTCGTCCTCTTGCTCTATAAACTCTTCCATCACGCTTACTATTTCATCCTCATGAATACTTAACGTACAGTACGATTTAAGAAAGTATTGTAATGTTGGATACATATATACTCCCCCCTTTTATTTATCTGATGGATAAGAAGTAATAATCTTAAATCCTAGATTTCCTGATTTATCTCTCGCTAAAACAGTAACAGTCTTTACTAGTTTGTCTTTTACATTCATATTTTTCTTTATTACCGTTTTTCCAACTGGGAATGAATGATTTGTATTCAATACAAGGCGAGCCTCTTTAGAGTTTTTCAACCAATCCTGAATTTCTTTATCATGTTGTTTTAAACTATCTTTCACAGCCTTTGTCGCTGTTTCCTTATCATAGTATGTACTTGCCGCTGAAACTTTATCTGTCTTCAAACGATTCTTCAAATCCTCTTCTGATTTGCCTACATGCCTTTCAATCGTATGACCATTTTTAGGTGGCCCTTCCATTTCATCTAAAATATTATCACTAATTTTTTCTACTGATGTAAAATGATCCTCTTTTGGTTTTTCTGTTTTTTGTTCTTTTCCTGCACATCCACTTAAAATCAGCATTAGTGCCAATAAACTACTCAAGAAAAGACTACTTAATCGTTTCATCGTATCACCTCTTCCATGATTATTATCGTAACTCCACTAAAAGTCAATTTCACAAAGAAAAAATGTATACAGTTTTAAAATCCTCATTCATTTTTCTATATTTTCCACCCCCTTTCATCAAATCACTGTTTTTCGCCCTTTTTAAAATATACCCCCATGTTTTTATAATTATTTCCCAGATTAAAACACCAATCAAAATACTACATGAACCCTTTAAACATAGGATTTATGTAGTGTTTTTCAAACAAGTTAAATATACCCCTATTTTTATATACCCAATACCTACATAAGGTATGCGAAACCCTTTCTATCAACTGTTTTCTACATTATGTAAATTTGCACTTGCCTATACAATAGAAATATGGTGTAATGCAAAAAAAGATAAAGGATTTTATAACATGGTTGAAACAATTCAAAACTTCTTAACAGATTATTATTCAATCGCAATTCCACTTAGTATCTTAATCAACATCATCATCAGTCTTTTAGGTTTTATCCCTAGTATTTTTTTGACCGCTATTAATATACAACTCTTCGGTGTAACAAATGGTACAATCATTTCGATCGCAGGTGAGGCATTGGGGGCTATTATCTCGTTTTATATTTATCGTATAGGCCTTCAAAGGTTCACTCACGATAAAGTAAATAAGTATCCAAAGGTAGAACGCCTTCTTTACGTAGAAGGCAGAGAGGCATTTCTACTAGTCCTATCTTTTCGTTTTATTCCTTTCATTCCGTCCAGTATCGTTACTTTATTTGCAGCTCTAGGCAAAATGTCATTACTCTCTTTCAGTATTGCCAGCACAATAGGGAAAATACCGGCTTTATTGATTGAAGTATATTCTGCATATCATGTCATTAACGGAACAAATGTAGCGAAATGGATTATTACAATCGCAGGTTGTGTTGGATTATTTTATTTGTGGAAAAAATGGAGAAAAAAATAAAGAAGGAGCATAGGCTCCTTCTTTATTTTTGAGGTATTTTATTAATAACTATCCCTTAAAGCCTTAGTTTACACCAACAGCACTAAATGATTGCTTAACTGCTGCTACTTCTGCAGAGCTAGCACCATATAAATCAGCTGCAGCTTGTACTGCACCAGCACGAGCTTGACTAAATGTAGTAGATTGCGTGAAATACTGTGTATTTGCACGGTAGTAAATCGCACCTAATTTATCTTTACCGATACCAGTTACAGTTACACCAGAATGCGTACCACCATTTGCTAATAAATAAGCTTGTTTGTTAATAATACCACTGTTTGTATGAACGCCACCGTTATCACTTGAACCAGTGTAACGCTTAGAATAATGGTCTGGGTCACCATATTTCGCTGGATCACTCATAGAACGAAGTGCATCTCCCGCCTTACCAGGTGTATAAATATCTTCACCAATCTCCCAATCTGGGTTACGGTTATCATAGAATTCTACTAAAGTACCAAAAATATCAGAAATTGCTTCATTTAATGCTCCTGATTCATTTTGATAAATTAAATTCGAGCTATTTTCCGTAACTGCATGCGTTAATTCGTGACCAATTACGTCAATACCACCAGATAATGAAGTGAATGTTACACCATCACCATCTCCGTATACCATTTGTGAACCGTTCCAGAATGCATTATTATACTTACTTCCGTAATGAACAGTTGATTTTAATGGTGCTCCTGCATCATTAATAGAGTTTCTGTTAAATGTATCTTTATAATAATCATATGTTTTACCTGCATAGTAATGAGCATCAACTGCCGCTGCATCATACGCTGCATTGAAAACATTATCTGCATCTGCCCATAATGTTCCTGGTAATGTTGAGCGATTTTTCGCATCATATGTGAAAATTGTTGCTCCGCGCGTATTATCTTGCAAGTAGTAAGATGACCCAGATAACGTTGTATTAAGCGATTTCGTATCTCCTAACACTCCAATACCTGTCCCTACTTTATTCGTTCCTGTTACAGGCTTTACAACCGCTTTAGCATCCTGTTTAGGAGCATCTTGTTTAACAGGTGACTTATCATCATTCGTCACATGATCAATTGTATTATATTTATTTAATACTTTACCGCTGTCTGCCTCAATGAAATAGTAGTAGTTTCCTGGGCTTGGATCTAAGAAGTTTAAATTTACAACGTATGCATATGTTGTTTCTTCACCGTTTTGATATACATATAAGTCCGCTTTTGGATCCACCTCATATTTAGGTGTTACTCCTAAATCTTGTTGCGCGATTTCAATTGCTTTTGCGCCTTCAATCTTATTTTTGTTTTTCAACTTTTCCTTCTTGTCTAAATCAGGCGCAACTGTTCCAGACAATACTTTTAAAGAACCATCTTTACTTACGTGAGCTACTTGAGTAGACCCCCATACAGGTACTCCTTCATAAACTTGTTGCATACGTACTACTGTTGAATCAGTTACAGAGTCTTTTTTCACTTGTTTCACTTTGAAAGAATCTTGGGCACTCTTTTCTCCGAGCTTATAATCACCTTTTGCCGCGTTTAAGTAATCAAACACAACAGATTCCGCTTTCTTGCCAGTTGCTCCAGTTAAATCACCAGAAATAAACTCAGGTGACTGTACCGTCTCATTGTACTTCTTCGTAGAGAGTACATTTTTAGAATCCGCAAACGCAGAGCCTGTCCCTCCAAACGCTGTAACTGCCATTCCTGTCGCTAACACTAACGCTAAACTCTTCCTTTTCATATAACCTTCCCCCTAATAAAAAATTTTTGAAAAAGAGTAATTTCATATTAGCATTATGTTTCCACTATTAATATACTAAAAATTCAAATAACTTTTTTCTCAAGTTTTGTAGAATTTTGAGGAACAAATATTGAAAAAAAACCCTTTCCGTTGGGAAAGGGTTTTTTTTATAAATTAATTTGTTCAACTGTTTTAGCTTCTTGCCCTAGAGTATCCGGCTTCCAAGCATACTGAATATCCAATACTACAGCTGCAATTGCCATAACCACAAATGTTCCTGCAATTAACTTTTTCATACTATCCCTCCTCTTTACTCTTCTAATAAAGTAATCGCTAATTTATAATAGCGATTACTTTCTTTAAAATCTGAGCATTCTTCTAAGTATTCAGCTAGTTCTAAGTATACTTTCTTTAAATCTTTTATATTTTCCTCTGTTTTAAAGAAAGGAACTACTTCTGTTTCTAGAAATTTTTTATAGAGGTCTCTTTCTTCAAAATATTTATATCTTAAATTTAACAATAAATATAACATCCCTTTGTATCTATCATCTTTCCTTGCAGCAAGGATACCTTTTTCAATCCATTCAGCCGCTTCCTCAAGTTCTCCTAATTGAATACACTGTAACGAGAGCTCATACATGGCATCAATATAATTCATATCCTCTTCTTTTTTATATTTTAAGCATTCTATATAATACTCTTTCGCCTTGGCATAATTTTTTTGTCGGTAGTACAGATAACCAATATTATTTAAAGCAATAGAAAGAATATTATCTTTATCAGCAAAAGAAGTTGCTTCTCTTATGATATGATTATAGATTTCCATAGCTTCATTATATTGTTTTTTTCTAGTATAACTAAACGCAATTAAAAACTTACAATTAATTATATTTCTAAATTTATATTCACTTTTAAAACCTTCTAATGCCACATTAGCAAAATATAATGTCATATGGTCTATTTCCATCTGACTATATGTCAATGCTAAATTATAATATATTCCTGTTTCATAATATCCTAACTCTTTCGCCATCGATTCCGTCTTTAACAGATATTCTAATGCCTGCGTATATTTGTACTGCACAGAATATAATAATGCCTTATTATACGTATATAACATCTTCTGAAAAGGCGAGTATTTCTTATACACTTTCTTCAATCCGTCCAATTCTTCTTCAACAGCAGGGAGATCCCGCTTCATCATTAAATAACGTGTATACAACAGTTTATAATAATTTATAATTTCAAAATCCAACACATGCTTCATTTCACCTTGCAACTCTTCGTATATACGCTCTACTTGTTGCTTGTCCAAATGAACTAATGCATTCAACCACTCGTCCAACTTCACCTTCACATCTTCTTCTACATCTCTCAAATCCGTCACAGCAATTTCTAGTCTTGTGCAGAGCAATTGTAGAATTTCTTCTGATGCTTCAATCTTTCCATTTTCGATCTTACTTAAGTATGAGACAGAACAAATGCCCTGACATAATTCTTCCTGTGTCATTTTTTGCTGTAGCCGTTTATAAAAAACTTGCTTGCCTATTTTTTCTAATGTTTGTTGCATTGTCCTCCTCCATTCTCATTACCCCCATTACTCTAATAATACATAAAATCTAGAGAAATATAAATTGATAAATGTAAATTTTCTAAAAAATATGCATTATTTCATTTTTTTCTCTCTTGACTTCAATCCCCTATTACTTCTTTGCTACGAAAGGGGAAAGATTGGTATACTATAACCAAATTACGGAGGTGTTTTCGCAATGAATCATTATAAAGACGATAGTTACGCCTTACATACAGATTTATATCAAATCAACATGGCTTATACATATTGGAAAGATGGTATTCATACTCGCCGTTCTGTTTTTGATCTATACTTTCGAAAGCTTCCATTCGAAAACGGCTATGCTGTTTTTGCTGGTCTTGAAAAAATTGTAGAGTACATAGAAAATTTCAGCTTTACCGAAAGTGACATCGCTTATTTAGCAGAGCTGCAATTTGAAGAAGACTTCCTTCATTATTTACAAAACATGAAATTTACTGGCACGATTCGTAGTATGCAAGAAGGCGAAGTTGTTTTTAATAACGAACCATTATTACGTGTTGATGCACCGCTTGGCGAGGCACAAATAATTGAAACTGCCCTCTTAAATATTGTAAATTACCAAACATTAATTGCTACAAAAGCTGCACGTATGAAGCACGCTGCAAATAATGATGAGCTTTTAGAGTTCGGTACAAGACGCGCTCATGAGTTTGATGCTGCCCTTTGGGGAACACGAGCTGCCTTTATTGGTGGTTTTTCATCTACAAGTAACGTTCGCGCAGGGAAACGATTTGGCATCCCTGTAGCTGGCACACATGCCCATTCTTTCGTTCAAGCATATCGCGATGAATATGTTGCATTTAAAAAATATGCTGAAACACATAAAAAATGTGTATTTCTTGTCGATACATACGACACATTAAAATCTGGTGTTCCAAATGCGATTCGTGTTGCAAAAGAGTTCGGGGATCGTATCGATTTTTATGGCATTCGCCTTGATAGTGGTGATATGGCATATTTATCAAAGGAGGCCAGAAAACAACTTGATGCAGCTGGATTTACAAACACAAAAATTATCGCTTCTAGCGATTTAGATGAATATACGATTATGCACTTGAAATCTCAAGGGGCAAAAATTGATGTATGGGGTGTTGGTACAAAGCTGATTACATCCTTTGAGCAGCCAGCATTAGGGGCTGTTTATAAACTAGTCGCTATTGAAGATACTGACGGAAAATTAAATGATACGATTAAGATTTCATCTAATCCTGAAAAAATTACAACCCCAGGACTTAAACGAATTTATCGTATTATTAACCGTGTTAACGATCATGCAGAGGGCGATTATATTGCTTTAGAGTCAGAAGAACCCGGAAAAGAAGAGCGTTTAAAAATGTTTCATCCAGTTCATACATATATAAGTAAATTCGTAACAAGCTTTGAAGCACGCGAACTGCATCAAGATATTTTCATTAACGGTAAAAGAGCGTATGAATTACCTAATATATTAGATATTCAAAAGTATAATGAACGCAGCCTCTCACTATTTTGGGAAGAGTATATGCGAACTTTAAACCCAGAAGAGTACCCTGTCGATTTAAGCCAAGAATGTTGGGATCATAAAATGAATTATATTCAAACTGTTCGAGAACAGGTTGAAAAAAACATACAAAAATAAAGTGAAGCTTTAATCAGTGGGGTTTTGTCCCTCCCCCACTTCTCCATTTTTCAATACTATATGGATATTTGTAAAAAATATATTAAAATAATAAGAAGAATATTATATTTTTGTGAATTTATATATTACGTTATTTAAAAACAAAATAATATTTGATATTATTTTCTTGAGTCAATTTCAACAAAATAACCAAATAAAAAGAGGACGCAATTGCGTCCTCTTTTTTATAAATCTTTTACTCGTAGTACACGCATTGCATTTAATACTGCAAGTAACGTCACACCAACATCTGAGAAGACTGCTTCCCACATTGTTGCAATACCAAAGGCGCCGAGTAATAACACTAACCCTTTTACCCCTAATGCAAATATAATATTTTGCCATACGATGCTACGTGTACGTTTTGCAATTTTTACTGCTGTCGCAATTTTTGAAGGCTCATCAGTCATAATAACGATGTCAGCAGCTTCAATTGCTGCATCTGACCCTAAGCCGCCCATCGCAATACCAACGTCTGCCCTTGCTAGTACTGGCGTATCATTAATACCATCACCGACGAATGCAATCTTTTCTTTACCGCGTTTTGCTGCATCAATTTTTTCGATTTCTTCTACTTTTTGGTGTGGTAATAATTCGGCATGAACTTCATCTAAACCTAATTCTTTACCAACAGCTTCCCCGACTGATTTTGCATCACCAGTTAACATGACTGTCTTCTTAATACCTAGTTCTTTTAACTTTTGAATTGCTTGTTTTGAATCCTCTTTTACCTCATCAGAGATAACAATATACCCTGCATATTTACCATCTACAGCAACATGAACTAGTGTACCTACTTTATTTGGTTGCTTAAATGTAATGTTTTCTTTGCTCATTAATTTAGCATTACCTGCGAAAATTTCTTTTCCTTGTACTTTTACAACCGTACCATGACCAGAAATTTCACTATAGTCTTCAATAGCATTTTCATCGATTGATTTTCCATATGCATTTCGAATAGATTGTGCAATCGGATGATTTGAATATACTTCTGCAAATGCTGCATATTCTAATAGCTCTTCAGCTGTGATACCTTCACTAGGCTCCATCTTCGTAACTTTAAAGACACCTTTTGTTAATGTTCCTGTTTTATCAAAAACGATATATTTCACATCATTCAATGCTTCTAAATAGTTACTTCCTTTTACTAAAATACCACTTTTAGATGCCCCACCAATACCGCCAAAGAATCCAAGAGGAATCGATACAACGAGCGCACATGGACAAGAGATTACTAAGAACACTAAAGCTCTATAAATCCAATCGGAGAATGTAGCACCCTCTAAAATAAGTGGTGGAATAAATGCCATTATTGCTGCTGTTATAACTACAACAGGAGTATAATAACGTGCAAACTTTGTAATAAAGTTTTCTGTTGGCGCTTTTTTGCTACTTGCATTTTGTACTAAGTCTAAAATTTTCGATACAGTGGATTCACCGAACTCTTTTGTAACTTCGACAATTAATACACCATTTTGGTTTACAAAACCACTTAATACGTCATTACCAACTTCTACTTCCCTCGGTACAGACTCACCTGTTAACGCTGAAGTATCCATCATTGATGTTCCCTCAACTACTTTCCCGTCTAACGGTACTTTTTCACCTGGTTTTACGATAATATACTCACCAATTTGCACATCTTCTGGTGACACTTGTTTCGTTTCGTTTCCAACTTTCACATTCGCATAGTCAGGACGAATATCCATTAATGACGTAATTGATTTTCGGGAACGATTTACTGCAATACTTTGGAACAGTTCCCCTACTTGGTAAAATAGCATAACTGCTACCGCTTCTGGATATTGTTGAATCGCGAAAGCTCCTAAAGTTGCAATTGCCATTAAAAAGTTTTCATCGAACACTTGGCCGCGAGTTATGTTTCTTACCGCTCTCCAAACGATATCTCCACCTATTAATAAATAAGCAAGGACGAATAATGGAATTGTTATCATTTGCGGTAATCCGGCTAACGCAGCAATTCCTGTCAAAATTCCACCGACTACTAATCGTCCTATCATCTTTTTCACATTTCCATCACCATGATCATGGTCGTGTCCTTTTTCCTCTTCACGAACAACTTTTACATCAGGCTCTAACTTTTGAACAACATTTTTTATATTTTGTACAGTCGATTCAAGTTCTCGTTTATTTGCAACTTCTACTCGTAATTTCTTTGATACGAAATCAACAGTCGCTTCTGAAATTGTTGGCATTTCCTTTACCTTATTTTCAATCTTCATTGCACAATTTGCACAGTCTAAGCCTTCTAATACAAATACTTCTTTTACTGATTTTGTTTTTTGCTCTTCTTGCACTTTAATATGTGGCTCTAATTTTGTAACAAGTTGCTTCGCTTCCGTAACAACTTGATTTTCTTTATTTCGCGGTGTTTCTAAAAGCATCGTTTTTGTTGCAAAGTTTACGGAACAAGATGTTACCCCTTCTATATTCCCAACACCTTTTTCAATTTTCATTGCACAATTTGCACAATCTAAACCTTCTAGCATAAGTTTCTTTTTCACTAATGCTTCTGCCATCGTTCTCCCTCCTCGCTTTTTTATTCTTCCTCGTTTACGTGTTCAAACGCTTGCTCGAAGATATGAATTACGTGTTGATCAGCTAATGAGTAATAAACTACCTTTCCTTCTTTACGGTTCTTTACAAGCTTTGCTTGCTTTAATACACGAAGCTGATGTGAGATTGAAGATTGCGTCATTCCTAATAAATAAGCTAAATCACAAACACACATTTCAGCTTCAAATAATGCATGTAATATTCTCGTACGTGTACGGTCACCTAATACTTTAAATAATTCTGCTACTTTACTTAAACTTTCATCAGTCGGAATTGTTTGTTTTACTTGATCCACGATTTCCTCGTGAATTACCGTTTGAGAACATGCTTCCTGTTGCGTTTCTACTTTATTTTCAGCCATCACAGCTCACCTCTTTATTTGAACATATGAACAATTATTCATATGTATTATACCTTTATTATATGAACGTCCATTCATATGTGTCAATGAATTCTCATACATTTTTTAAAACATTTCGTTCACATTTCAAAATAAACATATAAATATTCTCCGCATCTATCATGCTCTTCATACAAAAAGGATGCACGAAAACTACCGTGCATCCCTTCTTATTTATTAACTTTTACTGCATCCACAATTAACGAAGCGAATCCTAACTTTCCATCTTGATTTCTATGGTCAAAGCGCTTCGAACGATAAATAAAACCTCCTTGCTCATTCCAATCATTATAATGAAATTCTCCATTTTCATCGCAATACTCTAGCAACTTTACTTGAAAACCCGCTGCCTCAAACATTGATACAATCGTTTTATAGTTATGTACAATTTTATGACTTGCAGCTGGATGATCTAACGGGCCAGGTCCTCCCACTTGCACACCACGCTGATACTCTTCATTTTGGAAAAATGCATCCGGCACTGCACAGCGAATATATCCACTATCTTCTAAAAACTCATAACAAACTTTAGCTGCTTCTATACCTTCTTCATACGATAAATGCTCCCATACGTGCTCAGCTAAAATTACTGATAAAGAATTAGGCTGAAATTTATTAAGCCACGTTTCTCTTTTTAATAAATGTAATTCTTTTTCATTCGTATGTAACCACCCTGGGTTATTATTATATCCCTCTGCTCCAACGACAACTTTCGTCTCCATCTTTCCACCCCTTCTTATATTCCGACATAAAAATTCGACAACATAACATTGGTCTCCTTTATTTCCCCAAAAGAAAAAGCCTTGCGCGCTCCCTAGACGCACAAGGCTTACTAACTTTATATCCCTTTAATTAGCTTTTTCTAAACTATCTTGCGAACTTCCATCGTCTTTTAAATGACTATGTTTTTTCGAATAAACAAAGTATACAACCACTCCGATTGCTAACCAAACACCGAAGTATATCCATGTTTTTAACGGTAGATTTACCATTAAGAATAGACAGCTTGCAACTGAAATAATCGGTAAGATTGGTACAAGTGGTACCATAAATCCACGTTGTAATTTCGGATGCGTTTTACGAAGAATGATGACAGTTACACCAACCATCGCAAATGTTAATAACGCTCCAATATTCGCTAAATTCGACAATTCTTTTAAATCGATAAATCCGGCAATTAAAGCACTACCAATTCCTGTTAACCAAACTGAAAATGTTGGTGCTTCTGTCTTCTTGTTAATTTTCGCAAAAGATTTTGGCAATAAACCGTCACGGCTCATAGCGAAGAATACACGTGTCGTAGCGTAGATGTATGCGAAAATTACAGCCATAATACCAATTACAGCTCCAATAGCGATTACACCAGCCACTTTATCTTGTCCTACAACTTCTAATACATAGGCCATCGCTTCAGGTACATCTAATTCCTTATAAGAAACCATACCTGTCATAACGAGACAAACTACAACATAAATGATTGTACAAATGACTAATGAAGCAATAATACCAATCGGCAAATCACGTTGTGGATTTTTCACTTCTTCAGCAGAAGTTGCTAATGCATCAAATCCTAAGAAAGCGAAGAATACTGCTGCTCCTCCGGCAAAGACTCCACTTAAGCCGTACGGTGCAAATGGTATCCAGTTTTCTGGTTTCACGTAGAATACACCAACTGCAATGAATAAAACAACAATACCAATTTTAATTAATACCATTATGTTATTCACACGCTTACTTTCTTTTGTACCTCGTGATAATAACCAAGTTATCACCAACGTAACGATAACTGCGGGTAAGTTCACCATACCACCTTGCGATGGAATCGTTAACAACGCTTTTGGAATTTCAAGTCCCAATCCACTCACTAAATTATTGAAATAACCTGTCCATCCGCCAGCTACTGCGGCAGTCGTTACGACATATACGGATAGCAATGTCCATCCCATTAAATGGGCAACAAACTCACCAATTGTTGCATATGAATATGTGTACACACTACCTGAAACAGGAAGTGCAGATGCAACCTCTGCATAACATAAAGCTGCAAATCCACAAACAATTGCTGCAATCATGAATGAAAAAATAACTGCTGGACCAGCATCTCTTGCTGCTACTAATCCCGTTAATACTAGAACTCCTGTACCAATTATCGCACCAATCCCTAGCATTGTTAGGTCAAATGCCCCTAGCGTTTTCGTCAAAGTTTTACTTTTACTTTCCCCTAACAATTGCGTAACGGATTTCTTTTTAAATAGGTTGGCCACGATGAATGCCCCCTTTTACCAAGAAGAGCTAAGAGGTATTATCTCTTAGCTCTTATCATGTTGTTTTATATATTGTTCGATTTTGTTTTGTATAATGCTTCTATTAGCAAGATACTGTTTCTGCTTCTAATAATTCTTTAGCACCTTTGTACTCTACACCGTGAGCTTCTGCAACTGCTTCGAATGTTACGTAGCCTTCTAATGTATTAATACCTTTTAATAATGCAGTATTGCCTAGGCAAGCTTCTTTGTAGCCTTTGTTAGCAATTTGTACTGCATATGGTACTGTTACGTTTGTTAATGCAAGAGTTGATGTACGTGGAACCGCACCTGGCATATTTGCAACTGCATAATGAACAACGCCGTGTTTTTCATAAGTTGGGTTATCATGAGTTGTAATACGGTCAGTTGTTTCGAAAATACCACCTTGGTCAATCGCGATATCTACAACAACAGAACCTTGTTCCATTGATTTAATCATTTCTTCTGTTACAAGTTTTGGCGCTTTTGCACCTGGGATTAATACTGCACCGATTACAAGATCAGATTCTTTTACAGCTTCTGCAATATTGTAAGGATTAGACATTAAAGTTTTTACTTGGTTTCCGAAAATGTCATCTAATTGACGAAGACGTTCTGCACTTAAGTCGATGATTGTTACATCCGCACCTAGTCCAACTGCAATTTTAGCAGCATTTGTACCAGCTTGTCCACCACCGATAATTGTTACTTTACCACGTTTAACTCCTGGAACACCTGCAAGTAAGATACCTTTACCGCCTTTGTTTTTCTCAAGGAATTGCGCACCGATTTGTGCAGCCATACGACCAGCTACTTCACTCATAGGTGCAAGTAATGGTAATGAACGGTTTTCTAATTGTACTGTTTCATATGCGATAGCAACAACTTTCTTCTCGATTAACGCTTTTGTTAATTCTGGTTCTGGAGCTAAGTGTAAGTATGTGAATAAGATTAAACCTTCACTGAAGTGTTTGTATTCGCTTTCAACTGGTTCCTTAACTTTCATAACCATTTCCATGTTCCAAGCTTCTTCAGCTGTATCAACAATTTTTGCTCCCGCTTCAACATACTGAGCATCTGTGAAACCAGACCCTACACCTGCATCCTTTTGAATGAATACTTCGTGATTGTTACGAATTAAATGTACAACACCTGCTGGTGTCATTGCCACACGGTTTTCGTTGTTTTTAATTTCTGCTGGTACCCCAATACGCATAATGAAATGCCCCCTTATAATTAACAGAAAAAAGGAATTCTTTTTTCTTTTTGTAATAATTAATAACTTATGTCCTTATTCTAGCATAACTTAAAAATTATGAAAACGCTAACATACCATTTTTTAAAAGTTTATATATTTAGAATAGTGTAAATATAAGAAACATTGATTCTATTGGGTTATTCGTACCATCGCATTATCTATCACTCTATTTACATTATATCCACTCAAAACGCATAGTAATTATTTATTATTTGACAATAATGTAACAATGCAAAAAACTAAGTAGTTACGTGTACATATACACTTATTACTTTGTACAATACTTTAGAAATATATTCTTTTCATAAAAAAAACAGCTACTAGCATTTAACCAGCAGCTGGATAGATCATAAATAACTTTAAAAATAAATCTTCTGTCGTCTCAGTAATTTTATCAAACATATCACTTTCACGATCTTCTTGCTCTTTTAACATCTTAATTGTTTCACGTGCATCTTCAGGATAATCGGTAATGATACCATCTACGTTTAACTTATAATATCTCTTTAAACTTTCCATATCATTTACCGTCCATACGTAAATTGGCTTGTTTAACTTCCTTGCTTCTTTTACTAATTTCTTATTTAACATGTATTCTTCTGCTACATAAAAATCAGCCTTCACATTCTTTAAGTTAGCTCTACTCGCATACAGTATATATCCTACTTTTATATTTGGATTTGCACGTTTAAACTCTTTAATAAGCGGATAGTGTAACGTTTGAATGACACATTGCTTCTCAAATTCATTATCTTTAATCGCTTTTAATACTTTGTTTACGAAATCTTTTTCGCCACCATGAAGCTTCACTTCAATATTAAGTTTGATTTTTCCTTTTGCCAGCTTAATGATCTCATCAAGTGTACTTATTTGTCCTGAAAAACCATCTTGACTAAGGGTAAGCTGTCTTAACTCCTCCATCGTTAAATCTGACACATGAACATTAGCATTAGCAAGACGTTTTAGCTTCAAATCATGTATAACTGCTAGTTCACCGTCTTTTGTTTGCAGTACATCAATTTCAGCGTAGTCTGCTTTGGCATCAATAGCCCCCTGCACAGCTTCTTTCGTATTCTCTACACCTTTTGAAATATAACCACGATGAGCCATAATAATTGGTTCTTTATATGAATTTGAAATAAACGTTACAATGAAGGCAACGACCATTCCGGCAGTAATAATTCCTACAATATATACACTAATAAATTTCCAACGATGTTTTTGGAAGAAACATTTATCTGCTTTTGTTTTCGAATAATCTAATCCTTCTTCTAATAAAACATCTTCAACCGGAACCTTTTGTAAATACAATCGTGTTATTGCCATAATATAAAATGGCGTCACGATAAAACTAAATAAATACAATGTACTCGTTAAAAATACAGACATTGTTGATTCCGCTAATAATGCAAATGTTCCCTGTGGATTTGTAAATTCATACATGCCCCATAGACACAATAAATACATTCCAAAAAATACACCGTACACAATCCCTATTGAAATAAAAAATCCTACTAAAAAGAATAGTACTTTAAAAAAACTTTCTTTTACTAACGTTGCACTTTTACGTGCTGCTGTGCGAAACGGCTTTTGCTCTAAAACAACAATAGGTAGAACAAAAATCCAGCGAAGGTTCAAATACGCAACTACAGCAAAGAACGTGTAATAACCAACTTGTCCCATCGTTGTCTTAAACAGTTCTCCTGTAATAAAGTTAGGAATTTGAATTTGCGGAATTAATGCCGTTTCATATCCAATATTTAAAAGAGGTAACAATACGACAGCATATAAAATAAACCCTGGTAAGCAATATGTGAAAAGAGTAGGTAAATACGTTACGGTTTTATATAAAATCGGACGTAATTTCACCTTTTGTCTTTTATGAGCGAAATACGAAATGATAATAAGCACCGCAAATTCCGTAAAGATAAGAAACAGTGCTAACAATG
The DNA here is from genome assembly GCF_016650935.1 of Bacillus sp. TH25. Classification (NCBI taxonomy): domain Bacteria; kingdom Bacillati; phylum Bacillota; class Bacilli; order Caryophanales; family Bacillaceae; genus Bacillus; species Bacillus sp. TH25. Next base: position 338,870 of record NZ_JAEKEU010000037.1, on the reverse strand, counting down.
ATAAAATTACGATTGTCAAAATGCCGTATGGTGTCTTTAAAAAAGCTAATAATTCATCATTCGTCGCATTTGCATAACCACCAAAATACAATAACTTATTAAAAATGATCCCAAATAGCGGGACAAATACAATCGCTGCTAATAATTTATAAGCAAGTTGAAAGGTTAATACATTCCAAAAAGCAAATCTAACTGTTTGAAAGGAATGTCCCATTACTCCTGGTATAGATAGTCTTTTACGGTGTTGCATATATTCCTCCACATTCTAAAACGATATTTGAGATGGATTCCATATTTCCATTTCCAACCCATCTTTTTAATAATAATAATATATTCCGCTTAACATGAACACTCTTATACATACAATGAAAAAGTGATGGCTACTTGCCATCACTTTTTCATTTACTCTATTTTTTTTCTAACCCTTGACCAAATGCTTTCAAGAAGCTAAAACCGAATGTAATTGCTCTATTGATATCTGGATCTTTTAACACTTTAAAGAAATCCATCACTTTTGTTTTCTTTCCGTTTTTCAGCTCATCCGTTGCAAATTGTAATCCAGTGACTAAACTAGATGTTATTTGTTTCGTTATTTCTGGGTCCACTGAAGATAATGCCTCTCCTGCCCCCATCATATTGTTTAATGCGTTTTTTACTGGTTCACGATTCAATTGTTCAACAGCTATTTTGGAAACATCTTCTTTTGCAGCAAGTAAACTAATTGCTGCATCTAAAATTCCAGCTTTTTGCAACTGCGCTAATAGCTGCATCGTCTCTTCTACTGCTTCTCTATTTTCAGCTAGATCATTTAACAACTCATCTTTTACTTGCTGTTTTTTTTCTTCTTCTGTGACAATCTTCTTTTTAATTAAAGTAATCTCTTTTGCCATTATCTCCGCCCCCTAATTCTGGTCCACAAGTGATACGTATTGTTTTCTTTGCCACTTTCGCTCGATTTCAACACCATTTTGCGGATGACGTTTTTTATCTCTCGGGTTTGAAGATGGTAACGGACGATTTCCTTTTTCACGTAATACGCGCAGTTTCACCATTGTTTGTTTATAAGCTGGTGTACACGTATAAATGTCTGTTGCTGTTCCTGTTAAAATATTGATTGCCTCTTCATTTACTGTCGCATGCATCGGCAAATATAACTCATTTCCAGTTACACGATCTGTAACAAGCGCTTGTACTTTGATCTTTCCAAATGGTGATGCTAACTCTACAAGACCACCATCTTTCACATTGCGTTCTTTAGCAAGTTCAGGTGAAATTTCAACAAATACTTCAGACACTTTAGATAAAATACCAGCCGACTTATTCGTCATATTCCCTTCATGGAAATGCTCTAGCATACGGCCATTATTTAATAGTAAATCATACTCATCTGGTGCTACAACTGGCGGAACCCATTCATCTAGTGATAAACGTGCTAGCTTATCCGGGAAGTTAAATCCATCTACATATAATAATGGTGTATCGCTACCATCATGGCTACCCCAACATAAACTATTCCAGCCTTCTAAACGGTCATACGTTGCTTGTGAGTATAACGGGGCAAGCGATGCAATTTCATCCATAATTTCACTTGGACTTCCATAATTCCAGTCTCCGCCCAGTGCACGAGCCACTTTTTGTAAAATCCACCAATCTGGTTTTGAATCACCAAGCGGTTTCAATACTTCGTATAATCTTTGAATACGGCGCTCTGTATTCGTAAACGTTCCTTCTTTTTCTAAGCTTGGTGCTGCTGGTAAAATAACATCGGCGAAACGAGCTGTTTTCGATAAGAACATATCTTGAACAACAAGGAAGTCTAAATTCGCTAAAATATGTTGTACATGGTTGGCATTTGAATCTACTAAAGCCATTTCTTCTCCCATAACATACATACCACGCAGTTTTCCTTCTTCGGCCGCAAGTAACATTGCGATATTATTTAATCCCGGTTCTTTCGGAATGGTAGTACCATATGCTTTTTCAAATTTCGCACGATGCACATCATCTGAAACTGCTTGGTAACCCGGAAGCCAGTTCGGTAATGTCGCCATATCACAAGCACCTTGTACGTTATTATGCCCGCGTAACGGATACGCACCGGCACCAGGACGACGGTAGTTACCTGTAACGAGAAGTAAATTTGAAATTGCTGCCGACGTTGTACTTCCTCCTGTATTTTGAGTTACGCCCATTCCCCAAAGTACACAAGTACCATCTGCTTCATATACCATACGAGCCATTTCTTTTAACTGAGCTTTAGAAATCCCTGTGATTTTCTCAGTATAATCAAGTGTATATTTTTCTAGCATTTTGCTATATTCATCAAAGTTCTTTACATTTTCAGCTATGAACTTTTTATCGTGCCATTCTTGATCAATAATGTATTTCGTTATCCCAGCAAGCCATACATAATCCGTTCCTTGACTCGGGTGAACAAATATATCAGCACGCTCCGCCATTTCATGTTTACGAAGGTCTGCGACAATTAGTTTTTGTTCATGTAATTTATGAGCCCGTTTCACTCTAGTTGCAAGTACAGGATGTCCTTCTGTTGGATTTGCACCTACAATAATAACAAGACCTGCCTCAGCAATATCTTTCACTGTTCCAGCATCTCCGCCCATACCGACAGTTTTAAATAAACCGTCTGTTGCTGGAGATTGGCAATAACGGGAACAGTTATCTACATTATTTGTTCCATATATTTGACGAGCTAGTTTTTGCATAAGATAGTTTTCTTCATTTGTTACTTTCGAAGAAGAAATAAACCCAAACGCATCGCTACCATATTCTGATTTAATATGTTGCATATTAGATGCAACAACTTCAAGAGCCTCTTCCCATGAAGCCTCAACAAACATATCCCCTTGGCGAATTAACGGCTTTGTAATACGCTCTTCACTGTTCACAAAGTCCCATCCAAATTTGCCTTTTACACATGTGGAAATACCATTAACCGGTGCATCTGAAACAGGTTGCACTTTTAAAATTTGACGATCTTTCGTCCATACTTCAAATGAACAACCTACACCACAAAATGTACAAACTGTTTTTGTCTTATTAATTTTCGTCTTACGCATCGCGGACTCTACTTCTGAAACTGCTAAAATACTGCTATATCCAGGCTCTACATCTTTTACAAAATCAATCATTGGATTTAGCACATCTGGTTTTAAACCAGTCATAAATCCAGCTTCTCCTAGCATCGTTTTTTCCATTAATGCATTACAAGGACAAACTGTTACACATTGCCCACAGCTAACACAAGACGAGTCATTTATACTCACACCATTGTCCCAAATAACACGTGGACGGTCTAAACTCCAATCAATCGATAAAGTTTCATTCACTTGTAAATTTTGGCATACTTCTACACACTGCCCACAAGCAATACATTGATTTGGATCGTATCGATAGAATGGATGCGACGTATCCACTTCGCATGCACTTACTTTCGGTTCATATGGATATTTCTGTTCTTCAATCTCCATCATATGTACTGTATTATGGACTTTACAGTTACCATTATTGTTATCACATACTGTACAATACAATAAATGATTCTCTAGTATTCGATCCATCGCTTCAGTTTGTGCTTCCTTTGCACGTTCCGATTGCCTCTCAATATGCATGCCATCTTCCAACTTCGTCGAACAGGCACGTAGTAAACTTCCATTCACTTCTACAATACATGTATCACAAGTTTGAATAGGATCTACCTCTGGTACATGACAAATTTGAGGATGTTCTAAATTACTTTCGTTAAACAATTGGAGTATCGTCTTTTCACCTGATACGAAAAATTCTTTACCATCAACGGTTACACGGACTGTCTGTTCTGTCATAGTTTCCCCTCTCCTTACAACTAACTGTACAACACAATTATGAATCCGTTTTCATAATTGTGTTGTACATATTTTTGAAGCGCCCTGTTGAAATACTTTCCTTTGGAAGTCGATTCTAGATGTTATAAGGTATAACTACAAAAGCTTGAAAATGTCGCTATTCTACAAATCTATTATATCGTACATATACAATAATAACCAAAATAATCTGCCATCTTCTTGTTAGTAGATGCTTTTGTTTTTTCGATGTTTTATGATAAATATGGAGAAAAATACATATAAAGGGGAATTTAATATGGGGCCTATTCAAGAAACATATACAATTGTACGTTATCAATCTGGTACATTTTCAAAACAAACCGATGAGGTTGTTACAGAATCTCCTATTACAATTAAATTAAATAGCGAAGAATACGTAACAGTTGTATGCACTCCTAATTACATTGAAGATATGGTAATCGGTTTTTTAATTTCTGAAGGAATTATTTCTTCTTATAAAGATATTGAAGAATTATGGATCCAAAAAGAAAACGGAATTGTCCATGTAAAATCATCAAAAATTAATCCACTCTATCAAACTTTATATAATAAACGGTACGTAACTTCTTGTTGCGGGAAAAGTAGACAAGGTTTTGTTTTCGTCAACGATGCAGCAAAAGCAAAAAAGTTACATGATATACATATAACTATTACTCCGGAAGAATGTTTTCACCTAATGACTTCCTTACAACAATCTTCAACTACATTTCGCCAAACGGGTGGTGTGCATAATACCGCTTTATGTGATCGAAATAACATTCTTTTATCAAGAATGGATATCGGAAGGCATAATGCGCTAGATAAAATATACGGTCATTGTTTACGAAACAATATCTCTGTTCAAGGGAAAATCATTGCGTTTAGCGGACGCATCTCATCTGAAATTTTGTTAAAGGTTTCAAAAATAGGTTGCGAAATTGTTCTATCTAAATCAGCTCCAACTAAACTAGCTCTGCAACTCGCCCACGATTTAGGTATTACCGTAGTAGGATTTATTCGAAATGGATCTTGCAATATTTATACACATCCGGAACGAATCGATGGCTACAAAATAAACGATTGAATATGTAAAAGAAAGTGAAACTTTAATCAGTGGAGGGTTTTTCCCTCCCCACTGATTATTAGCCTAACCAATCGGGCTTTTACGGGCAATCCGACTCCCACGAATAGTTGAATAAAAATGACTCCTTTACAAAGCGGGAATTTTAGTTATAAAAATGTAACATATTAAAACCTTGAATAGTTAATAAAGTTAATATATAATTTCATTACATAAAGTGAAACTTTAATCAGTGGGGGGTGTTCATCCCCCACTGATTATTAGCCTTCACCAATCGGGCTTTTACGGGCAGCCCGACTCCCACCTAACTTCTTTGCCCCAGCCGAATTTTGAGGTGGGAGTTTTACTGCCCGCAAATAGCGTGATAAATAAAATGAAAACATAGTAGCATAATCTTTTCATTCTTTTACAAATTAAGAAAGAATAGTCACAGAATACATTTAACTAAACTTAATCTTACAAAGTTAATGAATTAAATTTGAATCAATCTAGGAGGTTACAACTATGGAAATTCGCTTATTAACAACAGAGGATGCAGAAATTTATTTGAAAGTGTGTATGGAAGGTTTAATGAAAAACCCTGAGGCTTTTAGCTCTTCTTATGAAGATGTTCTTAAACAGGAAAACCCTGTCGCTGCTATGGCAAAGCGATTAAGCAATCCGGATAAGTATACTCTAGGTGTCTTCAAAGATAATGATTTAATCGGTATTGCTACTCTAGAAACAAAGCCATTTATTAAGCAAGAGCATAAGGCAAAAATCGGCTCAGTTTTTGTTTCTCCAAAAGCGCGTGGCCTCGGTGCAGGACGAGCTTTAATTAAAGCGATTATTGAAAATGCCGATAAATTACATGTAGAACAGCTTATGCTTGATGTTGTCGCTGATAACACTGCTGCAAAAAAATTATATGAGTCCCTCGGCTTCCAAACTTACGGTGTGCAAGAACGGTCCTTAAAACATAATGGCCAATATTGGGACGAAGAGCATATGGTTTTATTCTTAAATAATTAACATTTTAATATAATTTTTCAAAAGCATCTTCTTATTAATTAAGATGCTTTTTTCATTACAACAATGTAATCTTCATGTCACCTTTATCGATCGTTCCAATCCTTTCCATTCGTTATACTAAAAATATAAAGTGAAACTTCACTCAGCGAGGAGGATCCGTCTCCCGCTAATTATTAAATGAACGTATAGCATGCAATTGATATGTGGAGGAGAATGTAACATGAAACAAAACAAACAAGCTATCTTTTTAATATTTGCTACAGCAATTGTAACTTCTGGACTGGCAATTCTACCTTGGTTTATTATATAGAACACATTAAAAAAGCTTATTGCTTCTTAAGAAGCAATAAGCTTTTTTCTATTATAAAATCCCGAAAAATTTATTTACACAACTTATCATAATAAGCATAGATACCGCAACACACATTACAATCGCATTACGATCTTGCTTTTCTTTTTGTAAAAGTTCTACTTTTTTACTCATGTGTACAATCCCCTTTATATTAAAAAAAGTGTGAGATAGGAAATTTTTCTTATCCGATGCGAGGTGAATACGAAAACCCTCTCTATCTCACATACACAATAGAATGGAATTGTCATTTTATAAATAAAATGACATGACGTTATGTCGCAACATAGGGTATTTGTGTCGCTACGTTTTCTATTATAAAAAATAGTTGTGCAAAACTAGTGCATTTTTTATGTCAATTGCCCTGATTGAAAAAATCAGCCATCCATTCAATCACATAAAAAGAGTTTTTTATTATTTTCATGTAAACTATACAAGTAGAATGAATAGTTTGGGGTGCACAAGATTATGGTGAAAATTTTATTAGTAGACGATGAAGAACGTATGTTACGATTGTTAGATCTGTTCTTAAGCCCTCGTGGCTATTTTTGTATGAAAGCTACTTCTGGCCTTGAAGCGCTAGAATTAATCGAACAAAAGGACTTCGATATTATTTTATTAGATGTTATGATGCCGAATATGGATGGGTGGGATACTTGCTATCAAATCCGTCAAATTTCCAACGTTCCAATTATTATGCTAACAGCTCGCAACCAAAATTATGATATGGTCAAAGGCCTGACCATGGGAGCAGATGACTATATTACAAAACCATTTGATGAGCATGTATTAGTTGCACGAATTGAGGCCATATTACGCCGTACGAAGAAAGACGGATTTGTTAGCTTCAATGGTATTGAGTGGGATAAAACGAAACATACTGTTACCGTTTATGGTGAAAGAATCTCACTAACTCCTATTGAATTCTCGTTACTTGGACTCTTTTTACAAAATACAAACCGTGCTTACAGCCGTGATGATTTAATTGAAAAAATTTGGGGATATCAAACAGACATCGAATACAGAACTATCGATTCACATATTCGTAATATCCGTGATAAATTACGCAAAAAAGAATTTCCAGTTGAAGATTACTTAGAAACCGTCTATAAAGTCGGATATAAATGGAAAAGTGAATAATTACTTTAATCAGTGGGGATGGATAAAACCCCACTGATTAAAGTTTCACTCTATATGAAATAAGGTATGGTGAGAAAATGAGTAAACTTTCCCTTAAAATTGGGACATACTTTTTAATATTAGCTTTATGTATTGAAACAATTGCTTTCGTATCTTTTTATAAAAGCCTTTCAAAAATGCGGGTTGAAGAGGAAACAGTTGCTCTATTAGAGAAAGGCAATCGGTATCGTGACAAAATTGTAAACCGTGCAAAATGGAATGAGCATTCTAAACAAAAACCAAACACCGAACGTCCTAAACGCCCTTGGTATCAAGAGTTCACTATCGAGCATGCAGCTGAAGAATTAATTGGCTCAGAATTAATTGCTAATACCGATATCACTATCATTATAACTGACAATAACGGCAAAATCATTTCCACCTCAGAACCCGTAACGAAAGAAATGCAAAAACAACTTACTTGTAAAACGGAAACTATTCCTAAAAGCGGGTTGATTGTAGAAAAAAACTGGAAAAAATCGAAATTCATCTCAACAGTAAGCCCACTTGAAATAGATGGATTTCAAGGTAACTTACATATGTTATTAAAGACATCTTTCTTAGAAAATATGTTACTTAAACTCATGAATCAATTTATTATCATTAGTATTTTGACAATTATTTTAACAACTATTTCTGTCTTTGTTTTTTCTCGGGTTATTACAGAACCTCTTATAAAAATGAAAAGAGCTACTGAAAAAATGTCCAAATTAAACAAGCCAATTCAATTAGGAATTAAACGAAATGATGAACTTGGAAGCTTAGCAAAAACTATTGAAGATTTATCTAGTGAACTTACGTATATGAAAAAAGAACGAAATGAATTCCTCGCTAGTGTCGCTCACGAATTATTAACTCCATTAACCTATATGAAAGGTTATGCGAAAGTGGCAAAGAGAGATTCTTTAACGAAGGAAGAACGTGAAGAGTATTTACAAATCATCGAGGATGAAACCGATAGTGTAACTGATCTCGTACAAGATTTATTTATGCTCGTACAATTAGAGCAACATCAATTCGTTATTAAAAAACAAAAAATGCTCCTGAGGCCATTTTTAGAACGAATGGTTGAAAAAACAAAAACAACATTAACGAACAAACAAATGCAACTATATATATACTGCAAAGATGATTTAGAAGTTTGTATAGACGAAAGACGTATGGAACAAGTACTGTTAAATTTATTGCACAACGCTTATCAACATTCACCAGAAAACACTTCTATAACAATACGTGTACTATCGAGTACGAATACTTTTACAATAAGTGTACAAGATGAAGGTGAAGGTATTCCTGAAGAAGATATCCCACATGTTTTCGATCGCTTTTACCGTGTCGATAAATCCAGAACACGAGCTACAGGAGGAAAAGGTATCGGACTGGCTGTTGCAAAAGAAATTGTAGAACTTCATAATGGTTCTATTGAAGTTAACAGCGAATTAGAAGTCGGAACAGAATTTATAATTGAATTACCATTTGAATAATATATGCGTGAAATCACCAGTAGTAGTCAACACTACTGGTGCTATTTTATTTATAAAACCAGCTCATATAAGCTAAGCTTTTGAAATTATTCTTATTTCAATATAAAATATAGGTATAACTGTCAAAGATTTGGAGGGTGATATAATTGGATATCCATGTATTAACAAAAGACGAAGCAGAAATTTACTTAGAACTTCGAGTAGAAGGATTAAAACAAAACCCGGAAGCTTTCAGCTCTTCTTATGAAGATATTATTAATAAAGAGTGTGCTATTGAATATAAAGCCCAAAAATTAGCACAAGATGAGAACTATACACTAGGTGCATTTAAAGATGGAGAATTAATCGGAGTTGCAACACTGGAAACGAAACCATATGTAAAACAAGAACATAAAGCGAAAATTGGTTCAGTATACGTATCTCCAAAAGCACGCGGACTTGGAGCGGGAAAAGCACTTATTAAAGAATGTCTTGAGCTTGCTAAATCTTTAGAAGTAGAGCAAGTTATGCTTGATGTTGTTGTCGGAAACGATGGTGCAAAAAAACTTTATGAGTCATTAGGATTTAAAACATTTGGTGTGCAAGAACGCTCATTAAAATATAACGGACAATATTGGGATGAAGAGCATATGGTTCTTTTCCTAGATGAAGAAAAATAATAAAAAAACATCCTCCATTTATGAGGGTGTTTTTTTACTTTTTTGTAAACCATACTGTATATAATAATTGAATGGCCTCTTCAATTTCTTCCTCTAATAAAGTCGCAAATCCAAGTAATACTGTACTTTTGGGAGAAGTCCCTTCCTTATAATACATCGAAACAGGATACACTTTAATACTCCTTTCAGCTGCAGTTTCCATTAATTCTTTCTCTTCCATCCCATTATGCACTCTTAATAAAATATGTAGGCCGGAATCTTCCCCTATTACTTCAATGCGACTAGAAAAATATTTTTCTATTACCGAAACAAGATGGTCTCTCTTCTTTCGGTACACAACACGCATTTTATGAATATGCTTTTCCCAATGCCCGTCATTTAAAAATTTCCTAATGATCTCTTGATCCATTCTTGAAACGCTTTGTGTGTAAAATAAATATTGCTCCTGATACTGCTTAATGAGCTGTTTTGGCAACACCATATAACTCATCCGTAATGATGGCAATAGCGCTTTAGACAGCGTCCCCATATAAATTACTTTCCCATCTCTATCTAACCCTTGCAGCGCTGGAATTGGCTTTCCAGAATAGCGGAATTCACTATCATAATCATCTTCAATAATATATCTTCCTTCTTCTTTTTTCGCCCATTGCAAAAGCTGCATTCTTCTCGTAATTGGCATAATCATCCCGTAAGGAAACTGATGCGAAGGTGTAACAAATACAACATTTGCATGGCTATCAACTAACTGTGACATACGAATTCCATCTCTATCTAAAGATAACATTTGTACATTTTGTTCCCCTTGCTCGAAAACAACCATTTTCCGATGGTACCCAGGGTTCTCAACCGCATAACGACTTCCCTTTAACAACTGAAATAACATTTTTACTAATATTTGCGTACCCGCTCCTATTACAATTTGACTAGCTACGCATCGTACACCTCTAGATTCATACAAATAGCTGGCTATTTCTTCTCGTAAACTTACCTCCCCTTGCGGATGTCCAATAAAAAGTAAATCTTTATTTTCAAATTGCCATACCTCGTTCGTAATTTTTCGATATACATGAAACGGAAAAGTATTAGTATCCACACCCGTTTGAGTGAAATCAAATTTATACTTCTTATCTTGAAAAGGCGCTTCTCCTATTACCTCTTCGCTGCCTTCCACATGAATCATTTGCTCGATTTCACATACAAAATAACCTTTTCTAGAAATCGACTCAATATATCCTTCGGCAAGAAGTTGCTCATAAGCAGCTTCAACTGTATTTTTACTCACTTGTAAATATGTCGCCAGCTTCCTCTTAGCCGGTAATTTCGTAAAGGCCGGAATCGTTCCATCTTTAATCTCTTTTTTTATATACTCATACAATTGTACATACAATGCTGTCTTACTATTTGCACTCAAATTAGGCGTTAGTTCTAACACAACATCTGACCCCTCCCAAAAACACATAACTGATACTTTTTACAGTACCAGAAGTTCTATATAATTCCTTTTATCATGTAACACATTAATAATCAAATACTAGAGAGGAGATGCATGATAATGGACAATGGTAGACGCATCGGACTTATGATGATTATTACAGGAGCTACCCTATGGGGATTATCTGGTCCCATGATTCAGTGGCTATTTCAACATACGAACGTATCATCAATTGATTTTTTAACAATTCGCCTGTTACTCGCAGGAATATTCATTTTGGCTTTCTTGCTTATTAAAAAACAAAACATATTTCACATTTGGAAACATCCTAAACACTATATACAACTTATAATTTTCTCTATTCTTGGCATGCTTGGTGCGCAGTACGCTTTTATCGAAACAGTTCATATTAGTAATGCCGTAACGGCAACACTATTTCAATTTCTAGGTCCTGTTCTTATTACCATTTACGTTGCGTTTGAGCAAAAGAAATTCCCTGCTTCTATGCAAATACTCGCAATTATAACTGCTCTAACAGGGACATACTTTATTATTACAAACGGTTCAATTGAAAATATTGTTTTATCTAAAGCAGCTATTATTTTTGGACTATTAACAGCGATTGGTTTTGCATTTTATACCCTTCATCCTGCTTCTCTTATTAAAGAATGCGGAACAACTATAGTAATTGGCTGGGGGATGTTAATTGGAGGGATTGCACTGCTTATTTGTAATCGTTCTTTTGGATGGAATCAGCTTTCGCAAACGTTCACACTTCAAACTTTTTCTATGCTTATTCTTATCATTACAAGTGGCACTCTTTCTTTCCTTCTTTATATCGGGAGTCTTAAATATTTAGCAGCAACAGAAACAAGTATTTTATCTAGCATTGAACCACTTGTAGCTGCCATCGTTTCAATCGCTTGGCTTAATGAATCTTTTGGAGCATATCAATTATTAGGCGGAGTATGTATCGTTCTTTCTGTTATTTTCTTAACAATGCCTCAAAAAGAGAGAGAACCAACCTTTTCAACTGAACAAATATAAAGTGAAACTTTCATCAGTGGGGAGGTTCCATCCCCCACTGATTATTAGCCCGCACCAATCGGGATAGAAAATGTCAAAAGAGGTCGTACAAAACTTACGGCCTCTTTTTATGATTTAAAGGAATTGTCCCGCCTGCTAGCAAATACAATTACACTAACAATAAAAATTAGGAGTGTGGCACCATGAAAAAAATCGGAACTATGCTACTTTTCTCCTTCCTCATTACTGGCTGCGCGCAAGTGCAGCCAGATTCAAATGTACCTAAAAAAGAAGTACTAGAAACGTCATCCTCTCAAATTAACGCACCTTCCTTTTTTCATCTTAGTGTTTTAAAAGATGTAAATTGGGAAGAAGCTCCATCATTCGTAGAAGGAAAAATACCGTTAAAAGGCATCGAAGGAAAAATCGCAATGGCTGATACCCCTATTATCGCAAATGAACAAAATGAAATAATGTGGTTCTTTCTAGACCATGAAATGCCCACTGGAAAATTATCCATTATTGCGCTAAAACAAGGAACTGTAACTCCAACACCAGTACTCTTTCAAAAAGAAACTTCCAAACAAGGTTGGACTACTTCAAATACAATCGATTCTACTACAAACGAACTCCCTCTCACCGTGTCACTACCTTCATCTGGATTATGGGTATTAAATATATATGTGAATGAGAAATATTATGATCAGTTTGTAATCAATGCTACGTAAAGTAACAATAGTAAAACACTCCCTTACAACAATGGAATTTCTACATCACGTACTTCGATAGTTAGATTATCTCTCTTCTCCTATACTTAAAGTAAGGAATGAGGCGAGGAGAGATAAAAAATGATAGAAGTGATCGTAGCAGTAACTGAGGTTTTAGTAAATGGTAAACAAGTTGCAATGGAATTAAACAAATAGTGAAGAAACATAAATAATTCTACACTTCTTCATTATTTTGATTTCTTATCTCAAAAAAAGCAGTGCCTTTTTTAGGCACTGCTTTTAACTATTAGTAACTTGGCATTTTCGTAATTTGCGCCACACCTGAATCAATGGCTGCTTTCGCTACTGCTTCTGCAACACTTGGAACAACTCTTTTATCTAATGGATTTGGAATTACATAATTCGCACTACGCTCTTCATCCGTAATTATGTTAGCGATCCCATATGCTGCCGCTAATTTCATCTCTTCTGTAATATCAGTCGCGCGCACATCTAATGCACCACGGAATATTCCAGGGAACGCTAATACATTATTTACTTGATTTGAATAATCAGAACGACCAGTTCCAACTACAACAGCTCCAGCTGCTAATGCATCTTCTGGGAATATTTCTGGAATTGGATTCGCCATTGCAAACACAATCGCTTTCTCATTCATCGTCTGTACAAGCTCTTTCGTTAATACGTTAGGAGCAGATACGCCAATGAAAATATCAGCCTGATGAATCGCTTCTTTTAATGTTCCACGCACATATTCACGATTTGTCTTCTTTGAAACTTCGATTTGTGCTTCGTTCATCCATGTTTCACCTTCACAAACAATACCTTCTAAGCTAACTAACGTAATATGTTTTGCGCCAGCTTTTAATAATAATTTCCCAATTGCAATTCCTGCCGAACCCGCACCGTTAATAACAATTTTCACATCATCCATTTGTTTACTTACAACTTTTAATGCATTAATAACAGCTGCTAAAACGACAATAGCCGTCCCATGCTGATCATCATGAAATACAGGAATATTCGTTTCTTCTTTTAATCGTTTTTCAATTTCAAAGCAACGTGGCGCTGCAATATCTTCTAAATTAATACCTGCAAATGTAGGTTCTAAATTTTTCACAAGGGTAACGATTTCATCCACATCAGTCGTACCTAAACATAGCGGGAAAGCATCTACATTCGCAAACTTCTTAAATAAAATACTTTTCCCTTCCATAACAGGCATAGCCGCTTTCGGTCCAATATTCCCTAAACCAAGTACTGCAGTTCCATCTGAAACAACTGCAACCATATTCCCTCGTGCTGTATAGTCATAAGCTGTTTCCTCATCTGCCGCAATTGCTTTGCAAGACTCCGCTACACCTGGTGTATAAGTCAAACTTAAATCATCCGCTGTATTCACTTCTACTTTACTTGTAATCTCAATTTTCCCTACTAACTCTTTATGCAATAACAATGATCTTTCATTAATTTGATTTTCTAACATACTTATAATCTCCCCTTAATTTGACAAGCTAGCTATATGAATATAGCTAGCTTGTTTGATCATGAAAACATTTTTAATAAAATTGTCGCTGTTACGACCATTGCAGCCCCACCTAAACGCGTTGAAATTTGTGCGAACGGCATTAATTCCATACGATTTGAAGCTGATAAAATAGCAACATCTCCAGTTCCACCTAAGCCACTATGACATCCAGTTACAATCGCTGATTCAACTGGATACATTTTCATCACTTTCCCTACAAGAAAACCTGACGCTACCATTGTAAGAACAACCGATGCGCACACAACAACATATCCTACCGAAAGAACTGCTGCTACGTCTTTTAACGGAATATATAGCAATCCTAACCCGACCATTAACGGCCAAGTTAAATTCTTTGAAATAAATTTATATAAATGGAATGCTCCTTGCTCCATTTTTGCTGGCATTAATTTAAAGTATTTCACAAGTGCTGCTGAGAAAATCATAATGATTGCCCCAGGAATACCGATGAACTTAGAAGCAAATCCTCCGAAGATGAAGAACGTACATGCAATTAATAAACCTGCTCCCATTAATGAGAAGTCAATTGGCTTCTCTGTATTTTGTTCTTTTAATAAATCTGCTTGATTGTCTGTTTTCACTAATACACCGTTACCACTAAGCTCCGGTTTCTTCTCACCTAAACGCTTCATATACCCTGCACTCACGATTGCAAACATATTCCCAATAATAGCTGCCGGAATAAGCTGTGATACAAATGTTGCTGATGATTCATTTAAAATATCACTATAAGCTAGCGACAATGGTAAAATCCCTTCCCCGATACCACCACTCACAATTGGTACGATGATAAAGAAGAATGTCTGCTTCATTTCAAATCCAAATAGTGAACCGACTAATAAGCCCACTGCTACAGAAGCTAACGTCCCTACTACTAAAGGAATAAACATACGAACGAAACCCTGCACTAACACTTTACGGTTCATTCCTAAAATACTTCCAACTACTAAACAAGAAATATATAAATATAAAAAGTTCGATTTTTTCATTAACATAGTCGCAGCTTCCATTGAAGCTGGATTCATCCAGTTAAAAAATACAAGTAACGATGGAATAAATAATGAGAGAATTGCTGGACCACCGATATTTTTTAATATCGGAATTCTCATTCCAATATCACCTAAGAAAATACCCATGATCATAATAACTGCAAAACCACCAATCATATCTGCTGGTAATTTATTATATACAGATGCTCCATAAATAATAGCAGCCAATACTACGTATAACGGTAAAGGTATAACACCGATTTTAACGTTCATAATTTTAGAAGCGAAAGATTCACTTTTCAATTCATTGCCTTCAGAAAATGATACCGCTTCCACATTCTTTTGAATTCCCATATGGCACCCCCTTGTTTTCTTAATAACAATATTAAAACGCTTTCAATAGTAAAAATAGTTTTTGTAAGTTTTGTAATTGGTTTTGTAATTAAAAAAAGTATAAGCGACCTATAATAAGTCGCTTATACGTAAAAGTCTATTTTATTCCGATCAATACACCTTAATTTACTCACCGGTCTTCCCACATTTTGATACACCATTTCATTCTCTAATACTCCGATTTCAGTCAAAAACATTACATACTTTCGAATAGAAACTCTCGAAACCCCTACTAATTGCGCCATTTCATCAGTTGTAAATGCTTGTCCATTAAGCGATGCGATTTTCTGCCAAATGAGTTGCAATGTTTGCTTTGTTAATCCTTTCGGAAGCTCTTTAGTGACAGTTGGCTCTCTTCTTTCTTTTTGCAAAATTAATGAATCTAATTCCGATTGACTAATTTTTTGTTGTTCTTTCATGAAAGTAAATTTTTCTCGATATACAGTTAACGCCTCTTTAAATCGTTCAAATGTAAAGGGTTTAATTAAATAATCTACAACCCCGTATTGTAATGCTTTTTTGATACTTCCCATATCATGCACAGCTGAAATCATCATAATATCAATTTCTTTTTCTTGATTTCGAATATACATTAACAGCTCAAATCCAGTCTCCTCAGGCATAAAAATATCAAGTAATATGAAGTCTACCCGTGACTTCTCTAATACTTCTATCGCTTCTTTAACTGAGTTAACTGCATGAACAAGTTCAAATCCTCCCACTTGCTCTAAATAATGTGTATTTAACATTGCCACCATCGGATCATCTTCTACAATTAAAACTTTAATCATCTTTACCTCTCATCCCTACTATTAGGTATTTCAATTGTTATCGTTGTTCCTTCTCCTACCAATGAATGAATATGAATTTCCCCATTTATTCGCTGTATACTTTCTTTTACAAGATACAAACCATAACCGCGATTATCTCCCTTTGTGGAATAACCTTTTGTAAATAATGCATCCATCTCCTCTTCTTGTATACCTTTCCCCGCATCTTGTACTGTAATAGTTAATGTGTCTGTGTCCCCATACTGTATACCAACTTCAACTTGCTTCTTTTTACAATTCGCTACCGCATCTAACGCATTATCAATTAAGTTTCCGACAATCGTAATAAGTTCATGAATCATACTTTCATCATATATTTCTGGTAAATAAGAGCCTTCACTTATAATTAACTTTATATTTTTCTCTCTAGCATAGCTAAGTTTACCTAATAAAAAACCAGCAAATACTGGGCTTTGAATTTTTTTCATAATCCCCCCAATTTCATATTGATGCTCTGATACCATACTACTTACATATTTCTGCAATTCTTCATACTGTTTCATATGTGTTAGCCCTAATACGACATGCATTTTATTCATAAATTCATGAGATTGTGCCCGTAATGCTTCCGCATATAGCCTAATACCAGTTAATTCTTCTGCCAATTTTCTGATTTCTGTTTTATCACGAAATGTTGCAATCGCACCAACTATTTCTCCTTTTACATATAAAGGAACACGATTCGTAACAATCGTAATCCCATAAATTTTTTGTTCTTCGTTTAATTGTACCTCTCCTGTTTGCAACACTTCTTTTATACGTGAATTCGGCATATACAATTCAACATCTTTACCAATAAAGTCTTCTTCAAGTCCACTTTTCTTAAATAGCCGTTTTGCTTCATTATTAATTAACGTTACTTTCGCTTCTTTATCTACAGCAATAATACCTTCTTTGACCGATTGTAACATCGTATTTCTTTCTTCAAGAATTTTCGCTATCCTGTGCGGTTCCAGACCAAACAGACTCTTCTTTATATGTCTAGCTAGCAATATCGCTCCTATAATGCCAATTAACAATCCAACTCCGACACCAATATAAATAATATGTCTACTTTCCTTAACTCTTTCTTTTACATTATCTGCTGAAATACCAACAGCAACCGCACCAAGCTGTTCACCTGTGTCAGCAAAAACAGGAACGAATACTCGCATTGAAATCCCTAAAGTTCCTTCTGCTAAAGATACGTGTTCCTTTCCCTTCAATACCGTTCCTTCATCCCCTCCAACGAAATGAAGACCTATTTTTTGAGGATTTGGATGAGACTTTCTTATCCCATCCATGTCCATAACGACAATAAATTGAACACCTGTATTTTTTAATATCCTATTTGTATACGTTTGGATGGCGGATGTATCTGCTTTCCCAATTAAACCATCGATTACCACCGAATCATTCGCTACAATATGTGCAATCGTTTTTGCCTTCTCTGCTTGGCTTTCTTCTGTCGTTCGTTCAACATTATGGCTGATTAAAATATCTGTCACAAGTAAAGAAAAAATGACAACGGTACACACTAATAATGTAATCGTTTTCCATAAATTCCATAGTCTTTTTCTTTTTTTCATCCCGTTAATGACTCCCCTAATTGCTGAATAGAAAAATAAGTAAGGTGATATTATTTTCACCTTACTTATTTGCTGTTATTATACTTTAAATTTACTAGTCATTGCTTGTAGTTCTTCGGCCATCTCAGCTAAGTTTTGCGAAGCTGAACTAATTTCTTCCATCGAATTTACTTGTTCTTCTGTTGAAGCTGCAACACTTTGCATACTAGCTGTATTTTCTTCTGCCGCCGCTGCAATTTCATCAATAGCATTTGTTACTTCATTTGCATCTCCAGCAATTATCTTCGTTGTTTCTACCATTTGATTAACTTGAGAAACAATATGAGTAGTAGAACTTAAGATTTCTGCAAAGCTTACTTTCGTTTTTGTTACAACCTCTAAGCCCTGCTGAACTTCCCCACTCACATTATCCATCGCCTTAACAGTATGTTCAATATCAGCCTTAATTTCTGCAATTAAATTTGCAATCTCTCCAGATGACTCTCCTGATTGCTCTGCTAACTTTCTTACTTCATCTGCTACAATAGCAAAGCCTCGGCCCTGTTCCCCTGCTCTTGCTGCCTCAATAGCCGCATTTAAAGCTAATAAGTTCGTTTGAGTAGCAATGGTTTGAATTGCTTCAGAAATAGCTCCTACCTGCTTTGATTTCTCATCAAGAAGTTTAATAATAGCATCTGACTGGGATACCGACCTAGAAATAGACTGCATTTGTTTTGCGGTTTGTTCAACCAATTCTTCTCCCTCTTCAGCTCTTTCTCTCGCATGTAATGAGGATATGGAAATTGACTCCGCGCTTCCAGTTACATTTTGAATTGCTGTATTTACTTGTTGTAATGTAGCCGCACCTTCTTCAACACCTTGGCTTTGTGATTCAGCCCCACCTGATACTTGTTCCATTGCAATTGTAATTTGATCTGTCGCATCATTCGCTTGCTGTACGCTCGCTGTTAATTCTTCTGCCGATGCTGCAACATGTTCTGCTGAAAAGCTAATTTGGGTAATCACATCTTGTAAAGAGGTAGACATTTCATTAAATGAATCCCCTAATTTTCCTATATCATCCTTGGAGTAAATAGTAATTTTTTCTGTCAAATCCCCCTTACTAATCTTATGTGCCGAATCAGCTATTTTTCGTAATGGCCTTGTAATAGAATTTGTAATGAAATAAATTAATACACTACCAAATGCAATAGCGATAGCAATGACAATCAAAGTTTTATAAAATACTGGATTCGCAGCTTGGGTAATTTCTTCGTCAAACATAACTCCAACTATCTTCCATCCTGTTTTCTCATTTGTTGCAAAGATTAAATTCTTTTTATCAGCTTGTTCTGTATAAGATACATTTCCTTGTTTGTCTTCATAAATTGGTTTAATCCAAGGCTCAGTAACCTTTGAACCTGGTTTTCTAGACGGATGACTAACAATTTGCTTATTTTGATCTAAAATAACTGCATAGCCTTTTTCACCAATGTTAATCATTTTTGAAACCTTTAGGATGTTATCCAAATTCAAGTTAATGCCTATAACACCTTTACCATCTTTTACTTCCTTAGCAATTGTCACTACCATATTTTTTGTAGATGCTGATTGATACGGTGCAGTAACAATTACCTTTCCTTTATTTTCATGCGCTTCTTTATACCACGATCTATCTGTTGGATTATAGCCATCAGACATTTGAATAAATGGTTCTCTTATAAACTTCCCCGTCTGCGTTCCAATATAAATACCTTCTACTTCTGGATGAAGCTTTATATATTGTGCTAACTTCGTTCTTACTATTTCTTCTTGTCCATTTGGATATGTATCCTCTGTTAAGATTTCTGCAAAGTACGTCGCATCAACAAATTTCTCTTCTATATTTTGAGAAATAACAGTATTTAAAACTGAAATATTCTCCTTTGCTTTATCTGTCATTTGATGTTCAAAATTTGTTTTGGCAGTTTGATATGAAACACCACCGATAATAAGTCCTGGTATAGTTAAAATAATAAAAAATGAAATGATTAATTTTTTCTTGATACTCATGCTTTTAACCCAATTGAATATATTTTGCATAATAAGCCTCCTTTATGTAATAGAACACTTGTGTAATTTTATACAATCAACATGTATAAAACAATATATAATGATAACATGTAATTTTTTCGTCAATTATGCATTTTTACATATCCGCTTCTCCTAAACATTTTAATCCTAAAAAATAAGAGAACTTTAGCATATATAATAAGCTAAAGTTCTCTTATTTCTTAACAGCTTCTCTTCAAAAAAAAATCTGCAAAACTTCTCTTACAATTCCTTAAATCTTTATCCTTCATCTTATAGTTATATAGTTCATGCTCTTCTTCCTAATTTATTTGGAGTTATTTACATAGCTAATTGCCTGACTCCCCATCTGCACCCATGCCTGTTCAAAGTTTCCTCTTGGCACTTTTACATCTAAGCTATCATCGAGGGGATCTCGAATATATACAGATTCCTTATCGTACCCAACAAGTACAACACAATGTTCATTATACGTAATAGAAACATCCCCACTATTTGTTTCCCATGTAGTAAATTCATCTTCATCTAAAGGAGCATATGTTGCATTCGTAATCATGACTACCGGTTGCCCTGCTTTTACACTCTTATAAATTTCTTCTATACTCTTCCCTGTTAAGTCCACAGCTTTATTAGGTAAATATTTTTTCGCTAACTGAAAAAGTGGTCCGTGATATACACCGTATCCAGATTCAGAAAAGGTATAAATATTCCCTACAAATCCTTCATTCGGATTCCCACGTACACCATCTTCCATAAAATTAACTTTTTTTATTTCATTTGCTAATTTCATCTTATCTACAGAAACACCTGCGTATTGTAACATCATCGCTAAGCTTGTCACTTCGCAGCCTCTCTCTAGCTCTGGTAACTGCTGAATTAAAGGCACATTTGATAACATGACTTTTTCATCGTTATTACTAAACTCTATTCGTTTTTGACTTTGTATACTTGATAATAGTAATCCCTTTACTTTCTCCACATACTCTGTAATCCCATTTGTATATGCACCCCATATTCCTATACATAGTACGGACATACATATATACCACTTCCATTTTCGTATCACTCTCACGCCCTTTTTAATTCGTTAAATACGAATAAAACGCATCAGCATCTGTTTGAATCATCGGTACAAATTTTAGTTCGTTTCCTTTTTCAGGTTGTTCTCGTTTTATTTTTTCCGCTAGCTCTTGAATGCCTATATTCGTTCTATCCATATTAAGCTCATCTGCCATTTCTACTACTTTTTGTTCATTAATTTCTCTTAATACTTGATATATATCTTTGCCGTATAAATCAATATGATATTTTTTTGCTTCTCCCTGCACTTTTTGTTCGTACACTTCTTGTGCTAAATCTTCCATCTCTTTTCCTTTTTGAGAAATACCTAACTTTCCTGCTTCTTCTCTTACTTTCGTTCCATAGATTTCTTCGGCAATGTCTTCTATTTCTTTTCCATTTGTCGAAATACCTAATTTATCCGCTTCATCATTAATTTTAATCGTATTAATTTGAGTAATCAAATTCACAATCGATGTATTATCTATAGATATGCCTAGTTTTGACGCTTCTTGCTTCACTTTTGTTTCATAGATTTCTTCTGAAAGAGTTCCGACATCTTTTCCTTCTGCCGAAATACCTAATTGTTCTGCTTCTCTTCCTACCTCAGTCTCATGAATTTCTTTTTCTAACGTAATTTGTTCTTTCCCATCCGTTTCAATGCCTAACTTTTCCGCTTTTTCTTCCGTATGCATTGCATGTATTTTCCCATCATTTAATTGTTCTTTACTACGCTGCGTGTAATCTGTCTTTCCTTTTTTCATTCCAGAAGGAGAGGCACCCCCTAATATACTTAAACTCATTACTCCAATAGTGAATACCGTCATCATTTTCTTTTGCAAAATTAATTCCTCCCTCTCACGCTTTCTTTTCCCAGCTTTCCCATAATTTTTTTTATACTATACATAAACTTCATCTCTGTTAGAAATAACTTTATGATTTATCCAGTTCATTCAAAAAAACCTTACAGCTTTTCTTTCCATCACAAGCTTCCATGATGTAATACATGATACAAGTTGTTCCTTAACTTTCCCTTAAAAAAAGACGACCTTGTAAAAAACAAGGTCGCCTTCTCACTTATAATCTTTGGTTTTTAGGAAAAATCACTTCAAAACAAGTTCCTTCTCCCCATTTGCTCTCTACCGATATTTTCCCATAATGCTTTTCTACAATCCAATTAGCGATTGAAAGACCTAACCCAGCTCCTTCTGACATACTTCTTGCTTTGTCTCCTTGATAAAAACGATCAAATAAATTTGGAATATCTTCTTCTTTAACTCCTATCCCATTATCTTTCACCCGTATACGAATTGAATTACTCGTTTGTGTGCAATCAATTTGAATATGCCCATCTTCATTCGTATACTTCATCGCATTATCTAACAATATGACCATCATTTGATGGATTCTCTCTCTATCACCCATAAACGTTATATCACGTTCTACTTTTAATATCATCGCTTTTTCTTGATAAGAGGCAATTTCTTTATATGGATTTATAATTTCTTCTAACAACTTATCCAGTTCAAATGTTTTCTTATCCATCTCAATTTGATTAGAATCCGAACGTGCTAACAACAATAAATTGCTAACGAGTTTCGATAGCCGCCTACATTCTTTTGAAATTGTAGAGATATCCACGGCTTTTTCTTCTATCGTAGCGGATGGGGACTGGAATAATACATCCGTTTTTGATTGAATAACTGCAAGAGGTGTTCTTAATTCATGTGATGCATCGGAAACGAATTGCTGCTGTTTCTCCCATGAATTTTGAATAGGTATGAGTGCCCTGCCAGCTAGGAAAAAACCGATACCTATTGCACATAGACTGCCTATGCTACAACCTATTATGAGAATTAAAAATAAAGTATTTAGCATTTCTTCTTCAGCTGTTGTATCACGTACAATTTGAACTATTTTTCCATCTTCTTGAAACGCGAACGTTCTAAAATATCGTCCTTGCACTTCAATATCTTGCAAATCCCCTACCTTTTTTGGAGAAAACTTTTCCAAATCCTCTTCAAAGTTAGAGCGAAATTTATGGTTATCGCCTTCTATCTCCACTATTTTTCCATTCCAAGTTATTATAGTTATCCGTGGGTCTCGAATTTTGATATTCTCTATACGTTTTCTTGGTGGTGGCATTTTAACATCAAATTTTTCTCTATACTGAGTTATCATTTTTATAGATTGATCCACTTCATTATAAGTACGCTTGTATGTGTACGAATAAATAATACTACCTAATACACCTATTAATAGGATAAATACTAACGAATTCAATATAGTTAGACGAATACGTGTCTTTTGAAACATGCTTCCCTTTCTCATTGTTCTTTTAATATATATCCAATACCACGAACGGTTTGAATATCTTTCTGATAACCGAATGGTTCTAATTTTTTACGTAAATGATGTACATACACTTCTACAATTGCTACTGTCGTATCAGAATCAAATCCCCAAACACGATCAAAAATTTGTTCACGCATTAAAATTTTACCGCTATTTTGAATGAGGTACTCTAGAAGTTCATACTGTTTTAAAGTTAACTTAATTGATTGCCCATCGACTTGTGCGTCTTTGTCTTTTCCAAATAATTCGATTCCTTTATAACAAATTGTTTGTTTTGTTGTTAAACTACCACTTCGTCTTAATAAAGCACGAATTCTCGCTTTTAGTTCTGGTGCTTGAAACGGCTTAACGAGATAATCATCCCCGCCAAAATCCAACCCTTTCACTCGATCTTCTAAAGAATCCCTCGCTGTCAAAAACAGGACTGGTGTTTCAATCTTTTCATCACGTATTTTTTGAATCACTTCAAAACCGTCCATTTCTGGCATCATCACATCAAGCAAAATGGCATCATATATATTCTGTAAAGCTAGAAATAATCCATCTTCTCCATTCAATGCTGTATCTACTTCAAATTCATCGCGTAAAATTTGTACGATAGACTCTATTAAAGAAGCATTATCTTCTACTACAAGTAAGCGCATATTCTCACCTTCCACAATCTATTTCAACTCTCTTTATTATTGCATCTCTTCTCTTCATAACGAAATAATGTAATCATATTATGTAATTTAATTCCCAAATATTCACTTCTAAAGTTTTGCTCGATATAAAATTTTGAATCTTTATTATAAAGGCTCTTTCTTAAATTTTACTTAATAAAAAATTGAAAGAAATAAGATTCCTCTTATCTCTTTCAATTTTTTACTACATATACCTTTTTGCTTGGCAACTCCAAACAATTTAACTGACCACCATACACAGCCCCGCCATCAATTCCAATAATACGATTACTACCAAAATACACTCCGCAATTCTCACTACCATGAAGCGTTTTTGTTTCCGTATGACCAAATACAACAACCTTTTCGCCGCTATATCCATTATGAAATTCATTACGGATCCACATTAATGTATATGGTTCAGATTCAGAAACTCGGTTCATCGGCTCAACACCAGCATGTACAAAGATATACTCTTCTGTTTCAATGTAATGATCTAATTCTTGAATAAACGTTACATGTTCCTCTAATATATGAGATTGTAAAATCGGTTTTTGGAAGTTTTCCTCATTAACCGCAATGTCTTCTTCTACAAATCCATAGCTATATAACGTTTTATCTCCACCATTCCTTTTTACCCAATGGTTCCATGAACGTTCCTCATCTGTCGTTAACGCCTTAATCATCATATCTTCATGATTTCCCTTTAAAACGAAGGCTCCCTCTTCTTTTAACTCTTTTACCTTTTCAATGACAGCACTTGCATTCGGGCCACGGTCTACATAATCCCCCAACAAAATTAGTTGATCCTGTCTTGCATCGTATTGAGCTTCTTCCAATAACTGTTCGAACTTTTCTATTTCTCCATGAATATCACTAATAACAAGTATTCTCTTCATTTCTTCTCCTTCTTTCTAAACCATTCTCTTTCTAATTATAGATTAAAATGAAGGAAATTTCTGAATACTAATCCGAAATAACATTTATTACAAATAAAACTATTATCCTTACAACACTGTAAGTCTCTTGTCATTCAATTCGATAGTTGCAATTACTATATTTCCTTATACTAAAAGTAAGAAATGAAACAAAAAACAAGGAGAGATGAGATATGAAAAAAGTGATGGAAGTTGTAGTAGCGGTGGCAGAGGTTTTCGTAAATGGTAAACAAGTTGCAATGGAGTTAAACAAATAATGAAAAAGACAATATTCGTTCTAGATCCTTTACTCATATAGAAGAGATAAGAGTTCATCATTTCTTTGATCCCTTATCTCCCTATAAAGAAAGCCGTATCCCTCATAAGGATACGGCTTTCTCTTATTTTTGACTCGTACGAGCTGAAATACTAATTGCTCTATCTGTTGTTTTTGCAGCTTCATCTAACGCTTCTTTACTATTTTTCCCGTCATACATTGCTTCTAATGCTTTTACAACTGCATCTCGTGATTCTGGGAATACACTAATTAATGCACCTTGAGTTGCTGGAGATTGCTTCGTTGCTTGTAATTGCTCTACCGTTACTTTTAACTGTGGATACTTTTCATACTGCTCTTTTACTAATGGCTCATTATATGCATCTGGATTAATTGAGAAATATCCTGTTGCTGTATGCCATTTTGCTTGTACGTCTGGCTTCGTTAAATATTTCATAAAGTCCCAAGCACCTTGCTGTGTATCTTCTGAAACCATGTTCGTCATCCATAACGATGCCCCGCCAATAACAACACCATTTTGCTTCGAATCTTCTGGATATGGAATATATGAAACGCCTACATTAAACTTAGAAGCATCAATTAAATCACGAACACCAGCAGAAGAATCTAAATACATAGCAACTTGTCCAGACTGGAACGCGGCACGAATATCATCCCAACTTGCCCCATACTTTCCAAGCGCACCAGCTTTATTTAATTCATCTAACATCCCAAACACTTTTTGACCTTCTTTTCCGTTAAATACTGCTTTCTGTGCAGCATCTTTACGGCCATTTTCATTATCTACATATAAAGCCCCTTGTGTCGCTAACAATTCTTCAAAGAACCAACCATAATTGAGCATAGAGAATCCATACTGCTTTACATTTCCGCCTTCTTTAATCGTTAACTTTTTCGCCGCTTCTTTTAATTCCGCATATGTTTTCGGAGCTTTCTCTGGATCTAATCCAGCCTTTGCGAAAGCATCTTTATTATAAATTAATACTGGTGTAGATGAATTAAACGGCATAGAATACATTTTTCCATCAACTGAATAATAATTCGTAATTGCTTTTTCTAATTTTGATGTATCGTACTTATCTTTTTTAATCCAACTATCGATAGGCGTAATCTTTTTGCTATCAATCATATACTTCGTTGTAATTTCGCTCGATTGAACAAGAGCTGGCGCTTCTTTCGTTGCAGACATCGTTTTAAATTTCGTTAAAGACTCTTCGTATGTTCCTTGGAACTCTGCCTTTATCTCGTATTTATTCTGCGACTTATTATAGTCTGCAACAAGCCCATCTAGTACACCTTGTGTTTTTCCACCCATTGCATGCCAGAAACGAATTACAGTTTTATCACCATTCTTTTCAACTGGAGCTACTTTTGCCTGTGCTTCAGGTTTTCCCTCTGTTTTACTATTTGAACAAGCTGCGCCGGTTAATGCCATTGTGGCTGCCATTAAAAGAGCAGCACTTTTTTTCAATAAACTCATCTCAATCCCACCTTTTCCTATGTATGCTTATTTAATTGCACCTTTTGTTAATCCTTTTTGTAATTGCTTTTGCCCTAAAAATAGTAAAATCAACGTTGGAATGACGATAACCGTAACACCGGCCATTACACTGCCCCAATCAGTTGCAACTTCTTGAGATTGAAGCTGCTTCACACCAATTTGAACCGTTCTTACTTTTTCATCAGTGGTTACTAAGAGCGGCCACAAATACATATTCCACGTTGTTAAAAAGCTATATACTCCAAGCGTAATAAAACTCGTTTTACAATACGGAATTACAACACTGAATAAAAACCTTACATTTCCAATCCCTTCAATAAAAGCAGCTTCTTTCAGTTCATTCGGAAGTGTCATAAAATGTTGACGTAGTAAGAAAATACCGAAAGCTGTTGCAAAAAACGGCACCGTCATCCCAGCAAAACTATTAATCCATCCGAAGTTTTGAATCGTTAAAAAGTTCGGTACCATCGTTGCTTCCCACGGAATAAGCATCGTTGAAATAAACAGGAAGAAAATTACGTTTCTCCCTTTAAACTGAAGAAAAACAAAAGCATAAGCTGCTAAACTGGATACGATAAGTTGTCCAATCATAACAATCGTCGATACAATTAAACTGTTGTACAAATATGTAAAAAGCGGTACTTTTTGAAAAACATTAATAAAATTATCGAAAGTAAATTGGGTCGGAAATAACCTTCTCATTTGAATATCATCTGGTGTCATAAAGCTTATTAAAAACGCATAGAGTACAGGAAAAAACACCATTACTGCACTAATAATGAGCAGCATGTATAATAGGAAATTTTGTTTCCACTGTTTAACGATCATTTATAATGCACCTTTCTCTCAGCAAACTTAAATTGAATCAATGTAGCAATAAAAATGAAAACGAATAATACCATCGCTTGTGCACTTGCTGTTCCAAATTGATGATTCACAAATGCTTCTTTATAAATCGAGTACACAATTAAATTCGTTGCATCATTCGGTCCACCGTGCGTTAAAATATCAATTTGTCCAAAGCTTTGGAACGCACTAATTAGCGTTACTGTCACGATAAAGAATAAAGTTGGTGATAGCATCGGTAATGTAACGCGGCGAAGTTTATATAAATAACTAGCACCATCTATAGATGCACTCTCATATAAAGACGCATCAATATTTTGTAAACCACCTAATATAACTAAAAATGCAAATCCTGTATTCACCCAAACCGTTGTAACCGATACAGAAAACAGTGCCCAGTCCGGACTCGTTAACCATGCGATTGCAGGAAGATTCATAGAGGCTAATATATTATTAAACAATCCTACACTTGGATGAAATAAAAATAGCCAAATCACTGCACTAGCAGCTACTGATATTCCCATCGTTGAAGAAAACAGAACTCGGAATAACCCGATACCTCTTACTTTTCCATTTGCAATTAATGCAAGAAATAAGGCGAATACAATACTAGTAGGCACTGTGTATAAAACAAATAATAAAGTTGACTTTATACTTTTATAGAAAGCAGGATCAGAGAATAAATATTGATAATTTTCTAAGCCAACAAATAGGCTAGCTTCCCCTTGTATATCTGTTAAATAAAAACTATAGTAAATCGTCCTAAACAATGGATAGAAAAGAAAAATCGAAAACAATAAAATAGATGGTGCTAAAAATAATAATCCTATTCTTAAATCTTTCGTTCTCCCCCATAACGCCTTCTTTTTTGACACTTTCGTTTGAGCTGGTAATTTCCCTACCTCAATCATTATTTCGCCACCACTTTCAACTCTTCTTCAGCTACCACTTTTAATCTTTCATTCGTATTTTGGTGAAAGAAGCATAGCTTTTCTTGCGAGAATAATAATTTTACTTTTTCACCTTTGTTCAGGAGTAACTGTCCGATGACTTTCGCACTCCAAGTTGTTCCGTTTATCGCAAAGTTTAATATAGATTCATTCCCTAATACTTCTACAGATTGCAGCGTCACTTCTTGTCCTTCCTCAGACAGTGCAATATGCTCAGGACGCATACCTATTCGAATAGTTCCTTCTGGTAATTGCTTTAGCTGTCCAATAGATAATGGGATTTGCAATTGCCCTATATGTAATATGCCTTTTTCTTTATCCACTTCCCCATCATTTATATTCATAGAAGGAGAACCTATAAAACTTGCAACAAATTCGTTTGCTGGTTCGTTGTATATATCAAGCGGTGTTCCAACTTGTTGTATACTTCCTTTATTTAAGACCATGATACGATCTCCCATAGTCATCGCTTCTATTTGATCGTGAGTAACGTAAATCATCGTAATTCCTAGTCGTTGCTGAATTTCTCTAATTTCAATCCTCATTTGCGCACGTAATTTCGCATCTAAATTCGAAAGTGGTTCATCCATTAAACAAATCGGTGCTTGACTCACGATCGCCCTGGCAAGCGCAACACGCTGTCTTTGCCCGCCTGATAATTGGCCCGGTTTCATTTTCACATACTCTTTCAGTCCTACCATTTCAATAGCTTCCATTAATCGCTTTTGTCGCTCTTCTTTTTGTACCTTCCTTACCTTAAGTCCAAATAAAATATTTTCTTCTACAGATAAATGTGGGTATAGCGCATAATTTTGAAATACCATTGATAGATTACGGTCTTTCGGCTCTAAATCATTTGCAACACGTTCATTAATCATTAAATCTCCCGAAGAGATTTCTTCTAAGCCAGCGATCATTCGTAGTAATGTACTTTTTCCACATCCCGAAGGTCCAACTAAAACAAAAAATTCTCCCTTCTTAATATGAGCCGATACGTCTTTAACCGCTGTCTCTTCCGCATTTTTATATACCTTTGAAACATCTTTCAATTCGATCACAAGGTTGCACTCCTTTTTTCTTCTCGTATCCATACTTCATAATGACTCGTTGAAATCGCACTTGCTCCTGCACGAATTGCGATTTCTGCATCCTCTCGCGTTTGAATCAGCCCACCTGCAATAATAGGGAATTTTATTTCCTCCGCTAGCTGTTTAATAATAGAAGGCATAATGCCAGGCATAATCTCTACTGCATTCGGTTTAGTCGTTTTACAATTTTCAATTGATTTTGTAAGAGATAAAGTATCAACAATAAAAATGCGTTGAATCGTTTTCAATCCAATTTTATTGGCATTTCGAATTGTCGAACCCTTTGTTGAAATAATACCTTGTGCTCCGATAACATCTTGAATATACAAAAGAGCTTCCTCTGTGTTCGTATTTAAGCCTTGTATAAAATCACAATGAAGAAATACATCATGTCCATGTTTCTGTAATTCGTATACACGCTCTGGTAACTCCAGCATTGAACCAGTCATAAGAAAAACTGTTTTCGGTAATTTTTTGTATGTTTTGTACCCTTTCCAATCCTTTATCATCGCAATATAAGGTTCTTTAAACATTCATTCCACCTAGCTTTTCTATTTTTATCCAAACTAAAAACACCTACTTACATAGAACACCTTTCTCCTTATTTGAACTCTAGGGAATAGAGCACACCTAAGAAAGTGGCACGTTATATGTAAGCGGGTGTTCTCAAATGTTCTCTACCCTAATTATTTTGTTACCTTTACTATATTACGCATTTATTAAGTCAGTTTTGATAAATTGTTAATTAGGTGTTAATCGAATGTTAATATTCACCATATTAATTTTACAATAATCTAGATATACGAATAAACTCCAACAGAACACAACAATGTTTAAAATTCAATCAATATGTAAATTCATTCCATAGTTAATGAGTTTTAGTTTTCTCGCCACTGCTTGTGAAGCACAATTATCCCAAGAAGTACTATACAGTGGAATACGTTTTTCTTATTTATACTATCTATCCATTCATACTCTATTTTTCATGTTCAAAACAAAAATCCCATTTAAATACACATTACTGAATCCATCATACTAAATGACTTCTTCATTCTGCCTATCTAAATGGGATTATTTCGTACTTTTTATTTCTTCAGCTTGTTATTCCGCCAGTTGTGGTTGCGGCTGTACTACTTCATTCGCTCCTGCTATCCTCAACGTATTCGCAATATCTTTAAAACCTCTTTTTTCAGCATATTGCAGCGGCGTAATATTTTCCTTATTGGCCATATTTACATCTGCCCCGTGGTCAATAAGCATTTGAATTACTTTCTTATGACTTTCACTACCATTTCCTAATACAATTGCGTCTAATAAAGCTGTTCCACCACGTTCATTCTTATAATTCACATCAATATCTGTATGCTCTAATAATTCTTTAACAACCTCTACATGGCCACGCTCAGATGCAGAAATAAGTGCTGTTCCACCTGACTCAGTCGTTTCTTTCGTATTAACTCCTGCATTAATTAATACTTTTACAATATCCGTATATCCTTCTCTACTTGCATAAAGAAGTGGATTGCTTTGTTTCTCATCTTTAATTTCAATATTAGCACCTGCACCAATTAATGCTTTAACTGTCTCTACATGATTTTGATACGTCGCTGCAAGGACAGGCGTTTCTCCGTTGTCACCTTCTACATTGATATTCGCTCCATCTTGGATTAGCTTCATAGCTGTTTCTGTGTCTCCAAGCGTCGCAGAAAGTAGCAACTGTTTGTCCATTAAATTTATACTTTTTTCTTCTTTAGATTCTTCCTGTTCTTTATGCTTTTCTTTTTTCTTTTCATTTTTCACATGAACCGGTTTTGATTCTGGCTCTTCTTGCTTATCGCAAGCCACTACCGTCATTAAAAATCCTAATAACATACATAATAAAATTTTTTGTTTTCTCACAACTACAGCTCCTATGAAAGATAATGTTTTCTTAACCATTCCTCCATCACATACAATAACTCTTCTTGAGTACATTTATCCATAAGCCCTTTATATTCCTTCTTTAATCGGATTATCTTAAACTTATACTATGTTTCTCAACCTATTGGAATGATACGCCTGACGGCCTCATCATTAACATTATGAAGCAATTAGTTTAGCACGTTTTTACCGCATTTGTATACATTTCTAAAAAGTACATAAATGATTGCTTTAGGTTACTATATTCCATTGTAACCGTTCTTCTAAAATTTTTACACCTTTTCTATATTTGCACCTGAGTAATAATAGAAAAAGACAACTATATGATATTATCCCCTTAAGGTAGACAGTGTAAAAAGACCATGAACAAACATGGATGTTACACTTCTACTTGGAGGGGATTTTATTATGGCTAAAAAAGGGTCTACATTTCAAACTTATTCAAATGAATTAAAGATACAAGCTGTAGAAAGTTTTTTAAACGGTGAGGGTAGTCAATCAGCTATAGCGAAGAAATATGGACTTAAAAGTAGAACACAATTAATAGAGTGGGTTAGGAAATATCAAGAAACAGGCGGTATTTCAGACTCACGGGGAAAAAGTAGTGGTAATAAGGGCCTCAAAAATCCCTTGAAAGGTCGTCCTCGTACGAAATTCGATAGTATGGAAGAAGAGTTGGAATACTACAAGGCACAGGTGGCGTACTTAAAAAAGCAGTATCCAAATCTGTAGGAGGTGTCCTTGCTCAAACGACGAAGTACGAGATTATTGAAGAACTACGTTCTCGATACAAAGTAATCTGGCTTGTCGTCATTGCTCAGTTAAATCGTTCTAGCTACTATAAATGGCGTTCAACACGTACGCAAAGAAAATTACGTTTTTCAAAGGATGATACACTGCGTGAACAAATTCAAGCGATTCACATAAAACACAAGGAATATGGCTATCCTCGTATGACAATTGCCTTACAAGAAGAGGGCTTTTTAGTGAATCACAAAAAAGTATGTAGACTTATGCAAGAGCTTCAAATTCAATCGATCATCCGTAAAAAGCGTCGCTTTTTTAAAGGGAAATCCTCAAAGATTTTCCCAAATGTAGTAGAACGCCAATTCCAAAATCGCAAACAAAATGAGGTATTTGTTACAGACATCACTTACTTGCCATTCAAAGATAATTTTCTCTATTTATCGGTCGTCCAAGACATTTACAATAATGAAATTGTTGCCTGGAAACTCTCACATCGCAATGATCTACAACTTGTTCTCGATACACTTGATTTAGCAACAAAAAAGAGATGTGTATGGAACCATCATCCACTCGGATCAAGGATTCCAATACACATCTCATGCTTATCATCGTACGCTTCAACAGCTAGGTGCCATCGGCAGCCACTCTCGCAAAGGAAACTGCCATGACAATGCTTGTATTGAATCATTCTTTTCTCATTTTAAATCTGAAATGTTTTATCTCAATTATTATCAAACAAAAGAAGAATTGATTCAAGCAATTGAAACATACATCTATCATTATAACTACAAACGATTCCAAAAACGACTCAATCATCGAGCTCCGATTGAATATCGAATCTCAATGGCTGCTTAGTCTTTTTTTAAAGCTGTCTACTTGACGGGGATAAGACCATATAGTTGTCTTTTTCTATTATTAATGATGCCCACCGTGATTCCCTGTTTTCGGTTTCCCCATCATCTCTTTATTCATTTCCCATTTATGCTCTGATAGCTCTTTATACGAAAGAACTTTCCCCTTATAGTTAGATACAAAACTCACTGCATCTTTTTTATTTTTAAATGAAATGACATTATAAGCCATCGGTGTCGTTATTGTTTTATCATATACGTAAGTGGCATCTTCTAACGAAACCCAATCTTTCGAATCATAATCTCGAACAAATTTTACTTTCGTCTTTTCACCTGAATTAATCTCCATCCATTTATACATACAACCAATATCATCAAACTTTAACGCTTTTCCGTTTTCTAAAATGATTTCTGTTGCAAATTGATTATCCATTACCCCAATTTGGCAAATATCACACTTATCATGTTTCTCATCAATCGCAACAGCTTTTAGTTCCTTTTTCCCACATCCTACTATCATAAATATGAAACATAAACATATAACAAGTATGAAATATTTTATTTTCATCAATATTCCTCCCTAGAAACCGTATACTCCACGAAAAGAATACCAAAAGGTTGTGTGAGATTTGTGAAAAAACAATGTTCTTTTTGTAATATATGGGACAAAAAGGAGATGTGCAGTTACTTCTACACATCTCTCATCATTCACAACCAGTAATTAATAAATCATCTTCTAACTTAACTAATAATGTGTCCGTATCAATGTTTTGTCCAACTTCTACATTTACTAACCTTATATTCCCACTGATCCCTACTGCGATTTCTTCAATCTCACCGTCATTTTTTCGGATCATCATTAACTTTTCCCATTCATATACGTAAGAGGATTCATTAATAAAAATCTCCTCTACTTTTCCTTTACACGAACTATAAATTTCTTCTATTCTTGTTTGCATTCAAAATCTACTCCCTACTTCACGCTTCGCTATTTCCATCTTATTCTATCATTCTTGTACGAAGGCATTTATCTTTTTAAAAATTCAAAATTACCCTGTGAACAAAATGATCAAAATAAAGATTATGCTTCTAATGATGTTATTTTTCAAATTATTTACCATTCCAATTGAACCTTTTATTATAAACAAAAAACCTTTTATCTGAATTTTTATTTTATTTTGAAAGCGTAATCATTTTTTTGGAGGGGGAGATTACATGTTAGCATTACTCGGATTTACAATGGTATTTGTCTTTATGTTTTTGATTATGACGAAACGTATGTCTGCACTAGTAGCATTAATATTAGTTCCAATTATTTTCGCATTAATTGGTGGCTTTTATGCCAATATGGGCCCGATGATGTTAGAAGGAATTCAAAAGCTAGCACCTACTGGTATTATGCTTATGTTCGCCATTTTATATTTCGGAATTATGATTGATAGCGGTTTATTCGATCCTGTTATTAGTAAAATTTTAAAATTTGTAAAAGGTGATCCTTTAAAAATTGTTGTTGGTACAGCTATTCTTACTATTATCGTTTCATTAGATGGTGACGGAACAACAACATATATGATTACAGTTTCCGCAATGTATCCACTATATAAACGTCTTGGGATGAATCCACTTATATTAGCTGGGGTTGTTATGTTAGGGGCAGGTGTTACAAATCTTACACCTTGGGGTGGACCAACTGCTCGGGTTATGAGTGCTCTTGGACTTGATGCATCAGAGCTCTTCACACCACTTATACCAGGAATGATTGCTGGTGCAATTTGGGTAGTTTTCGTTGCCTACTATCTTGGAAAAAAAGAAAGAAAACGTTTAGGAATTATGGATGTCCAATATTTAAAACACATGCAAACAATGGATGAGCAAGCTGCGACAGTCGAAGCTGCCGTGCATAAACGCCCGAAACTGCTATGGATTAACTTTTTATTAACTGTTGCCCTACTCGTCTGTCTCATACTAGAAATTATGCCGTTACCTGTGTTATTTACAGTCGCTTTTGCTATTGCGGTGATGATTAATTATCCAAGCTTGGAACAACAAAAAGAACGTATTGCTTCTCACGCTGGAAACGTATTAGCGGTTGTTTCTCTCGTATTTGCCGCTGGAATTTTCACTGGTATTCTATCAGGGACAAAAATGGTAGATGCAATGGCTCAAAGTGTAGTGACTCTTATACCAGATGCTCTTGGACCACAACTACCAATTATTACAGCTCTTCTTAGTATGCCGTTCACATTTTTCATGTCCAATGATGCTTTTTACTTCGGTGTACTACCCATTTTAACAAAAGCTGCCGCTGCTTACGGAATTAGTGCAGCAGAAATGGGACGTGCTTCGTTACTCGGTCAACCTGTTCACTTACTGAGTCCCCTCGTTGCTTCCACTTATTTATTAGTCGGAATGGCCAAGGTTGATTTTGGTGAACACCAACGATTCACTTTACTTTGGGCTGTTGGAACGACAATGGTTATGTTGATTACTGGAATTGTAATTGGAATTATTCCAATATAAGATGAAACTAGAAAAAACAGTAGAGGAAATGTAATAATCCTCTACTGTTTTTATTGTTGTAAAAATCCCCTATGAAGAAACGCGGAAATACCTTCTTTCTGGCCTTCCCACACTTCCATATATAAGCTCCGCATGCACTTTCTTTCCAGAGATCAAATACTCTAAATAGCGCCTCGCAGTTGATCGGCTTACACCTACCATTGAACTTAGTATCTCTGCAGTAATTCCCTCTTCATTAATAGTTAGCATATGCTTTTTTATTTTTGCTAACGTTAAAGGGTCGATTCCCTTTGGCGCATATTCTATTTGATTTGCCTGCACCCCTCTTTGGGACCATAGATGTTCAATCTGTTCTGAAGATAATTGAGTATTTTTCTTTAACTTCGTAATCTTCTTTTGATAACTTTCTAAACTTGTTTTAAACCGATCAAATGTAAGTGGCTTTACAATATAATCTGTTACTCCGCCTCTTAAAGCATGTCGCACTACATCCGTCTCTGATGCGGCTGTAATCATAATAATATCTGTATCATGCAAATTATGCCTAATATATGTGACGAGTTCAGTCCCTTGCATATCAGGTAAATATACATCTAATAAAACGAGTTGTGGCTTTACAAATTCTAACCATTCCTTCGCCTGTTCTCCAGTCGTTGCTGTTCCAATTACTTTAAAACCCTCAATTTTTTCAGTAAAACGACGATGAATTTCCGCAATCCGAATATCATCTTCTACAATTAATACTTCAATCCCCTCATTCATTACAATTCGCCTCTCTCTTTCGGTAATGCAATGATAAATAAAGCACCACCTAAATCCCCTTTTTCAATCGCAATACTCCCGTTTAAATCTTCTACTAACTCTTTCACTTTTGCTAATCCATATCCACGTTTTTCGCCCACTTTCGTCGAAAAACCTTTATAGAATATACTTGTAATTATTTCATCATGAACACCTTGTCCTGAATCTTCTACTTCAATTAATATTTCTTCCCCAATGTCTGTTACAAACATTCTTACTTTCTTATCATGATCTTGATTTCTTTCAATTGCTTCAAATGCATTCGTGATCAAATTCCCTAAAATAGAAACAACGTAATTACTCTCAATATGCGGACTTAACTCTTCTAAACTACTTTCCCGATCTAACATAAAATCAATCTTCAACTCTCGCGCCCTATTATAAAATCCAATTAAAATCCCACCTAACCATGGATTTTGAATTCGTTTCATAATAAATTGAACGAACTCTTGATATACTGCCGTTTCCTTATGAATAAGCTCTAAAGCATCTTCATAAGACTCTAATTGAATAAGACCTGAGAGCGTATACAATAAGTTGTTATACTCGTGCGTTTGCGCCCGCAATGCCTCTGTATACTGCCGTGTTTGAGATAATTCCGCTGTTAATTGATCCATTTCAGATTTCAAGCGCAAGCTGGATACTACACCAGTTACTTTATTATTAACTTTAATAGGTAGGCGATTGGCAATAACATCCTGCCCCTTTATATTTAATTGGCGATCAAATTGTTCTTCTCCGGTTTGAAGCACATCCAGTATCGATGAATTAGGAATAACATCTAAAATAAATTCTCCCATTATATTTTGTTGTTTATCTAAAGAAAGGATATCGTATGCCGCTTGATTTACTAAACTAACCATTCCATTTTTATCGATTACTACAATCCCTTCACGTACAGATTGAATAACTGTACTATGCTCCTCGTATAAAGATGAAATTTCTTCTGGCTCCATTCCAAACATCATCCGCTTAATACTTTTTGCTAAATATACAGAGCCCATTATCCCAATTAACAGACCTGTTATTGTAATCCAAAACACACGCTTTCCATACACTTCTATCGCTCCATGAATATCATCCATTGAAAAACCAACAGATACTACGCCAATAATTTCATTATCCTGATTACGAATCGGTACTTTGCCGCGTAATGAAGGCCCTAATGATCCCGTTGCTTTCGAAACATAAGACTCCCCTTCTAATAGAACCCCTTCATTATCCCCGCCAACCATTCTCTCTCCTATTTTATCTCGCTTAGGATGCGCATAACGAATACCATCTTTATTTCCAACTACAATAAAATCAGCATCTGTTTCGATTCGAATTTTTTCTGCAATTGGCTGAATAATAGAAGCTGGATTTTCTTTTTGAAAAGCTTCCCCGATTTCCGGTATAGCAGCAACTGTTTTCGCAACATGCAGCGCTCTTTTTCCGATTTGGTCTTCTACTGTTTCAGATAATATGTAGTAAAATAAATAACTCGTTAACAGCAGTACAACAAGAATAAGTGTACTAATAGTTAATGTAATTCTCGGTTGCAGTTTCAATTTCTTCAATTTCAAAATTATTCCCCTAACATCAATGAAAATAGAATTTAAAGAAAATACAGTCTTTTGTTTTCGTATTTAATCATAACACGATTACTATATATTTCTTCACTTTATCTCATTACCGTTTCCATAAAAAAGAAACGAAGTAAAATGATTACCTCGTTTCTTAACACTTGCCTCTTATACTTTAAACTTGCCAATCATCCCTTGTAATTCTTCCGCCATTTGCGATAGATGAACTGCTGCTGAATTTATTTCTTCTACTGAAGCTACTTGTTCTTCAGAGGAGCCCGCAATATTTTGAACACTTGCTGCATTTTCTTCAATCGTTGCTGCAATTTCATTAATAGATGCACTTACTTGTTTTGCATCTATCGTCATTCGTTTCGCTACTTCTACCATACTATCAATTTGTACAACTGTATCATTTGTAGATTTCAATATTTCTACAAAGCTTTGCTTCGTTTCATTTGCAACTACAAGTCCTGATTGTACCTCTGTCCCAACTTGATTCATAGAGCTTACAGTTTCTTTTATATCAAATTGTATCTCTTTCACTAGCTTACCAATTTCCGTAGAAGACTGTCCCGATTGTTCTGCTAATTTCCGTACTTCATCTGCTACAATTGCAAAACCTCTTCCTTGCTCTCCAGCTCTTGCAGCCTCAATTGCAGCATTTAATGCTAATAAGTTTGTCTGCTCTGCAATATGTTGAATCACTTCTAGGATGGCTCCAATTTGTTTCGACTTATCATCTAATAAAGAAATGACTTTGTCTGACTGTGAAACAGACTCATGAATTAATTGCATTTGATTCACAGTTTGTTCAACTAACTTTCCACCATCTGCAGCTTTTTGCTTCGTATACATAGAGGCTGTGGATACTAATGAAGAGCTATCCGCAACACGCTGAATTCCTTCTGTAACTTCTTCTAACAGAGTCGCTCCTTCTTCAACTTCCCGCGTTTGTATTTCTGCCCCACTTGATACTTGTTCCATCGCTTGTGTAATTTGTTCTGTTGCTTCACTTGCTTGCTTCATGCTAGCTGTTAATTCTTCTGAAGAAGCCGCTACATGACCAGCTGAAGTATTAATATTTGAAATTACATCATGTAATGATGCCGCCATCTCATTAAAACTTTCTCCTAACTGTCCAATTTCATCCCGCGAATGAACAGCAATTGATTCCGTTAGGTCACCTTCGCTAATTTTCCTTGCTGATATAACAAGTTGTTTTAACGGTTTAATAATAG
The DNA here is from genome assembly GCF_016650935.1 of Bacillus sp. TH25. Lineage (NCBI taxonomy): Bacteria > Bacillati > Bacillota > Bacilli > Caryophanales > Bacillaceae > Bacillus > Bacillus sp. TH25. The sequence continues at coordinate 299,356 of NZ_JAEKEU010000037.1, read as the reverse complement.
AAGCGAGTATGAAGTAAATTACAATTCCACCAATTATTAATGAGATACCAATAACAGTTATTGTTTTATAGAAAATAGGTTCAGCCGCTTGAATAATTTCTTTTGAAGGCATAATCCCTGCTATTTTCCATCCGGTTTGCTTATTTGTTTTAAAAGTGATATTGCGATCCTCGCCATCTAATGAAAATTGAAAATCACCTGTTTCTTGTTTATACAGTTCCTTTTCAAGTTTCTCTTCTACCTTTTCCCCTGGCTTCAGCGCTGGATGTGCTACCACATTTTTATCCTGATCAAAAATTGCAACATACCCTTCTTTACCGATATTAACCATTTTCGAAGTATTTACAATATCATTTATAATTAAATCAATACCGAGAACGCCACTTTTATCCTCATTTTGTTTTGCTATTGTAACAACAATATTTCCTGTCGTTTTTGATTTATATGGAGCCGTAATAATTACTTCTCCACTTTTTTTCACTGCCTCTTTATACCAATCTCTTTCTGCCGGATTATACCCTTCTGGCATTTGAATTGCCGGTGATTGAATAAATTGCCCATTACTAGATCCAGTATATATTGCTTCCATTTCTGGATGTAATTTATTATATTCTTCTAATTTATTTTGCACGTTTTGAAGCTGATCTGCTTGATAACTTGCTCCAGTGAATAATTTTGTAAAATATGCTGCATCTACTTTCTTACTATCTAATTCTTTATTAATTACATTATTTAAAATCTTCACGTTATCTTTTGCTGATTGCAAAATTGTTTCATTAAAATTTGCCTTCGCCTGCTGATAAGACGTCCAGCCAATTATAATACTTGGTACAATTAAAATAATAATAAATGACACAAGTAACTTTGTTTTTAAACTACTACTCCTTAATTTTCCTTGAAACATATTTCTGTCCCTCCATACCGTTTTACATGCAATAAATTATAATTAATCTATTTATAAAAATTATAAGATATAAATAAGTTGATGAGACTCTCTATTTCTCTTTACTCATCTTTCTAGATTTAAAAGATTATTGCATACATAATTCATTCTATAAAAATTAAATAATTAAAACAATGTATAAAAATGTATATTTTTCGAAATATTATGATTCACAGAAGAACCTCTAGCACATGCTAGAGGTTCTTCCCACCTTACTATTCTTTATTTTTTTCTACTTCTTTTTTCTTATCTTCTACTACAGATACGACAGGTTTATCATTCGATAACTGCTGTACTGCACCTTTTCCAGCAAATCCTTCTAGTAATTCTTTTAAATCAATACCAGAAGAAGCTTTTAGCGTCTCTTGCATCGTTGCCATTAAATCAGTCGCATAACCTGCAACTTTTCCGGCGCCGCTATTCTTTCCACCGCCGCCTGTATCGACAACTGTAATTTTATCAATATTGCTAAGTGGACTTGCAATTTCTTTCGCATAACTCGGAAGCATTTTTAGAACCATATCCATAATTGCCGCTTGCCCATATAATTCAAATGCTTCTGCAATTTTTTGTTTCGCTTCCGCTTCTGCTAAACCTTTTAGCCTAATAACATCTGCTTCCGCTGTACCTTGTGCCTTTTGTACTTCTGCCTTTGCCTGACCTTGTGCTTTTTCAATTTCTGCTTTTGCTAAACCTTCTACACGAACTTCTTCTGCACGTGCTCTTGCTTCTGCTTCAATTTTATATTGATCCGCATCTGCTTTTTTCATTTGTTTTACTTTTTCCGCTTCGGCTGATTGTTCAACAGCATAGCGATCTGCATCTGCCTTTTTCTTTACTTCTGCATCGTATTGCTTTTCACGACGCGCAATCTCTTTTTCTTCTAACTCAATTTGCTTTTCACGCTCAATGATTTTAACTCGCATTTGCTCTTCTGTAACACCTTGTTGTGCTTTCGCTTGTTGTAATTCATAAGAAAGATCTGCATCTGCGCGAGCTTGTTCTTGGTCTCTCTTATAAGATTGTACTTTTAATTCCTTATGTTTTTCAGCTTCAGCGATTTGTGCATCACGTTGATATTCCGCTTCTTTTGCTTCTTTCTCAGCACGAGCTTTTTCAATTCGTGCCTCTTTTTCACGCTCTGCATTTGCAACTGTTGCATCACGCTTAACCATTGCAATTTGCGGCTGACCAAGTGCATCTAAGTAACCGTTTTTATCCATTATTTCTTTAATTGTAAAGGAAACGATGCGAAGTCCCATCTTCTTCAAATCAGTAGAAGCCACTTCATGCACCTTTTGTGCGAATTGCTCTCTATTACTATAAGCATCTTCTACTGTCATAGAAGATAAAATAGCACGTAGATGCCCTTCTAAAACTTCTTTTGCTTCTACTTTTAACTCTTCCGTTTCTTTTCCTAAATATTGTTCAGCTGCTGTAGAAACTTCTTCAATTGTCGATCCTACTTTAATAATAGAAACACCGTTTACTGTAATCGGTACACCTTGTTTCGTATACGTATCACGTGTTCCAACTTCTAATTTGTAGTTTAATAAGCTAAGAAGTTCTGCCCGTTGCATAATTGGAACAACGAAAGTACCACCACCGCGGATAATCTTAATCTTCTTTCCATCATCAGTGGTAACGACATTCTTTCCACCACCAAGCCAGTTCCCTGTTACAATTAATGCTTCGTCCGGGCCAACTGTACGATACTTCGTAATAAATACTAAAATGAGTAGAAGTAAAATTGCGAGTAAAACTCCACCGATAATTAATGGAATCGTCATGTAAATTCCCCCTTATAATTTTGGTTTTTTTAAAGAATAAGCGATGTTCTGTACAAGTAAAACACCATCTTGAACTCCCTCAATAATGACCTCGGTTCCTTGTGAAATATCTTTTTTCCCAATTGTTTTCGCTGGTATTGCATTACTTCCAAATTGGGATGAAATTAATACTTCTCCAAATCCTTCTTTCGGAATCGATATAATTACTTCTCCTTTTCGGCCAATAAATTCATCCATACGGTGCATTGTATTTTGCTCTGCCTCTGCAATTGGTTTTAAAATTAGTATTTTCATTATGAAAACACCGATAAAAGATATAGCAAATGAACCAGCAAAAATAATAGTACTATTAAAGGAAAATAAATATTCTCCTATATAACTAAGTCCACATAACATGGCGAAAAAACTAAGTAGCAACGTTACAACGGATACAGATCCGCCTCCAAAACTAAATATTGATTCAAAAATATCTCCAAAAAAGATATAAATAACAGTAAGTATAGTTGCAATTATAAATCCGTATAAATAAATTGTTTCAAGTGGATAACCAAACAAGACCATTTCTTATCCCCCTTTCTTAAACAACCCTCTTTTTATTTGTATGAATCACCTCTTTCAAAGATTATTGTTCTTAATTTTCAGTTATTTACCTTTTAAAGAAAAACCTGTAAGGCAGGCCCCTAAAAAAGAACAGGAGAAACCTATTGTGACAGGCTCCTCCTAGTAAATAACCGATATATTGTATATCTATATAATATACTATTTTCCACAAAAAGTAAAGTTAAACATACATTGGAAGAGTACTTATTTTACTGATAATGCGTATGTTCCATCGCCATTATCATATTTATATACATACAAGTAATACTTACCTGGTTTTGCATTAAATTTTGCTTCTATACGATTTCCATTAGCTTGACCGTAAGCTACGTAATTTTGCATATCTGATTCATGGTGAAGTACCCATGTCATCCCGATTCCATGCTCATTTAAAACAGAAATATCGATATCTTTCGCTGATGCTACATTAAATGTATAAACATCGGTGTGATCCCCGCCGATAAGGCTACCTTTTATAGTAGTGTTCAGCCCGATACGATTTGCTTCCTCTGGACGATTATTTGGTTCAGATTCTGTTAAACTTCCATCTTTAATCGTAACAGTTGTCTCGCTTCTACTCTCTTTTCCTTTATCATCTTTTACTCTTAACGCTACTTTATAAGTTCCTTCTCTTTCATATGCATGTACTGGATTAACTTCTGTACTTGTTCTTCCGTCTCCAAACTCCCATGAATAAGAAACGATTTTTCCATCTTCGTCGTTTGAGCCATCACTTTTGAATTGAATTCCTTCTTTTACAAGCCCATTATAAGGACCGTTTATATTAACTGTCGGAGCTTTATTTTCTCCGTCATCTTTTGCGATACCATGAAAGACTACATCATATTCAAATTGATTGGAACTATTCACACGGTAATTGACGAAATATGCTGTAACCGTTTTGTAGCCGCTCCATTCTTTTTGCGCCAATTGTTCTAAAGCTTCATTTACTCTTTTACTCATTGCGTTCCAGTCTTCTGATTCACCTTTTGTTACACTACCTGTAAACGTACCTTCTAATGTAAATGTATTAAAGAATTGAGACTCATGTTTTGTCATTTTTGTATCTTTCATAGACAACGTCTCACTAATTTCTTTCTTCACTTCTGTTAACGATTTTGGTGCATGTTCAGTTAAATAATCATCTGCTACTTCCGGCACATTATACTTATCTTGATTATCAATTAACTGCTGCATATAAGCTTGGTACTCTTTATTTAACTTCGGATCTTTACTTAAAGTTTCACGATATGTATCGTAATTTTTCACGTCATTCGCACGAATTAAATCTTGAATTTTATCAAATGTTTCAAATTGATGTGTATACAAGTAAGACTGCAACGCAAACGAGTAGTTATAGAAATCCCAAGAACCATATTTAGCAAATAGTGTACGCTCTGCTGTATAACGGCTTGCAGGATCAGATGATAATCCACTAATGATGCTCTTTCTCGGTACTACATTATTTGTACGAGTAGATCCTGCGAAAAATTCTGCATTCCCTTCTTGGAACCAAGTTAATCTTTCATTTTGATACATATCTCCTCTTCCAAATAAACCGGGAACTTCATATCTCCCTTGAAGATAATGAGTAAACTCATGACGGAATAACTCTTCTAAACTATAAATACTTTGCTCTGGCGTACGCTCATATGTAAAGAATGTACCTGTCTCTTCAATATAAATTCCACCGTTGTTTGTTTCATATCCATACAATTGTCTATTTAACTGATATTCATCCGGAGTATTATAAATTACTATCGTTAATACGTCGTCTGCATTACCTTGTTCTAAAGCTTTATCATTACCGATTACACGGTGATATTGAGCCTTTACTTCCTTCGCAGCCCAATATAATCTCTTAATTTTTTCTTCTGACACTTTATCCCCAGTTTTAAATACAATAGATCCATCGTCGAATGTATACGTTTTTGGTAAGTATTGCTCCTTGCCTTCTTTACGTATCTTCTCTAAATCTACCGTATTCCCGCTATAATCTTTCCCATTATAGTTTGTTGTAATTTGTTCTACCGCAACAAAATAAGGTTCGCTTAAACGTGGATACATATGCATTGCTTGTGTAACAACCTCTAATCCTTTATTTGGATTGCTATGAAACTTCCCTAAACGGCTAGCAAAATAAATTCCATTATTAACGAGCCATTTATTTTCTGGCGTTACTTCATTTAGAAGAGCAATACGATTTATTTCATTAATAAACCCATCTACTTTTCCATACCACATCGTTTCATTCGCTTCTTTACGAGCCTCATTTAAATAAGACTGTATATCATAATCAATGCCTTGCATCATATCGTACACAGCTTGTCCTTTCATACGATCGTCTACATATGCATTAAAATTATCATTATATTGTTTTAAAATATTCGATGCGTATTGCACCGTTTCAACATCACTTGATGCATTACTAATTAATTTACCGTATGCAGATACGACTGTATCTTGTTCAACTGTACCAAGCTTAAAGTTTGGATTTTTTGCGATTGCTTTTAAAGCAGGTAAACATTTATCCTGGAAGCTTCTCTCATTTAAATCGCTTAATTCGTTATTATAAAATGCAAGATAAAAAGCTGAACGTAACACTTCAGTAAACGTTTGAATTCCTTTTGAATCATCTTTCGTAAATGAATTCCCTCTATGAGCTAATTCATCTATAATGACTTGCATTTTTCCTTTATCTTTATAAAAAGCCTTTGCATCTTCATTAAACTGGAATAAGTCTGTAATTTGGTGCCACTTAATACTGCCTAACGTTTCAACTAATTCTTGATCATTCATTTTGTTTAAATCAGCCATTGAATAGCTTTCTTTAATTTGCTTTACTTCTGAACTTTTCATAATAGATGCTGGTCGCTGTGAAAAATCTCCTACTTTTAAACGTTCTTGAAATGATAATGTTTCCTCGGCTTTAGAAGCGTGTCCGATCTCATCTACTGGTTTTTCAATTCCAACTGGTTTCGAATGCAATACATTATACGGTACCTTTTCTTCTGCTGATACATTCGTTTGAATTGCTCCGAGCGATAGCGCCATTGTACTAATACTAAGCAACACTTTATTGATCTTTGATTTCTTGTTCATATTATTGCCCCCCTATTTATATATTCCATTCAAGAAATTAACATATTATCTGGATGAAATGATATAAAATGCAATATTTCATATTATTTCTTCATACATTTTGAACATATAGTGAACGAAAGGGACTTACAGTTTCCGCTACAGTTGCTCCATTATTTAAGCGATCGAAACATCCTCGTATCAATATCCTTCCCCTATTCAAAAAGACCTTATCATAAGCATATTTCAACATGAAATTGCTATGACAAGGTCTTCTCAGAAACTCATATAATCATTTTATATAATAATAAGATAAAACGTTTTTTATTTATTAAATAATCTCTTTCTAAATACAAACATACTTAGTGCTGAAAGAACAAGTGCTAATCCAGAAAATAAAGTCGATGTGTTAGCTTGACCACCAGTTGCTGCTAAAGACTTCTGATTTTCTTCTTGCTTATTAGCATGTTGTTTATTTGAATCTTTTTCTTTCGTACTCTCTTGTCCTACCACTTTCACTGGCCCGACTTGATTATCCCCTTTTGGCTCTTGATCCAATCCAGTTGTTGATTCTTTTACCTCTTCTTTTGTACCTTCAACTTCTTTCGTTGGCTCTTTCACTTCTTCTTTTGTTTCTCCAACTTCTTTTGCTGGTTCTTTCACTTCTTCTTTTGTACCTTCAACTTCTTTTGCTGGTTCTTTCACTTCTTCTTTTGTACCTTCAACTTCTTTCGTTGGCTCTTTCACTTCTTCTTTTGTTTCTCCAACTTCTTTCGTTGGCTCTTTCATTTCTTCTTTTGTTTCTCCATCTTCTTTTGTTGGTTCTTTTACTTCTTCTTTTGGCCCCTCAACTTCTACTGTTGGCTCTTTTACTTCTTCTTTTGGCCCCTCAACTTCTACTGTTGGCTCTTTCACTTCTTCTTTTGTACCTTCAACTTCTTTTGCTGGTTCTTTCACTTCTTCTTTTGTACCTTCAACTTCTTTCGTTGGCTCTTTCACTTCTTCTTTTGTTTCTCCAACTTCTTTCATTGGTTCTTTCACTTCTTCTTTTGGCCCCTCAACTTCTACTGTTGGCTCTTTTACTTCTTCTTTCGCTTCTTTCGTTGGTTCTTTCACTTCTTCTTTCGTTTCTTCTTTTACTTCTTCTTTTGCTTCTTCACCTTTTACTGTTGGCTCTTTTATTTCTTCTTTTTCTTCCAGTTTCTCTACTATATTCTGTATAACTTCACCACTAAACCATATACCAAGCCCGTAATACTCCGTTCCATCAAAAATAAAATCGTATTTCTTTTCTCCTGGAGTACTCCATACGATTGTACCCTCGTCCTCATTAAATGTGCCACTCTCACTTTTTAATGTAATATTCTCAAGCGGTTCCCCCTCCACATCATATACAGGGATTTTCACTTTTTGATTTACTTGTGCGTCATCTAAAAAAATTTTTTGCCTTCTAATATCGATTGTTGACCATTGAGACAATTGTATAATCGGTCTTATATCCTGAATCTCATTTCCAGGAAGTTTTAAGCTAATTAAATCTAACATCGAAGCAAAGATTGATATATCCTTAATCCGATTATCTGATAAATTTAACCATTGTAAATTTTTCAATTTACTTAATGGTTCAATATCCACTACTTGATTCCCTATTAGTTCTAGTTCATTCAACATACTTATTTCACTAATTGCTTCTACACTACTAATTTCATTATCATTTAATATTAATACGGATAGGTTTTTTAATTCTTGTATTCCTTGTATAGTATCGTTATTAATTTTATTATTTGAGGCCGTTAATTTTTTCAATGAATTGATTTTAAATAATGGTTCAATATTTTTCACATTATTATTGCTTATATTTAATTTCTCCAACTTCTCTAGTTTAGAAAATGGTTCGATATTTTCGATTTGATTATGTGCTAAACTTACAGATTTCAAACTTCTCAAATTCGAGATAAATGCTATATTTTTCAGCTCTAAGTTTTCTAACTCTAAACTTTCTAAATTCGACATAAACGCTATGCCAGAGACATCTTTTATATCATTACCCTGCCCATTAGTTATCTTAAATGTTTTAATCTTTAATAAATCCTCTTTCGTAATCGGAGCTTCTAAATCAGTTCTATTCAAATTATTTTTATTAATATATCGTTGTAATTCCTTGTCTTGAACAACATTCGTCCCCTCTTGATTTTTAACTATTTTTTGAATAACAGTTCCATTAAAACGTAATTTATTCTCTGAAGAACCTGTTTCTAAATTAAACTCATATGATTTTTCTCCAGGGCTGTCCCATTTTACAGAACCATTATTTTGTGTTCCCCCCTCGCTGATCCATTTAATACTTTGAAGAGATTCGCCATTTAAATCGTATATAGGAATTTTACTATCTTCATTTACTACGCCTTCATTCAAAAATATTTTTTGTCTGTGAACTTGAACGACAAAACGCTTTCCAAACTCTTGAATAGGTCTTACATCAGAAATTTCATTTGAACTTAAATTAAGTTCGTATAAATTAGTTAGCCCACTAAGTGATGAAACATCCGAAATATAATTTTCTTCTAAATCAAGTGATTGTAATTTTTTCATTTTAGCTAGCGGTGTAATATCTGTAATTTCTGCATCACTCACTGCAAGCTTAGTAAGGCTCTCCATTTTACTAATAGATTCAAGATTAGTAATGTTATTATTTCCAATCGATAGTTCCTTTACTTTATTTAAATGTTCCATTCCTGTTAAATCACTAATATTATTATTAGCCACATACAAATTACCTAGAGACGCCATTGTAAATAGCGGTGTAATATCTTCAATCTTATTACCAATTAAATCTAATACTCTAACTTTGCTCAATTTACTTAATGGCTTCAAATCAGTAATTTGATTATTTCTTAAATAAAGATCTTGAATTTTATTCAGCCCAGCAATTGGTTCAATATTTCCAATTTGATTAGAGTAAAGATCTAAAAACTTCAAATTATTCAAATTAGCAATTGGAGATAAATCACTCACTTCAGATTCATGCAATCTGAATTTCTCCAAATTTACCATATGCTCTAAACCAGCTAAATTATTAATCCCCTTCCCGACATATACCTCTAGTTCTTTAATTTGTAGTGCATCGACTTTCGTTATTGGTGTATTTATATCTTTTCGACCTAAAGTATTTTTATTAATGTATTGTTGTAACTTTTTATCCACTACTATATTTTTTGTTTCTTCTTTTTGTTCTTCTTTATTTTCCTTTTGATCTTTTGGAACATTGTTTTCTAGATTTAACGCATTTACTTCAAACTGCACCTGGTACTTATTATCATAGGCCATTGTCGGAATATAAATATGCATTTGCATATTATATCTTTGTCCTAATTCTCCAATCTCAAACTGAATAACCTTTGTCCCATTTTTCTTTTTGTCTTCCGATAATACTTTCACATCATGAAAAACACCCAGGTTTTGACCATCTTCTGTTTTAAGATACTGGAAAAAATCACTATCATTTAACGTGGCAGTTATAATTTTTCTTCCATTCTCAATAGTTAACTTCGGATTTTTTATATAAACAGCTGCTAACGATTCTTCATTCGTTTTATCTTTATACGCTTTAATAACAGCATCATATGTACCATCTTCTAAAGCATATCCCTTTTTATTAGCCTCAATTGCTACCGCTGCTAAAGCAGGTGTTGAATACGTAGCAAACGGTAGCGCTAAAGCTGCCGCCACTAACATCGCATTTATATGTCTTCTTTTATTTTTTTTCAACTTTACATCTCCTCCAAAATATATAAATCAAAATGTAATCATTTCTCGAATAAATGATAATGATTTTCATTTTCAATGTCAACTAGCAATATAAATATTTCGCAAAAATTTCTTTAAAATTTCACAAAAAAATAACCCCTTTTACAAGGGGTTATGCCATTTTTTCTCCTGATTCTTCTTTAAAAAAGCTCTTCATCGCATGAAATACATCTGCTTTTTGCTTTAAAATATAGTACCTAAAGTTCTCATCTTTAATATTTTTATATGCTGACATAAGCGTACTGTGGCGGTTGTACTGGTTCACTTCCCCATACCCAAACATATTACACTTCTTCATCAACTCTTCCACAAGGTTTACGCATCTAGCATTATCCGAAGTTAAATTATCACCGTCTGAAAAATGGAATGGATAAATATTATAACGGTCTGGTGAATATTTATTATCGATTAACTCAAGTGCTTTTTTGTATACAGAAGAACAGATTGTTCCACCACTTTCCCCTTTTGAGAAAAACTCTTCTTCTGTGACGACCTTCGCTTCCGTATGATGAGCAATAAACTCAATGTCTACGGTTTCATACTTTGTGCGTAAAAATCTTGTCATCCAGAAAAAGAAGCTACGTGCCATATACTTCTCCCATATCCCCATCGATCCACTCGTATCCATCATCGCTAATACAACGGCTTTTGAATCTGGCTTTAACACTTCATTCCAAGTACGGAACTTTAAATCTTCTTGGTGAATTGGATGGAAAGATGCTTTACCACGCATTGCATTTCGTTTATATGCAGATATCATCGTCCGTTTCTTATCAATATTTCCCCATAATCCTGTTTTTCTAATATCATTAAATTCAATATGTTCAATCCGGTTTTCATCCATTTCTTTTCTCTTTAAATTAGGCAGCTCTAACTCTTTGAAAAACGCTTGCTCCAATTCTAAAATTGAGACTTCTGCTTCATAATAATCTTCTCCAGCTGCATCTCCTGCCCCTTGCCCTTTTCCTGGTCCCTTCTGCTTTTGACCACCTGATCCATCTCTTGCAACAACATCACCAACTTTGCTGTCACCGTTTCCTTGCCCAACGTGTTTGTTTTTATCATAATTGTATCTAATCTTATATTCATCTAAAGAACGAATCGGTATTTTCACAACATCCTTGCCATTAGACATAACTATACTTTCTTCTGTTACAAGGTCTGGTAAATTATTTTTGATTGCCTCCTGCACTTTTTCTTGATGGCGTTGTTGGTCGTCATATCCTTTGCGATGGAGGGACCAGTTTTCCTGTGAAATCGTGTAATTTGGTTGGTTTTCTTCGCTCATTCCTTTCCCTCCTTACTGTAATTGTCTTCCTCTATGAACAGCAATCTATAATTTTATTTTCTAGTGTGCGTAACTAGAATATTTGAAAAATAACTGTTCATCGAAAATCATCCCATAAACATATATAGCGTTTTTCATACAATACTCCGAGCATCCTAAACAAAATTTTGCCACTCACATAATAGAAAGAAACATTCAGCCGTTGATAAGAAAGAAACACAATGCATTGTTGCACACATTTTCGTTTTGCAACATATTGTATTGTGTTGGCTTTTTTGTATGAATGGTTGGTTACTCTATCATATGCATATTGTAAAAATAATTGACAAGAAATTCATAAAATCGCATCTTAATTTATTATATTCGGACAAGCTATGACATTTTTTACAAATATCAATAGATAACAAAACGCCGTCCCAAGAATAAGAGACAGCGTTTTGTTATCAAACTATCGATTTAACAAACTACCTACATATCGTAACAATTCATTCGCAGATGAAGAATTATAGCCATGCTCATCAATTAAGCGTGCAACAACATCATTGATTTTCTTAAGCTGATTTTCGTCTGGTGTTTTCGTTGATGTTGTAATTTTCACTATATCTTTTAAATCGGCAAATAGTTTTTTCTGAATCGCTTCACGAAGACGTTCGTGTGAATTATAATCAAAGCGTTTCCCTTTACGTGCATAAGCAGAAATGCGAATTAAAATTTCTTCACGGAATGCCTTTTTAGCATTTTCTGAAATTCCAATTTGCTCTTCAATCGAACGCATAAGTTTTTCATCTGGGCTCATTTCTTCACCAGTTAACGGATCACGTAATTTTGATTTATTGCAGTATGCTTCGACGTTATCTAAGTAATTATCCATAAGTGTCTTAGCTGATTCTTCGTATGAATAAACAAATGCTTTTTGTACTTCTTTCTTAGCAATTTCATCGTATTCTTTTCTCGCTAATGAGATGAAATTCATATAGCGCTCTCGGTCCTCACTACTAATTGACGGGTGCTGATCCAATCCGTCTTTTAACGATCTCAGTACATCTAGTGCATTAATAGATGGTACCTCTTTTCGAATAATTGTAGAAGAAATTCGGTTAATGACATAACGAGGGTCAATCCCCTTCATACCTTCATCTTGATATTCGCGTTGCAGTTCCTCTACATCAATCGTATTATATCCTTCTACCGTTTCTCCATCATATAAACGCATCTTTTTAATTAAATCAATATCTGGACGCTTCGGGTCTTTTAAACGAGTTAAAATAGTGAACATTGCTGCAACGCGAAGTGTATGCGGTGCAATATGAACATTGGACACATCACTTTCACGAATCATTTTTTCATAAATATGTTCTTCTTCACTAACCCGTAAATTATATGGAACCGGCATTACAATAATTCGTGAATGCAATGCTTCATTTTTCTTATTTGCTATGAAGGAACGATACTCTGTTTCATTTGTATGCGCTACAATTAATTCATCTGCTGAAATAAGCGCAAATCTTCCTGCTTTAAAATTCCCTTCTTGTGTAAGCGATAGTAAATGCCATAAAAATTTCTCATCACATTTTAACATCTCTTGGAATTCCATCATGCCGCGGTTCGCCTTATTTAATTCTCCATCAAATCGATATGCACGAGGATCTGATTCCGAACCGTATTCTGCAATTGTAGAAAAGTCTAGACTACCTGTTAAATCGGCAATATCTTGTGATTTTGGATCAGAAGGACTAAATGTACCAATTCCTGTACGGCGATCTTCAGAGAAGAAAATACGCTCTACAACTACATCCTCAATTCTTGACCCGTATTCTTGCTCTAGACGCATAACATTTAATGGTGATAAATTCCCTTCAATCCTTACTCCATATTCATCAAAGAAATCATTCCGTAAATGCTGTGGAATTAAATGAAGTGGATCTTCATGCATTGGGCATCCTTTTATTGCAAAAATCGCTCCACGATCTGTTCGTGAATATGTTTCTAATCCTCGTTTCAACATCGTAACTAATGTTGATTTCCCCCCACTAACAGGCCCCATTAATAACAAAATACGTTTCCTAACATCTAATCGTTTTGCAGATGGATGAAAATATTCTTCCACAAGGCGTTCTAAAGCATCCTCTAATCCAAATAGCTGATTACTAAAGAAGTTATATTTTCTTCTACCATCAACTTCTTCAATTCCAGCATCTTTTATCATATTGTAAATGCGAGAGTGTGCTGTTTGAGCCACCCATGGTCTTTCTTTCACAAGCTCCAAATACTCCGCAAACGTACCTTCCCATTGTAAACGTTCTTCTGCTTCCCGATATTGTTCAATTTTCTTTAGAATATCCATTATAGCTCCTCCCCCATCTCCTTGTTCAATCGGATTATTATAAAAGGTATGCTAGGATGTCCTTAAACATTCTTTAAATCAAAACGAAATATATAATAGCGCTATAAAATTCTCTCCAAAATTCAAAGAAAATTCTGTATAATAAAGGTATTAAAGTTTTCACGCTGCTATTCATTGTAAATAAATTCTTTTCTTCTAGGAACCTTACATACATTTCGATTCACAAATAGGATTCGTAAACCGAAAAAGTAAGGGGAAATTAGTATGAAGTTATTATTAATTTTAGGTGTATCACTCACATTTCTTACAGCTATTTTCACATCTGGTTATAACGATAAGCCAGGTACACAAAAAAAGTGATGTGCTTTTCAGCACATCACTTTTTTCCTTATTTTTTATACACTATTTAAAATAAATATTTTCCACATCGTATATCGATAAAGGGCGATTATAAAAATAACCTTGTACGATTTTCACATTCTTTTCCTTTAAGAACTGTATTTGTTCCGCCTTTTCTACTCCTTCTGCAATTACATTTAACCCTAGAGTATGTGCTAAATGAATAATTGCAGCCGTAATATTCGTATCTCTTTCATCTTTATATATACCTTCCATAAAAGAACGATCAATTTTTAACGTATCAATCGGATATGTTTTTAAATAACTTAAAGATGAATATCCCGTTCCAAAGTCATCTAAATGAATCTTTAAATTTTGTTCTTTTAACTGCAGTAACACTCTTTTTGATACATCTTTATGTATAAGAGCCCCTTCTGTAACTTCTATTGCTAATAAATGAGGGGGAACCTTGTACTTATTTAAAGCACGTGTAATCATCTCTATTAATGTAATAGAACGAAAATGTCTAGCTGAAATATTAACTGCGATTGGTACAACCTCATATCCTTTATTTAACCATTCACGTATCTGTTCACAAACTTGATGTACTACCCATTCATCAAGTTTAATAATAAACCCTGTTCTTTCAGCAAGTGGGATAAATTGATTGGGCGAGACAAAACCTAGCTCCTTATTCTCCCACCTTATTAAGGCTTCCATACTGGCTATCTTTCCCGTTTCAATATTAATTTGAGGTTGATAATATAGGGAAAATTCATTTTTCTCTATAGCACGATGTAACTGATTTTCTATTATAAACCTTTGTTCACGTTCACAATCTAATCCACTACAATAAAAATGATAATACCCTTTTCCTTTTTCCTTTGCTTTTTCCAAAGCTGCGTCGACTCTTTGGAAAAGCATTTTTTCATCCATTCCATCTTCTGGGGCCATTACAATCCCAATTGATGCACTCAAATAAACATCCTCTTCTTCTATTACAAAATGCCCACTAATTTTTTTTAATATTGTTTGTGCAACTTCCTCTACGTATTCTCTCGTTATATTTTCTAGTAACATAACAAATTGATCATCATGTTCTCTAAATAAATGCATATCTTCTATTTTTAGGTCTCGTAAGCATTCAGTAACTTTTTTTAAGACTTGATCTCCTTCTTTATGACCAAATGTATCATTAATAAGGTGAAATTCATCCAAATCTATAAAAACCAATGCGAATTCTTTATTCTCAGCTAAAAATTCATTTAGCTTATTTGTACATGATATTCTATTCATTAACCCCGTTAACTGATCAAAGTAAGCTAAATATTCTGTTTTCATCTCATTTAATACTTGCCTCGTAACATCCCTCGTAACAATATACCCCCCGACGATTTCACTATTCACAATAATGGGGATTGTCCTCACGGAAATATAAAGTTCATATCCTTCTTTATGAATATATTTCTTTGCAACAATTTGTTTTGCTCTTCCCTGTAAAGCATTTTTAAATATAATTTGAAAAGTTTTTTCATATTCTTTATTTATAAACTGAAAAATAAATTGGTCCTTTAACTCTTCATATCGATACCCAAAAATTTCATAAGTTGCTGGATTTGCATATGTAATTCTTCCAATAGAATCTACAGATATAATGGAATCATTATTATATTCTAGTAATGACTTAAATAACATTTGTTTTTCTTCTATTTCCACTTTTTTCTTGACCTGTGCTGTAATATCTCTAGTAATACAAATAATAAACTGACATGTTCCATTTACATCGCATACTGGATTAAGTGAAGATTCATAATGTATATCACCAGTTGGCACACTAATTACATCACAAAATGTAATTGCTCTCGCTTCTCTCATTACTTTTGCATATTGTCCTTGCAATAACCTTGCCGTATGTTCTGGTAATACTTCTGCAAAAGTTTTTCCATAACATTCTTTCCCTAGCCTGGCGTGATCCATTCCTATTTTATTCACATAAATATATTTAAAAGTTTCATCATCAATAACTTTCACAATAAACACTAAATCTTGAATAGCATGTAACAATCCCTGTCTTACTAAATCCATATCTATCATACTTAAAAAGGTATTTTGATTATTATATTGTTCCTTCATATTTATCTCAACCCGTCTTATCTATTTTTAGTCATACATCTCATTCTATATGAATATGTACCTTTTTTAAAATGTATGATTACATATTTTTTAAAAAATAAAAAAGCCGCCAAATGGCGACTTTTAATAAACGATTTCTAAATCTAATCCTGGATAATTTTGTTGACGGAACGCTTCATAAATTAAAATTGCTGCTGTATTAGATAAATTTAATGAACGTACTTTATCCGTCATTGGAATACGTAAACAATGATCGAAGTTTTCTTCAATTACATTAGCTGGTAATCCATTTGTTTCTCTTCCAAATACGAAATAGTAATCCTTCTCACGTTTGCTATAATCAAATGCTGTATGAGCTTTCTCGCCATACTTTGTTAAATAAAAGAATTCACCATCTTTATTTTTCTCATAAAATTCTTCGATTGAATCATAATACGTAACTTTTACGTGCTGCCAATAATCTAATCCTGCACGCTTTAACATTTTGTCATCCGTTGAAAATCCAAGCGGTCTAATCAAATGTAATTCTGTTCCAGTTGCTGCACAAGTACGTGCAATATTTCCTGTATTTGCTGGAATTTCTGGTTGATATAAAACAACATGTACTCCCACGCGATATTCACCTCTATTTTTTATCTACTACGTATTATACCACTTGAACGAAAAATCTCTACCCATTAATAATATGAAAGAATTTATATTTCATTTGTGGTGTATATTTACTAGAATCTTCATAGTTCCAATAACGCCTGCGGCTATTCGCTGAATGTGCATTTACAAGCGGCATACCATCTGCGTCTTTTGCTACTACAATTGTCGTATGATTCCACCTACCATCATCCTCAAAATCATACGCAATTACATCGCCAAGAATAAGGTCTTCTGGCCTTTCTACTGCTTCTGCTCGAAGCCCTGTTGTAGCACCTGACAAATACCAATAAAAAGAGTGTGCTACAGCCCAGCTCCAACTCCACTGGTTTCCCCTTTGCCACCACCCTTTACGAATGTTAGGATGTCCATTCATCGGTACTTCTCCAGTGTGCAGACATTGTGAAATGAAATTTGTACAATTATCCGGAAAATTACGGTATGCAGAATTGCGATCATCCCACCAACGCTCTGCATATTTCACTGCCTCTAAACGATTATATTGATATGAACCGTATTTTTCTTTCGTGACTTCCCGTTCTAACATTTCACCTATTCCTATTTCTTCTGACACTTCAAGAGCATAATCATCTATTATACAACTATTTTTTAAATAAACTCGTCGTTTTAATTGTTCCTCTTCGATATAAAATAATTCTTTATGCTTAATTAAATATTTCAAGTGTATTTGATAATCAATTTCTTGATGCTCATTACTATTTAATTGTCTAATGAAAGAAATATCTGCAGTTGCTTTCACTATATGTGCACTACGCTTTTGAAACAATTGTTTCTTTCTCTGTACCATTTGTAATAAATCTACTGCAATACCATCTACATCTGTTCGTTTCTCTGTTATATATGCTAAAAACTGTTGCACTTGCTTTTCAATATTCGCTTTTACAACCATTTCGTCTCCCTCCCATATTACAATATGAAAAAGGGAGATATTATCTACTCTTTTTTCTGTGCTAACAATTCAAGTCCACGATTCATTTCATGAAGAACCTCTTCATCTTTCTCACGTTCCATCGCTTTTTCAATCGCTTCTCCTACTCCATCTCCACCAATTTTCCCAAGTGCCCATGCTGCTGTTCCTCGAAGTACTGGTCTTGGATCATCTTTCATAACACCGATTAAATCAGGAATTGCTGTTGTTTCTTTAAAATGTGCAAGTGCTAAAATAGCATTTCGTTGCAATGGTTTTTTACCTCTCCATGAACCAGACATAATTCCATACTTCTCTTTAAAATCACGATTACTAATTGTTAAAAGTGGTGTTAATAACGGTTTAACTAACTCAGGGTCAGGCTCCATTTCAGGATGGTTATGAAAATCCATTCCTTTATTTTTCGGACAAACAGTCTGACACGTATCACATCCATATATACGGTTTCCTATTTTATCGCGATATTCTTCAGGCAGAAACCCTTTTGTCTGTGTTAAAAATGCAATACATTTCTTCGAGTCCAACTGCCCCCCTTGTACTAAAGCACCTGTAGGACAAATATCAATACATTTCGTACAACTTCCACATTGATCTTCTATTGGCCGATCAGGAGGGAATGGAACATTCGTAATCATTTCTCCTAAGTATACATACGAACCAAATTCCGGCGTAATAATAGCGCAGTTCTTACCACTCCATCCAATACCGGCACGCTCTGAAACAGCTCGATCACTTAGCTCCCCTGTATCAACCATTGATTTCACTTCTATATCCGGCAGCTTTTCGATTAAATACGCCTCTAACTTTTGCAAACGATCTCGTAGAACAAGGTGATAATCTTGGCCCCAAGAAGCACGGCAAAAAATCCCACGTCGTTCCCCTCGTTTACTTAATGGTGCATTTTTTAATTTTGAAGGGTATGCTAAAGCAATCGCAATAATTGATTTCGCACCAGGTAACAATAGCTGTGGATTCGTTCTCTTCTCTATATCAGGCTCTTCGAATCCAGACTGATAATTCAATTGTTGTTGCTGGATTAGACGCTGCTTTAATTCCTCAAATGGTGAAGCACTGGCAAAACCTATTTTATCTATACCAATCGTTTTACTATACGCAATTACATCTTGCTTTAATTGTTCAAAGTCCATTTTCAATCGCCTCCACCGATGAATCCATCCCTTATGTAACGACTATATTGGTTATCAATTCACTTTTGGAATAATATTCTTCACTTCTATTTTCGCATACAATTATGATTTTCAAACATTAAAAAACGCAATGCTTCGTTTATCTTAGAAACGAAACACTGCGTTGATCACAATTTATTAGAAAAACATTAAATAAAATTTGGAGCGGGTGAAGAGAATCGAACTCTCGACCAGAGCTTGGAAGGCTCTTGTTTTACCACTAAACTACACCCGCAAATATGAAAAAAATATAAGATATTGAAATAACTTATGTAAAGTAGTATAGCATGTAAAAAAAATCGAAGCAAGAAATTTATCGAAAAAAGTCGAAAAAGTGATGAGATACCTCATCACTTTTTCAATTCTTTATCAATCGCCTTCTTCATACTATCGAAATCAGGGTTTGCAAGATTCCCATTTATATATACTGAAGGAGCACCTTGAACTTTTAATTTTTGAGCACGATCTGAATCTTTACGTACTTTGTCTTTCATTTCTTTACTGTGTAAATCTTTTTTAAACTGTTCTACATTAATTTTCGGAAGCTTTTCTTTCACAATATTAAGAAGTAATTCTTCTGTAATCCATTCTTCCGTATCTTTCTTTTGATTTTGATAAATCTCATCATAGAAAATCCAGAATGAATCTTGATCTTGTTTATAAATTGCTTCACCGGCAGCTGCACCTAAATCAGAGTCTTTTCCGATAAACGGGAAGTTAATAAAATATAACTGCACTTTACCTTTATCAATATACTCTTCTTTTAATCGTGGTAATACTGTTACATCCCAAGTACGACAAGCTGGACATTTAAAGTCTCCAAATTCAACTACCTTAACTGGAGCATCATCTTTCCCTAAAGATTGTTGCGTAGAATAAGCAAACATCTCATTCCCTTTATCTTTCTTGTCATTTATGATGCTATACACAATCGTCCCGATTACAATCAATACTGCGATAGAAAAAACTATACCAAGAGCCATGAGTTTGTTTGATGATTTCATATACATTCCTCTTTAATTTCATATTCTGTATACATCATTGTACACAATACACATAATATCAATACTTACATAGGTCACGCAATGAACACGCTCACATAAATTACAAAAATACAACGTTTGTGACAATATTGTGTCGCCTTTTGTCACAAATTATTAAAAAAAGAAGCTCCTATGTAGGAACTTCTTTTAACTTACTGCTTTTTCACGGGCATTTTTTAACATGGATTGCTCTGTTTTTATATCATGGCGAATTACTAATTTCTCACTAACTGCTTGCACATATTCATCATGATTTATATACCCTTCTTTCTCCATTAGCCTTAAAACTACATTCCGTCTCTCAACTGCTTTATCATAATTTTGTGCAGGTGAGTAATAAGCCGGTGCTTTTACTATAGCAGCCATCATTGCACTTTCAGCCAGTGTTAATTGATCCACTTTTTTACCGAAGTAAAGGTTTGCTGCTTTTTCAATCCCCCATGCGCCTTCTCCATAGTAAATATTACTTACATACAATTTTAATATCTCATCCTTTGTGAATGTACGTTCAATCTTTTTCGTATAAAAAATTTCTTTCCACTTACGGGAAAATGTACGTTCATTAGATAAGAAAGCATTTTTAGATAACTGCTGTGTAATCGTGCTTCCTCCTTGCACAACACCACCAGCTTTTATATTCTCAATAGACGCCCTGATAATCGCTATATAGTCTAAACCGTTATGATGATAAAATCTTTTATCTTCCGTCGCAATAAATGCGTGTGTTAATGATTCTGGCACCTCTAAATTAGCAGGTACATGTAATTTACTAATATCACTTCGCTCAATCATTACATTTCCAACGAATAATAATGCAAAACTTAACAATAATAATAATATAATGGCTTTATAAAGAAATTTAGTTAATGGATTTAATGCAACTTTTTGATGATAGTTCACTCTAGATAATACTCGTTCTTTCATCTCGAACACCTCTTTTCCACACAGCATATAACTCTTAATTTAAGAATACCTTGTTATAAAAGAATATCCCATCGATTTCTCTTACACCTACCTTACAACATTGTAAGGTGTAAAAATGTATTGTATCACAGTCCCTTTTTATCTACTATTCATATGAAATGTTGAATATACATTTGTTTATCACACTATTTATAGGCAGTAGGACTCTCCTTAATTTCACTTTATTCTTTTATTATATCAGTTTATACATTTATA
This sequence comes from Bacillus sp. TH25, assembly GCF_016650935.1. Lineage (NCBI taxonomy): Bacteria > Bacillati > Bacillota > Bacilli > Caryophanales > Bacillaceae > Bacillus > Bacillus sp. TH25. Next base: position 278,025 of record NZ_JAEKEU010000037.1, on the reverse strand, counting down.
CTTTTAAACATCTAGCAATCTAATTATATACGATATATTACCATTATACAGAACAAACGTTCCGTAAATCAATACTAATCTCGCTATTTGTGAGCAGTAAGTCTTCTCCCTCAAAACTTGGCTATAGCTAGGAAATTAGGTGGGAGTCCTGCTTCCTCCACCAATTATTAGCCTACACTTTATTATTGTGACCTTTTTCTGAAACAGTATACATAAAGAAAAGGTTAGCAATTTGAGCTGTCCTCAAATAACTAACCTTTTCTTTACAACCTTCCTATAAGATTATATGGCTGAACTTCCTATGTTTCGTATGGAATAAAATGCATTGCTTTCATCGCATCAAGTGTCCTTGATTTCATATGAGGACGCGTTATATACTCATCAATGTTCTCTTCGTTTAAAGCAACAAATTTAGCCTCTTGTATTTCTTCAGGTTGAATTTTTATTTCACCACTAACATATGCTACTTTAAAAACAACAGCTACAATATGCATAGAAGCATTATAATAAATCCCTGTAACTCCGATAGGCTTCACAGTTAATCCTGTTTCCTCCATTATTTCTCTGCAAACAGCTTGATCGAGCGCTTCCCCTTCTTCTACCTGTCCTCCAGGCATTTCCCACGTATCAGCTCGCCAGTGCACTTTCGTTAAAAGCACCTCATTCTTTTCATTTGTTAAATAACCTGCTACGGCAACAATATGCTTTGGTGTTTTATGCTCCACAGAAATACCTCCTAGAAATACGATTATTTAAAATACAAACCTCTAACCATATTCCCTAGCAGCTACAAAATATCTTTAATACTTTACCACCTTAATTAAATCCATGAAAAAAGACCCTGTCTGTTAAAGGAAAGGACCTTCTGTCTTATATCCCGCTATTTGTGGGCAGTAAAAATCCCACCTCAAAATTCAGCTGGAGCAAAAAAATTAGGTGGGAGTCGTGCTGCCTGTAAACGCCCGATTGGTGAGGGCTAGTAATCAGTGAGGGATGAACAAAACCCCCACTGATTACAGTTTCACTTTATTATTCCCCTAAGTCTACGTTGTGGTAAACTTGCTGTACATCTTCTAAATCTTCTAATGCATCAACCATTTTTTCAAATTGTACTTGAGCATCTTCAGGAAGTTCTACATCACTTTGTGCAAGCATTGTTAATTCTGCAACTGTAAATTCTTCAACACCAGCACCTTTAAGTGCAGATTGTACTGAATGGAACTGATCAGGTTCAGCATAAACGATAACAGAATCTTCTTCTTCTAGAATGTCACGTGCATCTACATCTGCTTCCATTAAGATTTCAAGAACTTCATCTGATGTTTTACCTTCAAGACCGATAACAGCTGTCGCATCAAACATGTAAGCGACAGAACCGTTTACACCCATGTTACCACTGTTTTTGCTAAATGCAGCTCGTACATCTGCTGCAGTACGGTTTACGTTATTTGTCAGTGTATCTACAATTACCATAGATCCGTTTGGTCCAAAGCCTTCATAACGAAGCTCGTCATAGTTTTCTTCTGAACCGCCTTTTGCCTTTTCAATCGCACGGTCAATAATTGTTCTTGGCACGTTGTATGTTTTCGCACGTTCTAATACAACTCTTAACGTTTGGTTTGATTCTGGATCTGGCTCGCCTTGTTTTGCTGCCACATAAATTTCACGTCCAAATTTCGCGTATATACGGCTTGTATTTGCATCTTTTGATGCTTTTTTTTCTTTAATATTGTTCCATTTACGGCCCATACTTTCCACTCTCTTTCCCATTTTAAATCTACATAAAAATATTAATATGAAATATAATGTGTATTCAACACATTTTTAAAAGAAATATAAAAAGTTCATTTTTGATTCATATTACAGACATAATATAAATCACTATCATTTTGTTCTTTCGACAAGTTATATTATACATGAATTCCTAAGTTTATTACGAATTTTAGAATCACATAGCATAATTTAACAAAAAAACCTAACATTTCTGTTAGGGTCTTTTTAGGTGACATTTATATAGAGTGCTACCCTTAAAATCCTTTATTTTAAAGCATTTTAAAAATTTTGAGCTTCTTTAAACATGATAAATTAAAATGAAACGGAGCCAAAATGGAATCATATTAAATAACTGACACCTTTTATTTTCATTTCTCTCCCTTGATTAAATTTATCATATTTCATTTATTACTGTGATGATTTATTTTATTATTTCTCACTAAACAATAAGAAACAGGGCAAAGCTGCCATGTCCTTTTAAAGATTTGTTATGTAGTATGTTATGAATTATTCATTACCAAACTAAAGTTATTCCTTTTCATTCCTCTACTAATCCCATAATATTTCCTTAATTACTTTCTATTGCTGTATAATTAAAATAGGAAAAAATTTGAAGAAAAGATGGGGGAGAATTATGACACATTCAAATGAGAAAAAATCACATGGTTTTAAAGGAATAGGAGAGAAGTTAAACCCAACTATCTATCAAGTGAGATTCATAAAATTGGATGGTCCAATTCAATTTGAGTCGTTCCCTAAATTAAAGGAATTAGGGGACTGGTTGAGTACTTCAACGCAAATATGGTCGTGCCACTCAACTATGTACAAGTACAACAGAGAAGAGTTTGAAAAGAAGTTTTTGGAAATTACGAAATTACCAGCTGATAATGTGGTAATTTCAACTGGTGGTATCGGATTTAACTTCATGTCACCAGGGTGGAGAGATTCTCTCTAGAGTGCTCGAAAAAATTCTTATATATGTAATATTCTACTGAAATTTTATCCTTTTAATACTTCATAGTTTCTTCCAACTGTATCTAAAGTTCGTCACTTACTCACCGCACACTACCCCAACGCACTATTAGTGCTTATTTTGTAGTGTGAAGAAAACACAAAAAAACTCTACACAATTAGTGTAGAGCCTTAATGTTACGCCGTTCGTGATACCGATGGTCGGGGTCGAACCGACACTCCCGAAGGAACACGATTTTGAGTCGTGCGCGTCTGCCAATTCCGCCACATCGGCATAAAAGAAAGGCGGCAACCGGATTTGAACCGGTGGTAAAGGTTTTGCAGACCTCTGCCTTACCACTTGGCTATGCCGCCATATGAAGTTAAAATGGAGCGGAAGACGGGATTCGAACCCGCGACCCCAACCTTGGCAAGGTTGTATTCTACCACTGAACTACTTCCGCAAAAATGGCTGGGCTAGCTGGATTCGAACCAGCGCATGACGGAGTCAAAGTCCGTTGCCTTACCGCTTGGCTATAGCCCACCGAAGTTTTACTTAATTATATGTAAGTATCCATTATTTTATTTGTAATTTTAAAAAATAAAAATGGGGCGACTGATGGGAATTGAACCCACGAATGCCGGAGCCACAATCCGGTGCGTTAACCACTTCGCCACAACCGCCATGTTGTGTTTATATATTTGGCAGGGGCAGTAGGAATTGAACCCACACTGGAGGTTTTGGAGACCTCAGTTCTACCTTTAAACTATGCCCCTATGTAAAATGGTGGAGGGGGGCAGATTCGAACTGCCGAACCCAAAGGAGCGGATTTACAGTCCGCCGCGTTTAGCCACTTCGCTACCCCTCCGAAACTTACATGGTGCCGGCTAGAGGACTTGAACCCCCAACCTACTGATTACAAGTCAGTTGCTCTACCAATTGAGCTAAGCCGGCATATTTTATTAAAATGGTGGCTCGGGACGGAATCGAACCGCCGACACGAGGATTTTCAGTCCTCTGCTCTACCGACTGAGCTACCGAGCCTTATTAAAATGGCGGTCCCGACCGGGGTCGAACCGGCGATCTCCTGCGTGACAGGCAGGCATGTTAACCACTACACCACGGGACCATTTGGTTGCGGGGACAGGATTTGAACCTGCGACCTTCGGGTTATGAGCCCGACGAGCTACCGTACTGCTCCACCCCGCGACAATATTATTCATATAATTTATATGGTGGAGGATGACGGGATCGAACCGCCGACCCCCTGCTTGTAAGGCAGGTGCTCTCCCAGCTGAGCTAATCCTCCAAAAGTGGTGACCCGTACGGGATTCGAACCCGTGTTACCGCCGTGAAAGGGCGGTGTCTTAACCACTTGACCAACGGGCCAAATATTATAAATTCCTTATGGCGGAGAGCAAGGGATTCGAACCCTTGATACGCTTGTGACGTATACACGATTTCCAATCGTGCTCCTTCGGCCAACTCGGACAGCTCTCCAATGGCTCCGCAGGTAGGAATCGAACCTACGACCGATCGGTTAACAGCCGATAGCTCTACCGCTGAGCTACTGCGGAATAATATTGCCTGGCAACGTCCTACTCTCACAGGGACAAGGTCCCAACTACCATCGGCGCTAGAGAGCTTAACTTCCGTGTTCGGTATGGGAACGGGTGTGACCTCTCTGCCATCATTACCAGACATTATTCTTTTGAGACAATCATTATTATAACTTATTCACCCTGAAAGTCAATAAGTTTTTTATATTCTCTCAAAACTAGATAACATTAGCTTCATATTATATGGTTAAGTCCTCGATCTATTAGTATTCGTCAGCTCCACATGTCACCATGCTTCCACCTCGAACCTATCAACCTGATCATCTTTCAGGGATCTTACTAGCTTACGCTATGGGAAATCTCATCTTGAGGGGGGCTTCATGCTTAGATGCTTTCAGCACTTATCCCTTCCGCACATAGCTACCCAGCTATGCCCTTGGCAGAACAACTGGTACACCAGCGGTGCGTCCATCCCGGTCCTCTCGTACTAAGGACAGCTCCTCTCAAATTTCCTGCGCCCACGACGGATAGGGACCGAACTGTCTCACGACGTTCTGAACCCAGCTCGCGTACCGCTTTAATGGGCGAACAGCCCAACCCTTGGGACCGACTACAGCCCCAGGATGCGATGAGCCGACATCGAGGTGCCAAACCTCCCCGTCGATGTGGACTCTTGGGGGAGATAAGCCTGTTATCCCCGGGGTAGCTTTTATCCGTTGAGCGATGGCCCTTCCATGCGGAACCACCGGATCACTAAGCCCGACTTTCGTCCCTGCTCGACTTGTAGGTCTCGCAGTCAAGCTCCCTTATGCCTTTGCACTCTACGAATGATTTCCAACCATTCTGAGGGAACCTTTGGGCGCCTCCGTTACACTTTAGGAGGCGACCGCCCCAGTCAAACTGCCCACCTGACACTGTCTCCCGGGTCGATAAGACCCGTAGGTTAGAATTTCAATACAGTCAGGGCGGTATCCCACCAGCGCCTCCACCGAAGCTAGCGCTCCGGTTTCAATGGCTCCCGCCTATCCTGTACAAACTGTACCAAAATTCAATATCAGGCTACAGTAAAGCTCCACGGGGTCTTTCCGTCCTGTCGCGGGTAACCTGCATCTTCACAGGTACTATAATTTCACCGAGTCTCTGGTTGAGACAGTGCCCAAATCGTTACACCTTTCGTGCGGGTCGGAACTTACCCGACAAGGAATTTCGCTACCTTAGGACCGTTATAGTTACGGCCGCCGTTTACTGGGGCTTCAGTTCAGAGCTTCGCTTACGCTAACCCCTCTCCTTAACCTTCCAGCACCGGGCAGGTGTCAGCCCCTATACTTCGCCTTACGGCTTCGCAGAGACCTGTGTTTTTGCTAAACAGTCGCTTGGGCCTATTCACTGCGGCTTTCCGTTAAGAAAGCACCCCTTCTCCCGAAGTTACGGGGTCATTTTGCCGAGTTCCTTAACCAGAGTTCTCTCGCACACCTTAGGATTCTCTCCTCGCCTACCTGTGTCGGTTTGCGGTACAGGCACCTTTTATCTCGCTAGAAGCTTTTCTTGGCAGCGGGGAATCAAAGACTTCGCTCCATAAGGAGCTTCCCCATCACAGCTCAGCCTTCACGATAAGCGGATTTGCCTACTTATCAGCCTAACTGCTTGGACGTGCACAACCAATCGCACGCTTCTTCTATCCTTCTGCGTCCCTCCATTGCTCAAACGATAAAGAGGTGGTACAGGAATATCAACCTGTTGTCCATCGCCTACGCCTGTCGGCCTCGGCTTAGGTCCTGACTAACCCTGAGCGGACGAGCCTTCCTCAGGAAACCTTAGGCATTCGGTGGACGGGATTCTCACCCGTCTTTCGCTACTCATACCGGCATTCTCACTTCTAAGCGCTCCACCAGTCCTTCCGGTCTGACTTCACTGCACTTAGAACGCTCCCCTACCACTGATACCATTGGTATCAATTCGCAGCTTCGGTGGTGTATTTAGCCCCGGTACATTTTCGGCGCAGAGTCACTCGACTAGTGAGCTATTACGCACTCTTTAAATGGTGGCTGCTTCTGAGCCAACATCCTAGTTGTCTAAGCAACTCCACATCCTTTTCCACTTAATACACACTTTGGGACCTTAGCTGGCGATCTGGGCTGTTTCCCTCTTGACTACGGATCTTATCACTCGCAGTCTGACTCCTAAGGATAAGTCATTGGCATTCGGAGTTTGACTGAATTCGGTAATCCGATGAGGACCCCTAGTTCAATCAGTGCTCTACCTCCAAGACTCTTACACTTAAGGCTAGCCCTAAAGCTATTTCGGGGAGAACCAGCTATCTCCAGGTTCGATTGGAATTTCTCCGCTACCCACACCTCATCCCCGCACTTTTCAACGTGCGTGGGTTCGGGCCTCCATTCAGTGTTACCTGAACTTCACCCTGGACATGGGTAGATCACCTGGTTTCGGGTCTACGACCACGTACTAAACGCCCTATTCAGACTCGCTTTCGCTGCGGCTCCGCCTCTTCAGCTTAACCTTGCACGGGATCGTAACTCGCCGGTTCATTCTACAAAAGGCACGCCATCACCCATTAACGGGCTCTGACTATTTGTAGGCACACGGTTTCAGGATCTCTTTCACTCCCCTTCCGGGGTGCTTTTCACCTTTCCCTCACGGTACTGGTTCACTATCGATCACTAGGGAGTATTTAGCCTTGGGAGATGGTCCTCCCAGATTCCGACGGAATTTCACGTGTTCCGCCGTACTCAGGATACATTCAAGAGAGAACGAAGTTTCGACTACGGGGTTATTACCCTCTGTGACGGACCTTTCCAGGTCGCTTCGTCTACCTCGTTCCTTTGTAACTCCGTATAGAATGTCCTACAACCCCAAGAGGCAAGCCTCTTGGTTTGGGCTAGATTCCGTTTCGCTCGCCGCTACTCAGGAAATCGCATTTGCTTTCTCTTCCTCCAGGTACTTAGATGTTTCAGTTCCCTGGGTCTGTCTTCCATACCCTATGTATTCAGGTAAGGATACCATACCATTACGTATAGTGGGTTTCCCCATTCGGAAATCTTCGGATCAAAGCTTACTTACAGCTCCCCGAAGCATATCGGCGTTAGTCCCGTCCTTCATCGACTCCTAGTGTCAAGGCATCCACCGTGCGCCCTTTCTAACTTAACCAAACTAAAATTAAAAAAATATGAGCTACACTGTTATCTAGTTTTCAAAGAACATACATTTAAACTTGAGAGATAGTTCTCTCAAAACTGAACGAAACAAAACAAGTCAACGTTTATTGATGAACTGCGTTCATCAATTCTCCATAGAAAGGAGGTGATCCAGCCGCACCTTCCGATACGGCTACCTTGTTACGACTTCACCCCAATCATCTGTCCCACCTTAGGCGGCTGGCTCCATAAAGGTTACCCCACCGACTTCGGGTGTTACAAACTCTCGTGGTGTGACGGGCGGTGTGTACAAGGCCCGGGAACGTATTCACCGCGGCATGCTGATCCGCGATTACTAGCGATTCCAGCTTCATGTAGGCGAGTTGCAGCCTACAATCCGAACTGAGAACGGTTTTATGAGATTAGCTCCACCTCGCGGTCTTGCAGCTCTTTGTACCGTCCATTGTAGCACGTGTGTAGCCCAGGTCATAAGGGGCATGATGATTTGACGTCATCCCCACCTTCCTCCGGTTTGTCACCGGCAGTCACCTTAGAGTGCCCAACTTAATGATGGCAACTAAGATCAAGGGTTGCGCTCGTTGCGGGACTTAACCCAACATCTCACGACACGAGCTGACGACAACCATGCACCACCTGTCACTCTGCTCCCGAAGGAGAAGCTCTATCTCTAGAGTTTTCAGAGGATGTCAAGACCTGGTAAGGTTCTTCGCGTTGCTTCGAATTAAACCACATGCTCCACCGCTTGTGCGGGCCCCCGTCAATTCCTTTGAGTTTCAGCCTTGCGGCCGTACTCCCCAGGCGGAGTGCTTAATGCGTTAACTTCAGCACTAAAGGGCGGAAACCCTCTAACACTTAGCACTCATCGTTTACGGCGTGGACTACCAGGGTATCTAATCCTGTTTGCTCCCCACGCTTTCGCGCCTCAGTGTCAGTTACAGACCAGAAAGTCGCCTTCGCCACTGGTGTTCCTCCATATCTCTACGCATTTCACCGCTACACATGGAATTCCACTTTCCTCTTCTGCACTCAAGTCTCCCAGTTTCCAATGACCCTCCACGGTTGAGCCGTGGGCTTTCACATCAGACTTAAGAAACCACCTGCGCGCGCTTTACGCCCAATAATTCCGGATAACGCTTGCCACCTACGTATTACCGCGGCTGCTGGCACGTAGTTAGCCGTGGCTTTCTGGTTAGGTACCGTCAAGGTGCCAGCTTATTCAACTAGCACTTGTTCTTCCCTAACAACAGAGTTTTACGACCCGAAAGCCTTCATCACTCACGCGGCGTTGCTCCGTCAGACTTTCGTCCATTGCGGAAGATTCCCTACTGCTGCCTCCCGTAGGAGTCTGGGCCGTGTCTCAGTCCCAGTGTGGCCGATCACCCTCTCAGGTCGGCTACGCATCGTCGCCTTGGTGAGCCGTTACCTCACCAACTAGCTAATGCGACGCGGGTCCATCCATAAGTGACAGCCGAAGCCGCCTTTCAATTTCGAACTATGCAGTTCAAAATATTATCCGGTATTAGCCCCGGTTTCCCGGAGTTATCCCAGTCTTATGGGTAGGTTACCCACGTGTTACTCACCCGTCCGCCGCTAACTTCATAAGAGCAAGCTCTTAATCCATTCGCTCGACTTGCATGTATTAGGCACGCCGCCAGCGTTCATCCTGAGCCAGGATCAAACTCTCCAATAAAGTTAGTTTGTCTAGCATCTAAAAATAAAAATTGACGTTCACGTTGTTTGTTTCGTTCAGTTTTCAAAGAACTACTTAGTCGCTCAATTGCGACTTTCTTATGTTAACATCTTCGCATTCCGATGTCAACTAAGTTTTTCGAATTTCTTTTTTTGTCGTTCACTGCGTTTCCGCATCAGCGACGTTTATTAATATATCATGCAGTATATGTAGGGTCAATACTTTTTACAAAAAAATTTCACATCCCGTTAAAAGCTTAAAAAATCATATCTCCTTATCATTTTACTAAGTTTACACACGAATGAAAATTCTAAATTTTATGTTATATTGTTATTATAGGAGCGTGGTGAGAATGAGCATTAAATATTCGAACAAAATCAATAAAATTCGGACCTTCGCATTAAGTTTAGTATTTATCGGTCTCTTCATTGCATACTTAGGAGTCTTTTTCCGTGACAACATTATTATTATGACAACATTTATGATGGTTGGCTTTTTAGCTGTTATCGCTAGTACTGTCGTTTACTTTTGGATTGGTATGTTATCTACTAAGACTGTACAAATTATTTGTCCAAGCTGCGATAAGCCAACAAAAATGCTTGGTCGTGTCGACGCATGCATGCATTGCAACCAACCTTTAACACTGGATCCGAGTTTAGAAGGAAAAGAATTTAATGAGAAATACAATAAAAAAAGCTATAAAGGATAACACGTACTTTCACTTTAGTATTTTTTCATCCCTATATAATAAAGAAAGAGGGTGACTTAATCGTCACCCTCTTTCTTTATTATATATTACGCCTTATGACACTCTGGACAAACGCCATAAATTTCTAAGCGATGACTATTAATAATGAATCCTGTCGTTTTCGCAGCTTCCTCTTCAAGCTGTTCCAAACCTCCATAAGGAAAATCAACAATCTTACCACATTTTTCGCAAATCACATGATAATGTTGACTTGTAACATAATCAAATCTACTTGAAGCGTCCCCATAAGTTAATTCCTTTACAAGTCCAACTTCTTTAAACACACGCAAGTTATTATAGACAGTTGCAACACTCATATTTGGAAACTTACCTTCTAATGCTTTATAAATGTCATCCGCTGTTGGGTGCGTCATAGATTCCACAAGGTACTCTAAAATAGCATGACGCTGTGGAGTAATGCGTACACCCGTATTTTTCAGCATTTCTAGCGCTTCTTTTAATTCTTCTTTGACCACCGTCATGCACCCCGATTCTATACGGATTATTATTTTATAATTCTTATAAAGAGTGTACTCTTTTTCTTATAAATCGTCAATATTTCTACTATAAGTATGTGGTTTATTTTTGTATATAGCCTTATTCTTATGTACCTTCCCGCATTTCCTATACATTTACATAGAAAAAAGTGCGACATAATCGCACTTGGAATACTATCATCTGAGGAGGTATGCCCTACACTTTCACTTTATGTATCGCAAGAAAATATGTATAGACGCATGCCTTACATATGTATTTTTTTCCACATTAATATAGATTTATTTTATATAAGAAAGAACGTCCTCAATATGTCCCTTCACTTTCACTTTACGCCATTCTTTTACAAGTTCACCATCTTTATTGATAAGGAATGTAGAACGCTCGATTCCCATGTACTCTTTTCCAAAGTTCTTTTTCAACTTCCAAACATCGTACAATTCTGCTACTTTATGATCTTCATCTACTAAAAGTACAAATGGAAGCTCATGCTTCTCGATGAATTTCATATGTCTGTTCACCGAATCAGGACTTACGCCAAGGATGACCGTGTCCTTCTCTTGGAATAATCCATATGCATCACGAAAATCACATGCTTCGGTTGTACACCCTGGAGTCATATCTTTCGGGTAAAAATATAAAACTACATTTTTACCTCGGAAGTCAGCTAAGCGGATTTGTTCTCCGGTACTTCCCTCTAATGTGAATTCCGGTGCTATTTCTCCTACTGTGATCATTGTTATCACTCCTTTTCTTTTCTATTACTATAACAAATGCTACCTTATTTTTCATTGTCCATTACAGTCCTTACCACAAAAGCAAACGGTAATGTATATCCAATTAATGCTTCTCCAATTGCAATCCATCTTCCGATTCCAATCGGAGCTATATCACCATATCCAACGGACAATAAAGTAACCGCGCTAAAATATAAACATATTTCAACGAGTTGAAAGGAATGAGCACTTAGCCTATCCCCATCTTCTTTTAAAACCGCAAAACCCATTTCCTCTAGCACAACATAACTTAATCCAAACGCAATCAGTACCGTTGTATAAATTAAAAACAACGTAACTAAATTGTACAGCGAAAAGAAACGATTGGAATTTGAATATGAACTCCATAATAATTGGACACTTCTCAAAATAGCGATTGCCGCAATTAATAGAATAAATCCCCATAACATGTCCTCCACCTCATTTTATATGTATGAGGACTATAGCTGATTTATCCCTTAGAAACGAACAAGCTTCTATAATTAATTCCCCGCACCACGATATCGTTTAACCCCTTGATTCCAGAGGGTAATTGCAATAGTAAAACAGATAACACCAACAATCGGCGTTGCGAAAGCATAGCTATTCCACTCTGTTTTTCTTAAAAAGTATGCTGCTGGATATACCCCAACAAATGCAAACGGTAAAACAAACGTTAAAACAAAGCCAATAACACGGTTATAAATATCAACAGGATAGCGTCCATAATTCCCTATGTTATACATAAGCGGCATAATGGAACTTTTCGCATCCGACCAAAAGCCAAGACTTGCAAGCGTAACAAATATCCCGCCGTACACAAGTGCCCCTCCCCCTACCATAAGTAGGAATAAGAAGAAATCATACCAGTAAAAAGATAATTGCAGCTCCATTGCTGCATAACCCATCACAATAATCCCCGTAATGGCTCCAATTAAAGATTCAAGTTCCATTCTTTCTAATATAATTTGAAATAAACTATGAATCGGTCTCGTTAATATACGATCCATTTCTCCTTTAATAATGTAACGATCATTAAAATCCCATATATTAAAGAAAGCTGAAAAAATGGCAAACGGTACTAAAAAGAAACCATAAATAAAGATTACTTCTTCTCGGCTCCACCCTTTTAGTGCTTGGGTATGCCCAAACACAACGAGAATGAAGATTAAATTAACAGCTTGTAGTGATAAATCTGAAAGTAATCCGACGATAAAATCGCCACGATACTCCAATTTTGTTTTTATATATTGACTTGCATATTGCAAAAATAATTTTATATATATCATCTCATCATCCCCCTTGTACGATTAGACGTTTTCTCGCCGTTTTCCACATCAGTACAATTGGAATAATAAGTATAATTGCCCAAATCACTTGAAATAATAAAGCTTCATATAACTTACTTCCTTGTATACCTTCAGAGAAAATCATACTTGGAATATAACTAATTGCTTGAAACGGTAAAAACACCATTGCTTTTTGGGCCCATAACGGATAAAAACTAATCGGTAATAATAAACCAGAAAATAAATCGATAACAACACGTTTCGCATACATAATTCCACTATTATTAAATAAGAAGAATGTAAGCATTCCTGTCATTAAATTTATTTGTGTATTAATGATAAAACTAAATATTAAAGATAGGAAGAAATATAACCATGTTTGAAAATTCGTTGTAATTTGTAATGAAAATAATAACGTAACAATAACCATGCCCGGAATCGAAAAGAAAGCAAAACGAAATATCCCTTCTCCAAGCCCTTGCATAACTTTCATACCTAAATAGTTGTACGGACGAATTAGCTCTACCGCCACACGTCCTTCTTGAATTTCCATCGCAATTTCTCTATCTATATTATTGAAATAAAAAGCGCGTGCCATCCATGCGATCGCAATATACGTAGTCATTTGTGAAATAGATAAACTTTCAATATTCTCTTTCCCGCTATAAATTGCTTGCCATAAAAAATAATACGCACCAATGTTAATCGTATAAATTAAAATCCCGCTGTAATAATTTGTACGATAAGCAAGCATCATTAAAAAGCGAATCCGAATCATTTCAATATACTTACCCATGCATAATACCTTCTTCATAAATGTTACGAATAATTTCCTCTGTAGACACTTCGTTAATTTTCAAATCTTTAATTTGAAAGGCTTGTACTACTTTAGAAATCAACATAGAAATGATAACTTCTTCATTCGGTATTTTTGCAACCCATGCGTTTTCTTCTTTCGCTTTTAACCAAACAACATGGCTATCTGGCATAACCATTGATAACTCCTGGTATGAAACTGGGGCAACAAACTGAAAATGTATTTCCTTCTCTACTCCCCACTGCGTACGAAGATTATCTAAAGATCCGTCATACATAATATTCCCTTCATCAAGCATGATGACGCGTTCACATAAAGCTTCAATATCAGTAATATCATGTGTCGTTAATAAAATTGTTGTTTTATAACGTTCATTCATCTCTTTTAAGAATTCTCGTATTTTCAATTTCACAAGAACATCTAGTCCAATTGTTGGCTCATCTAAAAATAATAACGGCGGATTATGAATTAACGCCGCTGCCAATTCACAACGCATTCTTTGACCAAGAGATAATTTCCGTACCGGTTTATCTAACAAAGGACCGATATCTAACGTTTCAATAACATGTTCCATATGTTCCTTATACTGAGCGTCTGATACACCGTACACTTTCTTCAATAAACGAAATGATTCTTGTACAGCAATATCCCACCAAAGCTGGGAACGCTGACCAAACACAACGCCGATTGTTCTTACAAATTCTTCTCTCTGTTTGTGTGGATTCATTCCATTCACTGTAATTTGTCCTGATGTCGGAGTCAAAATCCCTGTAAGCATTTTAATCGTCGTTGATTTACCAGCACCATTCTCACCAATATAACCAACCATTTCACCTTGCTTTACAGTAAAAGAAACATCATTTACTGCTGGTACTATTTTATAATTACGATTTAATAAATCGCGAAATGCACCCTTTAATCCCGGACGGCTTGAATAAGCTGTAAACTCTTTACGTAACCCTTGTACCTCAATTACCGATTTCATAATCGGACCCCCTTCCTAAATGTCACAACGAATAGTTTACCCAACTGCTCCTTCTATCACAAACAATACGTCTTTTCAAAAAACATGTTAGAATAATACATAGATTTTTGTAAGGAGATGAATTGTAGTGAATTTCACAAAATCAGAAGCGTTACATAAAGAAGCTTTAGAACATATCGTTGGTGGTGTTAATAGTCCTTCCCGTTCTTTTAAAGCAGTTGGAGGCGGTTCTCCTGTTGCAATGGAACGCGGAAAAGGTGCTTATTTCTGGGATGTAGATGGAAATAAATATATCGACTATTTAGCAGCGTATGGCCCTATTATTACTGGACATGCTCACCCACACGTAACAGAAGCAATTAAAACAGCGGCTGAAAACGGCGTACTATACGGTACTCCAACAGCATTAGAAGTAAAATTCGCAAAAATGTTAAAAGAAGCAATGCCCGCTTTAGATAAAGTTCGCTTCGTGAACTCTGGTACAGAATCCGTTATGACAACCATTCGTGTTGCTCGTGCTTACACTGGCCGCACAAAAATTATGAAATTCGCTGGTTGTTACCACGGTCATTCCGATTTAGTACTTGTAGCAGCTGGCTCTGGTCCTTCTACTCTTGGAATTCCTGATTCAGCGGGTGTGCCACAAAGTATCGCTCAAGAAGTTATTACTGTTCCATTTAATAATGTAGAAACTTTAAAAGAAGCGTTAGATAAATGGGGACATGAAGTAGCAGCTATCCTTGTAGAGCCAATCGTTGGAAACTTCGGTATTGTTGAGCCAAAACCTGGCTTCCTTGAAAAAGTTAATGAACTTGTTCACGAAGCTGGTGCACTAGTAATTTATGATGAAGTTATTACTGCTTTCCGCTTTATGTATGGCGGCGCTCAAGACTTACTTGGCGTAACCCCAGATTTAACAGCACTTGGTAAAGTTATCGGCGGTGGACTTCCAATTGGTGCTTACGGTGGTAAGAAAGAAATTATGGAACAAGTTGCACCGCTCGGCCCTGCATACCAAGCTGGTACAATGGCTGGGAACCCTGCTTCTATGGCATCAGGGATTGCCTGTCTAGAAGTACTTCAACAAGAAGGCGTATACGAGAAATTAGATGCACTTGGCGCAATGCTTGAAAAAGGAATTTTAGATCAAGCTACAAAACATAACATCGATATTACAGTAAACCGTCTAAAGGGTGCATTAACTGTATACTTCACAACAAATACAATTGAAGATTACGATGCAGCCAAAAATACAGATGGTGAAATGTTCGGTAGATTCTTCAAGCTGATGCTTCAAGAAGGTATTAATTTAGCACCTTCTAAATATGAAGCATGGTTCTTAACGACAGAACATACAAAAGAAGATATTGAATATACAATTGAAGCTGTTGGCAGAGCATTTTCTACCCTAGCGAACAATAAATAATCTCTTCATTACAAAAGGAAAAAAGAAAGCCCATCTCTCTTTTTTCCTTTTTTCTATTTCATAAATCCCTCATTAATAGTATAATTATTCATAATTATCTGTTTTATATTCTTTTATATCCTTACTATCCATGTATACAAGGCAGTTCACGCCTTAAATAGTAAGATTATTCAAACTTCATTTTCCAGAGGGGGGATTGACGGATGCTCAACAAAAAAAATAAATGGACACCGTCTTTATTTCGGAATTATAAAAATGCAGAACATGATGCGTGTGGAATCGTTTCCGTTATGGAAAAACGAAGAATTCCTACAAAAGAAAACATCGATCTTTGTATACAATCGCTAGTCAAAATGAATCATAGAGCTGGTTTCATTAATGGCGAGGGAGATGGTATCGGAATTCATATCGACATGCCAAAAGCACTTTGGAATGAAAAACTGAAAAGTAGCGGATATAATCCAACGATTGTGGATCATCCCCACTTTATCGTTGGACATTTTTTTCTAAACAAAAAAGAAAACATTGCTGAGTTAAAAGATTACATTCGTACGCAACTAAACAATGAAAGCTTTACAATTGTTCTCGAAAATGATGATGTAATAAACTCAGATGCACTCGGTCCTCTTGGTAAACAAGAAGAACCTTTATTTTGGCAAATTGCCCTTATCGCCGAAAGTGAAGTTAAAAATATTGAACAAACATTATTTTCTGTAACAATAAAAATCGAAGAAAATGAAGCAATTCATGTTGCCTCATTAAGTCATGAACATGTTGTATATAAAGTTCTCGGTGCTGGCGATACACTCGTTGCTTATTACAATGATTTACAACACCCACTTATCGCTTCAACTATGACACTAGGACATAATCGCTATTCTACTAATACGTTATCTAATTTTTTTCGTGTACAACCATTTAGCATTCTCGGACATAATGGCGAAATTAACACGATTGCAAAATTACGCGATCAAGCTGAAATGATTAATGTACCACTTACTGCCGGCGGCAGTGATTCCCAAGATTTAAACCGCACCTTAGAAACCCTTCTCGTTCAGTATAACTACAGTTTATTTGAAGCAATGGATATATTATTTCCACCAATTATTAATGAAATAAAACTTTACGAAACAAACTTACAAAACTTATACACTTATATACGTGAGGCTTGGGGGCATTTCGCACAAGGTCCAGCTGGTATTATTTCACGTTATAAAGATGAAGCTGTTTTCAGTGTCGATTCCCTTGGATTACGCCCAGTTTGGAAAGTAGAGACAGAGAGCTCCTATATTTTCTCTTCTGAACCTGGAGTTGTATCACCAACTGAATATGTAGCAGAGCCGAAACCACTCGCTCCTGGAGAAAAAGTTGGATTAAAATGGAATCAACAAGATGAGCTCGTTCTCTATGAATACGACAATTATCAAATTGAAGTATATAACCGTTTTAAGAAACGAATCGATGTTACCAATTATCATGTAAACTTATCTATCCCTGAAACGAAAGAAACTGAGGGATTATGTGATTCGGTTCAAGTTGAAACGAATCAATACGTCGCTTTCGGCTGGGATCGAGAACATATTCAGCTCCTTGAACAAATGGCGACAAAAGGCGTCGAACCAATTCGGTCACTTGGGCATGACTCACCACTTGCCGCACTTGATACAGATAGACGAAATATTGCTGATTTCATTAAGGAAAGTGTAGCTGTTGTTACAAATCCAGCAATCGATCGCGATCGCGAAGTTGAACACTTCTCCACACGTACTGTACTCGGAGAGCGTCCGGGTTTACTTGATAACTCTAAACAACCATTTGTAATCGAGATGCTTTCACCCATTATTTTAGAAGGGAATTTAGCTCAATCTATCGCGGCAGACTTACACACGATTACGTACGAACAACTTATACAGCTATTCATTACTCATAGCTCTGTCTCTACAATTTCTGTTACATTTAGTCCATCAGAAACTCTACAAATCGCATTAAATCGAATTAGTTCCGAAGCGATAGCAGCCGTTAAAAATGGTGCTTCCCTACTATTATTAGATGACGCTAAATCTCATCAAAATGAACTGTTATGGATTGACCCACATTTAGTTACTGCTAAAGTACATCAAGCATTAACTGAAAATAAATTGCGCCGGAAATGCTCTCTCGTTATACGTTCCGGTGCCCTTCGCTCCTTACACGATATCGTCACGCTATACGGATTAGGGGCAGATGGTATTAATCCATATTTATTGTTCGCAACGGTAAATGATGAAACAAAAGTACCAATTACTAATTTGTATACCGCACTTAATAAAGGACTTGAGAAAGTAATTTCAACGATTGGAATTCATGAATTACGCGGTTACGGTCGCCTCTTCTCCTCTATTGGATTACATGAGGAAATCGCAAATATATTACAAATTACAAACTTCTGCGGTTCAAATAATTTAGCTTTTTCACTTGAATCACTTGCTGAAGATGCAAAAATTCGAGCTGAGGATTTTAACAATCCAAAAGTTAGAATGCGAAAATCATTTCATATATTCCCGCGGATTTGGAAAGCAATTGGTGATGTTGCAAAAGGAAATTCTTATGATGATTACCGCGACAAGTTAAGTGAATTAGAAAAAAACACTCCCATCGCAATCAGGCACCTTGTTCAAACAAAACAAGCACAGCATGTAGTTCCGACTGAAGAAGTGTCCATCGGCATTCACAATCATGATTTACCATTTATTATTAGTTCTATGTCATTTGGTTCTCAAAATGAAATTGCCTTTCGCGCGTATGCAGAAGCTGCCGATCAGCTAAATATGATTAGTTTGAACGGTGAAGGCGGCGAAATTAAAGATATGATTGGTAAGTATCCACATACACGCGGACAACAAGTTGCATCTGGCCGATTTGGAGTAAACGCTGAACTACTAAATTCATCAAATTTAATTGAAATTAAAATAGGTCAAGGAGCAAAGCCTGGTGAAGGTGGACATTTGCCTGGTTCAAAAGTAACTGCTAAAATTGCGGAAGCACGTAATGCTACAATTGGTTCGGATTTAATTTCACCTTCTAACAACCATGATATTTATTCAATTGAAGACTTGGCTCAAATGATTACAGAAATTAAAACGGCTAATCATCTTGCAAAAGTAGCTGTAAAAGTTCCTGTCGTTCCTAACATCGGAACAATTGCTGTTGGTATCGCAAAAGCTGGCGCTGACTTTATTAACATTAGTGGATTTGATGGCGGAACAGGTGCTGCGCGTATTCACGCATTGCAACATGTTGGTCTTCCTGTAGAGATTGGTGTTAAAGCTGCTCACAATGCGTTACTAGAAGCAAATATGAGACATAAAGTAGAGATTTGGGCAGATGGCGGTATTCGAAGTGTAAATGACGCCTTAAAAATCATGCTCCTCGGAGCAAACCGGATCGGATTTGGCACATTATCAATGATTGCAATTGGCTGTACAACTTGCCGTGGTTGTCATCTTGATACGTGCCACGTCGGAATTGCAACACAAATTGAATCTGAAGCTCAAGCGAAAGAACATGGACTGCGCCGTTTCGTTCCACGTGAATTAGAAAGCGCAGTTACAGGGCTATTAAGCCTATTCACTACTTTCGGTACAGAATTGAAACGTTTAACAGGGCAGCTCGGTTACACAAACTTACAAGATATTATCGGACGATCGGATTTATTAGAACAAACTCGAGGCAAGGACTTATTAGACTTACGTAATTTAATACAAACGATAGAAGATTCATCTGTGAAAATAACGGCATCTGTACAAGAAAAACAATTTGAAACAACAAATTCTCTCCAGTCAAAAGAATTAGTAAGCGTCGGCGTAGAGCAACGCGTAATGGGCGGTCTAGAATCCTGTTATCGTATTCGTAGCAAATTATATGAAAACACTCATCTTGAACCACTTACATTAAAGTATACAAACGGATCTGTTCCCGGAAACGGATTAGGCGCGTACAATAGCGAGAACTTATTTATACACGTAAATGGTGGCGCGCAAGATGGAATTGGAAAAACTTCATTTGGCGGTGGCATTTATATAACGAAAGCAAAAGGAACAGATGGAACATATTATAACGGTTCTGTCGGAAAAGGATTTGGATACGGCGCTCAAAAAGGTGCATTATACGTGCAAGGTAACGCTGATGCTCGTGCTGGCATTCGCCTTTCTGGAGCAGATATGATAATTGGAGGCAGAATTACAAAACCACTCCGCGAAAAAGAACAAGGAAATATCGGAGTATATTCTAATATAAAAGGATTTGCTTTTGAATATATGACAAATGGTCGCGCTCTTGTTTTAGGAGATCCTGGTCCATGGATTTGTGCCGGCATGACTGGTGGTGTTGTTTATTTACATCATGAGCCAAACTTAGGTTTAACAGAACACGCTTTAAAAAGAAGAATTGCTAAAGGTGCAAATGTAACATTGCAGCCAATTAGTAAAAATGGTTTGCAAGATGTGAATGAATTATTATTAGACTACATTCGTGTATTAAATGAGCACGAACAATATGAAGAAGTCGCTTTGTTAACACCATTATTAGATGATATCCAGCTTCACTTCTATGAAATTATCCCGAAAAAAGAACAGGCGGATCCATCTATTTCAACTGAATGACATGTACAATATTTATTTTCATAAAGTGAAACTTTAATCAGTGGGGGTTTTGTTCATCCCCCACTGATTATTAGCCCTCACCAATCGGGCGTTTACGGGCAGTTGATCTTCCACCTAACTTCTTTGCTCCAGTCGCATTTTGAAGTGGGAGTTTTACTGCCCACAAATAGCGTGATAAAAAAATTGACGAAGCGAGCATCGCATAGTAATCTAGACTAACAATTTGAAACCTGCTGAAATTCAGCAGGTTTTTTTATTAAAGAATAGATGTTTAAAGAGAATTTGGAGAAATTATAAATTGATTTGTAATTTATTTATTAAACTTTTTAACGTCACTAAAATATCACTTGCTAACATATTGTAATGAATGTATAGTATCATGTTGTACATTCATTATGACAAGAGAAAGGATATCAATAAGGGTATGAAACTTGGTGCTCGCATTTTAAAAACGGGTATTGCCATTACATTAGCTTTATTTGCTTGTATTTTACTTCAATTACCGAGTCCTGTATTTGCGGGAATCTCAGCTATCTTTGCTGTTCAACCGTCTGTATACCGCTCGTATTTAACTGCTCTTGAGCAAATTCAAGCAAACGTAATTGGTGCTGTATTCGCTATCGTATTTGCTACTGCTTTTGGACATAATCCTTTTATTATTGGATTAACGTGTATATTAGTAATTGCTCTTACTTTACAATTACGCTTAGAAAAAACAATATCACTCGCTTTAGTAACAGTTATCGCCATTATGGAGTATCAAGGCGAAGATTTCTTTAATTTTGCCTTACTTCGATTCGCGACGATTATGATTGGAATTATTGCGGCTTCGCTTGTAAATTTAGTATTTATGCCGCCAAAATATGAAACAAAACTTTACCATCGCATCGTTGATAATACAGAGGAAATTGTTAAATGGATTCGTATGAACAGTAGGCAAGCTTCTGATTTTACAACGCTAAAAACCGATATTGATCGCATGAAAGAAAAAATGATTAAACTAAATCATTACTATTTGCTGTATAAAGAAGAAAGAAGCTATACGAAAAAAATACAATTCGCGAAAATTCGTAAGCTCGTTTTATTCAGACAAATGTTAGCGACAACAAGCCGCGCTTTAAGCACGTTAAAATCATTACATCGCACCGAAAATGAACTGCGCTATATGCCAGAAGAGTTTCAGGAATCTATTCAAAACGAACTTGATTCATTAACGCATTATCACGAACAAGTGTTATTAAAATTTATTGGTAAAGCAAAGAAACAACAATCCGTTGAGATGCTTGATGAAGTTGAAACCGGTAAACAAGAATTGATTGATATCTTTATGGATTATCAAAATAAGGACGATGAGGAAGCATATAAAATATGGTTACACCTCTTCCCTCTTATTTCTTCAATTATTAACTACAGTGAGGAAGTAGAGCATTTAGATTTACTTGTGGATAGCTTCTACACATACCATAAACCAGAAAGCGAACTCCAAATCGAAGATAAAAAAGAAGACGAATAAAAAACAGCTCCTTTTACGCTAAAGGAGCTGTTTCTGTTATATGTTGAAGTTGATATAGATTGTAATAAAATCCCCTCTTTTTCATTAACTCTTCATGAGAACCCTTTTCTTTTATTTCACCATCTTCAACATAAATAATTGTATCAACATGCGTAATCGTCGCTAATCGATGTGCAATAATAATTGTTGTCCGATCTGCAGCTAACGTTTGCAGTGCCTCTTGAATATATCGTTCATTTTCTAAATCTAAAGCGGAAGTTGCTTCATCTAATATAAGTAAAGACGGATTCTTTAGAAAAACCCGTGCGATTGCTACACGCTGTCTTTGTCCACCAGATAATTTCACACCACGTTCCCCAACGACAGTATCATAGCCCTCTGGCAACTCTGTAATAAAATTATGAATTTGTGCAGCTTTGGCAGCTGAAATCACTTCCGCCTCTGTAGCTTTCGGATTGCCATATAAAATATTAGCCCCGATTGTATCGCTAAATAATAAATTATCTTGTAGCACAATTCCAATATGACTACGTAAATTTCTCATATTATACTTTCTTACATCTATCCCGTCTATATAAACTGCACCTTCAGAAACATCGTAAAAACGCGGAATTAAACTAGCAAGAGATGACTTTCCTCCTCCACTTGCCCCTACAAGCGCAACCTTCTCTCCCGGGCGCATAGTTAATGACAGATTATGCAATATTTCTTTTTCATCCGCATTATAACGAAAAGAAACATTATCAAATATAACTTCCCCATCTAGCCTTTTCGTTTGCACCGCATTTGGCACATTAACAATATCGTATTTTTCATCCAACAATTCAAACACTCGATCCATCGAGGCGAAAGACTGTGTTAATGTTGTAGATGAATTAACAAGGCGACGAAGCGGACTATATAAACTATCCATATATCCAACAAAAGCAACCATCGTACCCAGTGTTAACGACCCTTGAATTACCTCATATGTCGCAAAACCAATAACAAGTAACGGCCCTAAATCCGTTAACGTATTCACTACCGAAAACGTTCTCGCCGTCCAACTCGTATGAGTTAGTGCTTTCGTTAAAAATTCATTATTTCTCTTTTCAAACTGTCCTCTTTCATACTCTTCTAATGCAAAACTACGTGTCACTTGCATCCCTTGAATACGTTCATGTAAATACCCTTGCATAGTTGCTAACGCTTGCGAGCGCTCTTTCGTCAATTTTCGAAGGCGCCCGAAAAAATATTTCACTGCAACTACATAAATAGGTAAAATTAATAAAGCAACAAAGGTTAATTTTATATTCATAGAAAACATAACGATAATGGCAATAACAATTGTTGCAGTATCTAACCAGACATTCATAAGACCAGTAATTACAAAGTCCTTCGTTTGTTCTACATCATGGATTACACGTGAAATAAGCTCCCCTGTTTTTGTGTTCGAATAATAACGTAAGCTCAATTTTTGCAAGTGCCCAAAAATGTATTTTCGTAAATCGTATAGTATTGTATTGGCAATGCGCTGCGCGAAATATTGACGATAATATTCTATCGGCGGTCTTACTACTGCAAAAATAAAAAAAGCAATCCCAATTGCGGTTATTAATTGAGACGTTTTTTCTTGAAGCGATCCCGTGCCTTGAATAACATCATCAATAATATACTTTAATAACCATGGCATAATAAGCGGGATACCGAACTTCACAAGACCAATAATAATTGTAATAGCAATAAGCCATCGATATGGTTTAACAAATTGTAAATATCTTTTTATACCTTGCACATAATCCCCCCTCTAATAGGACAAACCTGCCGGGAAATTCCCTGCAGGTTTGTTTTAATTTCTGTACATTAAATATCTTTCGTACCACATATCTACGAAATCCGGTGCGAATGGACCTTTTCTTTGATGAATCCACTGTGTTAAATGTGCTACATTTCGTTTTAAAATTGTATCAATAACAGGTGGATACTGCATGATTTGACTATGCTTTTCATACTCATCTTCATCCAAAAGCGTATATGTCATATCTGGATACACTTTAATGTCTAAGTCGTAATCAATATACTTTAATGCTTCAGAGTCATATGCAAAAGGAGAACTTAAATTACAATAATAATATACTCCTTCTTCTCTCAGCATTCCAATTACATTAAACCAATAATTAGCATGGAAGTAACAAATCGCAGGTTCGCGAGTAACCCATGTTCGACCATCTGATTCCGTAACTACTGTACGATCATTTGCTCCGATCACAAGGCTCTGCGTCCCTTTTAAAATTGTTGTCTCTTCCCACATTCTATGAATGGAGCCATTATGTTTATAACTATGTATTTGTACCTTTTCTCCTTCTTTGGGGAATCCCATATATGCTCCCTTCTTTCAACCGCAAATGCTTTTCTTAAGTTGTCTTAACTACCCCTTGAACTGCATTCACTTTTTTTCTATTATAACTTTTTTGTCAAAATTTTAAAACTAAAGCGATAGGACACTTGTTTTCATGAGGAATATAATGAAGTTTGTATTATTGAATACCACATCACTAACCCTTTTAACGAAGGAACATTTCCTATGAATTAGCAATACGTATTTTAGAAGATTAAACGAAGATATAACAAAAAGAAAAGCCCCCTCACCTCTGTTTAAGAAAGGACTTTTCACCTAAAATCAACAACATATCTCACCCTTAATTTGAAATTATTTTTTCGATTTCAAAAGATTGAATCACATTATTCGTTTGCTGTTCAAATTTTTCATGTAAAAGTTTTAATGCTATTTCTGTTCTATATATTTCTTGACGGATAAAATGCAATTCTTTTTTATCGCACGTATCCCTTTCACTCATTTCAATTTGCTGATACTTCTCTAAATGCGATTGTAACTTTAAAAGCTCATCCATCGTTTCCAACTGCTCTCCTACCAACTTATCAAAGTCGTTCATCACTTACCCCCTTTTTGATTCATTCGCCATTTATAATTCCTATTACATATTTCTAATCGTGAACTTCTTTCTCCTTTGACTACATTTGTTGACTTATTAGAAGTTATGTCGTTCCCTTTATTTTCATTACAGTGACACGCACACAAAGAAAACACTTCTCTCGAATTGGAGAAGTGTTTTTCTTTCATTACTCGTTTGAACTAGAAGATTGTGATTGTTTTGCAGCTGATTG
This sequence comes from Bacillus sp. TH25, assembly GCF_016650935.1. Classification (NCBI taxonomy): domain Bacteria; kingdom Bacillati; phylum Bacillota; class Bacilli; order Caryophanales; family Bacillaceae; genus Bacillus; species Bacillus sp. TH25. The sequence goes on along the minus strand of NZ_JAEKEU010000037.1, from coordinate 253,045 downwards.
TGCATTTTGTTTTTTCACTGCATGCACATCTGTTTCAGTTGCAAACTCTGTACCATAACTAGCATTTGCACTTTGAGCAGCAGAAGCTTGTGCTTTCTGTGCCTCTGATTGTGCGTTCGCTTGTTTTACTGCTTGTACATTCGTTTCAGTTGCAAACTCTGTACCATAGCTAGCATTTGTACTTTGAATGCTAGCACCAGAAGTTGCCTTATTATAACCTTGTTGTTTTTTACTCATCTTTCTCACCTCCACAACAAATAATGTAACCAATCTATCTAGAATCTATCCGTAATTTTCTTTTTATAATTTCCGCATATATCTCTTATCACTCATTCAAACTACACATGATGGAGGTGGGAATATGTATACTGGACGTGATATGACTGAGCTAACTATGATTTCCAAAAATGAATGGAAAGAGGATGAATTAGCTTATTTTCATCATTCATTTCAGCAAATTATGCCTTATCTAAATGTAGAGGGCCAAACGATTTATAAAGAAGTTGTGAAAGAAATCGAGTCACGGGGCGGATTATAAACGCGTGGATTTTCAACCTCAAAATACAAATTTATTTTCAATATAAAAAACGTGTTCCAAAGTTCTGGAACACGTTTTTATTATTTATCCCGCTATTTGCCGGGCAGTAAGACCACACCTCAAAATGCAGCGAAAACAAAGAAGTTAGGTTGGGGTCGGGCTGCCCATAAAAGCCCGATTGGTGAAGGCTAATAATCAGTGGGGGATGAAGAAAACCCCCACTGATTAAAGTTTCACTTTACTGCATTGTAATTTTCTCAACACACTTTTCGTAAATTGTACGATGTGATTTCGAGAAAGGTAACTGTTCAAACGCTTCTTTCGATACAAACTTTAATGTATCCGTTTCGACAATATTACCTGTTACTTTTCCGTAAAATATGAAGATATCCCAAGTACGATGTGTAAAAGTATGTTGTACATTCATCGCGTATTCATCAATAGAAACAGAGAGATCAAAGCTCTCCTTCATATAATCCGTAAGCTGTTGTTTTTGATTACGAATACCTTCACTTAGTTCAATATTCGGGAACTCCCACATATTAGCCAGTAATCCCGTACTTGGGCGTTTATTAATTACGTAACGGCCATCTTCAGTTTGAAGTACTCCTGCAACGAGCGGTACCATTGTAGGTGCTTTCGCTTTACTCTTCACTGGTAGTTCTTTTTGAACACCTTCAGCATACCCTCTGCAATGTTCACGTACAGGACAAAGTAAACAAGATGGATTTTTCGGTATACAAATTAATGCCCCTAATTCCATCAAACCTTGGTTAAAATAAGATGGATTTTCTATAGAAATAATTTCACGCACAATCTCTTCAAAAACTTTTCTCGTTTTCGGTTTTGCAATATCATCCCACACTGATAAAATACGAGATAATACGCGCATAACATTTCCATCAACCGCTGGCTCTGGTATGCCATATGCAATACTTAAAATGGCACCTTTTGTATATGGTCCCACTCCTTTTAATTTTTCAATTTTCTTTACATCGCTCGGTACTGTCCCGCCGTATACTTCTTTTACCTCTTTTACTGCAGCATGTAAATTTCGTGCTCTAGAATAATAACCTAAGCCTTCCCATGCTTTTAATACTTCTTCATCATCGGCAGTTGCTAGCGCTTCAAGCGTAGGAAACTTCCCCATAAAATTTGCGTAATATGGTTTTACAGCCTCTACCCTTGTTTGCTGTAACATAATTTCTGAAACCCAAACACGGTATGGATCTTTATTTTTTCGCCACGGTAAATCACGTTGTTCTTTTTCAAACCAATCAATTAAATCATTTTGAAACTGTTCTATGTTAAACTCATTTAATATTTCAAGTGTCAAACTTGATCCCCCTCATTTTTTTGCATATACGTACTATTATAAAGATTTTAGGAAAAAATTTAAGTAAGATGACATAGGAAATAGAAGGCAAAGGACTTGAGGTATCGAATAAAAAGAGTTACATTAATAAAAAACGGAGGTGGATTTCTATGGACACAGCCACTCACCTTGTTATGGGCGTTACTCTAGGCAGTTTGGCAACATTAGATCCAGCTATAGCACAAAGTGATATTGGGCCACAAGCAGTGATGCTTGCAACAATTGCCGGTTCCAATATTCCTGACATCGATACAGTTTTAAAATTGCGTAATAACGCTAAATATATAAGAAATCATCGCGGGATTACTCATTCCATCCCTGCAGTGATCCTTTGGTCACTCCTTATAAGTGGCATCTCTTTCGCCTTCTTTTCAGACGCTCCCTATCTGCATCTACTACTTTGGTCATTTATTGCCGTCTTTCTTCATGTCTTTGTGGATATTTTCAATGCCTATGGTACACAGGCATTAAGGCCCTTCACAAAAAAATGGGTAGCGCTCGGCATAATTAATACGTTTGATACTGTCATTTTCTTTATCCATATACTAGCTATCGCCTGTATGCTTGTCGGAGCACATAAAGGCTATACTGCTTTAGCAGCGTATATATTAATGTTTGTTTACTACATTGGGCGCATTATGATGCATCGAAATATCAAAAGCGTAGTATACAAACGTTTCAAAAATGTAGAGAAAGTAATTATTTCTCCTTCTTACAAATTTTATCATTATCATTTAGCCGTCGTTACAACTGAACATTACTACGTCGCAAGATGGCACCGCGGTAACATCCTTGTATACGACAAATTCGATCGCGTACCGTTCCCGAATACCGCCATTATGCAAGCTGCTGTGCGAGATGAAAATATATCTGCTTTCTTATCTTTCTCGCCTGTATATCGCTGGGATATTTTCGATTATGATAACTATTATGAAGTTCGATTTATTGATTTGCGGTATCGAAGTAAAGATTATTATCCATTCGTCGCAATCGTTCAGCTCGATCAAAATTTAAATATTATTAGTTCATATACAGGATGGATTTTCAGCGAAGAGAAACTTCGAAAGAAACTGGAATTGCTTCCACATTAAAAAAAGCGACCTACGTCGCTTTTTTTAATGTTTCAAATGATCTTCTTGATTGATTAAATGGCTATACTTCGGATTATTTGTACGCATTTCATGAAGGCGCCCTCCATGATTATTAACCCATGTTCGTACCACTTGTTCAGTCATTTCCTCACCTTGGTAACGACCTGATTTAGCATAAGTTGTTCGGAAGTCTTCCCACAGTAATTCAACCCATGCACGAGCTTGTGCGTAAGAAAGGTTGTCATTTTTATCTAATAATTCTTTCGTTAATGTTTCATAAATATCATTCATGTTCTATTCTCCTTTTACCTATTTATTCCCTTAATTTCTAAAGGATAGTTTCTTCTATTTTGCACATTCTATAAGTGATACTTCTTAAAGAGGTATCAACTGATAATGAGGGGGCGTTCTTAATGGGTAGACAAGCCGAATTTTGGTCTGAGTCAAAAAACAACAGCAAAATCGACGGTCAACCGAAAGCGAAATCACGCTTCGCTTCGAAACGACCTAACGGCACAATTAACACGCACCCACAAGAACGTATGCGTGCTGCAAATCAGCAGGAAGAGTAGTACAAATTAAATTCCTACACGAGGTGATAAAGATGAGCTACCGTGATCGTTTAGATAGTCGTTCTGAATTATTTAACCATACGTGGACTCGTCCGAAACATGCGAAAGCGCAAGTTAACGGACAGACGCAACAAACCCAGTCTCTCATTATATTGGCAAACGAATGTAAAAAACGCCAATTTTAGAATCTCCTATCTCCTTTAACGCCTACCAAAGATAAAAACCAGAGAGAGATTCGCTCTCTGGTTTTTATTTTTCTTGCAATAGGGAAATTGGTATTCCAATCTCTTCCTTATCATTTTGCTTATATCCCCAAGCAAATACCCCATTGAAATACGTAATTTTAAATACCACACCAGGTTCTTCTACTAATTCATATGTCTCACCAATATGGAATTTATTTATATCTATCATATAAGCACGAGCCATAGCCATTTTTCTCATTAATACATCGAATTCATTTACAATTCCAAGTTGCTCAGCCTTTACTGCTTGCTCCTTCAAAACCCCAATTTCTTCCCTTAGCTCATGTGGTGTCATTTCACTGTAGCGTTTTGGCGTACCCATCTTATTTCCTCATCCCTCTTCACGTTTCATTTGTAAAAATATATCTATCTCATCAATAGAGAATCCTTTTCGATATAACGCTTGCTTCACCTTATTTTCGAATGTCCAACCATCATACTTCTTATATTTCTCATAATATTTATTCCCATGATAGTGTAACGCTTCTTGTTGCTGTTCGTCATCTTTTTCGTCTTTCAATTCTTCCAAGCAAATTTGAATCACATCTCTAGAATATCCTTTACGAACAAGCATTTCATCTAACTTTAGCTTCATTTGTAAAAATGAATGCTTTTGATAAGATTTTTTCTTCTTTTCTATAAGAAACAAAGCATTCTCCATTTGCTTCTCCTTTGGATACTCTTGTAAACTATGTGTAATGATTAAATCCTGAACACCTTTACTTAATAGCCCTCTCCTAATAACAGTTGGACCTTTTTGATTCACATTACTTTGCGTTCGCACGTATGAAATAGCGTACTCTTTATCATTAATATATCGATCATGTAATAATTTCGAAACGACTTCAGAGATGATGGCCTGTCCCACTTCTTTTTTTCGTAAGAAATCTTCTATTTCTTGTTTTGTTCTCATTTGATAGGATAAATAGGAAATCGCTTGTAAATATGCTTTTTGTACCTCTTCATTGTACAAAATATTCCCTAACGCTACTTCATCAATTTCTAAGCCTTTTTGTAACCCGTGTTTCATTAAGATTGATTGATTCACACTAAACCCGTACTCTTCGCCTTGACCTTTATCAATATAAATATTAAATCGTTCTTTCGATCGTTTTTGCACTTCTATTTTTGTAATGACAGTCATACTCTCACCTCTCTATTATTTTAACATAGTCAAGGAACGTTTTTTCTTTTCAAGAATATATATAATGAGGAGGAAATGATTGTGAAAATCGCAATTTCTGGTGGCTCTGGCTTTATAGGCAAATCCCTTTCTAGTTTTTTTATTCAAAAGGGATTTACTGTTTACATTCTTACTCGAAAAAAAATTGCTGAAACTTCACACACTAACCTTCAATACGTACAGTGGACACCGGATTTACAGACCTTCCCTCTCTCCTCTATCGATGTAGTTATTAATCTAGCTGGAGAATCTATTAATAGTAGATGGACAAAAAAACAAAAAGAATCAATTTTAAACAGTAGAATTCAAACAACAAAAGGACTCATTAAACAATTACAAACCCTTGAAACAAAGCCACACACATTTATTAATGCAAGTGCCATTGGATACTATGGGACATCTGAAACCGAATCTTTTACAGAACAGAAAGAGACTCCAGGAGATGACTTTTTAGCAAACACAGTATATTTATGGGAACAAGAAGCATCTAAAGCCCGCTCCATTGGAATAAGAACTGTCTACACAAGATTTGGAGTCGTATTGGGCGCAGATGGAGGAGCTCTTCCAAAAATGCTACTTCCCTATCAATTATATATCGGCGGTACACTTGGATCTGGAAACCAATGGTTATCATGGATTCATATAGACGATGTCGTTCGCATGATTGATTTCATCATTCACAAAAAAGAAATTGACGGACCTTTTAATATTACAGCGCCAACGCCAATACGGATGAAAGAGTTCGGTAAAACCATTGCCACTATAACTAGGCGACCTCATTGGCTACCTGTTCCTTCATTTGTACTTCGCGCTTTACTCGGTGAGATGAGTATACTTGTATTAGAAGGGCAACATGTATTACCCAATAAAGCTATTAAACATGGATATCAATACACATTTCCAACAGTTAACCATGCATTACAAAATATCCTCTTGCATACAATGTAGTACTTTTAAAATACAGTTTTACGGGTAGTCTATCTCCGCCAAGACTTCTTACTTTTTAAACACCGGAGCATTACTACACGAAAAACCTTTCAGTTACTTTGTCTAAACCTATTCTACACATTACAAGGTGACGGAAATGAGGTCTCTATGAAAATATTGCTCAAACAAGCCATTGTATATCCTATTACATCCCAAAAGTTTCAAGGAGATGTACTCGTTATAGGAGAACGCATTGCCGCGGTCAAACCTCATATTGATACTACTCAGGATATGACCGTTATAGATGCACGAGCTCTTCATCTCTTGCCTGGATTTATTGATGTTCATACTCACCTTGGCCTCTACGATGAAGGTACTGGTTGGGCTGGTAATGATGCAAATGAAACATCCGAAGTTTCAACACCACATATCCGTTCTTTAGACGGGATTCATCCTTTTGATATTGCATTTCAAGACGCTGTACAAAATGGTGTTACGACTGTTCACGTGATGCCCGGAAGCCAAAACATTATCGGCGGTACTACTTGCGTAATAAAAACTGCTGGAACTTGTATTGATCATATGATTATTCAGGAACCTGCTGGTTTAAAAATTGCCTTTGGAGAAAACCCTAAAAAGTTCCATAGCAACGGTACAAAAGAATCAATAACACGTATGGGAATTATGGGGTTACTTCGTGAATCATTCTATGACGCACAACACTACGGGCATGAAGCTGATTTTCGAATGCTACCTATTTTAAAAGCACTCCGCCGAGAAATACCGGTACGTATCCACGCTCACCGCGCAGATGATATCACTTCAGCTTTACGCTTTGCGACAGAATTCAATCTTGATTTACGTATTGAACATTGTACAGAAGGACACTTTATTGTTGAAGAGCTTTCGAAACACAATTTAAAAGTTTCAGTTGGACCTACTCTTACGCGACGTTCGAAAATCGAACTTAAAAACAAAACGTGGGATACTTATCATATTTTATCGAAAAATGGAGTAGAAGTTTCTATTACAACCGACCACCCTTATACACCAATTCAATATTTAAATGTTTGCGCTGCCATTGCAGTAAGAGAAGGATTAGATGAGAAAACAGCGTTGGAAGGAATCACTATTTTCCCAGCTCGAAATTTACGTTTGGAGGATAGAATTGGAAGCATTGATGTTGGAAAAGATGCTGACCTCGTGTTATGGACACATCATCCTTTCCATTATTTAGCCAAGCCTGTACTCACTATGATTGACGGAAAAATAATTTACAAAAAAAATAAAAAAAACTAGTTTATTTTTTTGACTAGATACAGTATTATACGATTATAAACTGAATGAAACCATAATCAATTTGTGTCGTGATTATCATTTTCAAATTGATGAATGGGGAAGGCAAATGGTGCGCCACCAGCGTTAGAAACTGGTTCTAGTGGGTTCGATTCCCACCCCGAAATTTTTTAAAGATTGATATAAAAATTTCGAGGGTGGGTGCTTTTTCGTCATGCTACCCTCGTGTGAGGAGGAGTTAGTGTGTTGAAAAAACGCGACTTACACGACAGCCACGTTCTATACGAATTAATGGTGGATCCTGCTGTCTTCCCTTTTGTGCGTCAAAAGGCCTATTCTTATGAAGAATATTTATTTTTAACGAAACAAACAATCGAAGCCGAAGAGCGTGGAGAATTAATCTCACGCACAATTTTAGATGAATGGGGTAACCCCATCGGCACAATTACTTTATTTGATGTGCAAGAAAAAGCTGGATTCCTCGGAACTTGGCTTGGCAAACCATATCATGGTAAAGGATATAATAAATTGGCGAAAGATTCATTTTTTAGCGAACTTTTCTATGAATTAGATATTGAAACGATTTTTATGCGTATTCGTAAAATAAATATTCGGTCTATTAAAGCTGCCGAAAAACTACAATATGTAAATCTAGCAAACGAAACAAGAAAAGCCGTTTATGATGAAATTAACGCGCATGGAGAAGTATATAATTTATATGAAATTCCAAAAGATCAGTATACACTTGCAACAATGCGAGATACAACATTCCAAGAAGCACACCAATTAAAAGAAGCGTAATCTAAAAATTCAGAAATGATAATTAATCATTACTAGTTTGACATATATGTATATCACCCCATGTCTTTGGAAACGATAGATAGTGACTTTAGGACACGAGGTGATTTGTAATGGATAAAAAGAAACGTGATAAAGCAAAAAACACATTATCTAGTACACAAGAAGTTCTCTATCAGCGAGAATTTCGAAAAGCAGATCGTGCAGCGGGCTATCGCTCAAAAAGTATTTAAAGTGAAACTGAATAATTAGAAGGTTTCCCCCCTAATTATTCAGTTTCATTACATAAGATTTTCCAATGAATTAGCAAAAAAGGTTCCTTATTTATAAGGAACCTTTTTTGTGGACAACCTTATCCACAAAAACCGTAGAATTGTGCATAAATTACAAAAGTATTTTACGAATTCATTTATTTAAATGAATTCGTAACGTGAGAATTGTGGATAATTTTCTAAAAATTGTGGACTATGTGGATATAGTTATTAATATTTCGACTTTACTGTCTAATAGAAGCGCAATCCTTTGTGGATAAAGTGAAACTTTAATCAGTGGGAGTTTTGTTTATCCCCACTGATTATTAGCCCTCACCAATCGGGCTTTTGCGGGCAGTGATCCCCATCTAACTTCTTTGCTTTCGCTGAATTTTGAGGTAGGGGTCTTACTGCCCACAAATAGCGGGATAAGTTAATAATTCACGTTTATTTTTTTTACAACAATAAAAAAACCCTCTTTAAATGCTTAAAAGAGGGTTTCATATTAAGTAAAAGATTCGGCAAGAACTGGTGATTTAATAGGTATATGATTCGGCTCTGCATGATTTTCTGCCAAAATTGTATCCACAATATGACCAGCTGGCTCAGGACGATAAATACTTTTCATTGCTTCTTTCATCTGAAGAAGCTTCATATCATCTTGTAATAACGCCTCTGTTTTTGCAAAAACTTCACTATCATCACGAATTACAACTGCAGCCCCTTTTTTTTCAAAATACAACGCATTTTCATTCTCTTGTCCTGGGACAGGTTTATATAAAATGACAGGTACTTGTAATGCTGCTGCTTCGCTTAATGTAATACCACCTGGCTTCGTAATCATACAAGAAGTAACACGGAACAATTCATCAATGTTTTCAACATAACCAAATACTTTTAAAGCATCAGAACTTTGTTCCTGTAGTTCCATTAAATCCTGCTTTAAAGCTTCGTTTTTCCCACAAACGACAACAACTTGTAAGTTTGGTACTGACATAAATGACTGGCATAGCTCTTTTACACTCCCTAGCACACCATGAGCACCTGCTACAATTAGTAACATCTTTTTATCCTTACATAACTGATATTTATTATATATAATTGCTGGATTTATCTTTAGCTCAAAACTGCTACGAATCGGAATCCCTGTTTCAACAATTTGTTCTGCAGGTACACCGATATCAACCATCACTTTTTTCACATGATCGGTTGCTACAAAATAACGATCTACTTCTCGATGGATCCATATTTTATGCACACAAAAATCCGTTAATACGTTATAAACAGGAATAGAAATACCTATTTGCTTTTTCAATTCTGGTACAGCGATGATTGGAAAGGTATTAATAACAATATCCGGTTTCTCCACCTGTAATAGCGTCTTCAAACGCTTTCTCCCAAAATTCGCATACCAAGATGCTATTTTTTTATCATAAATTTTCTCTACACCATAATAAAACAAACGATATAATTCTTTTCCTACCGTATAGCTTTTTAAATATAAATATTTTGTAATATCGGTTATAACTGGATGTGATTCTCCAAACAAGTCGCATACAATTACATCTTCGATTCCTTTTTGGCGAAATGTTTGTTCTAATGTTTTTGCCACTTGCACATGACCGTTACCGTAATGTGCAGTTAATATTAAAACCTTGGGGTTTTTTATCAAACAAATCCACTCCTAGCTTTTTGTTTCTCCATATTGCATATACGACAATAGGAAAAACATTTTCCTTAAAAACTACATACTCGGATTCTAATACTTCCCTGTTAGCTATGTATCTGTCGTGGATATGCAAAGCATATAAGATTGACCCCTTAATCCTATCTGTGCTCATATCTTTACATTATACTTTCCTATAAGAGCTTTCGCAATAACTTACAAATGTTCTATATTCCATAATACTCACTCTTTTACTTCTTAATTCTTTTTACTATTTTGATTTCCCTTTACAATTATGTAAATTTCTCCGCTTATTCTTTACAAAAATATGGATATTCCCTTTTCAGTATACTCTTTTCTAAATATATACTCTAGATTTTATTATGAAGAAACAAAAAGCCTAACCAAATGTTTAGGTTAGACTGCTTGTAAAATATGCTTTGCATGTTCAACATTTTCTTCTGTCGGTGGATTCACATCCGCAAGTGGATACTTATGTCCAAGTGCCTCCCATTTATAAACACCGAGCTTATGATATGGCAGCACTTCCACTTTCTTAACATTAGATAGACTTTGAATAAAGTTTGATAATTTTTGCAAATCCTCTTCACCATCGGTAACACCGGGAACCAATACATGTCTTACCCAAATTGGTTTCTTTCTGTCCGATAAATAACGAGCAAATTGTAAAATGTGTTCATTTGGTTTCCCTGTTAATTTACGATGTTTCTTTGAATCAATATGCTTCAAATCCAATAATACTAAATCTGTATACTCCATTAAAATATCTAGCTTATTTTGGAATTCTGGTTCTTCAGAATAACAACCGCCAGAAGAATCGATTGTTGTATGGATACCAGCTTCTTTGCACTTTTTAAACAACTGGGTTAAGAAGTCTAGCTGTAATAGTGGCTCTCCACCGCTAACTGTTATACCGCCTCCAGAAGCTTCAATAAATGGAAGGTAACATGTCACATCCTGCATCACTTCTTCAACTGTTATTTCTTTACCTTTACCGATTTCCCATGTATCAGCATTATGACAATATTGACAACGTAATAAACACCCTTGTGTAAATATGACATAACGAATCCCTGGGCCATCAACAGTACCACAAGACTCTACAGAATGTATTCTTCCTTTTACCATGTTACTTCCTCCTTTATTGAAACAGCCTCCCTCCGCTATATATTAAAAGCGGAGGGACACTTTTTTCACTTACATGCTTTCATGCATTGTACGGTTTATTACATCAATTTGTTGTTCACGAGTTAATTTAATAAAGTTAACAGCGTAACCAGATACACGAATTGTTAATTGTGGATATTTTTCAGGATGCTCCATTGCATCCATTAATGTTTCACGGTTAAATACGTTAATATTTAAGTGGTGTCCTTCTTTTATTGCATATCCATCAAGCATAGATACTAAGTTGCGTACTTGTACATCATCTTCTTTACCAAGTGCTTTTGGAATAATAGAGAATGTATTTGAAATACCATCTTGTGCATCTTCATATGGTAATTTAGCTACAGATAATAATGATGCTAATGCACCTTTTGTATCACGGCCATGCATTGGGTTTGCGCCCGGTGCAAATGGTTCTCCAGTACGACGTCCATCTGGAGTGTTACCAGTTTTCTTACCGTATACAACGTTAGATGTGATTGTTAAGATTGACATTGTATGAACAGAATTACGGTATGTTTTATGTTTGCGAAGCTTGTTCATAAATGTTTTCACAAGATTTACTGCAATTTCATCTACACGATCATCATTGTTACCGTATTTAGGGAAATCTCCCTCAATTTCGAAATCAACTGCAATACCATTTTCATCACGAATTGGTTTTACTTGTGCATATTTAATTGCACTTAAAGAATCTGCTACTACAGATAATCCAGCGATACCTGTTGCCATTGTACGAAGAACATTTGTATCATGAAGTGCCATTTCAATACGTTCATAGCTATATTTATCGTGCATATAGTGAATTACATTTAATGTATTTAAGTATAGACCAGCTAACCATTCCATTGTCATATCGAATTTACGCATAACTTCTTCATAATCTAATACTTCAGAAGTAATTGGTGCGTATTCAGGACCAACTTGTGCTTTTGACTTTTCATCTTTACCACCGTTAACCGCATATAGTAATGCTTTCGCTAAGTTTGCACGTGCTCCGAAGAACTGCATTTGTTTACCGATTCTCATTGCTGATACACAACAAGCAATACCGTAGTCATCACCGTAGTCAGGACGCATAATGTCATCATTTTCATATTGAATTGCTGATGTTTTAATAGACATTTTCGCACAGTAGTTTTTAAAGTTCTCTGGTAATTGTTTAGACCAAAGAACTGTTAAGTTTGGTTCTGGTGCTGGTCCTAAATTATCTAATGTATGCAAGAAACGGAATGAGTTTTTTGTTACTAACGGACGACCGTCTAATGCCATACCACCGATAGATTCAGTTACCCAAGTTGGATCTCCAGAGAATAGTTCATTATAATCAGGTGTTCTTGCAAATTTCACAAGACGTAATTTCATAATGAAATGGTCAACAATTTCTTGTGCTTCTTCTTCTGTTAAAGTACCATTTGCTAAATCTCTTTCAATGTAAACATCTAAGAATGTAGAGGTACGTCCAAGGCTCATTGCTGCCCCGTTTTGCTCTTTAATTGCTGCAAGATAAGCAAAGTATAACCATTGGAAAGCCTCTTGTGCATTTGTAGCTGGCTTAGAAATATCGAATCCATGAGAAGCAGCCATCTGTTTTAACTCTTGAAGTGCACGCATTTGCTCAGATAATTCTTCGCGTAAACGCATTGTATCTTCGCTCATTACACCGCCAGTTAAATTATAATCAGCTTTTTTCGCTTCAATTAAATGATCTATACCATATAGCGCTACGCGGCGATAGTCACCGATAATGCGTCCACGTCCATATGCATCTGGAAGGCCAGTAATAACACCTGATTTACGAGCCGCTTTCATTTCTGGTGTGTATGCATCAAATACACCTTGATTATGAGTTTTACGCCAGTCTCTGAAAATACTGCTAAGTTCTTTATCCATTTCATATCCATACGCTTCACACGCTTGTTCCGCCATACGAATACCACCATATGGTTGTAAAGAACGTTTAAATGGTTTATCAGTTTGGAAACCGACCACTTTTTCAATATCTTTATTTAAATATCCTGGTTCATGTGATGTAATAGAAGAAACAATTTTTGTATCCATATCAAGAACGCCACCGTTTTCACGTTCCTTTGTTGTTAAATCCATTACTTGATCCCAAAGTTTTTTCGTTTCTTCAGTTGCTTCCGCTAAGAAAGAGTCTTCTCCCTCGTAAACGTTTACATTATTTAAAATGAAATCGCGAACATCAATCTCTGCTTTCCATTTTTCACCTTTAAAGTTTTCCCACGCGTTTTTTACATTTTCTAATACTTGAGTCATCCTAATCTCCTCCATTTTTGATTAGTACAGGACTACGTTTTTTTATATAACAGCTTACACACTTAGAATACTACTTTTTTTCGGAAGTGAACGAAATAGTTGTGACATGTTTGTGAAATATTGAGCAAACTACTACATACATAGTGTTAACCTCATATAAAACTCTTTAGAATTAACCCTTTCTTTAATTGTATTTTTTTGGTATTCTTATATACGAGTCCTATTTTGTAATATAAGAACGATACCCATTGTAGAGCTGTAATACTCTTATATCCTAAACTGTTATAGTTTTTATAACAGAGCAAAAAAGTGTACATACGTTGTACACTTTTTTTGTTACCACTATAAAACATCTCTTTTTCTATTTCCATCGTAAAATCCACCACGACTGTTTGTTAATGCAATTAATTGCTCTAATCCTTCTATATGATCACCAATAATTCGAAGGACAGCTGGAGGATGACCTATTTTTGCGAAATGTTCACTAAGGCGAATACGGTTCATCTTATCAACATCGATACGACTTACACAAGCGATTTCAAAACCTGAAAGTACAGCTTTCACTTGTGCTACACAAGGTGACAATAATGATTTATACCCTATTTCCTTCAAACAAGTACGACTAAACGCATTAGGTACAGCAATAAGAGAGCCTACTCCTAAATCTTTTCTATCACAAGCTAAATTTAATGCATATTTAAATGCTGTTACAAGATGAAGTGGTACTCTCAAATCTAAATAATGATTTAAATCATTTAATGCGACATCCGTTCCATCTGCAATAGCTTTTGCAAAGGGATATAGCTCACTAGCTGGAATAACAAAATCACCGTCTATAAATAAAACAATTTCTTCTTTTGCAAAATAAGTTCCAAGCGAACGCCCCACATCGTTTCCAAGTGCTTCTTTATACACAATTGTTGTTGCTCCCTTGTCTTTTGCAATTGTTGCCGTTTTATCGGACGAACCATTTACAACAACGATGATTTCAAAAGGTTCAATTTTGCGAAGCTCTTCTATAACGTTTCCAATTGTTTTCTCTTCATTTTGCACAGGAATAATTACCGATAATTGCTCTCCTTTATACAAATTAGATGTAACGCCCCATCCTTGATAAAAATCTTCAAAATTTAGAGTATGATAGACACTCTCTCTTTTCCTATTTCCATCATAATATCCTCCGCGCCCATCGCTGCCCAATATCCGCTCTGCTACAGCTTCTATATGATCACCTATCATTCGTTTTTCAGATTGAGAAAGATCCGTGCCATATGCAGCATGCTCGAATGGACGAAATTTATTTGGCGTAATAACGTCAATTGCACAATGACGACTAATTCTCCATTTACTTTGTACTAGGCGTAGATGAGCCACAATAGGATTAACAAAACATTCGTCTCCAATACTTTGCACGACTTCCTTCGTCAGCGCATGAGGTACAGATAATAAAGAATCAATTTTTAATTCTTCATGATCTAACATTGCATTTAATATTTGGCGCCATACTGTAATAGAATGTGGTTTTTGTTTCTTTAAAAATAATGCGTCCAAATTATTTAAAACGATGTCCGCCTGATCATGTAAAATCGGATTAAGGAATAATTGTAATTTTGAAGTTTGAATAGCAAAATCTCCATCTACAAACAGTAATACATCACCTATCGCATGTTTTGCACCAACTGCGCGTCCAACGTCGTTACCAAGTGACTCTTTATGCTGGATTACTGTACATCCTAAGCTCTCAGCAATCGCTTCTGTACCATCATTACAACCATTTGCTACTACAATAATCTCTACTGGATTCAATGGTTTTACCGATTGAACCACATCTGAAATCGTATCCACTTCATTACATACGGGAATAATAACTGATAACGACTTAGCCATTGTTTTCTTCACGAAACCATTTAATAGTTTCTTTCAATCCTTGTTCCCACATTACTTTCGCTTGAAACTGAACAAGTTCTCTTAATTTCGTTACGTCTGGTCTTCTATTTGGAATCTCTTCAAATCCATGTGGATATACTTTCTCAAATGGAACATGCACAATTTTGGAAATAGACTTCGTTAATTTTTTTATATCTTCCGCTACTACCCTTATATTTTTTTCATTCTCAGAACCTATATTAATAATTTCACCATTTACCTTCTCATCCATTGCACGAATTGTTGCCTCGACCGCATCACTTACATACGTAAAGCAGCGTGTCTGCTTTCCATCTCCATACACGAGAATATCGTCACCTTGCAAAGCCGCACGAATAAATCGTGGAATTACTCCTGCGTACGGACCATCTTTCGCTCTTGGACCATAAATATTAAAATAACGAACAATCGTTACAGGTAAACCTTCTAATGCGTACCCTAAACATAATGTTTCCTCTAACGTTTTACAAATTGCATAACTCCAACGTATTTTGGAAGTTGCACCGTATAAACGATCTCCTTCTTCAGAGAATGGTGGCTCTCCCTTTCCATATACTTCAGAAGTAGATGCAAATACTACTTTCTTCTTCCCTTTTAACGCTGCTTGCAAAATGTTTCTCGTTCCATCAAAGTTCGTTTCAATAAGCTCTACACTTTTTTCCATTGTAGTTTTGACTCCCAAAATTGCAGCTAAATGGAACACCACATCATGTTGATTCACTAATTCATGAATTGAACTTTTATCTAACACGCTTATTGGAATAACTGAAATCTCTTTCATTAACTCTTCATGATATTTATTTTTTCCTTTATAGAAGTTATCCACAATAGTAACTTCATAACCTCTTTTCACCAACTCTTCAGCTAAATGCGAACCAATAAATCCTGCTCCACCTGTAATTAAACATTTTTCACTCATACACTCACCTTCTTTACGATTCCACGTGTATCTATTAATCGCTCAATCCCTTTAAAAAGATTCCAATCGATACTAGAGTGATCCGTTACAATTAAAATACAATCTGCTTGTTTAATTCTTTGTTCATCTAATGGAACAGATTGATATAGTGTATCTCCAATTTTCGCTGTAGAAATATACGGATCATGATATTCTATCTTGTATCCTTCTTTTATTAATAATTGAATAATTGGCAACGCCGGTGATTCTCTCAAATCATTTACATCTTTCTTATATGCAATCCCTACTATTAAAACCGTTGCGGGTAATTGCACCACACCTTTTACTTTACCGATTATTTTCGCTGGCATTTCTTCATTAATTACATGTGCTGCCTCAATTAATTGACTAATTGCTCCAACCTTTCTTATTCTCCATTGAAAATATAAAGGATCTACTGGAATACAGTGTCCTCCTATTCCTGGTCCTGGCCAATACGGAGTAAATCCAAACGGTTTTGTAGATGCAGCTTCAAGCACCTCATAAAAATTAATATTCAAACTTTCACAAAGTATATTTAACTCATTTACTAATGAAATATTAACTAAGCGCTGAATATTTTCAAATAGCTTACACATCTCGGCCACTTTCGGAGAGCTAACTGGAACGACTACATCAAATATAGTGCTATACAAATCCTGTACTTTTTGTTTACACTGCTCTGTTTGTCCACTAATAACTTTTGGAATTGTTTCAACTGAATACTGGCTATTCGCTGGATCAATTCGCTCTGGAGAATAGCCAATATAATAATCTCCTCCTACCTTTTTACCGGTTTTAGAAATAATAGGAATAATAACTTCTTCAAGTGTTCCTGGATATGTGGAGCTTTCAAAAATGAAGGTTTGTCCTTTTTGAAGATTCTGTTGTATATAGTGGGAGGCTGAAACAAGGGCACTTAAATCTGGTTCTTTATATTCATTAATTGGTGTCGGCACAGTCACGATGACATAATCGCTATTCTTAAAATCGGTAACACCTTTATCTGGTGTATTCACTATTAATTTTCTTTTTTCTAATAAGTTTTGTAATACTTTAGAAGAAACATCAGGAATATAACTTTCTCCTTTTATAATTGATTCTATTTTCCTAGTATCTTTATCTAATCCAAGTACAGCATGTCCTCTTTCTGCAAAAAGGACCGCCAAAGGAAGGCCGACATACCCTAATCCAATAATAGTTACTTTACTACTGGCATCCATCTGTATTTTCTTCTTCCCTTCTCAATTGTAGTATTATATCTCTGTCCCTTTCTCCATCTGTAAAACTCCCGCGCTCGTCTGTATGTTTTAATAAATAAGCAATCGCCTCAAGCTGATCGCCGAAAATACGATCGAATGCAGGAATTCGTCCGTTTACAAAACCATGTTGCTCTGGGCGTACTCGATTTGTTTTTATAACATCTACAAATTCTACTGCTGTAATAGAGAATCCCTCCAAAATAGCTTTCATTTGAGCTAGTGGCGGAATAACAAGAGAATCATACCCTATTTTCTCTATTACCTTTTTATGCATAGCATGTGGTACAGCAGTTAAAGAGTTATTCCATAAATCTGGTCGTTTCGCTACCAAATTCACGAAATATTTCCCCATACTAATTGGATCTGCCGGGTGAAACATATCTAACAAACATTGCAAATCATTTAACGCCACATCATTTCCGTCTTCAATAGCATGCAAAAATGGAATTAACTTTTTTGCAGGAATAGCAAAATCACCATCAACAAATAAACAAATATCTGCCGTAGCATGCATGGCCCCTATCGCTCGCGCTACATTATGTCCAAGCGCCTTCCCAAATTCAACAACAATAGCATTCTCTAGTTTTGCTTGTTTAATAGTCTCGATATCCGCTCCATTCGCAACAACAATAATTTCATCTACTCCTGCTTTTTTCACTTCTTGTATAACAGATCTTATAGTCATTTTTTCTTCTGACACTGGTATAATCGCACTGTATTTCGCCTTTTTCCGTTGTAATAAAACTGGTTTATACTTCCCTATAAACTCTCTATCCCTGTTTCCTTCCGAAAAACCGACGCGTTTACCATATGTTTCAATTACGTATTGTAAAGCACGCAAATGATCACCCATAATACGACTAGTCGCTTTCGGATAAGGAGAACCAGGTGATGTACCCGTATGCACAGGACGAACTTTATTTGTGTGAATTACATCGACCGAAGCCATATCGATAATATCTACTCCTCTAGACATCGCCATCGCTTGAAATAATACGGGATCTGCTAAATTCCACCATCCAAGTCTCTCGATAACTTCCCGGCTCATCGCATGTGGAATTGCGATTAAAGAACCAACAACAAGCTCTTTTTTATTCAAATAACGATTCAACATGAATTTTCCAACTGTCGTATAATGTGGTCTCACCTTTAAATAAACCGACCATGTTAAATTATTCACAACAATTTGATGCCCCAGCTGAATTCCTTTCACGAAACGTTGTAGCTCTTTACTCTCAATAACGATGTCACCATCTAAAAACAATACAATTTCACCTTTTGCTTCTCTAGCTCCAATTGCCCGTCCAACATCATTGCCAAGAGAATATTTATAATAAATTACACGGCAATGATGTTGTAATGCTATTTCTTTTGTCCCATCTGTCGACCCATTATCTACTACAATAATTTCATAAGGTTTCAACTTCTCCACTTCTACTAAAACTTGTGATAAAGTACTTGCTTCATTATGTGCTGGAATAACAACTGATACTCTCATATTTGTATCACTCTTACCCTTCCAAGCGAACATAAGCAATAATAGGAGTACGCACAAGTACATCTTCCGGTGGTCCATAAGAAGGAGAAGTACGAACACTTACTGCCCCGTCCGTCACAGATAAAAGAATGCCCGCAACAATTTCAACAGCTGTCACAACTTGCACTAGTTCACCAACATGGTTACGCAATTCATCAGTAAATAACATATATAAGTCTCCTTTCTTACGCTTCTTTCATTGATATAATACTTGTAAATGGTAATAAAACTTCTGTCCCTATTCCTTCTTGCAGTGTTAAGAAATCGTCACCAACTGCTACAATAACACCTGTTAACTGTCCAACTGTCACAGTAATTTCTACGTTTTTACCTAAATATTGCTTTGCAATTTCTTTAAAAGGTGATGTATTGCATTCTTTTAAAATGCTACAAATAATAGATTGAAATTGACTTGATTCTATAAATTCTTCCGTAGCTTGCTTAGAATTTCTTTGAATAAATTTCGCAAAGTTTTGTGAAAATAAAAGTCGCTCCACAGCAGGCAGTAACTTGTCATCTAAAAAATAACCTAATTGTCTATTAAACAGTCGGGATAATTTATGCCAATATTTTCTGAACAGACACATATGCTTCTCCTCCTATTATTTTTAAAGTATAAAAATTTACATCCATACATCTTAATTTATACAAAGCAGACTTTTTTTGTGATAGGTAAGGCATACATTTTCTAAAAGAAATAATTGTTTCAGGGCATAAAAAAGATAGATGGTTTCCCATCTATCTCTTTGCTAATCTTTAATTTTTAATTGTCACAATGGCAGCTACGCCGTAATATACCGCTCTTGATAATTCTGCTTGTTCGGATATAGAAGCTGTAACAAGGGATCCACCACTTGCCGAAAAATATTTTGCAGCTTCTAACGGAATACCATCTTCTTTCACATCAATATGTGTTCCATCTTGCCAGTCTATTTTCTGCATTGTTGCTGAAAAGTCCCCAGTCACTTTACCAATTTCCTTACCATTCATCTCTAAAAATATCCATTCCCATTTTGTTAAACTTAGTACTTGTTTCAATTCTCCAATTTTCTTTCCATTTATACTATAAAATATATAGAAGTTACGCACGCCCATCTTCTTTTGAACACGCAGCAATCTTTCTCCCGATTGATTATATAAATAAAATTGTTGCTTATGTAGTCCCTTAAAAAGAAAAGAAAGTGCACCTTTCCATATACTTTGAATAACGGAATTATACTCTTCTTTTAAAAAACCTACTGCCTTGCCATCTAATCCAAAGTACGTTATTACTTGAAATACTCCTACCTCTCTACGAACAACGAACTTTTGTTGTTCAAATAATCTAGAGCTCCCTATATTACAATTGTCCTGTTTAAGCATTTTTGCTCTTCGTTTTTCTATAAAACTATATATTAGTAATCCAAACGCTGGTAGCAAAATACCTATTAATTTCAGGATTTCTTTATCTGAAGTGAATATTGTTCCTTTTTTATATTCCATAACTAATCCAATTACAACGATAATCCATACAATGATAGCTATAAACAAAGTTCGTTTCGCATTGCGTGCATGATGCTTATGTATACTCATAAACCTCCCCCTTTTCCATTTATTTCATTATCGCACCGCACATATATTTCCTCAATGCAAAAAAGACTATCCAAAAGGACAGTCTTTTACACTTCTATATTTCGTAACATTGTATAAATGTCGTTATTCACTTTACCAAATGATTTGATGTTGTTTTGAATGTTAGATAATAAAACAACGTATACACTACCATTTTTACTAAATCCATTTAAGCAATTCCAACCTGGCATTACACCGTGATTGGAATAACTGCCCGGATCTACATACCAGCCAAATCCGTAATCCTTTTTCACGGCTGTAAACATTTGATCATAACTCTCTTTTGAAATTAATTTTCCAGAGAATAGCGCTTCATTAAATAAATATAGATCATGCGCGCTTGTATATATATCACCGCAACCATATAGTTGTGACATGCTCGGAATGTTAGGTGTTGTCATGTTGTTATTCACTATTTTATAACCCGTTGATGGGAACCTTGTTTGCTCTAACGCTTTACCAAAACCAGAATGCTTCATACCAGCAGTTGCAAAAATATGTTGTTTAATATATTCTTCTAATGGTTGTCCACTTACTTTCTCGGCAATGTAGGCAAGTATAGAGTAGTTCGAATCTGAATACTTCCATTTCTCTCCTGGGCCTGCAATACGCTTTTGGTTTCCTATCCGTTTTATCAACTCTTCATGAGAGATATCTTCTGTTCCCTGCTCATATTCTGGAATCCCTGATGTATGTGTTAATAAATGTTTTAGCTGAATGCTATTACCTTGAGGGAAATCTGGAATATACTTTGCAACCGTATCCTCTACTTGTAATTTATTTTGATCTTTTAATTGCATAATAGCAGTCGCTACAAATGCCTTTGAAATAGAGCCAATATAAAAGGTCGTCTCTGAATTATTCGGTACTTGCTTCTCTTTATTCGCCATACCGTACCCTTTATTCAAAAGAACTTTCCCGTTCTTCACAATAACAGCTGTTCCACTAAATCCTGCGTTTTGTAAATATTGATCCAATTGAGCGTTTTCATTAATTTCTTGAGGCGGTCCTTCAGCAGGTTTCTCTATAACTTGCGCCTGCTTTATCTGTTCTTCCTGTTCTTTTTGTTTTCTTTGTTTTTCAGCTTCTTGCCTTTTCATTTCTTCTTTCTTTTTTATCTCTTCTTGCTTCTTCATTTCTGCTGCTGCTTTTAAAGTTTCCTCTTTTTTATTATGCGCAACAATTTTTGTATACATGAAATATACAAGTGAAAGTAGTAGGGCTAGAATGATTGTTCTTTTTATGTATACAATCGACCGATTTGCTTTCCCATTAACATTATTTTTTTCCTGATCCATAATTACCTTTTTCCCCTTATTTACCGATAATTTAATTCATCTACACAAGACTTTTTCCAAATCATTTCTGTAGATTATAGACACTCCATTCTATGTCATCACTACTTTATCACGCACCGAACATATAACCAACCTATATGTTCAAAAAAGAAAAAGAAAATTTACAAAAGTAAGATTCCCTTTAAAAAATTAACAAAAAAAAAGGATATCCTGTAAAAGACTGTTGTTATCAATCTTTTTGGATATCCTCTTATCTAACTATTTACACGTGTTTTTTCATATCATCGGCAACAGATTCAACGTTTGTGCCTACGATAACTTGTACACTTGTATTACTTAATTTCATAACACCTTTTGCACCTGCGCGTTTTAATGCCGCTTCGTTTACTTGACTAGCATCTTTCACTTGTAAGCGTAGACGTGTTGCACAGTTATCAATAACTGTTAAGTTGTCTTTTCCGCCTAAAGCCGCTACGTAAGTTTCACCAATTGAACCTGCAACTGGTGCATCACCCTCTTCAGCTAACTCATCGTCATCTTCACGACCAGGAGTTTTTAAGTTGAACTTCTTAATTAAGAAGTAGAATACCGCAAAGTAAATTGCTGCATAAATTAAACCGATACCTGCTAATAATACAGGTTTTGTTGCAATACCAAAGTTGATAACATAATCAATAGCACCAGCACTAAATGTGAAACCATCATGAATGCCAAGTGACGTTGTTATGAATAAAGAAAATCCTGTTAATACTGCATGCACACCATATAATACTGGTGATAAGAACATGAATGAGAATTCGATTGGCTCTGTAATACCAGTTAAGAATGAAGTTAATGCTAGACCACCTAACATACCTGTAACCATTTTACGTTTTTCTGGTTTCGCAGCCGCAATCATTGCGAAACATGCTGCTGGTAAACCGAACATCATAACTGGGAAGAAACCAGTCATAAACATACCTGCTGATGGATCTTTTGCAAAGAAACGAGCGATATCACCATGAACAATATCACCAGCTGCATTTGTAAAGTCACCAAGTACGAACCAGAAGTATGTGTTCATTACGTGGTGTAAACCGATTGGAATTAATAAACGGTTTAATAATCCGAATAACCCTGCACCGATTGAACCTAAGTTTACGATACCATGTGATACTGCATCAATACCAGTTTGGATTGTTGGCCAAATTTGACCGAATACTAATCCTAAAAGAAGCATTACAACAGACGTAATGATTGGTACGAAACGTTTTCCAGCGAAGAATCCTAACCATTCTGGTAGTTTAATCTTATGGAATTTGTTGTATAGTAATCCAGCGATAACCCCAGCAATAATACCACCGAGTATGGCCATATTTATTTTTGGCGTCAACGCTGCTGCTTTTGAAATTTTATTCATTGTATCCGCTAATTTAGTTGGATCTACTGAACCGACTAAATCTTGAACACTTTTTAATTTATCGTTTAGTTCTGTTGTTGAGTAAGTAACACTTAAAGCATTAGTTGTATTCTTCATAACTAAATAACCAATTGCACCTGCAAGACCAGCTGCACCACTACCGTCAACAGATAAACCGATTGCAACACCGATTGCAAAAATAAGTGCTAAATTATCAAAAATTGCTGCACCGGCCTGTGCCATAACAGGAATGTTTAGTACGTCTTCTTGTCCTAGACGAAGCAATAATCCTGCTGCTGGTAGCACTGCGATTGGAAGCATTAACGCTTTACCAATACGTTGTAAAAACTGCAACATTTTAATTCCCCCTATCAAATTTATGAAATCGTTATCATTATAAGTACGCCTTAGAAAACGCTTTCTATTTACATAACCATAATAACATATAGTTGTATAGATGTGTAGTTTTTATTTCCGAACTTTTTATGGATAAATCTCCTATTTCCAAACTGTTATATAAAAGGAAAATTTTCCTTTTATAACACGGAATAATCGAAACTGAAGACTCACTATAGAACATTCAACTTTCGTTTTATCATTCCACTTTTTCATGTTATTATTTATTTCCGAGCATATCGGGAAAAGTAAACTTAGTTAATTCGAAATAGGAGCGTTGGTACTATGCAGTGCATTGAAACAAACAACTTACAGCAGTTGTTAGAACAAGTAAAACCATATACGAAAAAAGGAAAACTTGCTACTTATATCCCCGAACTAGGAAATGCAAATCCAGATGATCTAGGGATTGCTATTTTTCATAAAGAAACAGAATATATCCATGCTGGTAACTCACAAACACTATTTACTCTTCAAAGTATTTCTAAAGTAATTACACTTGCTCTTTCCCTTTTAGATCGTGGTGAAGAATATGTATTTTCTAAAGTTGGAATGGAGCCAACCGGTGACCCTTTCAATTCTATTATTAAGTTAGAAACGACAAGTCCTTCCAAACCTCTTAATCCAATGATTAATGCAGGAGCACTAGCTATTACAAGCATGTTAGCAGGAAAAGATAACGAAGAGAAAATGGAGCATATTCTTCATTTTGTACGTGAAATAACAGATAATCCTACTATTAATTATTCTTCTACAGTTGCTAATTCAGAATTAGAGACTGCTTACTTAAACCGTTCACTTTGTTACTATATGAAACAAAACGGAATTATCGATTGTGATATTGAAGAACTTATGGATTTATACACTCGTCAATGTGCAGTTGAAGTAAACTGTATCGATTTAGCACGTATTGGCTTAATTTTTGCAATGGATGGATATGATCCATATAAAAAGAAACAGATCATCCCTAGACATATTACGAAAATTTGTAAAACATTTATGGTTACTTGCGGGATGTATAATGAATCTGGTGAATTTGCAATTCGTGTTGGAATCCCTGCAAAAAGTGGTGTAGCGGGCGGCATTTTCGGCTGCGTAAAAGGCGAAATGGGAATCGGTATTTTCGGACCAGCTTTAGATGCAAACGGAAATAGTATCGCTGGTTTTAAAATTCTTGAATTACTTTCTGCCCAAGAAGGTTGGAGTATGTTTTAATTTAGAAGTTATCCTGCTATATTGGCAGGATTTTTTATTTCACAAAAAATCCGTTCTACTAGGCATCAACACAATTCAAAAAAACAGTAATAAAAGTTCTCTTTATTATGCATATTTGCTCCCCCCTCCTGAATAATATAGTACAACCTAGCGCTGTATGTGGAGGTGTAAAAGATGAAACTCATATTTCAAATGGAGAAACAACCTGTTCTCGAAAAAACAATTCTTCTTTTCATATTGAGTATTGTAGAAAGTTTGAAACTAAAAGTTGTTTCACTCGATGAATCTCACCGATACATATTCAATTTAGAAGTGCTTGAACTATTAATGGATCGGAACATCGATGATCAAGTATTAGAACTTATTCATTTCGGAATGGGACTTGAAGACATTTACCATGTACTTCCCGAAGAACTTGAGCATAGTATCGAAGAACTGAAATGGCTTTGTATTCAAGTTTTAAGTGAGTACAGTATGCATGATGATGAATGTGCACAACTAATTGAAGATATACGCTAAAAAGCACCTATGCAGGTGCTTTTACTTTTTTAAACCTTTTTACAAACAAAGATTTGTATAATACTTACAATCTTTCATTACCGTGAAAAGATTTCACGTCGATATATGCAATTTCTTAGTGTATTTCCAAGGAAATACTCGAATACTGTTTTCCCTATCATTCTTACAACAATTGATCAATTCCAATAAGAATTAATAACACACCTGCAATTATAGTTGCCCATTTCCCTAAGTATTCAGCTAAAAATCTTTTACCAACATACGTAAAACCACTAATACAAATAAAACTAAAAACTCCAGAAATACATGCCGTAAGCCAAAGATTTAAATTTGTTACTCCAGCATCAAATCCACCTGCAATATTGTTTATGGACAATGCAACTCCTAAAACAATTGCTTCAGAAAAACTAATTGTTTTAGAACCATCAAAATCTGCTTTTTCTGGATCACGTAAAACCCCCATAAGTACACTACTATCTTTAGATTCTACGGTATCTTTTTGACTCAAGAAAGGCTGACATAAAATAAACACCCCGATTATTCCTAAAACGATTGCTCCAATAATGTTTGCTGTGAACTCTGAAATAAATAATGCGATCCAATTCCCAAAAAATCCAGCTAGTAAAGTAAATAAAAATCCAAAAAATGCGATGATAAAATTGTTAAGCCACGAAATTCGAATTTTACGAATGCCATATGCAATCCCAACACCTGCATTATCTAAATTAGACGCAATCCCGATTAAAAAAATTGAAAATAAACCTGCCGTACTCATCGTACAGTCACCCCTTTTCTCACTTTTCATTGCATATTATGAAAATGTTGAGCAACTGTGCCTGTCTGTTTCATATACTTGTAATAAATGCTCAACATTTTTTCAACAATAAAAAAGGAGTGCCTTCACTATGCCTAAAGAAAATTCAAATGAGCGGCTTAGTACATTAATAAAAAAACTTTTAAAGGAACGTGCTTTATCCATGCGCCAACTAGGAATGCTTACAAATATTGATCCCGCAACAATCTCAAGAATTATGAATGGCAAACAACCGCCAAAACAAAAACATCTACAAAAATTTGCAGAATTCCTTCAAGTTCCACCTCAATTGTTATTTGATGAAATGTATCCTAATTCTCCGCACATAAATAAAGAAAAGACGGATATGTACACATCTCTTGATACAATTCAGCAAACTTTACAATCCTCAAACTTATTCGATTTCGATTACACAACAACTCGCGTAAAACAAGAACTTGAAAATTATGAACGCTATGCCCAAACAACCGAAGGTGAAAAACGTATTCATGAAAGTTTCGCGAGCAAGTTAGAGCAAATTGATAGTGCTGGTCCTTTCATT
This sequence comes from Bacillus sp. TH25, assembly GCF_016650935.1. Taxonomy (NCBI): domain Bacteria; kingdom Bacillati; phylum Bacillota; class Bacilli; order Caryophanales; family Bacillaceae; genus Bacillus; species Bacillus sp. TH25. The sequence continues at coordinate 226,180 of NZ_JAEKEU010000037.1, read as the reverse complement.
GAGCAATTAACAGATATGTATCAACAATTTTGCAATGAAACCATTTCAAAAGAAGAACGTGCAGTTCTGGGAGGCGCATTACTTTATTTCATTTTATCGACAGATATTATCCCTGATTACCTCTTTCCAATTGGCTATTTAGATGATGCAATTGCCGTTGAATTAGCGAAAGAGAAATTGATTGAAATAAGACGAAAAACATAGAAAAATAAAAAACTATTTCAGTTGTTGTTTATGTTCAACTCTGAAGTAGTGCACTAAAAAATCGTACAAGTATACATACCTATACGATTCCAATATACCAATCTATTTTTTCCTATGACACCATTCATATATGAACGCCGTTATCACTTTTGTAAATTCAATTAATTGTTCAACTTCAACCTTCTCATTTATAGAATGTGCTTCTTCTAGTGTACCTGGTCCATAAATAACGGCTGGAATATTAAATTCACTAAACCAGCCACCATCAGTTACCGTTGCAGACATATCTAAAATTGCATTTTTAGATAGAATGGATTCATGTACGGAACTAAGAGTTTTTACAGCTACATGTTCACTGTCTACTTCTAAAGAAGGAAAAATCTCACCTCGATCAACAATCATTGATTCTCCGCCCCACTTAAATTGTGGTGGGTTCTCACTTAACCATGGATCTGCTGCTGCCACTTTTCCTAAATACGCTTCTATTTCTTCTATTATTTGTTCATGTGTTTCATTTGGATAAAAGTGAACCGTAACCCATAATCGGCACTCATCCGCAATAAATGCTGCATGGCGCCCGCCTTCAATTACTGCTGGGTTAATTGTTGTTGTTCCTGATGGATATCCTTCATAGGTTTTCATTACCGCCCAATGACGTTCTAGCTCCTGTAAACTTTGGACAATCTTCATCATTTTCTCAATTGCACTTGCGCCAAACAAACGGCCTCCAGCATGAATCATTTGTCTACGTGTTGCATCATGAAACGTTTGCGGGCTCTTCACAGTAATCCACCCAGTAATTACACCACCCTGTCCTTGCATATGTAAATCACTCGTATCCACTACTACAGCAAAATCCGCATCATAACCACGTTTACAGCATTGAAGTGTTCCTGCTTCTCCTACTTCTTCGCCAATTACCGATTGAAAAATTAAATCTCCAGGTAATTCAATCCCCACTTCTTCTAAAAGCTGAATAGCAAATAAGGCTCCAGCTAGTCCACCTTTCATATCTGCCGCGCCTCTCCCAACTAACCAACCATCTTTTATAAACGGCTCAAACGGATTTGTTTCCCACGGCTCGTCCGCTGTTACTTCTGCAACATCTATATGCCCATTAATAATGAGACTTTTATGTGACTCACTTGCTGTCCCTTTTTTCACTCCAACAACATTCGTATCATTCGGATATACATCCCATTTATCAATACTAAAATTTCGTTTTTTTAGAAATTCTGCAACAAATTCTTGCGCCTCATTTGTATTTCTTGCTGGTGGTGCTGGTGTTTCAAAACGAATTAAAGTTTTTGTAAGTTCTAGTAGCTCCTCTTTTCGTAAATCAATCTGTTCTAATAGCTGTGAAACTTCTTGATTCATTGCTAATTCCCCTTTGCATACGTAGTATGTTTCCAGCTTTATTTTCACAAAAAAAGAGACTGTTTACAATCTTACAGTCTCTAAATTAATCACTATTATAAAGTGAAACTATAATCAGTGGGGAGGTACATCCCCCACTGATTATTAGCCTTCACCAATCGGGCGTTTACGGGCAGTTTATCTCCCACCTAACTTCTTTGCTCCAGCCGAATTTTGAAGTGGAGTTTTACTGCCCGTTAATGCGGGGTAAACTTTCTAAGTCAGTTGTATTTGTCTTTTCATTATGTTCTACTTTACTTCTCTTATTTCTGGTAGCACGATAAAACAGTAAACAAACGATCATAAATGGAATACCACAATATAATGCCATTCTTTGTTCTGGAATAAAAGCCATAGCTACAATTACTGTTAAATTTAATACTAAAGCAAGAATTGGAACAAATGGATACAGTGGTGTTTTAAATTTCAAATCCTTAATATCTCCCCCTTGCTTCACGTATGTCCTTCTAGCTAATAGGTTCGATAAAGCAATAGATGCCCAAACTAATATCGCTCCAAACCCAGCAATAGAAAGAAGCCATAAATAAACTGTATCTTCCGCATAAATACCTGATAGTAATGAAAGACACCCTACAAACGTACTTACAATCAATGCATAAATAGGAACACCGTTTTTAGATAACTTACCAAAAATCGGGCTAATCATTCCTTGATTAGACATAGACCATAGCATACGGGAAGTTGCATATAATCCTGAATTCGCAACTGATAGTACAGCTGTAATAATAACGAAATTTATAATATCAGCCGCATAAGGAATACCAATTTTATCAAATACAACTACGAATGGACTTTCTATCACTCCTGCTTGCTGCCAAGGAAATAGTCCCGCAAGAATAAAAATAGATAGTACAAAGAAAATAAGTATGCGCCAAACTGTATTATTAATTGCCTTCGGGATAGTTTTCTCTGGATTTTCACTCTCACCAGCTGCAATACCAACTAGTTCTGTTCCTTGGAAGGAAAAATTAACTGCAATCATCGTAATTAAAATGGCTGATAATCCATTTGGGAACAATCCACCATAATCAGTAAAGCTAGAAAACATCGGCGCTGGTTCATTTCCTTTCATATCTAGAAAACCAAACATTGCTGCCCCGCCTAAAATGATAAATGCAATAATTGTAATTACTTTAATACTTGCAAACCAGAATTCAACCTCCGCAAAACTTCTTGAAGATAACGCATTAATAACAAAGAGCAATACGGCAAACACTACGCACCAAATCCATGATGATACATCTGGAAACCAACGTTTCATTAATATACTAACTGCAATTAATTCAATGCCTATCGTAGCCGTCCAGTTTAGCCACGACATCCATCCCACTACATAACCCGCTGCAGGTGAAATATGTTTTGTAGCATATGTTTGATACGATCCTGCATCAGGCATCGCAACCGCTAACTCTCCAAGACAGAGCATCGTTAAATACATAACAAATCCACCGACAAGATACGCTGCAATCGCTCCTCCAGGTCCAGCTTCATGAATTGTATAACTGGATCCTAAAAAAAGCCCAGTACCAATAACCCCTCCGAGTGCAATCATAAATATGTGCCGACTTTTCAATTCTCTTTTTAATCCCTGGTTTTGATCCATCATATAAATCCCCCCTTTTCACTTAGCAAACCCTTTTAATGTAAGCGTCCTTAAAACCCTTCATAGTAAAAATAATTATTAAAAAGTGCAAAATACATATTACTACTATTAATCACTACCTGTTATTAAAAGGTCATCCCTCACTGTTATTAATAATTTTTGATCAGCGATAGCTTCTCCTTCTACCACTTCTAATGATTCAATATAACCACTGATTCCCACTTTAATTTCTACTTTCTGTTTATCTATCGTTTCAATTAACGCTAATTTTTCCCATTCATATACGTAAGAACTTTCAGTAACAAATAATTTCTCTACTTTCCCGTAACAAGGACTATACACACCTTCTACAACCGTCTTCACTTTATAAATTCCTCCCTCTTATTAATTGGCACTGGAACGTTGCATAACCTATAAAGATTCCTAATCCCCCTACTCTTTAAATTTAGAGATCTCAACTACTATTCATGCAAAATACGTACCAACCTCAATATCTATGTAAAATTAGGATTTCTTACGAAAAAAATCTGCATAACCGCAAAATTTTTCTATCATTTGAAAAATTTTAAGAGAAAATAGCAAAAAAATTTTGCGATTTTATGAGAATTTTAATAAAATTATAAAAAGTCAGTCTTCATAGGGTATAACGAGGAGAAGATAATACATGCATACAGAAGAAATCAATTTTAAAAAGATTATTGAAATGAATGTGCTATACGAAACTTTACTCAATGAACTCGATATCGGGATCCATATTATTAATGAGGAAAGTAAAACGATTATCTATAACCGCAAAATGATGGAAATTGAATCAATGGACCGCTTAGATGTGCTAGATAAAAATCCTTTAGAAGTATTTGCATTTGAAGAAAATAAAAATAGTACTCTTATAGAGGCATTAAAACTTGGAAAAACAAACAAAAATATAAAACAAACGTATTTTAACAATAAAGGACAAGAGATTACGACGATTAACGATACTTTTCCTATAATAGAAAACGGAAAAATTAAAGGCGCTATTGAAATTTCAAAAGAGATTAGTCATTTAAAGCAAACAATAAAAATGGGCCCTTCTCGAAAACAAAATACTAAATTTACCTTTGGCCACATAATTGGTGATTCCGTAGCCATTCAATCAATCATTGGAGAAGGAAAGAGAGTAATTCGTACATCCTCATCCATACTTATCGTAGGGGAAACAGGGACTGGTAAAGAACTATTTGCGCAAAGCATCCATAATGAAAGTCATCGTTCAACAAAACCATTTATTTCACAAAACTGTGCCGCTATACCTGATACCTTAATGGAAAGCTTATTATTTGGTACGAATCGAGGTGCCTTTACAGGAGCAATAGATAAGCCTGGTTTATTTGAAGAAGCAAACGGCGGGACTTTGTTGTTAGATGAAATCAACTCATTAAGCCCAACGCTTCAAGCTAAGTTACTACGGGCTATACAAGAAAAAACAATACGAAGAATTGGAGGCGCACAAGAAAAAGAAATTGATGTTCGTATTATAGCAACTATTAATGAAGACCCTCTTGAAGCTATTGCACACAATCGGTTAAGAGAAGACTTATATTACCGATTAAGCGTCGTTACTTTATGTCTTCCACCTTTACGGGAACGAAAAGAAGATATTCCAGCTCTTGTTCAGCACTTTATCGAAAAGTACAACATTCAATTCGGGCTCGGCGTAACGGATGTAGATGTAAATGTAAGAGAATTCTTTTATGCATACGATTGGCCCGGAAACGTACGAGAATTGGAACATATAATTGAAGGTTCAATGAACTTAATAGAAGATGAAAATATCATTACAGCGTTTCATATACCCACTCGCTTTCGCGAACGAATAAAAACAGAATTCAATATGCAGCCTTCACTAACTAATCACAATACTGACGCACCTAAAACTTTAAAGCACACAATAGAAGAAATAGAAAAGAACTACATCAATCAAATTCTTAAAGAGAATAATGGTAATATCTCACAAGCTGCAAAATTTTTAGGATTGAGTAGACAAAATTTACAATATCGAATTAAAAAACTGCATTTACACATATGAAATGAATCTTTCTCCAAGTGCAAATGATTTTTTGGAAGAATATGTTATAATGTGCATGTAACATGCTAGAAAGGGGCTATATATATGAGTAATGATAAAAAATTAAATTTATTAAAATACTTATACCTTCTCCCCGCCGTTCTATGTATGATGTTATTCATTAATGCTGATATGAGTAGCTTTCCTCATGCAAAGCTCTTAGGCACAATTAGCGGCTCCTTTGCAGCTATTATGCTTGCTGCTTTTTGGAATTTAAAGCTACGTATGAAAAGAGAAAAATCTTCTTAAACGAACAAAGTTAATTATCATAAAAAACACGAGACGGTTACCGCTCTCGTGTTTTTTCATTGTACTCTCTTTATCTCAATGATTTGAAATTTAACTCAAAATTAGTTATATACTGAAAAAATGCACTTTAGTAAACTCGACAAATTTCGACATTCTGTTTTCATTATATTTGTTATCATGTAAGTTCTAAATCTGACATTTCAATATCTCTGAAGGTTGTTTATATAAACTTCACTTATGTTAATAACATGTAGTTCATTTTATTTGAACTAACAAATTGTGAGTTAGATGAAAAAGCTAATAAATATTTTTTAAAAGGTGGTTACTATGAAAAGAACAGCAGAATTTGTATTAGGATTAATTGGTGGTATATTCGGGATTTTATGTGCATTCATCGCTTTATTTATCGGAGGCGTAGGAGCAGCAGTTGAAGCTGACGGAGCTAATCAAATTATTGGATTAGGCTGGGCTGCTGTAGCTCTTTCAATATTGGGGATTGTTGGATGTGTTATGGTTAAGAGCAAAGCTAAAGTAGGTGGCATTATGATGACTATCGCTGCCATTGGTGGATTTATTTGTATTTCTATTGTTTACTTATTACCAGGTGTTTTATTATTAATCGGCGGATTAATGGGGATTTTCCGAAAAGATAAGACTACTGCATCAGCATAAAAGAAGAAGCACTCAAATGAGTGCTTTTTTCTTATCCATATCTTTTCTAAAACTCAATCTTCTCCAAGTACAATCCACTCGCCTCAGCAAGACAATTAATTTGATTACGTTGTTTTTCCTCTAAAATGTTTGGAATTGCGTCCACCTCTAATTGCCCTAATCCAACTTCAATTAATGCTCCAACAATTTTCCGCACCATGTTATGAAGGAATCCGTTACCACTTACTCTAATTTGTACAAATCCTGATTCTTCGGAAACATCAAGTGTATACACTTCTCGAACCATAGATTTTTTCTTAGACTTTGCATTTGAAAAGGCAGTGAAGTCATGTGAACCAACTAAATGTTTCGCAGCTTCTTTCATACTTTTCACATTTAATTGTTTATTCACGTGCATGCTGTATTTACGCATAAATGGGTTCGTATGCTCTTCATTCCAAATTTTATAAAGATATGTTTTTGCTTTAGAATTGTAACGAGCATGGAAACGATCTGGTACTTCTTCTACACTCGTAATACTAATATCATTTGGTAAATATTGATTTAAATACTTTTTCACTTTATGTTCTACTAACTTCTCATCACTTTGAAAGTTAGCTACTTGATTCAAAGCGTGTACACCAGCATCCGTTCTACTACAGCCGATAATTTCAATTTCTTTTCCGACCATTTCAGATATTATACTTTCGATTTTCCCCTGAATCGTATTGTCATTATTACCAAGACGTTGCCACCCTTTATAACGCGCACCATCATATTGAATCGTCAATTTATAATTGTTCATTATATTCTCCTTACTTCCATTCGCTAAATAAAATATACCCTCACATAGCTCTTGCTTTGTGAGGGACATATCCTTATTGAATGTTACTTTCTAACAAGTTTCACTACATTTTCTACATGAGCTGTATAAAGTATATCATATCATTTGATGTACCCTGTATTACTATTGTGTGTTCTATCGCAAAGAAAATGTAACGGAATGTATTCTTTGTGCATTGAGTGTATTTAATTTATTTTAAGTGTGTGGTCAAATAAGTGGTCGGTGGTCAAAAGTAGGAATAGCAAGTTCCAAAATACCAAATTCGCTGCCAGGTTGCTCGTCTATACTTTTATTCGCAATCAGAATTGTAAAAGTTTTAGATAAACGAGTGGAAGCTATTTAGATTGGAGAAGATACAAAAATATGTAATTACAATGATAATGGACAACACTTCTAAAATGTTACATTAATTGGTATGATTTACTTAATTTAAGGAAGTGAGGTTGTATGAGTTATAACACTATTAATTTTATTACAACCTATACAACAATTAAAATAGGCTCAACCTACTACTGGTAAATGTTTAATTTTAAAACGTGTAGATAGCAATTTAGATAGAGCCTTAGTTATCATTACATTTCTACTATTGATTCCAATACAAATAAAAGAAAGGTTGTTGAAAATTATGGATCCAGGGACTTGGGGTTGGTGGGAACGGAGCGAATCCATTCGAATACCTATAGAAGAATTAAATAGTGATGACCCAACGCAACTTTATTTAAAAATAGGACAAAGATTCGCTCACCCTCTCTACGAATATAGAATGCAAATTGTTAAAATCGAAGTATATAAAGATAAATCCGAAAATAGACACACATATTATGCTAACGCATTTATATTTGTAAAACCATATTTTCAGAAAGAATCTAACCACATTATTGAATTAGAAGAATACGAGATACGCCCTAGAGACATTAACGATGGTAAATGGTTTTTAATTAAATAGAGAGAACGGTGAAAATTATGGATTCTTTACTTATCGATAAAAGGCTTTCTGACAAACTAATATCTGAGTGGCATCCTACCAAAAACGAAAACATTAACCCCAATGAGATTACTTACGGAAGTTATGAATACATTTGGTGGTTATGTCCAGAAGGACATGAATGGGGAGCAACCACTGGAGAAAGACTCAAAAGGAAAGAAGAATGTCCTAAATGTTTGAGATTAAAGCAGTCTGAAAAAAAAGCCGAAGTCAAGGAAGAAAGAAAATTTAAAGCCCTTCTTGATGTAGATCCAGAGTTAGCAAAACAATGGCATCCTACTAACAATATAAAAACACCTGAAGAAATAAATTTCGAAGAAAACCCTAGGCTAAGATGGTGGCAATGTAAAAGAGGACATGAATGGGAAGAAACAATTGTAAGTAGATATAACAATAGAAGTTCTTGTCCATATTGTGCAAATAAGAAAGTGTGTATGGATAATTGTTTTGCAACTGTCTATCCAGAACTGGCGAAAGAATGGTATATTTTTGAATCTGACTATTATCAAAAGTCAAAGACCCCATATGATGCACTCTACACTACTACAGAAGAAGTTAAGTGGATTTGCAATGAAGGACATATATGGTCTGAAAAAGCCAGTCAAAGGGTGAAGAATAGAAAAGGTTGCCGAAAGTGTGAAAAGTATCAACAATCTATAGCTTTGTTAAACCCAGAGATAGCAAAAGAATGGCACCCTACAAAAAATAAAGAGATTTACAGGATTACTACTCCTGAAGAAACTTCTGCAAGATGCAATGAAAAAATTTGGTGGCTTTGCAGCGAATGCGAAAATGAATATAAAGCAATGGTAAAAGCTAGACATATAGGCGAAGCTAGATGTCCAAATTGTTATCCGCCAGAAACAAAGAGTAGAACACCTGCTACAAAAAGAAAAGGAAATTATCAAGCGTATACTGATATAGAAGATAAACGCATTATATTTGAAAATAAATTACGTAAAAACTTAAGTAATAACGCTCAAGAATAAATAAAAAAGCCGTCCAATTAAGGACGGCTTTTTTTATCAAACTATTCTTTTGTAAAAAAATCACTTCACATACACATAGGCTTCATTTGCTGTTACATAGTATGTTTTTCCTTTGCTATTGTGCACTTTGTATTGCGGTGAACCATTCACACTTACTTTCGCATCAATATTAAACCCTAAACCTACATCTACAGAACCAGCAACATCTTTATCCTGCCAAGATAGAGCATCATAGAAACGTAGATTATTAACTTTGGAAACAACACGCTTTCCTACAATAAATGAATCTACTTTACTTTGCTTTTCAAACTTCACATAAGATGGATCATTCTTAATCCATTGTTCACCACCAAGATTTAACCAGCCATCCTTTTCAGCCCACACAACATAAGATTCTGGTTTATTTAGCTGACGAATCTTAGAATAGCTTGTACCTGGTCCTTTACGTAAGTTAACGTTGTAGCCTTCAATATAAGCAACACCGTCCGTTACTGCTGTTGGTACCTCTGCTGGTTTAGAAGGTTTTTCAGGAACAGAAACATCCACACTAGAATTAGTGTATGCACGTTGTACATCAGCGCGGAATTGAGCTTCAGACACACCATGACTACGCAAATAATCAAGTGGATCTTCATGATCGGTTCCGCCAAGATATTTCGTAACATCGTAATGAGTCCATAAACCTTTTTCTACAGATAACCCACGGTCACGAAGAATTTTAGCAAGTAACTTAACGTATTTATCATAGCTGCGCTTAAATTTTGTATAGTCTGCGGTTTCACATAACTCTACATGTACAAATCGTTTATTAGCACCTGGTCCAGCCCCATAAGCAATGTATTTTGTATCAGCGATCTGGATTGTTTCATCCCAATCTACTGCGTAATGAACGAATGCTGAACGCCATGTGCGAGACTCATATTTTTGAATATTGATAGCTGGCGCTTCTGGAGTTGCCGTTGAATGAGCTACAACCCCTTCGTAAGCACCTACACCATAACGATACGGTTGTTTTGGCAAATCAGGAATAATAAGCGCTCTATCAGCAAAAGCACTTGTTGCAACGGATAAAGCAAAAATAACAGCAAAGACTACAGAAGAAATATATTTTAATGTCTTTTTCATTTCACATCAGCATCCTTTTTTATAATTTTTGTGTGGTCAAATAATCCACTTGCTGACAATCCAATGATGATTCCTTGAAATACATTTGTTTTGATATCTCCGCCCAAAAATAAAACGCCTAGCACAATGCCAAGCGTTAAATTTAATAACGGAACGTATTTTGTTTGTAATCCGATTGTTTTGGTAATCTGTGAAAGACCAACGACAATTCCAATCATTACGGCTAAACTAACCATTACATACCACCCCCTTTCAAGAAGAAGGTGAGTGCTGCCCCGATAATTCCGCCAACAATAAGACGCAAAATCCAAGTAGTGTTTGCGCTGATTTTATCTAGTTGTTTGTTGATATTATCAATATCTTTCTCGTTGCCTGTTGTACGCATTTCCAAACTTTTAATATCAAACCTTATTTCTTTGATTTCTTGCTTCATTTCTTGTACATCATTTCTTACGTCTTGTAATCCTTCCACTTCAATCACCCCGTTTCAAAATAAAAAGAAGCATAATATGCTTCTTTACGCTGCAAAATAACTTGGATCCATTCCAAATATTTCTGCAATATCTTCTTCACTTCTATCTTTTAGGTAAGATTCAGTTGTGGAAATATCAGAATGGTTAGCAAGTGATTTTAATTTTTCTAGCGGTACTCCTTGTACTTTTAAATTATCTAATCTGCTATGGCGGAAACAGTGAGGATTGATTTTAAATTCCTTGCCTTCCTTTTCGTACAGCATCTTAGCGAATATTTTGCACCAATAATTAAATACACTTTTGTTTAACTGTCTTCTCTCACCATTCTTATAAACACGCACAAACAAATCTGGAATAGTATCTTTACCTCGTTGATTTATATATAAACGAATACATTTCTGTACTCGGAGATTGTAATACAATCTGAATTTTTTACCGCGTTTACCTCGGACCACATTTGTATAATATCGTTCTGTCAGTCCTTCTTTTTGAACTTGGTAAACTTCATTCTTCCTTGCTGCACTGTAGTAAGAAAGTGCTAAATAAGTTGCTAACATATATTTCTCTTGTTCAAGTAATTCATCAATTAACCAATTAATTTGGTCATCAGTAATAAATGTAATTTCTCTAATTGGATTCTTAGGTAAACCACGTACCCTTGAACCTACATTGAATTCATAATTGTAGTCATCATCGTCTGCGCAAAATTCAAGCGCTGAACGTAAAGCGCTCATCAATCCATTTACACGTGCATTAGACATTCCCATTTCTTGAAAAATAATAGATAAATTTCGGATGTCTTTTCGTGTTAAATCAATAAGGTTTTTATTTTCGAAGTGTTCATGTATTAGAAACAAAATGATTCGTAAATCCCAATTGTATTGCTGTAAAGTGCTTGCCGCTTTCCCTTGTGCTTTCTTTTCGATTAGAAAATCTTTGACTAGGTTTTTGTTTTCTTGGCTAACATGCTTTTCATAAATTGCTTGGTCTACTATTCGTTTCACACTGATCATCTCCTCAAAATAAAAAGAGAAGCGAAGTTGCTCCTCTTGATCTATGAATTGAATTTACTCAAAGCCGTATTTTGTTCAAAATAAAAAGACCAGCTTACGGCTGCTCCATTTCTGTTGTGGTTTCAGTTGTTGGAATTTCTTGTGGTGGATTTTTACCCGTAAGTTTGAAAAAATCATCTGCACAAATATTTTTCTTTGCGAATCCCATGTCTAATTCATATAGGCGTGAACCACGTCCACATAGTTCACATCTTGTTGCAATTCTGAAACAGATTGTTCCATCAGACATTTCTCTCCACACTTCGACCTTACTAGTGCCATCAGGAATGCCAGCATTATTTAACATATCAGCAGGTATAAGGACGGAAATCCCTGTATCGGCTCTTGTTGCATCAACCAACCTCCCCATAAAAGGAAAGCTTTCACCTGCTTGAAGTGGCATCATTTGAATATCATACTTATTCATCTATATCTCTCCTTTTTATCCAAGGGCATTGAATTTCCAACCATTCGCACTGCTCACATAAAAACCCGGACCGAGATTACCGTCTGTAAAACGAATATGCCCCCAACCTTGAAAGGCATTCCCACCGAGATTTACACCTTGTACAGCTCGTATATTAGTAGAAAACTTAACATCTTTTTCTGTTGATATATCAAACGTTTGCCCGTCTGCTGCTGGTTGCAATATGTTATTTACACCACCTATTGCAATACTATTAAATGGTTGAAGACCAGCGGCTCTTTCTGCTGCTGCTCTATCCCAGTTATACATAGATGCATATTTCCCACTGTATAGTGTTACACCTGATACGCAAATCGCTGTACCTGCACTTATTTGCCCATTTGCAGAACACACTTTAATAATCAACGCATGCTCTTGTGGCTTATAGTTTGTTGGTACCTTGAAAGTATATGAATATCTCCTAATCTCTCCGTAAAATGTAGATGGCTCAGGAAAGTCCATTTTTTGCTCGTTCCAGATGTCATAAGACACATTATCTCTAAATTTCACACAACATACATGTAATCGTGGTTTTGCTGTTTTACGTACACCATTTATCATAGATGTTCTAAAGTGAGCAGATACAGTATATTCATTTCCAGGATGTATTCCATTGTTAACTACTGCTTCTGGATAGTTGTACATGTCTACCCTTGCTGCATTAACCATTTGTTCGTAATCAAATACAGATGTATTTTTTTCTATAACTACATTGCCCTGTGACTTCCAAGTAAGACCATATCCGCCTTCAAAACCATAGTAATCTGCATGTCCAATATTTTTCTTTCCAACACTAGAAAAATCGGGATCTGCTATTAAGTTTCGTCTTGATACCGCAGTTGTTTTTGTTCCCCATTCATCTTTGAAAAGAAAATCTAACATGTTAACTGTTACACCATTTTTATCGATGGTAATTTTATCACCATTAACGTTAATGATATTCGTATCGATACCCTTTGCTGTTAACCATTTCACCATTGTATCTGCATTAATATTTACCTTTGAAACATCTATTACTAATTTTTCTGATGAAAAGTTAATAGCTGCGATGATATTCCCTTTTTTAACTTCTGCAAGGATTCCTTCATCAAGAACCTTAAGTTTAGAACCCATCTCTTCAACGTAGGATTTATCTGCAAAACCATCCTTAACTTCATTTATGGTGTATGTGTTCCTTTTTAAAGACTCAAATTCAAGCCCATCTGCTTTTGCGTTAATAGACCTTACGAGTTCGGTTACTTTTTTGTCATAATCTTCAGTTGCTATTTTCTCACCAATCAAATCTATTAATTTATCTTTATCAACAATGTCAGACGGATTTTCCATAAATGATGATGGCTTTGTACCCACTTGAAACAGTGGTTGAGCCGCCCATAAACGACCGTTGCGCCTGATCCAATGCTTTGCTTGTATTGATTTTGTCCCCGCCACAATTTGACCTGTTACAAACGAACGGACCCATATACCTTGTGTCAAAGTTATTTCTTGCTGATATGTTTTTAACCTATTTCCGTTACCATCCAGACAAATAACTTCGACCATCGACCCTTTATCAACACTAGCTTTGTTGTCGGTATAAAAATAAGCAGAATAAACGAAATCCCAGTCAGGACCATTATTTATGATTGTTTGAACTGCACCTCTATATGAATCCTCTGTAAGACCAGAGGTGATCGTTCTAAATGACACTGCGCCCTTATAAAGAACTGAAGTGTCTCGTATTGTTCCTGTGTGTAAAGACCAGTATTTCGTACTTTCTTTTAATACAGAGTTGAGAATCATGTTTATATAACTAATACCACCTACATACTCCTCAACATCCTTCATTTTCAATGATAAATTCAATGCATTAGTATGTTGTTCTATCGTTGTAGCAGCTTCAGTTAATTGCTTGCCTTGCTGTGTTTGTGTTTCTTGTAATTTTTTAACGCTTTGATTGAATCCTTCTGCATTCTTTTCTACAGTATTAACCCTTTCACTAAAATCACCTTGTGTTTTTTCTACTTTTTTAATAGTTTCTGTAGTACCTTCCACACTTTTGATAATCTCATTTGTTTTCTTAGTGAATTCATCAGTTGTTACTTGGTCTTCTGGTGCTGGTGTCCATTCAGTTGCTTTATTACCTATTTCTATTTGGAAATTACTAATTTTCAGAGTACCTACCAAACCATCACAACGCATGTTTACACCAAGAAACGCTGCTGTACCTGTAGGGATTGAAGCAACGCGGGAATATCTACCCTTTTTATTCGTAGAATTAAAGGTAACAGTACCTGTAAACCCTGGATAGGGATTACTTCCCTGCATGTACATCTTACCAGCTGGTGCATCACCGATAACTTCCCAGTCAAAGGACACCATAAACTCCTTGCCGTCCATAATGTCGCGGGAATCACCTGCTGCAAATTTGTAAATAGTTGCTGTTTGGTTATTAATATTAGTACCAACCATAACAGCCGGAATAGTTGTACCTACTACAACGTTACGCCCACCTATTTTGGTATTAATAACTTTTGTTTCTACACTCTCTAACTTTTCACTAATCTTCCCAGCTTGCTCTTTAATTTCAGTCGTGGTTTTCTTTAGATCATTTGTTGTTTGCTGCACCTCAGAGATTATCTTTTTTGTGCCTTCGGAAGTCTCTACTACTGTATTTAATTTTTCAGTAATTTCACCGTCTTTTTTTGTTAATAATTCTATAGATTTAGTAAAACCTTCGTTGGTTTGTTTCATTTCAGAGACAGTTTTATTAATTTCACCTTGAGAGTTTTGTACATTTTTAATTGTTAGAGAAACCTCTTGAAGATTTTCTTTCACTTCCTTGAATTGTCCTGAAGTTTCGTTTTGTGCATCTTCCACTTTTTTATTTAATTCTTTTTTTGTGGCTGCAATATCTTTATTCACTTGCTCCAGGGTATCTTTTTTAACGGATTCTACATCAGGAATAAGAAGCTCCCAGCCTGTTCCATTCCATACCTTTAAAACACCAGGCTTACCATTACTAATATCTCTCCATAATGTCTTACCTACTTTAAGATTATCTGTTGGCGGATTAGCAGCTTCGATGATGTTAACCGTATTATTCTTCAAATTCTCTTGAACTTTCTCGGCTAACTCTTTAGCAGCTTTAGATTCTTCACGTATAGTTTCAATTGTTTTTCCGTTCTCTTTTACCAATTTGTCTAGTTGATCTAACATTTCTTGTTTATTACCTAATGAACTAAGGATTCGATTATAAATCTTTCTTAACTCCTCATTCTGATCAACAATCTCACGATAATCACCGAACACATATTTATCTTGTGTAGGGTCAGTGAAAGATTCATCGCCAGCAATAACACGAGCTTCTAAGTACAATTTAGGTGTAAATCCTGTATCCTTAATTCGGATTGTATCTCCTTCATTAATCAACTCATGAGCTAGTCCGAATACACGACCAATTGATTGTGCTTCAACTTCATAAGAAACGGATGTATTTACACGTTTCGCTAATTCCATTTTCATGAGGGTCATAAGACGTTGTGGTGTCATATCTTCCTGATCAGTTTCCGGAGTATAGAAGCCATATTTATGTTTTCCATGTTCATTCCACCGCTGGAATGCATCACTATCTGTAATATACGGAAGACCATAATTTATACTCTCAACTGTAATAACCTTATCGCCTTCACCTTTAACGAAACCCACTAAGGCTGTGCAAATATCTCTCGAATGTTCGATACGTTTAACGCCAACTAAATCTTTCCCTAGCTCTACTTCTTTTCCAGTTTCTTGCCCGCGTTTTTTTATCATATCTACATACCAACCGATAATTTGAGAGCCGACTACTTCTACACGATATTGAATTTCTAAACTGAATAATGAAGCGATTTTCTTTAAAAACGTAAGTGGATCGATAAACTCATCGATGGTCATTGTGTGGAATCCAGCGTATTCAGTAATACCACGCTTCCATTTCATGCCTAGTAGTGCCATATCAATAAACTCATTAACAGTCTTACTCTCTATCCGTTGTGGATTTATAAAACCATCTTTTGCTATTTGAATCCAAGCGCCAGAAGCGTGTACAGTAACGGACCTATCATCAGAATCTCTTTCGACTTCATTATTGATAACGTATGGTACAATACGTCCGTCACGAACTTCTTTCAAAATTAAGTTTTGCTGCTGCAATGTAACTGCCTCTGGTGTCCCATCAAAAGTTTTAAATTCTAGCATGTCTACATTATTTTTAAGTTCCCATTGGCGTTTATCGTCCCAATAATCTTTTGGTTGAATAGCGGATACAATTTGATCTGTTTTAAAATCCACAACATGAAGAATTCCACTTGGCGTTCTCATCTATATCTCTCCCTATAACTAACAGTTGCTTTAGCATCTGGTGGCATAATATCAATACGATTCTCACCACGTATTATGGTTGGGAAATTGCTAAAAATGTCTTTTGTGTTTATTGCGTTCTTCCCGTTGATTGTGACAAGACTTCGCTCTGTATCGATAATGATTTTATCTCCAGCTTCAAAAATATATGGTTTTGTGTTTGAAGGAACTTTATTTATCTTCCAAATCTTTAAATCGTCAATTTGCATTGTATAAACAGGTGTATTTCTATCCCATCTACAAATAGCAATCATAACTTGTGCAATTTTCCGTTCTGTCATCGGATTCCCTGTTTCATCAATCCAACGTTCAACTAATGAAGCGTCGTCTATTTGTGTACCGTCTCTAAAACGCGCTACATAGACAGACCATTCTTTCCCACGCCTTGCAATACGCAACCTTCCGTAAAAATTGTTGAAAGTACTAGGGTGTGCTCCACTTGTATCAACTAATTTTCGAATACTGTTTGGGGTCCCACTATTGCCAACTTTCATATGAGCCTTTGTAATTTCAGCATCCCAATATAAATCATTCATGTTTATTCGAGCTACGACATTGCTTGTTTCATCAAGAAGAGTCACTTCTACACGTCCCATTTGGTTTATATGTTTAGACTGCAAATGCACCCATGCTTCCATTTCAAAGTCTTGTATTGGTCCACCAGGTATATTTTTTTTTGCAATACCACCATGAAAACCTTTCGTTCCTTCTTCACCATAATAAGGACAGAAAATACCAGTTCCATCTTTAACTTTGAGTTCTCCGGTTCCTTGCATTTCCTCTACAAATCCCTTAACAGGAGTCCAACCTACAACTGTAGACATATCGTCCCACATAACCCTTTCTCGTTCTTGAATAGTTGTTTCTTCCACTGTTAGGGGATAACCAATTCTAAAATAATCACGATCATACGGATATTCACCAAACCATACATCTAAGAATGTACTTGGTTTTGAAGCTTCAATTTCAATTAAAGCTGGCACTTCTACGCTCCCCTTATTTACAAAATAAGAAGTAACTTCTGTAGTTGCTTCACGCTTAAAGGTGTATGTGTTTGTTTTCCCTAACTTATAAGGCATTGGACAAATGAACTTTAAAGTACCTTGTCCGATGTCTACAAATTCATCAACATCGAATTCTTCATCTATAACAGCTAGATAGGTTCTGTCAGGCTCTGCATCGAAAATAAGCTCTTTTGGCTGATCTGTGATTAACCAATCTGCTATATCTTCCTTAAGTACTTTTATATCGGTTCCAGATGGAGCAATTATGCCAACAGGAACAGAAAAGACACGCATTTCAGTCTGTGTATTTAATAACCTAGCTCCTGGATAACTTGGGACACTTAAAAAATTCCTTCTTACCGGTGCCCACGCTGGTCTTTTCCATCCTCTTTCGATGTGAATATAACTCTTCTGTTCCCCATTAAATGAAAAAGAACTCATCTTATCACTCCTTTTGTACAAAAAAAGAAACCCAAATCTAAAAGACTGAGTTTCTTGCTACTGCTCTATTTTGATATTCAGTTATATATTGATGACTCACACGCGCTATTTCTCTTCCTTCAATTACAACAGGAATTTCAATATAGATCGGTTCAGCTCTTTCATATGATTGTTTAGGAGCTTTATCATTATCTGTTCCAGATTGAATAACTCTAGGACTATCAGTCAAGACTTCTCTCCACCTAGAAAGACTCCCTACATCATAAATTGAAAGACTTTCAAAGCGATTTAATTGTTTTCTTATTTCTTTAAATGTTTCGTTCATATTTTCAGGGACTTGTGAAAATAAATCATTAGGATTCAAAGAATGTAATCCTTCGATTGCCCCCGACACTGTATCCTGCAATGCATCTCTAACTACTGAATATTGACTTTTAATACCGTTCGCCATACCACGTGCTATACGAACGCCGCCAAAATCCATGTTTTTTGAGTGTAATTCATCTGTTAATGATCCATACGCATTCATAGCAAGATTACGGCTTTCCTCTTCAGCTAGATGCGATCCCTTTTTAATACCGAGAGCAAACCCTTGGCTAAAAGGTTTTCCACCCTGATCCCTCGTTAGCTTCGAAGGAGAGTTTACATCTAGCGTTGCCTTTAATGCCTCAAATGCACCACGCGCTAAACTAGACGCTACGCTTCTTACATTCCAATCTCCATTCGAGATACCTTTAGCAAATCCACTAGAAAACGCTTCACCTGGACTAACTGAACTAACACTTTTAAAACCAGAGTTTCCACTTTCCGCTACATTTGAACCACTTGATTTTGCTTGCCCTTTTGTATTCTCCATACCTTGAGCAAACTGACTTCCACCTTTTTGACCTTGTGGGGTACCGTTGATTGTATTAAATCCAGCATGAGCCGAAGAGACAGCTTCTAAAGCACTTCCTCTAATATGACCATTTTGATTAACGATACCACTTGCAACACCTTGTCCACCTTGATTACCTGCTGGGTTCCCGTTAATAGTACCGAAAGCGCCGTGAGCACTAGCAACTACTTGCAATGCACTTCCTCTAATGTAGCCATCTTGACTCATTATCCCTTGACCTAGTTCGCTGCCACTCTTACTTCCACCGCCACCATCTGTAGTACTTCCCATAATTCCTTCCACAGATTGTTTCTTTCCTGTTGCCGCATTCTCGGGAGCTGTATTACCAGAAATGCCATTGGCCTGCGTTTGACTTATGTCAAATCCAACCTGAGTCAAATCTATTTTAGCTCCATTTTCAACCAATAAAGCAATTGCTTTTGCTGCTAGTTCAGCGTTAATGGAGCCATTTTGCATACCTTGAACGAGTGTCTGTACATTAAATTGTCCAGCTTCACCAAGATCCACTTGAACATTACTTTTAATATCTAGCCCCATAGTTTGTGCGACTTGTGGTAAGGATAATGCCCCAATTTGCATTCCATTAATTAAAGTTTGAATGTTATTCTGACCTTCTTGAGTAGCATCAACATTCATTCCGTTTTTAACGTTTTGTTGAAAGAATTGGAATACAGTATCAAAAGATAAGGTTCCTGTTTGAAGTCCTGTTATCCACGAATCCATTGTCATTTTTCCATAGATTCCTAAATCTATTGTGGTATTACCTTGCATGTTTTTACTTAGGAATTCTCTTACTTCGCCAGTATCCTTAGTTTTAATACCATCAATCCATTTTTGCATGGATTCAATACCACTTTGTGAAAGGTCTACTTTATAAACGTCCTTCAATTTATTTGCATTGGCGGTTGCTACAGCTGAGGAATCTAATTCGCCTTTTTGAAGTTTCTGCAAGAATGTATCAATTGTGAATTGTCCAGCTGGTCCTAAATCAATTTTCATTTTACCGTCAATTTCTTTCGCCATTGATTCAGCTAACAATCTAGATGATTCTGTACCTTTCTGAAGTTCAGAGAGGTACATTCCTATACTTTCAATCTTAGATTTTCCATATTGCAACTCATACCGAAGTAATTTATCTTGATAATCTTTTTCCGCTTTTTCTTGATCGCTTCTAAATCGTTGCTCTAAATCAGCGGATTTTTCACGGAATCCATACGCAGCTTTGAACCGTTCGCCCCACCCTTTATCTTCCGCTTCAATTCTCTTAGCTTGTGAT
Source organism: Bacillus sp. TH25 (assembly GCF_016650935.1). NCBI lineage: Bacteria > Bacillati > Bacillota > Bacilli > Caryophanales > Bacillaceae > Bacillus > Bacillus sp. TH25. Next base: position 205,996 of record NZ_JAEKEU010000037.1, on the reverse strand, counting down.
GCTAATACTTCAGAATCTTCTTCCTTCATGTGTTGTTGTAATACCTTAAATCCATCATTTCGAATAGATTGTAAATCATTCACATGTTTTGATTCATAAAGTGCAATAGCATCCAATGTAGCTTTTCTTTCTTCAGGTTTGATTTCACCTAATTTAAACGCTTTTTCAACATTTTCACGCCAACCCTTGGTTTGTTTTTCTAAAGATTTAACGCCATCCTCATATACTTTTATAATGCTTTCAAATCTTTTTTTACCAGCATCTAAAGATAACATTCCTCCAGCTTCAATTTCTTTCGAAATAGATGTAATCTCTTTTGCTTTTGTGTAGAATTGCTGAACATTTTTATCAGCAACCTGTAAGGCTTGTTCAAACTTTTGAGCGAAATCTTTTGGCATTTTCATGGTATCTCCCTGATACCTTTTTATGCCCTCTTCTAAAATCTTTTCTGCTTGTGTAGCAACTTCTATTTCTTTATTAATAGATTCAATAACATTATTCTTAACCTGTTCTAATGTGTTCTTTGCACTTTCAGGAACAGTTCCCATCAGCTGACTAAACATCTTATTAAATTCGCTTTTCTTTCCTTCTAATTCTTTGATGACTTCATTCGTCATTCGTTGGAAAGCTTTGATTGTTTCATCAGCCGCTTTATTTGCTTCTTCACCTGTTCTTTGCTTTAAGTCCATCATGTTATTAATTGCTTTATCTTTTAAATCTACATAAGCACCTGCTGCCTTACTCGTTGCCTCACTTACATTTTGACCAAATTTAGCAATATTCGATTGGGCTTGATTTGATTTTTCGTTCAGATCAATTAACGCTATGCCTAGTGCACCTACAGCAAGAACAGCTCCCGTAATAGCTAGAGCAATTGGGTTTGCTAACAAAGCACCTATTCCCATTGCTAAAAAACCTACAGCTGTTGTTACCCCAGCTATCCCAAAAGCTAGTAAAGCACTTTTTGCGATCATTTGTTGCGTGGATTCATCTAAATTATTAAACCAATCTACAACACCTTGAACACCTGATACTACATCTATCAAAATAGGTAATAACGCATCGCCAAATGATTTTTTAAGGGTATCTACAGCACCGCTTAATTCTTCAATCTTCCCTTTGGTTGTGTTCATTTTTGTCTCAGCAACTTCTAAGGCTGTTACCTTCGACATTTCTGAATACATATTTTTAACACCATTTGCGCCCTCTTTATAAAGAATGTTAGCTGCACGAATGGCATCAGACCCAAATAATGTATACATGTAAGATTGCCTTTGCTCAGCTGTTAACCCTTGCATCGCCATTTGAAGAATATCTGCTATATCAGACATTTCTTTTAAATTTCCATTTGAATCAAAAAACGCATTCGTCATGATACCTGTAGAAAATGTTAACTTTTGGAACGCTTTTTCTGCTTTTTCAGATCCAACTTTTACACCAGCTTGTTTAGCTGCATATTCTGATAAAGATCCTGTTACATCTTTAAAAGAAGTGGAAGTTGGTTTAATACCTTTTTCTCCAAGAAACTGCATTGCTTTTCCGGTATCAATAGTTATTAATCCTAACTCACTAAACATATCGTACGCTTCATTAGACTTAGGAATTAGGTTTGCTAACATGGTTTTCAATGAAGTACCTGCATCCGATCCTTTTAAACCATTCTGTGCAAATAAGGCTAAAGCAGTTGTTGTATCTTTAAAGCTAAGCCCTACACCAGCTGCAACTGCTGAAACCATTGATAAACCAAACTTCATTTCTCCAACACTAGTTGCTGAAGCATTCGCTGCACCCGCTAATAGATCGGCCGCTTGAGCTACTGATAAGTTATCATCCTTAAATGCATTTAGAGCTGTCGAAGCAATTTCTGCTGCATCTCCCAATTCTAATTCCCCAGCTGTCGCTAAGTTTAGAGCACCTTCTAAACCACCATTAATAATGTCAGTTAGACTTACCCCTGCTTTTATTAGCTCTTCAATACCTTGTCCCGCTTCCACAGATGAATATTTCGTTTTTTCTCCCATCTGCACAGCAAGCTCACTAATTTTTTTCATTTCATCGCCAGTTGCACCAGAAACTGCTTGGATATCAGCCATTTTTTGTTCAAAGTTCATGGATTCTTTCACAGCCATCGCAAGTCCAGCACCGATAACTCCAGTCATGGCTGCAAAGGTAGTTCCAACTTGTCCGCCTACATCCTGCATTTTATTTCCTGTATCACGCATTCGTTCTCCAGTACGATGCAGACGATTTTGTTGCTCAGCTAATTCGCGGTTTGTTTCTCTAATTTCATTTTGAATACGTTCTTGAGCTGTTTCAGCACGATTCATAGCAATCGTATTATTATCAATCTGTGTATTTAATCGCTGTAGCGCTTGACCATTCGATGTATATTCAGCTTGAAGTTGTTTTAACTCTTGTTTCAATTGCTTTGCTTCTTGCGAATTACGACCAAAATTTTGTACAGCTTGGTCATACTGTGTTTCAAGTCGTTCCATGGATGCCGCTAATGTTAAATTTGAAGCTTGTAATTGTTCTTGCTTTTGTCGTGCCTGTTCAATTTTCTGACGATAATGTTCAACTTTTTGACCTTGTAAGGTGAATTTTTCATTCAAATGAGTTAATTTATTTTGCAACTGTTCAACAGAATTCCCAAGTAATCTAGCTCGTTCGCTCGTTAGATTAAACTCTGAATCTAATAAGCGCAAACCTCGATTAATTCCTGCAACTCCATTTTCAAACCGTTGGGTGTCAAGCGTGACCCGCGCACCAATCTCCATATCTCCAGCCACTTATCTCACCTACCTTTATAGCCAATCCGGTGCTTGATCTGCTGTTCGGACTACTTTTCTATCTTCTTGTTTTTTCTTATAAGCCAACGTTTTAAAGAAAAGCACTAAATCCATCTGATTAATATCCGCTTGGGACATACCAGAATCTTGTAACATACTATATATACCTAACATCATTTCTGTTGGGTTGAACGGTTCTTTCTGTTCCTTTGTCTCTTTTTTTTTGCTGAATTTGTCTTTGAATCAATTGCATTAATAATTGCCACAGCTTCAGCAATACTACCCACAATTGCTAAACAAATAGAATAAATTGTGGAAGTCAAAAACCAGGCGTGTACTCCCTCTAGGAATTCTTCCACAGTAAATTGATTACCAAATACCTTTACGACAAATTGAGTTGCTTCTTTTAGCGAGTCAAAAGGCACCCTATCTGCACCCAATTTTTCTGTCCATTCCGAAGCAATAAAAGCATCAGTAGCTGGAATAAAATGAGGTAAAAAGAATATTTTTTTGCCAGAAGGTAAGTTCAAAACTAGTTTAAATGACTCAGTTTTTTTGTTCTCTTGCATGATTGAATCCCCTTTCATAAATAAAAGGCACAGCATTATGCTGTGCCTTCTCTATTCTTGTTTATTTACCAGCTGGTGGTGTTGTATCTGTTGGTGGTGATGGTACTGTTTTGAACCAACTTGCTGCAACAGCTGCATCATATCCTATTTCTTCTTCATCCAATCGATGTCTCCAATTCCCATCAGAACGCTGAATAGCCTTACATTTAATTTTAGCTGACTGGAAAGTTGGTTTGTCTTCCGCTGTTTTATGTTCATCTTCAGGAATTTCAAATTTCGTTTTATAGTAGCAATAAAAACGGTTTTTCCCGTTATCTTTTGGTAAACGATATAATAACGCTACATATGGAGCAACATCATTTACATTGTCAATTACCTGACCTTTAATTAGTTTCTTTCCTAATATTTCAGCGTAAGTAGATAATGAAATATCCGCTGTTTCTAGTTCGATTTCTACACCACCAAAGGCGCTTGCTGTTGCTAGTGGACCGCCTTCTGCGTAGAATGTAACGGATTCATTTTTAGGTGAAGCCTTGCCACTTACTGCATCTCCAATTTTCTTAGGTGCCGCATACGTAAACTTACCATCTGGTGTTTCTGTCAAAAGTGCATAATGTAAATCTCTAAAATCGACTGCAATTGCCATATTTGTTTTCCCCCTAAATTTTTAATTCCGTACGAAATCTCATACCATAATGATAGATTTTCGTATCCGGTTCATATAAATTTGCTGTTGTAATACGCTGAAACCCTATATTTTTCATAGAGGTATTTACTGCTTCTTTTAGATCACCCTTAACGGGGCTAAACGACCAGATATCAACTTGAAATAAAATAATGCTGGTAGATTCCGCACCCTCTGCGTATCTTCCAGCACCATTATCTAACTCAGAATAAGTAATCCATGTTTTTCCGTTATCGTCACCACGAACCATATTGTAGATATATTCTCCACCAATTTTTTCTACAATAAAAGGATTCGTAAGAGCACGTAACACATCTTTTTCTAAAAATCTCATACGATATGCAATGCCGCTGCAAAGACATTTCGCATTTCATGAACTGCCTTAACTTCTGTACGAGTTACTATCTTTTCTATAAAGCCTTTATGTGGTGGATGCGGCATTTTACTAGTTCCCCAGTTTTGAAATTTCATATAAAAGTGTGGGGAATTATCATCTTTTTCCCACCCGACACTAATTGATTTAACACCATTCCGAGTTTTTACTTTTCCAACAAGCACCTCATCCTTTGCATGTTTACCTGTTCGCCATGATTCTTTTGGAGAAGGTGGTTTAGGATGTGCACTCGATGGACTTTCTTCTAATGCATCTTTTACTACCCCAGCACCCTTCTTTAGTGCTGTATTTTCAATAGTTTTCACACTTCTTCCTAAGGCTTCGAATCGGTGAATAGCTTCTTGGATACCAAAGGTCGTTACTTCTGCCATATGGACCGCTCCTCACACACTAAGCATGTCTCTTTATGTTGTTCATCAACATCCACAACAGCTTTTATTTCAAAGAGTCTCCCATCATATAGGACACGCATTTTCGAATCAATTCCTCTGCGAAATCGCATAAAAAAATTCACTGTACGAACCGCATTTTCGGTGTTCCCGGCGAATATTTCATAATTGAATCCCTTCCCAAATGGTGTTTTTGCTCTTGCCCAAACAGTAACAACATCTTTCCATTCTGATGGAATTGGATTCCCTTCTTCATCTTTTTTATTTGTGATTTCTTGCTGAATTGTTATTCGTTTATTTAATTTACTTGGATTCATGATTATCACCGCTATTATAGTCCCTTAATTGTAATATAGTAGTTCGTAATGACTGTTCTAATGCGGGAATATTTAATGATTTATCTTGATTCTCATAGTTTAATAAAACATGCGTTATTATCGCTATTTTATATAACGCCTTATTACTTTCAGAAACACCAGATCCAAGTAAAGATTCCTTAGCTCCATCAATAAGAAGTTGAATATCTATATCTTCTTCATCACCATCGATCTTCAATTTACTTTTTAAAAGTTCTAACATATAATCACCTATGCTCCTGAAGCGTTAGTTTTCGCTGATAATTCAACACTTAGCGAAGAAATTAATCCGTTATTTCCAACAGCCTTCACTTGATAAGAATATGTTGTATCACCAGTTAATCCTGTGTCTTTATATGTTGCTGTTGCAGACGTTCCAACTTGTTTTCCATTACGGAGTATTTGATACTCTTTAATTCCCCCATCATACACAACAGGAGACCAACTGATGTTGGCCGTTGTTACTGTAGTAGAGTCAATCTTTAATCCTGTTGGTACTTGGGGTGGATTAGGGTGTAGTTTGTACTTCCGCGATACGGAATGCTGATTTCAACTTAATTTTATGGTCAAACCAAGCTGTTAAAACAAATAGTTCAATACCTGTTTTCACATCTTTGTCACGATCATAAATCATATTAGGATCATAGTTGAAGTGAGAGTATCGGAAATCACCAACAACTGGATTCACTGCTGAATCACAGAACTTAACTGGCTTCCCTAAAACTTGTTCTGGTTGAGCATTATATAAAGAAGTACTACCATTAGCAAGCATTTCGATTATTTCTAGATAGTCTGCATAACGCATTTTAATAGTTGCATTCGCACGGAAATCTTCATGTAAATCTGCAATTGCTGACTTAATAGCTTTATATAAATTAGCACCTTTAACAGATTTAATGCCAGCTTTATAGAATGACATAGATTCTTCTCCAGCTTTAGGAGTTGTTGTGAATGCTACTTTCTTCTCTTTTGCCGCTAAACCACTTTCTAACGCCTGATCTACAGTTTGTACTAGGTTTGTATCTGTTGATACTAAAATAGTTTCAGAAATAGGCACATAAACTTTAAATTTGTTACGTGCAAAGACTACAACATCGCCTTCTGCTTTTAACTCTTTTGCTGTTGCTGTATCAGCAATAAAATCATCATCATCTAATGTGAATGTCACTTTTGGAATTTCAAGGTTAGTTACACTTGTAAATGTAGATACTTCACGTAATGGATTTTTTACAAATGGTTCATGTAACAACTCAGTTGTCATCGTACTTGGAAGAATTTTTTCTCCACCTGTCGAATTTTTGTCACCCAAAGCCATTCTTGCATCTTCAGAAAGTGAGCGTTGACGGATTGTAGCACGAATTAATTCCGCTTTTGCTGAGATTATCTTTTGTTTTGGATCTTCAATACCCTTAATCCCTTGTTGTGATTGAAATTGTGCTTTTTGTTCAGCTTCCATTGAATCGTGTTGATCTTTAATTACATTAAATCGCATTTGAAGGTCTTTCTTAGATTGCTGCAATACCTGAAGACTCTCCATAGTTGTAGCTGGATCAATTGCTTTCTGAGAAAGCTCACCTTCTACTTTTTGAAGTTGCTGACCAATAGTTGATAGATTTTGTTTCAACTCAAATAATGTATTGCTTGAGAAGTGTTGTAAGTTACCAATAGATAATCGATATTTATTTTTCATTTTCATGAACGAATTCCTCCTAAAATTGTTTTTACATAGTCCGCGTTAGCTTTCGCTTCTTCGGCAATTTTTTGTCGTTCTAACATCTCGTTGGATGATATGTTAGCTTGTGCATTCACTAATTGTTGTGGAATATTTTTGTATTCCTTCATCCACTTTTCATCTAGACATGCTGCGGCATTATTTGCTGAGATAATTTCATCACAAAGTCCGTACTCCATTGCTTCGTCAGCCGATAACCAGGTCTCCGCATCTAGTAATTGTTTTAATTTATCTTCATCTAACTTATCACCAGCACGAGTTAAATAGTGTTGCACCATTGATTGGTTAATACGTTCAATGTCATCCGCCGCTTTACGTAGTTGATCGGCATTTCCTGACGCGTATGTCCATGCATTGTGAACCATTAACATTGAATTAGCATACATAACAATCTTGTCTGAAATCATTGGTAATACTGATGCACAAGAAGCACCTATACCATCAATATAGGAAATAACCTTTGCTGGATGCCGTTGTAACATTGCAATAATAGCCATTGTTTCAAAGACTGAACCCCCGGGACTATTGATGTAAAGATTAATAGCTTCTATATCATCACCTAGTTCATCAAGTTCATTTTTGAAGGTAATAGACGATACCTCACCGTATTCTTCCCATGCGTACTTTGTAATTTCTCCATAAATAAAAATATCTGCCGATTTACCATTGGCAGATGCTTTCATTTGGAAAAATTTATTCTGTTTGTTCTTTGCCACTGTTTTTCACCCCCTTCCGTTGAGTTGGGTCCATATCAATGGGATATAGATCACCACTTACCCAAAGTTTCGAAGCGTTACCACCTACAGGTGGCTCGTCTTCTTTTTGGCGTACATCATCTTGTGATAACCACCCGCTCCTAATTGCCGCTTGATAGTAAGCTGTTCTTGACGCTGTATCACCTCTTAACAGCCCTCCAAGGTTAAATTTAAAGTAATGTCCTTCTTGTCGTTCTTTTTTATTTAACAACTTACGGTTCATCTCTTGTTCATATTGACGCACAATAGGAGTTAATGTCATCTGAACAAACTGAATCATCAACTGTTCATTGCTACTATAACTCTGTCCCTCAGTATCATTTAAAAATGAAACCGGAACATTAAAAACGTTAGCAACTCTTGAACGTGTAATTCGTTCGGATGCTAACGTGTCTGATGCAAAGTATTTCCGCTCCATTTCTTCGATGTTTACACCTGGTTCTCTAAATAAAATACCGCCATTTTCTTGATAAAAACGTCTAAAATCATCAATGATTCTTTGTCTTTTATTACTATCTACGTTCGCCCCATACTCCAAAATAAAGCTATCTTTCTTCTTCATTTCTGACAAACTAAATTCTTGTACTGCCTTATCGTATTCTAAAGTGTTTCGTAAAACATCGATTGGGCCAATACCTTGCCATCTTGAAATACCAGTAATGTGTTTGACATGGAACATGTTCATATTGTGGATATAATAAGTGCCTTCAATCCCTCGTACCTCATACCACAAATTGTTATCGTCTGTATTTAAAAATGGTGTTACATAAGCAGATTCAATAGGAATTAATGATTCCACTTGAAATCGAACATCACGAATAATAGCTGCATATCCATTTCCCGTTTCATTTCTTGAAACTTCAATTTTATTTATCCATTCAAACCCTGTCATGTTTGGATTTGGTTCATTAATTACAACATCAGACACCTGATTAAAAACTGTGTCATAATCCTTATAGAGCTTTAATGGTAAAGAAGCTACTGTATTAGATAATCTACTAATTACACTGAAAATCGTCTCGTTTGTAGCTAGTTTTGTATTATCAATGCCCCAGAACTTCCTTCCAAACCATGAAGAAAAGTCAAACCCCGCGCCTTTCCATCCGGCGGCCGCACCTTTTATTGCTCCTTTCACACGACTGAACAATTTCAAATTCTCACCGCCTTTCTAGTTAAAAAGATCGTTAACTGATACAAATTCAATATTCCCATCGCCTTGCAATTGAGATAACATCGGTATCACTTCTGTATGAGCATTTAGAAATGCTGCAAAACCATCAATTTTTCGATATTTACTTTGTTTAGACGGTAAAAAATTACCGTTCCTATCTTCCACAAGCTTCACATTGTTCATATACCAACGGAAAAGACGATTTTTATTACTTATTATTTTTCCATCCAACAATAGTTCCTTTATATCTTTTAATGCCGGACTCAATGTTAAATGTCCTTGCCGAACTGACTCGGTTTCAAATCCATATGCTTTCAAATCTTCATTTAAACGATACGCATTGGCAGGGTCATAAGTAATTTTTTTTATGAAATACTGTTTAGACTTCTCAACAAACCAATCATAAACATACTCATATTTCACATATTCACCAGGAATAATAGTTAACCAACCTTTTTTTACGAATTCTGTATAATCAATATTTTCATTATCACGATCTACCTTAGCTTGTGGAACCCAACTATGAGATAAAACAAAAACATTCCCATCATCTAAAGGAAATTCTAAACCAGCGCTTGTAAAATCTTCTGATGAAGATAAATCATAACCAGCAACACATTCTTTACCAGTTAATGTCTCTATATCTATAACTTTTTCATTTCTTTTTAATATTTCAATACCAACAAAGGACATTTCATCGTTATCGACAAAAACATTAAATTGTTTTGTAATCCAGTCGTTCTTTTCTGCTTCCGTATGCTTATCTGTATTCCAATCATCGATAAGGGATGGAAGGTCTAATGAGACTCCCATATTTGGATTTGCTTTAATCCATAATTCAGGATTCTCAATCTCATCCACACTGTCCATTTCAGCCATGAAATAAAACTTTCTATCTTGATCGATAATTCCTTCCAAAACATCGGTTGCAATCTCGTAGTATTGAACAAGTGGTCCTTCAAGTTGATATCCTGCCGTAGTGATGTAAACAATCATTGGCTGTTTACGTGCGCCACGTGATTTTTTAATAACATTGATTAACTTAAAATTTTTAAATTCATGTATTTCATCAAAAATACCAAGGTGTGTATTTAATCCGTCTAGTTTCTTACTATCTGATGCACGAGGTTCAATTTTAGAATGCGTTTTATCGTGGAAAATTCCTTTCTGATTTTCGCGTAAATGCTTCCTAAGAAGGGGTGATTTTTGAACCATTGCACGACTTTCATCAAATAATTCTCCCGCTTGTTGTTTTGTATTTGCCAAAACATAAACACGAGCACCTGGCTCGTTATCTTTAGCAACAGCATAATTAGACAAACCGGAAATCATTGTAGTTTTTCCGTTTTTACGTCCAATAAAAATAAGGCCCTCACGAAAGCGCCTATAACCTGTATCTTTATGAACCCATCCATACAAAGAACCTATAACAAAGTGCTGCCACGGTTGAAGAACTAACCTTTTATAGTCACCTTTTGATGGGCGACAAAACTTTTCGATATATCGTATCGGTCTATGAGCTTTTTCTTCCTCAAAAACCCAAGGGAACTCCTCAGTCCCCTGTCTCTTCAAATCATTTAGATGACGTTGACAAGACAAGATATTTTTCTTACTAGCTATTATGTTTCCTTTCACGACTTGTTCTGCATACCAAGTTGTTCTTAGTTCAGGAGATGGATCTACCAAAATATTAAAATTCTGTATCTGTTCATTTCGCCAATTTTTATACCACTTAGCTATTTCAGATGACTTAGAAGTTGTCGTAATCATCATCAGAATCTCCAGTTAGCTCTTCTTGAAGCTTTTTTCGGCTTGCTCCAGTCAATCCAAGTTCTCCTAAGTATTGACGAATCTGCTGTAAATACTTAGGTATCTCTGATATCAAAGGGTGCTTAGTCAGATTTGTAGCATTGGCTTTATTTGTATACTCCATTGTTAGTCCTTCTTTTTTAACATTGGCTGCCATCTCCCTAAACATTTGATAACTGAAAGCAATCGCTTCAACTACAATGGGATCATTGATGTCAGCCTTACCTTCCCCTTCTAGAACAGACCAAATACGAATCCAAGTGTCCTTTCCGACTTTTTTCAAATGAGTAGGTGGTTTCCTCTCAATCAATCCTTTATCCACGATATCACCTCTCTTACATTTTATGGATAAAAAGTGCTTCTTCCAAAATAAAATGCTCCTGTTTTCAGGATTTACCCCCCTTTAGAAAAACCACTTGCGTTACGCACGAAGGAGGGCACCGGTCTGGGCGGAAATGGATCTGAACAATAAAAGGAGGGGGGCTATATGAATTCTTTGTTCGCTTTTACTTTTACGAACTGAATCTTTCTTTTTCTTTTCTTTTTCCCTCCGCCCTTTTCAGGATGTTCTTTGTTATGACATGCATTACATAAACTGATTAAGTTATCTAATGTTAGTGCCAGTTCAGGATACTCACTTCTTTCTTTGATATGATGAACCATATCAGCAGGTACTGGGTATCAATGGCTCATGCTTCATGCACTCCTGACAACGATAGTTGTCTCGTATCAGCGCTAGCTCTCTACATCTTCGCCAGGCTGTGCTGTCATAAAACTTCTTCGCTTCTTTATCCCGTGTGTATTTATCGTAGAACTTACGTTGTTGTTTTGCTTTGCAGCCTTCCATCGCCATAGTAAAACTCCACTTCCTCTTTTACAATTGGATGATTATGTTGAATAATCTCAGTATTACAACGCTTATTATCCGATGGTACATGCTCAATATGAACGTATGTCTTATTGATTTTATCAATCGATCTCGTTTCCCAATCAAACCCAACTCTTACTTTCTTGTCTATCCATTCGCCTTTGTAATATACCTCAGGTACTGAATCTATATCAGATAATGTAATTGTTATCAAAGGTTCTGGTTGCTTCATTTTATCAAGTAACTTTCTCAAAGCTTTTCCGCTCGCTTTAGCATTAGGAATAGGTTCCAAGTCTAATAGTATCCTAGCTTCATTGACACTCAACTTACCTTCTTCAATTTTACTTTGGATAAGTTCAGCTTTATTCACTCATCCTCACTCCTTATATTTAAATGCAACACGTTTGCGCCTTTCTTGCCTTAACAACAAAACAAGACGCCACCAAGATTACGGCAGTGCCTACAATAATTACTATTGGTTTAATCATGCTTTAAATCCTGATGCTTGATGTATCACTGTTAATACGTTGTGCAATTGTATCAGCATTAACTGAAATCTTTGTTTGAGGAAAACCGGAAAATTTATTTGTTAATCTCTCCAACTTCTCCAATGCAGCCACACATTTATTAGCAGCTTCCGTTACTTCTTTAATTCCTTCTAATGCTCTGGTTGTATCAGCATTTACTTGAATTGTTAATTCTTTAGATTTATCGTTTTCAGTCTGTTGTTTCATTGGAGCGAATGGCATTGGACTCGTCCTCCCTCCACATCTAACACAACGTAATCCGTCTGTATTTTTCGCAAGAATAACCGTTCTACAGTTTTCATTCATACATTCAAGCATCGTTCCAAATTTCATTATTCTTCCTCCTCAAAAATAAAAAGCACCCGAATGGATGCTCTTTTCATTATGTATTGATTTGTACTTCAATTACGGTAAATGAAGTTTTATCCTTCTTTCAGCTAACAACCACGACAGACACTATTGGCGAACTTATCAGGTCCCCCTCATTCCATCTACCTAGGATGTTGTTAGCTCAAAGAAGAGCAAAAGCTCTCCCTAATAACGGTATCATTCAATCATTACCATCTGCTGGTTTCGGATTTTATGTGCCGTCATTACGAACCGTTTAGAAATTTAGAAACAACATAGTGAGTTGTGTTTTCCGCCACTTCTCACAATATAAATATAACATGTTAAAAACCAAAACGTGTCCGTAAATAGTTCGCAAATTGTCCGCGAATAGTTCGCGTTTTTTATTTTTTATTTTTCTCTTTATTTAACAGTCTCGGGTTTCTTACTCTAACCCTAGATGACCAATCTTCACCAGAGCTAAAATCAATACCTCCTATTAATTGAATGTCATCCTCTGCACCATTAATAATTGGAGAAAAAAATGTTTGTCTTGCTTCAGCGCAACTTCCCAACGTTTCTCGTAAATTCTGCTCCACTTCATCATAAATTACTGAACCGCAATTTAATCCATCAATACTTCTTGTACTTTTTATCATCGTTTTTCAGCCTCTTTTCGCATAGTTTTGATAACATATGGCCTTTTATCCTTAAAAATGAATTAGCTATAAACTAGATTGTGTTGAATTAGACCATCTCGTTTCTCCTTAGAGCTATCAAGCTTTTCCATACTTCTTATAAATGAATTTGACACTTTTCTTTTGTAGCTAATTCAAAAGTGGCTAAAAAAAAGAACAGTTTAGATTTTGAATTTCTTTTGATAATCATTTAATGTATCTTGTTCAATCCCTATATATCTTAATGTTTCTTTTTGATCTGTATGATTTAACATTCTTTGCAAAACAACTACATCTTTAAATTGTTTGTAGTGATGATATCCATATGTCTTCCTTAGTGAATGAGTCCCAATTCGTTCTAGTCCGAATTTTAGGGCCGCTTGATTCAAAATTACATATGCCATCGACCTAGTAATAGGTTTATTCTTACCATTTCTACTTTTAATAAGAAACTCGTTCTTAAGTTTCCCCTTCGCATATTCCCTCAATGCTTTCTTTAAATCAGAAGGCATCTTTACCTCTTTAACCTTTTTGGTTTTCTTTTCACGAATAAATATACTCCATCCTTCTACATCACGTACTCGTAAACGTAAGATATCCGAAATACGTAATCCTGTATTAATCCCAAGAAGGAACAGAATGTAGTTGCGCTCATTCTGTCCCTTAAAATATTCTTTGAGCTCCTGAATCATTTCTTTATCTCTTATTGGTTGAACGAGATTCATACGCTTGGCACCTCTTTTTGTCTACGCATGTTTTGATATACCTCTTTTTTTAGATTGAATGCTAGACGTAGTATAGCTCGTCCTTTTAACTTATAATACTTTGTTTTACCTATACCTAAATCCATCCAAATGTCTGGATCATATCCAACTTCATCTTCCATATAAAATTTCACTATGACTTCACGTTCATCATCTCTCAAACGATTCACAGCATCATAAAGCCAATCCATGAACTCTTTTCTTTCTTGCTCATACTCTATTCTTTCGATAGCAATATTCTCTGTTGAACTATTAAATTCATTTGTAACTGATGGAGGAACAATTGAATATGATGGCGTCACTTTTGGCAACATATCACATGGCATTGTTGCTAAATATCTACGATAATCTTCGAATACTTTTTCAACCTCTTGTTTTGTTCTTTTCCCATCTACAATTGGCATTTTAAATGATAATTGTTTATTCATATTAAATTCCTCCATTTTTATTATTTTTGTCTTAATGCACCACGTCTACGTTCATAACGTGGTCCATAAACCCCCATTAAATTTTCAATGTCACGAGTGGTTAGCTTCTCTTCTTTCTTTTTCTTATGTTTCTTCTTTACTTGCTTAGATTGCTTTTTCCATTCACGTATTTGATCTTTTAAGTTCTTCACTCTCTACATCCCCTTTCAAAAATAAAGAGGACACCAATTCTTAAAACAGCTTGATTGCTGCTCTAAAAATTGGTGTCCTCTAGTTTTCTAGCCGGACTATATTCATTTTCTTTTCACTTTAAAATACCAGCTTGTACAAAAATATTTCTCCAAGCGTTTTTAACTCTATATTTTTCAAAGGATTTCGCACGTCGAGCGATAGCTTTTCTGGTTTTCTTTTTCTTTAATTTAGACATTTCTCTTAACCTCACTTTCTATTAAAAGGATTTTTTAGTTCTCTTTCCAACTCTCACCTTTACGCAAATGAATATTCCATGCTTGCTGTGGTGTAAATCCTATATCTTTCAATTTTTTTATATTTTCGGGTTCTTCATATGTGAAAGTACCGCTGTATTCTTTCCCAAAATCAAAATCAGAATCAACTATCTTATTAGAAGGAATACTGACCTCTTGAACACCACCCTTTATTTCCACACTTTCACCATCAGGTGTTTCTATAAAGAATTTCACACCTTCTAAATTTACTCCCATTCTCCTAACCTCGCTTTCTATTCCATTTGCTCTTTGCACTCTTCAAGGAAATCAATAACTTCCTGAATATGCTCCCTTGTTGTCATACTCTCCATTACGTATCCTTCATCGTTATAAACATTAACCTTATTCCCTGTAAACTCCATTCCACACATTCCGTCTATACCTAATAGCTTTACGTTACCTTCCATTCTCCTAACCTCTCTTTCTAATCATTAAGTTTTATTTGCTTAGCAGTTACCCATGATCCTTTCCATCCACATTTAATACACTCCAGTGTTTCATTTGGTAACGTAGATAATTTCGACATCTGATGCTGCTCTTTTACTTCGAAACACTCTCCACTGTATGTACCGCATTTAGGACAGCAGTAATAGCTTTTCATTATCCTAACCTCACTTTCTATTCAAAGGATTATTTTGTTAAGAATTAATTATTTCTTTGATTCTATTGATCTTGTCTAGGTTGTTATCTTTTAGTATTTCTCGATTGATGCTGATATTCGCACGTCTACGTGTATTCATCGCTTCAACAAAACACGAATGTTTATTCTCTTTATCCCTAGCTAACATTTGAATACCTTGGAAAGAAGCGTCACATACATACCTAGTGTTTTCGAATAATTCTTTCCAGTTTTGCTCTAAATACAACTTCATGTAGTTTTCTATATCTTCGCCACACGAAACATCAAATTCTACTTCAAACTGATCATCCATTGTCATTACAAGGAAAACCATTATTGCTCTAACCTCATTTAATTTACCAATGTTCTCTTTCATTACTCTCTTCCTCCCCTGAATAAAACTCAATATTCCGTCAATACTGTAGACAACCCATTTCTATGACCTGAGCAGTTAGCTTTTGCTAGCTGCTCTTTTATTCTTTTCGTATTGTTGCTGCCATAAAGTATGGAGGACCATTCTTTCCATATTTCATTACCTCGTCAATATCCTGCAATTGTTGGATACCTTCCTCATCGTTACGATCACCAGGAATAATAATTGATGTGCAATATAATGGTGTAACTGACTCCTCATCATATGGCGACTCTTCAGCGAGATAAAACTGAGCTACCATTGGAAGTTCTTCTCTTTTACAAATTTCAAGAATCTGCTGCATTAACGGTGCAATTTCCTCATCATAAATTTTCTCTTTATCGTACATATCAATCCATTCCCCTTTTCTACAAAATGAAATTTTTATACTAATCTCTTTGCTATTTCATAAATGACTGGTACAGTCACTGAGTTCCCTGCTTGTTTAAAAAGCTGCACATCACTGTTTACTTCTCTTGCTTTATCGAACGCCCAATCAGGGAATCCCTGTATACGAAACGCTTCCCTTGGTGTAATTTGCCGCCATCTTCCGTTATCTAGAACAGCTTGTGAGCATTGAGTATCTATCGTTTGAAAATACCCACGTCCCACCCGGCCGCGTCTTGTATTTGATCCAGGAAAAGCGAAATTAATCACATCATTTTCACCAGCGTAATCATACCCTTGAACAGTATTATTAATTATTTTGAATCCCCCTGTTCTTGGTAACGGAGTTGCTGCAATAGTTCTTCTGATAGGAAATACTTCTCGTCTGCTGTGTCCTCTAAGATGTCCGATAATAAATACTCGATCTCTGCTTTGGGGAACTCCGAACTCTCTAGAATTGAGTAATTCCCATTCGCAGTCATACCCGATTTCGCCCAATTCAATTTGGGCTTTGAAAAAGTCCCACCCTCCGTTAACTGAGAGAAAATTTTTAACGTTTTCAATGAATAATTTTTTAGGTAATCTTTCGGGACTCCATTCTTTTGTTTGGCGTAATAATTTAGTAACTGCAAAGAATAGAGAGGATCTTTTCCCATCAAATCCTTGTGTTTTTCCTCCAATTGAGATATCTTGACACGGGAATCCGAAAGTCCAACAGTCGGATTTAGGAATGTTTCTATAGTCAATTGTTGAAATGTCATTCCATGTCCACTCCTCTCCGGTATCATGAATTGCTTCATAACTTTTCCTAGCAAACTTGTCCCATTCTACATATCCAAGACATTTATGTCCTGCTTGTTCCATACCTAACCTAAAACCACCCAATCCTGCGAATAAATCTATAAAAGTAAGACTCATATCACCACCTCGCTTTCTATTAAAATGAAGTTTTTATATTAACCCAGCAATCTATCGACCAACGAATGTAATCTATTATTTTCTTTCTGTAGAACACGTTTTTCATTATCAAGTTTCTCAATCTCATCATCATAAAAGTAATATGGCTGATTACCACACCAAATTTTATACTCATCATTATCTGGATCATAATTCACCGACAAGCATGAAGGTGGTTCTAACGACTGCAATACTTTCATCATTTCATCCCATGTTTTGGCTGTTGTGTACATTGACAACAAACATCCCTCTTTTCTACCAAATAGCGTTTTTGTTCAGTTTCACTCTAAAAGTAAAATTTTCATTTTTTCATTCAACCAAGTTCATAACATATTCTTTTCTTCCCATAAAATAATGATTAGGTGCCCCACGCGCCTTTTATTCACTGGAAATAATACCTTTTACGCACTTACGTATTAGAAACTTCATTTCTGCTTCTTCTGCAATAGCAATTTTGTTCACTTTTTTGATACATTTATGAAACATTCACATGTTATCTTCAGTACGTTCTATTCTTTTTATAAAACCGTGTGAGATATACCAAAACAAGAAGCCCTAGAGCCCTAACCCTAGGGCTTCTTGTTTTTAAATAAGGATTTTGTTTAATTACTTCTAGATTCCACTTGACCATTTTCTTTAGTGACATGCTCCATAACTCCAAGTAAGGCATACATTATTAAAAATTCACTCGTGAAAATCTGATTACGATTTTTTGAATTTTTTATATCTCATGAGACATTTACCTGCCTTACTAAGAGTGCATATAAAAATGTGCTCTTTTTATTTGTTGTTAAATAAGAATTTTGTTTAGTTTTCTAATAGCTCTGGATTCTCATAAACATTTCCAACAACTTCACATTCTTCTGAAATCCAATCAATATCTTCTTCAATCGGACTATCTCTTAAATAGAACGAGCAATTGTTATACGTTACTTTCCAATGGCTATACGTTGTTGCAGTGTTTTCTGGCGTTTCATATAACGCAGGGCCTTTTAAAATATCACCCTCATATATTTCTTTTCCGTTTTTATCGATAAGTGCTATACACTGAACCAAATCGATACGACTTGTTATGTTCAGTCCCTCGTAATAAATTTGACCATTACTCGGATTAAATGCATATCCGTTATTGTGAAAACTTATCCAACATTTCTTTTCTTTATGCCAAGCACGGAATTTATTCTTTTTCATCTTCATTCCCCTTTATTTTTTTATTCACTTTTTCTACCAATCCTGTCACTAGACCAAGAATCCAACCTAATAAAAATATGAACGTATATCCCACTGCACCACCTACTTTTCGATTAAAATAACTATTTTGTTTAGTTTTCATCTTCCTCAACATCACAATAACAATCTTCTTCCACCTCATTGCAATGATCACAAACCTTTTGAACTTCAAAACCCTTAAATTCATAAATAGGTGCTACTTGATATTTTT
Source organism: Bacillus sp. TH25 (assembly GCF_016650935.1). Lineage (NCBI taxonomy): Bacteria > Bacillati > Bacillota > Bacilli > Caryophanales > Bacillaceae > Bacillus > Bacillus sp. TH25. Next base: position 187,434 of record NZ_JAEKEU010000037.1, on the reverse strand, counting down.
TATTGCACGAATCGCATTCTACCTCATGATTTCCTTCTTCCCATTCAGCACGACAATCTTCCACGATCGAGTCGCAATACGGACATTGTTGAGTTTTTAATAACTCCATCTCTCATTCTCCTTTTCGATTGAAATAATAAATTTGGTTATAAAGTCACTGCTTCTGCTTCAGTTTTGTTTTTCTCTAATTGCTCAATTGCCATTTGCAATCCTAACCAGTAACCAATTAAACGACGTGGCAACCTTTTGCCGAAGTTCCAAATGTCTTCCAATGTGTCAGAATCTAATGAGCTGCTATGATAAACGTCACTTAACCAAAAATGGTAACCTTCCATAGATGAACTCTCTTCAATTGCTGAAATAATGCGATCATATACTTCCCGTCCGTCTTCAGTTGTTTCATTTATATCGTATTCTTTCCAATATTCATCAAGCTCCCTTTTGGCCTTTTCTTCATCGAAATTCCAACGTTCCTCACAAAATGCCGTTAACTTTTCTGTGAAGTATCCTAAATTAAATCCTTTAATGTTTTCTAATGTTGCTGGACACGTAAGGTTGTACACTGATTCACCAATATCACCAGAAATAAACACGTTATATCCAGAAAGAACAAATTTAGTGCGATAACTTACCGTTCCAGGTTTGCCCCAATAAATAACTTGCAATCCTTCTTCACCTTGAATTTCAGCTACATGATTTTCAAACCAATTCTCTTTAATATCTTTAGTTGCTTTTTCAATGTATTCCATTTTCCATTCCCCTTTTCGAATAATCTTTTTTCCCATTACACATACTACCTACAAGCAGGCTCCCTCGGCTGCACTCTTTCAAAACGGAGCTTGTTCCTCCGTACTGTTTTGGATCTCGGCAGGTAACTTAGTCAATTACCTGCCATTTTCTATTCAAATAACGCTTTTGTTTAGTTTTCAATAGTTAGGTTAATAGCTCCAGCTTTATCCAAATTTATTAATAAGTTCTCTGTAACCACTTTTCCAATCTCGTCAGATACATTTCCAATAACAGTTCCATCTACAAAAATACGTAAACTTCCACAAGTGTTTTCTATCTTTACATCTTTCACTTTGATTCCCCATTTCTGTACAAAATTCAAATTTTGTCTTACTTCACATCAACACGGTTTTGACTAGCTTCTCGACTAAATCCGTCTGGATATCTTGTTGCTAATTTATCTATATTCATTTGAGCGATATCTTCTAAGGTATATCCCATTTCGTGAGACATGATTGAAATATAGTACAAGATATCCCCTAGCTCTAAAGCGATTTTATGCGTGTTCCCTTCTTCTTCTCCTGGGCAATGAGCTGGATCAAATCCATGGCCATGGAAAATAGCTTTTTTTACAACATCAGCAACCTCGCCAGCTTCTCCCGTAAGCCCTAATGCTGCATTTAAAACACGTCCACCGAAATCGTTATTTGTATTCCATGTACGTAATGCCGCTTCTTGATATTGATCTAATTCACAAATTTGATTGATATTCATTACAGCTTGTCCTTCCTTTGATTTACTGATTAATTTTGTTACCCCAAATACACCGTTTTCCATTGTTTTCATTTTGTTTTCCCCTTCCTATTTAGCAAATCCCTAATCCTATCGGACGATTTTCAATTAAATACTGATCAGCCTGATCTATTACAAGGAGCGCCACCTCCGCTTGGTGTCTCCTTAACGCTTTTGCCATCTTCGGTAAACTCATACCTTGACTCCACATTTCACGAAAGCGAATTACATCTCTTTCATCCCAAATGAAGTTAGCTTCTTCTAAAGCGATGTATATTTTCAATCGTGATTCCTTCATCGCTTCATGATTTCTTGCTACGCTCATAAGCAAACCTACCTTCTAAAAATGATTATTTTATCTTTTCAGTAAACTTAGTATCCACGCGATCAACTTTACCGTTAACCCAAACTGCAACTTGCTCGCCGAATCCGCTCATTGGTGGATTTACCGTTGTAACATTTCCATCCTTCACTATTAAAAGCTTGTTGCTACTAACATCGATTTCTATTTTTTTCATATGTTCCTCTCCCTTTTTCTCACTTCATGTACTTGACAACATCTGGTTTGAAGCCACTTCCTAAATAAATCCTTACTGGAATATCTTCCTTTTTATCTCGTGCCGCCTTACACAATTCCTCTGCTGTTTCCCACTTACAAGAGCTATCAATTGATCGTTCATATCGCCAAATTGCTATTGCATACTGTTCAAATAATTCATAACGGTCATCTGGCTCCGTTTTACGTGGTAACTCATCCGTACATTTCGCTTTCTTAGGAACCTGAACGCGTACATCAGCATATGTAGTGCGTCCAGTTCCCCTTTTTACATTTGCTTTCATTACATCGAACTCACAAATTGCTGGCTCTACATCGAAAATATTTAATTGCTTAGGCATGCACCTTCACGCTCTTTTCAATAAGTTCCAGTAATTCACTTGCCCCTTCCTTGCTCAAAAACATCCGGCCGTCTAGCAACTCCATGTTTGATTCGGAAACTTGACCCGTTACAAAGCATGACTTTTCATGTTTTCTTAAAACGATGTTTTCCCCATCAACATGAAAGTCTAATGCTGTACCTTCAGCAATCCCCAAAGTTCTGCGTAACTCAACCGGAATTACTACACGTCCTAGCTCGTCCACTTTTCTTGCAACACCTGTGTTTTTCATAACTTGCTCCCCCTTGTTAACTTACCTTTTGTTGTTGATTCCGTTGTAATTCTTGTTTCATTGACTCGAATTTTATTAACCATGCTTCCCGACGCTTATCATTTTCTTGTTGCTGTTGCTTTGCTACTTCACAATTACAACCGTTCGTTTCAATTACACCTGGATAAGTTTCTTTACGAATAATCCCTGTATCATGACATAATGTACACATCTTTATTCCTCCTTATTAGAATCCTAAATTTGCAAGCCTTTGATCTGCTGTAGTGAATTGCAATACTTTTGAATCACCCAATAAACGACTAACTGTTTTTGCATCATATTTATTAAAGAGCTGTTCCCCAGTGAAATTAGTTGTTGTAAATGTATTCATACCTTGTCTAGCATTAGATACAGCGTATAAAAGACGTTGGATGAAGTCTGAAGCTTGCCTATTTGAATATGTCGAACCGCTTTCCGCTCCTAAATCGTCCAAAACTACAAAATCAGCTTTAGCAATTAACTGAACAAAATATTGAAGTGTATACTTACTGCTCTTATCATCGAACGAATCCATAATCATTCTCGTGATTGCCTCTAATTCAACATACAAGCAACTTTTCATTAGATGATAGTTTTCTTCCTTCTGACTAATGTCCCAAAAATACTGATTTAATTCGTAAAGCATGCTATAGGCTAAAAAGCTTTTTGCTGTACCCTGATTCCCTGTAAAAACAACCTTTTGAACTTTTCCACTTTTTAATTCCTCTAAAATTTCTTCTACACTCTGTTTGTGCCTTGTTGTTTCTGCACATCCAACTTTATAATCCGAAAGTCTTGAAAGAGGCATTTTCCTATTAGTAATGACACTCGCTTTTTCTAGCATGTTGAATTTCTGCAACCGATCAATTTTTTTATAATGAGCATTTGCTTGTTCTTCTAAAATTTTATCGTTTTGTTCTACTACACATCTTGGGCAAACAACTTGTCCTTTATATTCAATCATCTGAACAGGCTTAACGATTTTTTGACCGCCTATTTCATAAGAATGTTTCATGCATTGCTCAGAATGGTAATTTACCTTCAAATCCAGGGATTGGGCTACCTTTTTCATTTGTGTTACGGTCATTTTTCTTCGCTCCTTTTTTACCTTTATTTTTAAACTCTATTTCAGCTGCATTAACATCAGCTAAAGTAAGAATGTTTTTATTAACCCACTGTTTTAAAATGCCCTCAGCATAATTCCATTTCTTCTGCTGTTTCAATGCACGTTCCATAGCTGCTTGTACAAGTTCTTCGCTTGTATCGTTTACCCATTGCGAAATACTTTCGGCAATGAATGAATTTAAAATACCGAAATTATTTTCGTAGAAAGAGAAGATGCTACTACTACTTTGTATATTAGTATTTTGTTTATTAGTACTTAGTAAATTATTAGTACTTAGTAGTGTTTGATTTTCTATATGTGGATTCTCCACATATGGAATGTCCATTTGTGGAATTTCTACATGTGGGTTTTCTTGTTGTGGGACTTCATAAACGATTGTTTCCCATCTAATAATTTTTCCTTTTTCATCTTTTATAGGGAACCTTTTTACATAACCATACTTTTTGAGCTCCTTCATTCCTGAATATAAGCTACTAATTTTATCCTTCGCATGTGTTGCTATTTCTTCCATGTAAAATACCCAATCATCCGGCAATGATAAAATGTAAGCTAATATCCCTTTTGCCTTCCAACTCAACCGTTCATCTCGAAGACCCGTATTATTAATGGTTGTGTAATTTTTACTTTTATTAACTCGAAACGTTGCCATTTATTTACCTCCTCGTACAAACTGCCACATATGCTTGTCCACTTTTAATAATTCGTTGAATTTCATAATGCGGATAACCAACCTTTAAATACTGTTCAATCATTTGTTTTAATTCATCTTTGCTTTTTGCTAAGTCCCAGAACTTAATAGGTAATAGCACTTGATATTCAATTAAATCCATGTACTATTTACCTACTTTCCGTGGTATACTTATAACAACTTATTTTTTTGAAAGGACCCATTACCGTGGGTCTTTTTATTTTCTTCTACATCACTCCAAGACCATTGTTTTATTGGTTCATAAGTGATGTAAAACAACCACGAACCACATGCGATTAACATTCCAAATATAGCTAATAATGTTGAATCTTCCATTATGCTGACACCCCCTTTTCTAGCCAATTAAAGAATGCATCCCTTGGAACAACTTTTTTTCGACCGATTTTGACTAAAGGAAAACCTTTTTGATCCATAATGTCGTACGCTGTTCTTTTTGCTATTCCTAATATTTCTTCTACGTGTGTTACATTTAGCATAATGGGATAATCATTTGCACTATCATTAGTAACTGGGATACTATCTAACTTTTCTACAGCTGTTTGCCTTTCATCTTCTTTATTGAAACGAAGTAACTCAATTGCCTCCCAAAATTCTTCATCGCTCCATCCTTTTCGAGCTGAAAACTTTGTGACTGCTAACGCTATTTGAACTGTTGAATTTTTCATGATTCTTCATCCTCTCTTTTATTGTCGTCGTTTTGACGAGTGTTACTCAAAAAAATTTCTTCAATAGTTACCCCTAGGCTTTCCGCTAATTTTGGAATTTTATCAGCGTTTAGTTTGCGTTGACCATTTTCAATATAAGAGATAGCCGAGGAACCGCTAAAACCAAGCATTCTTGCTAATTCTCCCTGAGTTATTTTCTTTTTTTTACGTATATCACGTATTCTTATGCCTATAGACAAATGTTTCACCTCCAAGTCGTCATTTTGACGATTTGTTATTTTTATTATATGTCGTCATTTTGAAGAAGTAAACATGTTTTTTGTCATTTTGTTATATTTTTTTATCAATTTGATAAAAAACAGTGTAAAGTCGTCAGAAAGTATATATACTGTAATTAACATCAATTCGAATGTAATGTAAAACACACATAGAAATTTTTTATAAAGGGGAATAAATTTATGACTCTAGGAGAAAGATTGAGAGCCTGCCGTGAAAAAAGCGGCTACACACAAACGTATATAACTGAAAAACTAGAAATACACCGTGGGACTCTATCTAGTTACGAATCCGGGAGACGAAAACCAGACTATGATACTTTATCTAAACTAGCTGATATTTATAAAGTATCTGTAGATTTTCTACTAGGAAGATCCACTGATGAAAGATTAACTGCAGAACAAGATAAACAAGCAACAGCAATGGGGAAGAAGATTGAACAACTAATCTCTAAACTATCAGAAGAAGAACAGAAAAAAGCTTGGGAACAGTTAGAAATGTATGTACAGTATCAACAAAACAAAGAACAAAAATAAAAAAGCTAACCTCTATGGTTAGTCTTTTTTATTTTTAAACACATCGTCTAGTAAGTGTTTTAATTGTTCCTCAGTATTAGGAGTATTTCCCTCTAATAACAACTTAACTGCTGCTTCTTTTGCTACTTGCTCTTTTACCATTGTAATTTCCCCCTACACCCTCTGTATATTTGGTTTGTAATTTAATATTTTTTTAGAGTTTCACTTTATAGCAGATTATAATAACCATTAAATTCTTTATAAAAATAATAATTTGGAAAAAAATAGGTGTCGTTTTTTTATCACTTAACTAAAAACCAACATTCCCCAAAAAGTACGAAAGGACGCTGCGATGTACGCAACGTCCCTTTTTTACTATTTATATTTTTAATATTAATGTCCACCCGGTTCAACCATCATATATTGTACTTGATTTTTAACTGGTTGTTCTTTAATTTCCTTAGTTGTTGCTCCAACATTTAAAGATAGAGTGAACGCACTCATAATACATAAGATTGCCATACTTAATTTTTTCATCCTCATCCCACTCTCTCTTCTGTTCTAGCTAATATACGCTTTACAGCATTAGCATAATGATAATTTCCAACACGTTCAAAACGCTTCAAAGCTTGTCTTAATCCCAGTATATCATTGTTAATTCTGGAAATATAGTACATTATGAACGGAGATACAAATTTTCGTTCTTTGGCTAGTTCTTCAAACATTTTTAAAGCTTTTTCTTTATCACCATATAAGCCTTCATAATAAGCTATTTCAGATGTATCAATAGATGTAAAGTCTATTTTGTCGAGATTGAACCCGTTATCAATATAAAGAAAGGCTAGTGTTGATTGAAACGATTTATACTTTCTACCATTTTTGGAAATGCCATTGTCTTCTAAATACATTAGACTTTCTAACAAGTATTTTTCAGCCTTAAGAACGTCTGTAAATAAAAAACTCTCACCAAGGCAACATAATGCTGTTGCTTTTATAACTGGCACTTCGATATCAGAATTCAATATTTCTTCACACTTCTTTCGGCAAACCGCCACATCTTCATTAAAAAGATTAATATAAGCAATTCGATCATTATAATGCATCTCTAGACAAGATTTTATGAATCCTTTGTTTATCTCGTTAAGGTTTTTTTCTACCTTATCAGTATAAGGAAGCATTGCTCTATAATTAAAAATATCATACATTGAAAAACTGTAGAGCATATTAACTAAAACTTGAATTTCTGAATCACTAGAAAAAGATATTTCATCCATTTCATCGATCATTAACTGTCCACGTTTTTTATTTTGATTTCTAAGGTTATATAATTCATAAATTTTAAAGTATTTTATTAACTTTTTATTTTTTTGATGCTTCTCTATCAATTTGTCTATAACCTCGTATTCACCAATTCCTTGGCAATAGCAAAGTACTTTACGAATATTTAAATCTCCCCTACACAACATGATGAACTCGTTTAAAATACTTTTTCTTTCTTCCGTATCCTCAAAAAGAATCGAAACTACTAGTAAAAATTTATCAAATTTCATTTCTGATGTTTTACCACTTACCGCATCCGTTATAACAACTCGATCTACTCCAGTTTTTCGTTCAATATCCGGAAATGTTAATTCTCTTCTATCAGCTTGTTTTTTAATACGATTCATCAACTTCTTCATTTTTGCTCCTCCTATTTGGAACAAAGACGCTTCGCTTTTTCTCAAATTATACAATAGGAAAATCATACCATAGTAATGATTTAGTATTATCGGCATGTTATAATGTAAGTGTTACTCGTGTAGTAACCGAGAAGAGACTTATGGCAGATGTTCCCCCTCGTGAGTCGGGCGAACGGTGTAAGAGTGGGCCAAATCACTCTTACACACGCTGTGAGTCTTTTTTTTCGTTCCTTTTATTTTGTATTAATAATAACACAAATTTCCCAAAATTCAGTCGCGGAGTTATCTGATTATTATTGAGAAAGTTGAGGAAACGCTGTGTATCAACGTTTCTCAGGTTTTTTAATAATAAATATGCAATTGTGCATTAAGACGTTTTAATAATCTATATGAATATTTTAACACTAAACAAACATTTGTTCTATACATATTTATCAAGATAGTAAAAATACCAATAAATATTTTAAAAGTCAGAGTATCGACCAATTATGGTATAGTGATAAGGCGATTATTATACTCAAACTATGAAAACTACAGTCGGACAAAACATTAAACGGTTACGAAAGTCTTTTGATTTAACGCAAGAACAATTATCTGAAAGAACAGGTTTATCACGCGGACAAATCAAAAATTGGGAAACCGATCGTCATGAACCTGACCTCGAAAGTTTAAAGGTCCTTGCGTCATATTTTAACACCTCCACAGACGCTCTTCTTAATTTTGAAAACAGAAAAGAAGATGCATTATTAGAATTACTCTTTAACGATATCCAAAGAGCTTATGAGGAGCTTGATGGGCATCAGCAAGGTCGTTTTGCAAAACAGGTTTCATTGTACGTAAAAATGCTGCAAAACAACAAAGAAATACTATGATTTGATTTCATCATAAAAGAAATCATTTCCAATTTCAAATTGTAAAATATTCATCTTTTTACAATTTGAGCAAGAGAGCTATTTGCTCTCTTTTTTTATTTGTTCATTCGACATAATATGACAATTTATTAATGCTATGTTTGCTATGCTAACTTCAGAAATCTTACATTTTTGGAGGATTAAAATGAAAATATCTAATAAAATGTTTATTTTAGTTAGTATAGGAATACTAACCATATTATTCGCTAGAGGAATATATAATAGCATTAAATTTGGAGACTACGAATACGGAATAGGATATGTTCTAGGGGAAGCTGTGGGAGGAACGTTATCCTGGTTCAGTATCATTGCACTGATAGCTGCATTAATTTTTCTAATTATGGGGTTCATTAATAAGAAGAAAAACAACGAAACAAAACCACTGTTCTTAAAATCTGCTATCTCTTTCGGAACAGCAATTACTTCATTCGTAATGTTATTTGTGATTATTTTTATTACAATGGGTATTGAAAATAATCACAAAGCCCTTGCTGAGGAAAAGAAAAAAGAAAATGAGTATTTAATGGCGGCTGCTAATTTCTATAACGACATTGACTCATTTGAAATGTATTCCACATTAGTCTTATTTGGTTATTCTGATACATGGTCTAATGCGATAAAAACTCAAAAAGATTTTAATACAGAACTAATTTCGAAAAAGACAGAATCTGATCCAATGATTAAACGCGCAGACATTCTTTATAATGAGATGGGTCAACAATTAAAATTAGTATCAGAAGCTGCAAAAAAGCATCCTGATTTATACAAAGATGTATATGAGGAATATAAAAATATCTATAGTGTTGTGACAGCACTTAATGAACAGGTTAATTCTCCAACTGGAAGTCTAATTTCATTCAATCAAAATGTTAACTCATTGCAACAAGAGTACAAAAAAGCTACGGGTAACATAGATATTTCAATCACAGATGAGATAAAAAATCAATCAGAAAAAATAAAAGAAGCTAATGATACAAAAATTAAAAATAATGAAGTAACAAAATACTGATTTTGTATCAATAAAAAAAGGTCCACATTATGTGGACCTAGAAGTATGGATACGTATATTTTATCATAAAGACACTCGCTTGAGTGTCTTTTCCTTTTTCTGATACTGGAATTATTTATGCTATTCGAATACTATTAGTTCAAGGAGGTATGGATAATGAAAGGATATTTTAGAAAACGCGGTGAAAAGTGGTCATTTACAATTGATATTGGAAGAGATCCTCTTACTGGCAAAAGAAAACAAAAAACAGCATCAGGCTTTAAAACAAAGAAAGAAGCCGAACGTGCATGCAATGAGCTTATCCATCAATTTAATACTGGAAGTCTAGTTGATGATAAGAACTTTACTCTTAGTGATTATTTACAAGAATGGTTAGAAAACACAGCGAAGCAAAGAGTAAGGGAAACTACATTCACCAATTATAAAAGAGCTGTAAATAGTCGGATTATACCTGTGCTTGGTTCACACAAATTAAAAGATTTAAAACCCTTGCATGGACAAAGATTTGTTAAGTCATTAATCGATGAAGGTTTGTCACCTGCTTATATTGAATATATTTTTATTGTTTTAAAAGGATCATTAGAAGATGCTGTTAGATGGGAGCTCCTATTTAAAAACCCATTTCAACACGTGGAAATACCTCGACCACGAAAAGTGGTCAATTCTACGTGGTCAATTGAGGAAACGAAAAGATTCTTAAATCGCACAAAATTTGAAAATGTCATCTATTATCATCTTTTCTTATTGGCATTAAATACAGGTATGAGACGTGGCGAAATACTTGGTCTGAAGTGGAAGAATTTCGATTTGAATGAAGGTAAAATAAGCGTTACGGAAACACTTATTTATGATGAGAATGGATTTAGATTTACAGAACCCAAAACACATGGATCAAAACGCTTAATTTCTATTGATCAAAACTTATGTAAAGAATTTAAGTCTTATAAAGCTAAACAAAATGAGTTCAAATTATTATTTGGGCAGTCATATGAGGATAATGATTTAGTTTTTGCTAAAGAAACTGGACAGCCGATATTACCACGAACTATGACAACTACTTTTAATCAATTTATAAAAAAAGCCGATGTACCTCAAATTAGGTTTCACGACTTACGACATACACATGCGACAATTTTATTAAAGCTAGGTATTAATCCAAAAATCGTAAGTGAGCGTTTAGGACATAGTTCAATTAAGACCACATTAGACACTTACAGTCATGTTACTATAGATATGCAAGAAAGTGCTGTTTTAAAGCTAAGTGAGGCATTAAAATCATAAAAAAATTGTTGATGTGGTCAGAATGTGGTCAAACCCATCAACAATCTCATTAAAATCCCTTTATTTCAACGTTAATTTAACTATGTTCTCAACATGAGCTGTATGCGGGAACATATCAACTGGTTGTACATACTCCACTTCATAGCTCTCCATTAATGTTTCCACATCACGTGCTAATGAGGAAGGGTTACAAGACACGTAAACAACTTGTTTCGGTTTCACTTTTAAAATCGTTTCAAGTAATTTATCATCACAACCTGTACGCGGTGGGTCGACAACAATGACATCTGGACGCCAGCCTTCTTTTACCCACTTTGGTAACCATTGTTCCGCTTTACCAGCTTCATACTTTGCATTTGTGAATCCGTGGCGTTTTGCATTTTTCTTTGCATCTTCAATCGCTTCTGGAATTACATCCATACCACGTACTTCCGCTGCATCATTCGCAAGCCAAAGTCCAATTGTACCGACACCGCAATACGCATCCACAATCTTCTCGTTTCCTGTTAAAGCAGCTGCTTTTTTCGCTTCATCGTATAAAACCACCGTTTGTTCTGGATTTAATTGGAAGAATGCGCGTGCTGATAATTCAAATGATAAATCACCTAGTGTTTCTTGAATTACTTCTTTTCCAGCTAATTTAAATGTTTTATCACCAAAAATAACAGATGTTTTACGCCAGTTTACATTTTGCATAATTGATTTAACACTTGGCATTTGTTTTTGTATTTCTGCGATAAATTGATCTTTATTTGGTAATTCTTCTTTTGTTGTAATAAGTGTAACTTGTACTTCCCCTGTTTGAACTGCAGTACGTGTTACAATTGTGCGTACTAAACCTTTTTGTTTCTTCTCATTGTAAATAGAAACATTTAATTTTTCTAATATACGTCTTACAACTTTTGTCGCTTCATTCGTTGCTTTATGTTGAATCATGCAATGAGAAATATCAATTAACTGATGTGAGTTTTGCTTATATAACCCTGTAATAACCTTTTCGTCTTTACGCCCCACTTGCAATTGACTTTTATTACGATAATGCCATGGATTTTCCATACCAAGCGTCGGGCGAATTTTCTCTTCTAGACTGTCATTCATATACTTCTCGAATGCTTGTACAACGATATCACGCTTTTGATTTAATTGTTCTTTATAATCTAAATGCTGCAATTGACAGCCACCACACTCCTCATATACTGAACATGGTGCTTTCACACGATGTGGTGATGATTTACGAACTTTTTTCACTTTCGCTTCAGCGAAGCCACGCTGAATTTTCGTTGCTTCAGCAACAACTTCTTCTCCTGGTAATGCCCCTGGAATGAAAACAACTTGTCTCTTAAAATAACCAACGCCTTCTCCGTTAATCCCAAGACGTTTAATTGTCACAGGAAACGTTTGACCAACTTCCAACTTACTCTCTTGTTGCTTTTGTATCATTATTACACCTCTACTCTATACTTTTCCATAAATATAACGCTGCATAACTGCAATATGGTTCACACTCTTGTTTCACTTTTTCTAAAAATGCATCATCAGGCTTATAATCTAATTGAAATACACCTTGCACTGCGCGCTGAATTCCAATGTCTGCTTTTGGAAACATATTTTTCCGACCAAGCCCAAACATTAAAAAGTTTTGCACTGTCCATGCCCCAATACCCCTTATTGGTAACAATTGTGCCGATACTTCTTCTTCTGTTTCGTTTTCTATCCTTGCTAAATCTAATTTACCGCCTACAATATGTTTTGCTAATCCTACTATATATTCGGCTTTTCGCTGACTAAACTTCTGCTCTCTCAATTCTTCTATTGAAATGTTCGCTACTCTTTCTGGTGTTGGGAAAAAGAAAACGCCGTTCTTCTCTGTCCCATATCGCTTTACAAATTGATCTGTTAGCACAGTAGCAAATTTCAAATTTATTTGTTGATGAATAATACAGCGAAGAAGACAAGCGAAATAATCGAATTCTAAAATAATTGGAGTATAAGCATATGTTTCAAATAGTGGACGTAATGATGTGTTTAAAAAATGATTTTGTATATTTTGAAACGGTTCATTCCAGTGAAAAATGGACCTCATTCGTTTCATTACTTTCTCTTGATCTCCTGCCTGACTAGAGATCCAAAACTGTGGATTTTGAACAGTACCAATCCCTTGCAAACGAACAACAATCTGTTCTTCGTCTATAAAAAGCGGGACATAAATTACTTTCTCGTCTAATTGAATGACGTTTAACGGGTCGAAAGATAAACGCTTTAGTACTTCCTCAAAATGGTACGGATATTCTAACGTAACATGTTCGCTCCACATACGTTTCCCCATCCTTTTTACACATCATTATAGCATGAGAAAACCGCAAGCATACATGCTTACGGTTGATTGCTTTTTACTAAATCATCTAGGCTTTTAAAATGATACCCTTTCTCGCGCAAATCATCAATGATTTTCGCAAGTGCTTCTGCATTATCTTTTGATATTGCATGAAGTAACAAAACAGATCCTGGATGAATCATAGTCATTACATTATTATGAGCGTATTGCCATCCTCTTTGCTGATCTACTTTCCAATCAAGAAATGCAAGCGACCAAAACACGTTATAATATCCCATTTCTTTCGTAAGAGCTAACGTTCTTTCGCTAAATACACCTCGCGGAGGGCGTACATATTTCACTTCTTTTTGCCCTGTTACTTTTTTAATCTCTTCCGTTACGCTCGTTAATTCTTCACGAAGTTTTGCATCATTTACTGTTGTAAAATCTGGATGACTCCAAGAATGATTACCAATAATATGTCCTTCATTTTTCATTCTTAATAATAAATCTTTTTGTGTTTTTATATAATGTCCCGTCACAAAGAAAGTTGCTGGTACTTTTTTCTCCTTTAATACATCTAAAATCTTTCCTGTATATCCATTTTCGTATCCATTATCAAATGTTAAATAAATATCTTTTTTCTTCGTATCTCCTAAATAAAACCCACCATTTTTTTGTAGTAATTCTGTATATAGTTTCCCTGCATCTGGCACCGTTTCATTTTTAGGACGTGGGATTCCCCAGTTATGTGGTGTATTCGTATAAGCAAATGTTGAAACTGGAACAAGTGCCATCATAATTGAAAAAATGAGACCTATATATAACCATTTATATTTCATAAATAGTCTCCTTTCCATATATAATCGTACCTGTAGTTTCTGTTTCCCTGCTTTCTTTCATGCTGAACATGTTTTTCTATATATACCAAAAAATGCACCTCGAATAATTCGAGATGCATTTCTCTTTACTTAAATACAGGTTCTTTAAAGCTCGCCAATTTTTCAAGTGATGTTTTATCAACATCAGCATGTAGACTTTTACCATGAGAATCCATCGTTACAACGGCTTTAAAACCATTGATACGTAAATGCCACATTGCCTCTGGGATACCGAATTGTAAGAAATCAACATCTTTCACTTCTTTAATACATTCAGCATAATATTGTGCTGCACCACCAATTGCATTTAAGTACACACCACCGTGTTCTTCTAAAGCAGCTAATGTTTTAGCACCCATACCACCTTTACCAATTACAGCACGAATACCGAACTTTTTCATAATATCGCCTTGATATGGCTCTTCACGAATACTTGTCGTTGGACCTGCCGCTTTAATTTGCCAATTATCATTTTCATCTTTCACTACAACTGGACCACAATGATAAATAATTTGTCCCTTTAAATCTACTGGACAATCGTTATCCATTAAATGTTTATGAATCGCATCACGTCCTGTATACATCATGCCGTTAATTGTAACAACATCACCAACACGAAGTTCACGAATTTGCTCTTCTGTAATTGGAGCTTGTAATACGATTTCACGCTGCTCTGTTTGTTCTTGCGCAGCGTCTTGTTGAAGTGTATCTTCACCTTCTTGGTATAACCAATCCATAATTTCACCTGTTTCAGGATGAATTGTTACGCCAAGACGACGATATGCCCAACAATTATACGCAACAGATACGTAGAAGCTCGCTGGCAAACGATTATATACTCCAATTTTGCAACCTAATAAAGTTGTTTCTCCCCCAAATCCCATCGTACCAATGCCAAGCTTATTCGCATTCTCTAATACATACTCTTCAAGCTTGTGTAATTCTGGAACTGGATTTACATCATCTAATGTACGGAATAATTGATTTTTTGCTAATTCGTAACCTGATGTGCGGTCTCCCCCGATACCGACGCCGATTACTCCTGCGCTACACCCTTGACCTTGCGCTTGATATACTGCATGAAGAAGGCATTTACGAATTCCTTCTAAATCACGCCCAGCTCGTCCAAGTCCTTCTATTTCACAAGGCAGGCTATATTGAATATTTTTATTCTCACAACCGCCGCCCTTTAAAATTAAACGTGCATCAATGTAATCTTTTTCCCATTGTTCAAACTTAATAACAGGTGTACCTGGTCCTAAATTGTTTCCGCTATTGTCTCCAAAAAGAGAATCAACAGAGTTTGGACGAAGTTTACCATCTTTTGTCGCCCGCTCAAGCGCACTATAGATAGCTTCCTTCAGTTTTAATTGATTCACACCAACTGGTGTATAAATTTTAAACGTTGGCATCCCTGTATCTTGGCAAATTGGCGAGATATTATCATCTGCCATTTTAATATTATTCGTAATTGTGCCAAGTGCCATCGCCGAACGAGTTCCTGCATTTTCTCGTTCTTTCGCTTGTTGAATTGCGCGACGAACATCTTTCGGTAAGTTCGTTGACGTTTCAACAATTAGTTGATACATGCTTTCTTGAAGCTTTTCCATTGTTACTTCCCCCTCAATTGTGAACGCTACCAAAACGTTATGAAATGAAAATTCCATTGTTATACTCTTCAGCTGTTTATTTATTTCACGCCATTAAAGGTTAAATGAAATTTTTCACAACTTGATTATACCTTTTTTTCTATATTCCTTCTATTATCCGTACAGAAAAAGGCTGCCAATTTTGTAGTGGCAGCCTTTTCAATATATTATTCGTCTTTTTTAAATTGCTCACATTTCAGTTCTAATTCATCTAACATTGCAAGAAGACGATCTACATCTTCTAATTCTACCTCTTCTGGTTCAATCGTATCAATTACTTCAATGAACATATTTAAACGTTCTTTCAAATATACTAGTTGTGAATCTTTACCTTGAATTGCTTTTCCCATGAAGGCACTCTCCTTTTAATTCGAGTTGCTTTTATTATACCGCAAAAATGATTGCTATGGGCATGTAATTTCATCAATTTTGTAACCGTAATTCATTATAATGTAAGCCCTCTCTCTTTTTTCACAAAAAAGTTTCACTTTATAAAAAGCACATATTCTTCTATTATAGAGAATGGACAAATTGTTATTTCAATAGTCAAAGGAGTATTTCATATGACGATATCACAAATAATGAAGCCGATTACTCCTTCTTACGATCCATGGGAAGCGTATATGGACCTTGAAGAGTACGGCAAACTACTATTAACAAACGTTGAGTTTACAACGACGACGTTATGCAATATGCGTTGCGAGCATTGCGCTGTTGGTTACACATTACAGCCGAAAGATCCAAATCCGCTTCCGATGGAGCTTTTATTAAAACGATTAGATGAGATTCCTCATTTACGTTCTTTAAGTATTACAGGCGGAGAACCTATGCTTTCAAAAAAATCCGTCGACAACTATGTAACACCACTCTTAAAATACGCCCATGAACGAGGCGTTCGCACTCAAATCAACTCAAACTTAACTATAGATTTAGCACGTTACGAACAAATTATTCCCTACTTAGATGTGTTGCACATTTCACATAACTGGGGAACAATCGATGACTTCGTTGAAGGCGGATTTGCAATGATGGAGCGTAAGCCTACTTATGAACAGCGCGCTAAATTATTTGAAAGAATGATTACAAATAGTAAAGCTCTATCAGAGGCAGGTGTACTCGTATCAGCCGAAACTATGTTAAACAAACGAACTCTACCACATATTGAACATATTCACCGTCAAATCGTTGAAGAAATGGGCTGTAAACGTCATGAAGTGCACCCGATGTATCCGAGTGACTTCGCTAGCACACTTGAAATTTTAACAAAGGAAGAAATTCGAAATGCAGTTGAACATTTATTAGAGATCCGTGATGAAAATGTGTGGATGTTATTCGGAACATTACCTTTCTATGCATGTAGTGATAATGAACACGATTTAGCTACACTAAAGAAATTACATGAAAGTAAAAATGTAACTGTCCGCAATGATCCAGATGGTCGTTCTCGTTTGAACGTAAATATTTTCGATGGAAATATTATCGTGACCGACTTCGGTGATGTCCCGCTTCTAGGTAATGTACAAACAAATACACTACAAGAAGCTTACGACAAATGGTGTGACTCAAAAACAGCAAAATCATTAAGTTGCCATTGTCCTGCCGTGAAATGCCTTGGACCGAATGTTCTTGTAAAAAATAGCTACTATCCAAAAGAAGATTTCTTATCAAAAACATCAAACATTATGTTATAAATAAAAAACGTCAGCTTATAAGCTGACGTTTTTTATTTCATTGTGCATGCGATGAAGAAACAAATTTGAAAAATAAATGATCATGAATTGGAATAGCGGCTCCGATTCCTTGAGATGTAATATTTTTCACGACAAGCCTTTTTTGATTCCCTTTTAACACAAGGTAGACTTCTCCAAATGTTACTTTTCCTTTTTCATTTACTGCTGGTGTATACGCATATAAATATCCAAGTTGACTTGGACTAATATTATAAACACGCTCATGTCCAGTACCATAACCAATAGTTGTTTTAAATGAAAGTGGCAATTGTACTTTTTCAAGCGCTTTTAGAAGCATCATTTTTTTCACATCTGCAGCATCTTTCATATCTGCTGTTAAATCACCTTCGATTGTCTTTTGGGTTTCTTGCTTATAGCGAAGTGGGTATAAGCGATCTCCTCCGCGATTATCATATATATTTCGATTCACTTGCTTATATTCCCAATTAATCGATGTATCTATTGACTCATAATTTAATGCCCATTGACCTAAATAAATTTTCGCCCGGTACCCTACCGCAAGCGGTGCATTCGAAATTGTTGTTTCATTAAACATTCGAATTAAATCAGGATTTTCAATTTTGATATTTGCTGTTTTCAATAGTTCTTGAGCAAACTTACTTGGCTGTAAACGCGGTAAATCTTGTGCGTCATTTGGAAATGTATTATCCTTTGAAATATTTAAAACAGATGAAGGCATTTTTACTTCTACCGTTGTCTTTGCAAAACTACTGTTAGGAAATAATAAAATAAACGAGACCATGGTTGAAAGACATATGCTGTACACTCGTTTCACCTGTCTGGCTCCTTCCTATGTAAAGGTATATAAATTACTGTATTTAGTGTTTTCCCTCTGAAGCATTGTTATCCCTATTTTTCATAATAAATAAAAACCAATTCCCATAATGACATACGCAGCTAATAAAGTGCCTCCTTCAAACCAGTTTGTATCCCCATCATTTGAAATGGCGATAGTTAAGAAAACAGCTGTAATCATAGAAACAAGTTCTGGTATTGTAAATACTAGAGGCATCTTTTGTGCAAAAAGCATCGAAAGAAGTACTAACACAGGAGCAACAAACATGGCGATTTGTAATGTAGAACCTACTGCAATTTCTACTGCGATATTTACTTTATTTTTATATGCCATAATAATCGCAGATGCATGTTCTGCTGCATTCCCAACAATTGCAACGATAATAACCCCTATAAATAACTCTGACCAGCCAAACGACTTTGCGACCGTTTCAAAAGTATGTACGAGTGCCTCTGACACATAAGCAACTGCAAGTGTTGCTATCGCTAAAATGAGTAGCGCTTTACCTTTGGACCACTCTGGCTCTTCCTCATGCGCTACTTCATCACTTTTATGTTGATATACACCACGGTGCGTAACTAACTTAAATAGCAATGCAGCAAGATACATAATGATCATGATAATAGAAACACCGATACTTAATTGATACGTCTTTCCAGCATCCATCTTCATTGAAAAAATCTCTGGAATAACAAAGGCTACGACAACAGCAAATATTAATAAAGCTGAATTATGTCTTGCATCATAAACATTGAAACTTTGTCTTTTATACTTAAGGCCACCTATAAAGAAGGATAACCCTCCTACCAGTAATAAGTTTCCAAGTACAGAACCAGTTAAGGAAGCTAAAACAACTTCTGTTAATCCTGCCTGGAGTGCAAAAATTGAAATGATAAGTTCCACGGCATTACCGAAAGTTGCATTTAATAAACCACCTATCCGAGGCCCAGAAACAATTGCTAAACTTTCTGTCGCCCTCCCCATAAAACCAGCTAATGCAATAATAGTAATGCAGTATACAGCAAACATAATAGTTTGTGGCCAATGAAGTGTTTTTCCGATTACAGAAAGTGGTACACCTATAAGCGCTACTATGAGAAATATTTTATTAAACATGCTTTTCATCCTTCCATCGTATGTATTTCTCCTCGATATTATTATTATTCATCTCCTAACTTGTCCGATTTCATCACAATTACGTTTAAAAAATCGGATTGAAGAAAACAGTATGAAAGATATTTAAATTATCTTGTTCAGACAGAAAAAATTATGAATTATGAAAAGAGGCTAAAAATATGCACTTAAAAGAAAAAATCGCAACTATTATTCAAGGTCAACGCACTGGTGTATTATCTACTGTACGTAACGATAAGCCACATAGCGCCTTTATGATGTTTTTCCACGAAGATTTTGTACTATATGTTGCAACAGATCGAAATTCAAAAAAGATAACAGATATTGAAAAAAATTCCAATGTACATGTACTACTTGGACGTGAAGGAAAGAAATTAGATGAGGATTACATTGAAGTTGAAGGTATAGCTTCCATCGAAGAAGATCAAACATTAAAAAACAAATTTTGGACTAATAGCTTAAAACGCTGGTTACTCGGTGCGGAAGACCCTAATTACGTACTAATAAAAATCAATCCCGATACAATTTATTACATCGATGGTGCTGGTACGACCGAGCCCGAGTTTTTACGACTATAAAATAAAAACAAGCCCCCTTAGGTGGGCTTGTTTTGTCGAAAAGTTCTTCTGAAAAAAACAATAAAATAGATGGAACTTTCTAAAGATTCTGTTATATAATAGCAGTAACTTAAATAAACTGTATTAAAACAGATCGAGGGGAGAAATTAAAATTGATGAAAAGAGAAGAACGAAAAAACATGATTGAGTTTATTGAAAAGAAAAAAGGGATTGAACGTGACGAATTATTATTTATGACTGATGATGAAGTAGAGCATATTTATAATGTAACGTACTTTTTATATGAAGAAATAGCAGAGTAGTATAATAAACCCCCACCTTATTAAATATATAGGGCGGGGGTTTATTTCGTTTTTTATACATGAGAATGATTTTCATGTATAATAATGTAAGATTGGAGGAGTTTCACTATGAGTTCATGGCTATTATTCGCACTATTATCAGCAATTGCTGCTGCCCTCGTATCTATTTTCGGAAAGATTGGCTTAGATGGAATCGATGCCAACGTCGCAACAACGGTTCGCTCTATTATTATGGCATTATTTATGGTAGGAGTTATTATTATACAAGGTAAATTTCAAAATATCGGCGATGTCCTCCTAAATAAAAAAGCACTGCTATTTATCACATTAAGTGGAATCGCTGGTGCTTCGTCATGGCTATTTTATTTTCTTGCGTTAAAAACAGGAAAAGTTTCACAAGTAGCACCTATCGATAAATTAAGTGTAGTATTTTCCATTATTCTCGCGATGATTATATTAGGTGAAAAGTTAAACTTTATGACCGGTATTGGTGTAGTCTTTATTACAGCTGGTGTACTATTTATTGCTTTCAGCTAAAAAAACCGCTATTAGCGGTTTTTCTTTTTCTTTATGTAAAACCATACAATGCATGTAACAACTGCTGAAATGATTAAAATCCATATTCCATAATGATGTAAACTATACTCAACAAATCGCCACTTCTCTCCTAACTTCCAGCCAAGTCCGATAAAAACACTTATCCAAATGAGCGCACCACCGTAAGCGTACAAGCAAAAACGCCAAAATGTTAAATTTGAAACTCCCGCAAAATATGCTGTTAAATGACGTACTCCCGGTATAAAGTAACCAATCATTAAAAGAAATGGACCGTATTTTTCAAATAAAATATGTGTTTTTTCAATATGATGTTCCTTAATTCTAACTTTCGGACCATATTTTTTTAAAACAGGGAGCCCAAGTTTTAAACCTAATATGTAACTTAATGTAATGCCAAGCATTGCACCTGCCATTCCACTTAAAAAAGCAGCTGTTCCGGACATAACTCCTTTTGAAATGTTATAGCCAATAAAAGTCAACAAAAACTCATCCGGTATAGGTAATCCAACAATCCCGCCAGCTAAAGCTATAATAATTCCAAAATAACCATAATGTGCGATTAACTCGCCAATATGTTGTTCCATTCGGAAGACACATCCTATGCACGATCGTTATTCCATATTGTGCCCATTCTATCTTTAAGACAAACATGGTATACATATTCACTATACATTGTTTTTATAATGAACTCTACTTCTATTCCATTCCTTAAACAGAGATTTAATCAGTTGTTTTTTTTATCCATCCTCACTGATTATTAGCCTGAACCAATCGGGATTTTACAGGCAGCAGGGCTGCCACTTAACTTCCTTGCATTCACTAAATTTCGGAGTAGGAGTCTTACTGCCTATAAATAGCGAGATAAAAAATAAAAATTCATAGGCTTATTTTTTTGTTACAATAAAGGAAAGTTAATTTTTGCAACGGTTTAACTCTCAAGAAAAATGATATATCTAGCAAAAACATAGTTTGGTCTATATAATGCAACTTCTACCTATTAGAGTAACATGCACCCTTTTACATACAACATCATTTTTCTAAATTATACAGGGGGAACGAACATGACCATTGAAAAACAATTTATCCAAAAGATTTACTATAAAACATTTTTAACAGAAGACTCTTCCATTCCGGTAGCGGAAGTACTCGGTGAATCATATATAAATGAATCAAAAAATGAATTCTCCAATATATCTAATATTCGCTTTGCACAAGGTGAAGTTTATTTTCAAACTAACGACTTTGAAGCCGCTATATTCAAATGGGAGAAAGTAAATAATGAACTTGCTCTCTGGGCTATGAAGAATATTGCAGATGCTTATTTCGAATTAGATTTCTTGCCAAAAGCAGAAGAAATTTATACATCTATCCAAACAGAAGATACAACTCTTACAATGGAAGTTTCCCTACAACTTCTTTCCCTTTATATAGAGCAAAATCGTTTAGGACTAGCATTTAAGACGATTAGCGAGGCTGTTGCATTTCAACCAGACTATCCAAATATTACTGCAATCGCTCGATCGTTCTATGAAAAACAAGAAGATTGGAATAATGCTATTGAACTCGCTGTTCAAGAAGGAATTCGAACAAAATCATTACACTGGTTCGATACTTTAATCAATTATGTGAACAGAGGCTTTACTAAAAAAATTAAACCTGAGTATTTCTATGAATCTTTAAAAGCCTTATACACAATTGATCAAGTGCAATTTAAAGGACTTGTTATTTCACTTTGGAACAGCTATGAAAATGAATCATTCCATCTACCTTGGATTCAAACAATAAATCACCTATTCTTACATATCGAAGTAGATGCTAATGATGATTGGAATGAAATTTCTACTCGCTATCAAGAGACGTACTTCGAATTGATTACTGGACAACATTTCATGCACGAATTACAAGGACTTGTACCAGATTTATTAACAAATTGGTTTAGTTTAACGAAAGCGGAAGATTCTTTACTTGTCTCCGCAGCAGTATTAGCATGGAATGAAGTTTCACCGACAACTCTAGAATCATTACTCGTAAAAAGCGCATTTGCCTTACTTTCAAATGCATCAGCTCATGCAAATGTTGATATGGCAGACGTATCAGCATTATTTGAAACGATTGCTGTATGGGCTGAGAAGAATGATGTAGATTTAGGTCATCAATTCACACTACTTGTTCGTGAGTTATACGATTTAACTGTTACACAACTTCTAGTAGCAGGAGCTAGCGATTATGATAAATCAGCCTTTATTAACTCTATACTAGGAGAAAATATATTAAATGAGGCTATAACAACTTCAATTACATTTAAAGATGATAGTCAAACTGAAATAACTGAGCTTACAGAACTAGATATACGAAATATACCAAACTTTGACGAACTTCATAACATACTAGCGGTACCTTCTCAGTCAAAACTAGAAAGAAAATGTATTGAAGTTAAATTACCAAGTAGATTTTTACGAAAAAATAAGTTTTCATTCCTTGTCACACCTACTGTGCATGGACAACTTGACAAAAACAGCTCTCACTTTGAATACTTACAGGCAGCAGATAGTCTCATTTATGTACTAAATTCAGCTTCACCATTACATGATGAAGAGCTCGATACATTATTATATATTCGTGAGCAAGTACCAAATTTACAAATTAAATTCGTCTTACAAACAATTGATACGAATACTAGTGAAAATATCACGAACAGCATTAAAAAGAAAATACTCGTACATTTCCCAGAAGCACACTTTTTCCCTTACTCTCCTTCACAAGAGAGTAGTGAACAGCTAGGTAATGTAACAGACTCTATTCTTTCTAACCTTACTCAGCGTAACGTGGAAAAAGAACGCATTGAAAAATTATTATGGTTTATCCAAAAAACAATTGCATACCTTGTAAATGAACGTGTGGAATTAGAAAATACGTTAGTGAAATCCGTTCGCTGGAATAAACATATTTTAGTAAAACTTGATGGTTTTATTAATAATCTTACTGCCATTCAAAAAGATAAAATTCGTTCTATTACAGAATCTTATCTCTTAACGAAAGAAGAGATTACGCAGGATATACATTCTCAAATTCCTGAATTGTTGCAGAGTTGCTCTGACCTCGTTCAAGAAGATAGTGATTTCAAACTGGTCCATGAAGAACTAAATGTAGCAATGAATGAAAGAATTCAAAAACATGTACAGCAAGTGCTTCTTCCTAAATTTACTGGGTCTATTCAAGAATGGATTGAAACTGCTCATAATGAATTCATTCAAGCTCAGGCTTATTTAGATGAAATGAGCGATACCTTTAATAAGCTCTATGAGGAAGAGCGTATTAAACTTCCTTGTGATTTCAAATTACTAGATGACTGGGATAGAGATGTTGCAAGAATGACGAATAGAATTACAGTAGCTAACATCAATATTTTATTACGCTTTACACCGACACAATTTTTCTTAAAGAGTGCAGGGAAATTATTCGGTAATATGCAAAAAAATCAATCTATGCTATCAAATAAATATAAACAATATATTGAAACAGAAGATTATACAGAAGTTGCTCAGATGATTTCAAAACAATTCTTCCTTCAATTTGAAGTATTTGAAGGTGCGCTAGAGCGGGATATCATGATGTTCTTTAAAGACCCTCTTAGCATATTGAAACAAACCGTAGAAGCGGCCCAACTTGAAATACAAGAAGATGAGCAAACATTAACAAAGCTAAGAACGAACCCAGAAACTTATCATGATCCTTTAACACTCTTTAAATTGCAATTGTTACAACGAAAATTCATGTTAAATATCGACCAAAATAATGAACATATTGCTTCACAAGAAACAATAAATAAAACACCAACTGTTTAAATAAGAAAAACCAAGCAACTAATTCGCTTGGTTTTTCTTATTTTTAATCTACAATTTTCACATGTTCAAATGGATAATATATCGCCATGAACTTTCCTAATACTTCTGTTCTATCAATGAGCCCTAAGCCGTTCCTACTATCCCTACTAACTAAACGATTATCTCCCATCACAAAAATTTTATTTTTAGGAATTGTAATCGGTCCAAAATCTTCAGTTAAATTGATAAGTAATTTTTCTGCCTGTTTTTTATTATTCTTTAAATACTCTTCATTTTTCACTTGATGATTAACATATAATTGATCATTCTTCATCTCAATTACATCTCCTGGTAATCCAATAACTCTCTTCACGTAGAAATTATCTGTCTTCACGACAATAATATCCTCTCTCTCATAACTTTCAAATCTCTTTGCAAGTTTATTAATAATTACTTTATCTCCATCTTGTAACGTCGGCCTCATCGACGCTCCTTTTACAGTCGTAGGAAAAAACAAAAAGATTTTCGCCAAAAACACCAATAAACATGCAATTGCAATTATTTCAAAGAATTCACGCAAACGTTTTTTCTTTTGCATCATTCCACCATCTCATCATCTTTTTATTTTTATTATAAGTACTCCGACTAGTTAATTTCCACAAAATTCTGAATTATAACATTAGAATATTACAAATATAAAAATAATAATCTCTATAAATTTATTATTTTTATATACTATATTTCCCATCTGTCAAGCAGGATTCCCCTTATGAAATCCATACTTAGAAAGTATAAAATACTGCACAAATTAAACAAACAAATATAATAGCATAGCAATAAAAAAGATACTCTCAAAATAGTTTATCAACTATTTTTGAGAGTATCTTTTTATAATCCTACATATACAATACACATCTGCGCTGCGACATATGTAAACCAAATCCAAAGCGGTTCATACTTCAGTTTGCGCCCTCCGATATCTGTCACGCCGATAATAAAATCAGAAATCACAAACAGTAAACCACCAAGTGCTGGTATCCACCATATTCCTATATTCTCGTAATATAAGGCGAATGCAAAACATGCCATTCCTCCAACCCACAAACCGTAAATTAGAGCGCCTATTGTAAAAAGTTTGTCTTGTTTTTCATTTCGAATAAAGAAAAACCACCCTATAATTAGAAAGAGTCCGTATACGAGTAAACCGATCCAAAAACCATTCCATGAAATACCTGTTTGTAAAAATGCTTTCACATAGAAACAATGTGCAAGAGCGAAAGTAACCATTCCTCCAATTAATCGATGACCAATTGGAATTAATCCTGCCATAAATAAATCCCCTACAGTTGATAAAGTCATACCGAGTGCAACCCACGTACTGTACTCAGCCGATGGATCTTGTAACCATATCCAAATTGCACTTCCTGTTAAAGAAAAACTAAGAATAAGACGAACGGCTAAAGGTAACGGCATATTATTTCTCGTTCTCTTCGTCTGTCCTATTGCATAAATTGCTCCCATTAAAAAAAGAATAATTTGCCCGACTAACACAATGTAAAGTACATTCATAATATGTTCTCCTCAATAAATGCTTTATTCTATCTTTTTTTCGTTACATATATCACGTTCTCCTTTTTCTATGTAAAAAAAGAAGAACAATACTGTTCTTCCATTTTAATCGTTTTTCTGTTCTCTATGCTACTTGTTTTTCTTGCTCAACTTTCTTTTTAACCGGTTTACGATTTACTACAATAATTCCCGCTGCGACACATGCTAAACCAAATAGTACAAAGGAATGGATTGCTTCCCCTAAAATTAGACTTGATAGTAGCACACCAAACACTGGTATAAAGAACATATACATCGAGACTTTCCCTACTTTGTTATACTTCATAATTGTATTCCATATACAGAATCCCGCTGCTGATAAGAACGATAAATATATGAGCATAAGTATTGCATGTAGATTAAATGTGAATGGCATCATTCCAACTTGAAATGCACCTATACATAGCAATCCAATTGATCCGAAAATCATCTGATATGCTGTCATATACCCAATATCTAATGTTTTACTACCTTCTTTTGCTAGTATATTTCCATACGAATACATCATTGCTGCCCCAAGAAGTAATAAGCTACCTATTCCAAAATGAAATGATAAACTTCCATCACTCGGTACATTCACTAAAATCACACCGCAAAAACCGATAGCTACTCCAATTACTTTTCGCCTATTTAGAGCATCATCTTTATATAAAAAGTGTGCGAGTAAAATTTGAAAGAATGATGATGTTCCTGAAATAATCGCTCCTTCAATTCCTGAGCTGTAACTCATTCCAATATAAAAACATATATATTGAAGAAAAGTTTGAAACAAGCCAATTTGAACTAACTGCTTTCCTGTTCCTTTTTTGAACTTCATATCTTTTCCTAACGCTTTAAAAAATAATAAGAGCATTACACCAGATAAGAAAAAGCGATAGCCAGCAAATAATATTTGTTCCCCGACTTCTTGTGGCTGAATTCCAAGTTCAGCATAGCTTAATTTAATAAAGGGAAATGCGCTTCCCCATAAAAATGTTGCTACTATTGCAGCAATAAACACGCCAATCGGATGGGTAAAAAATTTCTCTGTCTTCAACTTGATGTCTTCCTTTCCGACCTTTTTATGAACAATATTCATATATACCAAAGGAAATGCGAAAACACAAGTTTTCAGTTTATCCCGCTATTCGCCGGGCAGTAAAACTCCCACCTCCAAATTCGGCTGGGGCAAAGAAGTTAGCTGGGAGCCCTGCTGCCCGTAAAAGCCCGATTGGCGAGGGCTAATAATCAGCGGGAGATGAACAAAACCCCCACTAATTAAAGTTTCACTTTATACTAAAACAAAAACATATCATCTAAGAAAAACATATGCTATACTATAGAATAATTACAACATAATAACTATTAAAACCAGATTCAACAGAAATGCTGCTATCCATTATGGATGGCAGCTTTCGTCGTTTTATAGGGGTTTCGATTTTGATTCTTTTTCTCAATAAGAATTCGGAAGGAGCGAGTATTAATGAACGCAGAAGTAAAAGCATTACAAGCACAAAAAGATATTTCTCATCCCTCTTTATGGGATACATTAAAGAAACATTATGAACTTATATTTGCAATCGCATCTGGTATTTTTATTTTAGCTGGTTGGTTATTCACAAAAAATGATGCAATAAGTGCAGGTATTACTTTATATATCCTTGCTTATGTAATTGGAGGATTTGCAAAAGCGAAAGAAGGTATTGAAGACACAATTGAAGAGAAAGAGCTAAATGTTGAAATGCTCATGATTTTTGCAGCTATCGGTGCCGCAGTTATTGGTTACTGGGCAGAGGGTGCTATTTTAATCTTCATCTTTGCATTAAGCGGAGCAATGGAATCTTATACATTAAGTACAAGCCAAAAAGAAATTTCAGCGCTTCTTGATCTACAACCTGAAGAAGCATTACGTATTTCAAACGAAATTGAGGAACGTGTTCCAGTTGAACAATTACAAATTAACGATATTATTTTAATTAAGCCAGGTGAGCGTGTTCCTGCTGATGGCACAATTCATACTGGTGAAACAAATATTGATGAAGCTGCTATTACAGGAGAACCCATTCCGAATGAGAAAAAATTCGGCGATGAAGTATTTGCCGGCACTGTAAATTTACGTGGTGCTATTGAAGTTAAAATTACGAAGCCGAGCGATCAAACATTATTCCAAAAGATTATTCGTCTCGTTCAAAGTGCACAAAGCGAAAAATCTCCATCACAACTATTCATCGAAAAATTTGAAGGAACATACGTAAAAGGTGTACTACTTGTTGTTGCGCTTATGATGTTTGTTCCTCATTTCTTACTTGATTGGAGTTGGAATGAAACGTTTTATCGCGCGATGATCTTACTTGTAGTCGCTTCTCCTTGTGCGCTAGTTGCAGCCATTACACCGGCAACTTTATCAGCAATTTCAAACGGAGCGAGAAACGGTATTCTCTTTAAAGGTGGTATTCATTTAGAACGTCTAGCTTCAGTAAAGGCGATTGCCTTTGATAAAACAGGAACATTAACACAAGGAAAACCTACTGTAACAGATGTATATGTTCGAGAAGACATAGCAGAAAGTGAAGTACTTTCTATTACAGCAGCAATTGAAAGTCACTCTACACATCCTTTAGCAGAAGCGATTGTTAAATATGCAAAACATGCTTACGACATTACGATAAAAAAACCAGAAAACGTTGAAGATGTAACTGGTTTTGGATTAAAAGGAATATTAGAAAACAAATCTTATAAAATTGGTAAAGCTGATTTTATTGGAGAAGAAACAAAGACATTTCATAATGGCATTTCTGCTTCACTTGAAAAAGAGGGGAAAACTGTCGTTTATATTAGTGATGAGGATGGTATTCTTGGACTGATCGCTTTAAAAGATACCCTTCGCCAAGAAACGATAGCGGCTATTCGTGATTTGCAAAGCATTGGTGTCGAAGCAATCATGATTACTGGTGATAATGAAGAAACAGCAAAAGCAATTGCCAATGAAAGTAATATAAAAGAATATTACGCATCATGTTTACCGGAAACAAAAGTTGAAACGATAAAGCAGTTAAAAGAAAAGTACGGCATAGTCGCCATGGTTGGAGATGGTATAAACGATGCACCTGCACTCGCTACTTCTAGTATTGGTGTTGCAATGGGTGAAGGAACAGACGTAGCATTAGAGACTGCAGACGTTGTTCTTATGAAAAACGAATTATCTCGTCTCTCTCAAGCAATCCGTTTATCAAAACGAATGAACCGTATTGTGAAGCAAAACGTTATCTTCTCTTTAGCTGTCATTGCAATGCTGATTTGTTCTAATTTCTTGCAGTTTTTAGCTCTTCCATTCGGTGTTATTGGACATGAAGGAAGTACCATTCTTGTAATCTTGAATGGCTTACGATTATTAAAAGGAAATAAGTAACGGGTCCTTGATAAAGGACCCGTTTTTTTTAATGGTAGCTATTGTGACCGTTCGCACTACTGCTCGTTTTATGCTTTGGATGCGAACTGCTCTTTTGTTTATTATTACTTTTATTATTGTGGTTCTTTTTATTATTACTCATGAAATATCCCCCCTGTTCCCTTTTATTATGGAACAAGAGCTCATTTTTCATTACGGGAATTATTGTCACCCGTTCTATAATGATGGAGTAAACCATTAATTTCACCGCCAAGTAAAATTACCCACGCAGTTAAGTAAAACCATAACATTAAAATAATGATACCACCGAGACCACCATATGTATTAGCATAATTTGCAAATTTATCTACATAATAGGCAAATGAGTACGATACCACAATCCATCCTACAGTAGCAAATATTGCTCCCGATATGACTTCTCTTCGCTTTAATTTCCGATCGGGCGCAAATGTATATAAAAAGCTAAACAAAGCGATTAAGACAAAGAAACTTGCTACTAAACGCGTAATACTCCAAACATAAGAAAAACTATCCGATAAACCAATTGCTTTAAACACGGCTGCCCCAATCACTTGTCCAAATACTGGGACGATTAGTGCAAACACAATCATAAAAATTATCGCTAACGTGAACACGATAGATAAAGCTCTTGTTTTAATAAAGGAACGGGTTTCTGTTACATCATAAGCGCGGTTAAAAGCGTTCATAACCGCATTCACCCCGTTTGAAGCAAACCATAACATCGATAGTAAACCGAATGATAATAAACCACCATTTTGTTCGTTTACAACTTTATCTACGTTTACTTCAATTAAGTTCATCGCATCTTCTGGTACGTACGGTTCTAATAAATTGAGCACACTTTCTGTTTGAAGGTCAATAAAGCCAAGAAGCGTAATTAAGAAAACAAGCCCAGGGAAAATCGCAAGCAAGAAGAAATAAGCGAGCTGTGCTGCTAAGCCCGCTACATCATCGCGCATCGTCCGGTCATATAAATCTTTCCCAAACGAAAAAGTGCGATTTCTTTTTGCTTTTTCTAGAAATTTCCTCATATTTTTTAGACGCTTTTCTTCTCTTCTTTATTTTGCTTTAGCTCAATGTATGCTTCAGTTTTTTTTTCCTCTGCATTTGAGTCTTTCATAAATAATTCACGCGCTTCTTTCATACCACCATCTTCAGCTACCACTGGCTCTTCTTCTGCTTTAAGCTCATCTACCTTTGGAGATACAGCTTGAATTTCAATCGTTTCCGGCTTTTCTACTGGCACGATTTTTTTCTTACTAAAAATTTCTTTCGTTTCTTTTAACGTTTCTACAACAGACGGCGTCAATTTTTTGATTTCTGCTACTTTCGCTTTTACTACATTGAAATCAGCAAGTTCGCGTCCTTTATCTGTAACAGTTTGCACTTTTTCTTTTATCTTCGAATTTTCACCAATTTCAATCATCTTTGTTTTTGCTTTTTCTGCCGTGTTTTTTACTTTTTCACGGTTTTCTTTCTTTAACATAGATACAGCTACACCTGCAGCTACACCAATCGCAATGTTTCGAGCAATATTATTTTTCTTTGCCATATTCCTTCACCCTTTCATTTCTTATATTAGAAAGTATTACTTTCTAAGCTTCCTCATATTCCTTGTTCATTTCGAATGAAAGCTACTAGCTTTGCACACCCTTCTGTTACAAGGTCATACACTTCTTGGAAGTTCCCTGTAAAGTAAGGGTCAGGAACGTCTGTCCAGCCACCGTCTGGAACAAAATCGGACAGTCTACCAATATAGCCTCCAGTTTTACCAAAACTTTTTAAATCCGCTATATTCTTGTTGTCCATGGCAATAATATAATCAAACTTTGTTAAGTCTTCTTTTTCTACTTGCCGTGCTTTAATTCCTTCAAAAGAGACTTCATTTTCTTTTAAAATTTTTTTTGTTCCTTTATGTGGTGGATGACCAATATGCCAATCTCCAGTTCCTGCAGAATCAATGACGATTTTCTCTTCGAGTCCCTCTTTTACGACAAAATCTCGAAAAATTGCTTCTGCCATTGGAGAACGACAAATATTCCCAAGACAAACAAACAATACTCGGACCATATTTTTGTTTCTTCCCTTCTTGGTGCATTCCTTACTATATACTTATATAGTATAAGCAACCAATTATTAATTATAAAGGAAATCCCTACTAATTTAATAGGATTGAAAAGTTTCATTAACGAAAATGATAAAAAAATGTTAAGATAACCTTATGTTATTTTAAAGGGGGACACTTCGGTGGATTTATCCGTAAAATCAGAAGCAAACGTTGAATATATGGTAGAAGCTATTAAAGAAAAATTACGCATGGTTAATGCTGGAGCAATGAGAGCTGCTAGTTTTAACGAAGAAATGTACGAGGACTTACGTGACATTTATGAGCACGTTATGAAACGTGAAACATTCAGTATTAGTGAAATGCAAGCTATTACTGAGGAATTAGGTACATTAATTAAAAAATGACAAAGAGCCTCACGTATTCGAGGCTCTTTTAATTTCAACAAATTCATGACAACTCTTCTCTTTTCCTCCTCACATTCTAAATTACTGTACAATGAAAGTAGAACCTCACCTTAGATTTTTTCTCCATACATACTACTCTAAAAAAATTGCCACACTACCATTGCTAACTGTTTTTACTGGAGGTGCTTACTTATGAGCAATTGGTACAGTAAGACGAAAAATCAAACATTAATCGACCTAGAAACAAATGAACAACACGGTTTAACAGATAAGATCGTAAATGAACGTTTAAAGCAATATGGTTCTAATGAATTAGCTACCAAACAAAAACGTACTTTATGGCAGCGCGTTTTCGCCCAAATTAATGACGTCCTCGTGTATGTCCTTATTATCGCTTCCCTTATTTCCGCCTTTGTAGGTGAATGGGCCGATGCAAGTATTATCGCGCTCGTTGTAGTTTTAAATGCTGTTATCGGTGTAATCCAAGAATCGAAAGCGGAACAGGCTTTAGAAGCATTGAAAAAGATGGCAACACCTAAAGCTATCGTAAAGCGAGATGGTGAACTAAAAGAGATTCCATCTGAGCACGTCGTTCCAGGTGATATCGTTATGCTTGATGCTGGGCGGTATATCCCCTGCGATTTACGACTTATCGAAACTGCGAATTTAAAAATTGAAGAATCTGCTCTAACTGGTGAATCTGTCCCTGTCGATAAAGATGCAGTCTACCACCCTTCCATGCAAAATGATGAGCAAGTACCATTAGGTGATCAAAAAAACATGGCCTTTATGTCGACGTTAGTAACATACGGACGTGGCGTCGGTGTTGCTGTTGAAACTGGGATGAACTCACAAATTGGCAAGATCGCTACCCTTTTACATGAAGCAGACGATGATATGACACCACTTCAAAAAAGCTTAGCACAAGTAGGAAAATATTTAGGATTTGTCGCTATAGCTATTTGCACTACTATGTTTCTCATCGGTTTTTTACAGGGCCGGGATACGTTAGAAATGTTTATGACCGCAATTAGTTTAGCTGTTGCAGCCATTCCAGAAGGCTTACCAGCTATCGTTTCCATCGTTCTTGCAATTGGTGTTCAGCGTATGATTAAACAAAACGTTATCATTCGTAAACTACCAGCTGTTGAAGCTCTCGGTTCTGTCACAATTATTTGTTCAGATAAAACAGGTACATTAACTCAAAATAAAATGACCGTTACTCACTTTTATAGTGATCGCACATACGACCAGCTAGAAAATTTGAATGTAAATAATGATGCACACCGTCTATTATTAGAAAATATGGTTTTATGCAACGATGCCTCTTACGGTGCCGACTCACAAACAGGGGATCCTACAGAAATTGCCCTTCTTGTTGCCGGAAGCTCTTTTAACATTCAAAAAGATCATTTAGAAAATAAACATGAACGTGTTAACGAATTGCCTTTCGATTCTGATCGTAAAATGATGTCAACTGTACATACGTACGATGAAGGCTACTATAGCATGACGAAAGGTGCTATTGATAAACTTTTACCTCACTGTACCCATATCTTTATAAATAATAAACTTGAGGTCCTAAAAGATTCTGATAAAAATCAAATATTAGAAGCTGCCGGGTCAATGTCGCAAGAAGCCTTAAGAGTACTTTCATTCGCATATAAACGATACGATTTAAACGATATGGATATAAATCATCTCGAAGAAAATCTCATCTTTATCGGTCTTGTCGGTATGATTGATCCACCACGTACAGAAGTAAAAGATTCAATTACAGAATGTAAAAAGGCTGGTATTCGCACAGTTATGATTACGGGTGATCATAAGGATACCGCCTTTGCAATTGCCAAAGAACTTGGCATTGCTGAAGAAATATCTGAAATCATGATTGGAACTGAATTAGATAACATTCCAGATACAGAACTAGCAAGTAAAATTAATCACTTAAATGTATTCGCTAGGGTCTCTCCAGAACATAAAGTGAAGATTATAAAAGCATTACGTGCTAAAGGAAATATCGTTTCCATGACTGGTGACGGTGTAAATGATGCTCCATCTTTAAAACAAGCAGATGTTGGAGTAGCAATGGGAATTACAGGAACAGATGTCGCAAAAGGCGCAGCAGATGTAGTTTTAACAGACGATAACTTCTCATCTATTGTGAAAGCTGTTGAAGAAGGAAGAAATATTTATCGTAATATTAAAAAGTCTATTCTCTTCCTACTCTCTTGTAACTTCGGCGAAATTATAGCTCTCTTTTTAGCTATTTTACTCGGCTGGGCAACACCACTACGCCCTATTCACATTTTGTGGGTAAATTTAATTACAGATACACTGCCTGCATTATCACTCGGTGTTGATCCTGAAGATCCAGATGTGATGAAGGAAAAACCACGACATGCGAAAGAAAGCTTATTTAGCGGCAGCGTTCCTTTTCTTATTTTCAATGGGGTTGTAATTGGACTTCTTACTTTAACAGCCTTTATCGTTGGGGCAAAGCTCTATACAGGAGATATAAATTTATTTCCTCTCTTCCCAGATCAAATTGATGAAGATGCTCTATTACATGCTCAAACGATGGCATTTGTCGTTCTTAGTTTTTCTCAACTCGTTCATTCATTTAACTTACGTTCAAGAACGAAATCAATTTTTTCAATTGGGATATTTACAAATAAATATTTAGTCTTCTCACTTCTAATCGGTGTTCTTATGCAAGTGTGTATCATCTCCATCCCACCTCTTGCCAATATATTTGGTGTGCATGCATTAACAATGCGAGATTGGGGATTTGTTCTTTTGTTAAGTATCATCCCGCTTGTTGTGAATGAAATCATTAAATTATTTAAGAGAAAATAAAAGGCAATGAGGACTGTTCCTCATTGCCTTTTCATTTATCCTTGTAATTCTTTTTTGATGTTCTCTGTTAATGTAGCCATACGCTTACGACTTTCTTCACGCTCACGTTTATTTTGCTCTTCAATTTGTTGTGTTTCTTGCATACCTCTTGAAATAATGTTCCAAGTTTCCTCAAGTGTTTCCATCTTAATACTAGAAGAACCTGATAATCTCGCTACTTCCACACTTTGAGTTGCAATATTTTGTGCATTTTTCTTAAGTAATTCATTTGTACGGCGATCAAGTTCAGCCATAGAGTCCGCAACAAGTTTTTGACGTTTCGCATTTACCGCTTGAATGATACCATTTTTAAAGATAGGAATCGTTGTAATAAATGCTGTATTGATTTTACCGATTAATTTATTGTTACCGCGTTGAATCATACGAATTTGTGGCGCTGTTAATAGAGCAACCATACGTGCCTTTTCTAAATCATCAATACGTTGTTCTAAAATTTCAACAGAGTTTTTAAGCGATTCTAATTCAATACCTGCTAACTGATCATTATTACGTATGCGTTCTTCGTACATCGGAACTAACTCTGTATTTAAACGCTCTAATAACATTTCCCCTGCTACTACGTATTTTTCTAAGTCTAAATAATACTTTAAGTTTTGCTCATATAAACCATCTAACGTACCAATTGATTTTTTCATTTCATCTTGATACTTCGTAATTTCTACGTATACTTTATCCATTTCGCGACCCATCGTCTGATACTTACTAAAGATTTGTTCAATCATTTTATCTGCTTTTTTGAACATACGTGAGAAGAAACCGCTTTTCTCTTCCGCAAAGTCTTTACTATCAAATCTATCCATAATTTTACCAAGCTGTTTTAATAATTCACCAGAGTCTTCTACTTTCGATAAAGACATTGTATGTAAAATTTGATCAGCGAAACGTGAAATCTCCATAGAAGGCTCTTTTCCAAGCTCGATTAATTCTAATTGGTCTTTAATGTCTACTGCATTATAAATACGTTGTACTTCAGCATCTTGTCTAAGTTGCAAGCGAACATCTTGTGCGGTTTGCTCATTCAATTCTGTTTTCGAATCTAGTACGACTGGGTTATTCATATGGTATTCTCCCTTTCCTTATAAAAATGGACGAAATAGTCCTTTTATTGTTTGTGATAAATTTTTATAGGCTGATGAACCATGAAATTCAAGATCGAAATTAACTTCTTCAAGCCAATGTGAATCAAATGCTCCTGATTCAATATACGGTTCAATATCGTTTCTCCCCGTTGGATTAAAGTGGAATACATCTACTCCAATTTGATTTAAAAATAGTAATAACACAGCATCAGAACGACTTAATTCTCCGCTCTTCTCATTATTAAATATAACAATTTTCGGTACTTCTTGCGAATAATCAAATTTCTCAAGCTGCTCTAAAATATTCGGTGGTATTTGAGAGAGCTGTGCGAAAACATACAGTGCTACATCTTGTTTCGTCTCTTTCGCAATTGGTTTACACATTGCACTTTCACACGTATGGATGATTGCTTCTGCAATACCATGTTGTAATCCTTCTGGTAAACGCTTATGTGGCCACCAATGGCTGTTCATAATTAAATCCGGATGTAACTTCCCCCCGCGGTCCAATGCATCTCGATAATGATATTGGAAATTCGCTTTTTGTTCTTTCGTAAACGGGAATGTATTAATTAAGAAACTGTTATCAAATGATGTAACAGCCTTTAATCGCTGAAAATATTCTTTATCATTCTTTGAAACGCCTGATATTTTTGCAAATAAAGAAGGAATATAAATATGCTTATTTTCAACAAAGAATGTTGGACGTACAAATGCCTTTTCTTTCGTAATTAAAAAGAGTTCATCGTACGTTGTTTTGAGCGTACGGGCTACAGGTGTATACGAACGGAATTGCCATGGTTTGTATAATAATGAATTATCGTGGTGAAGTACTTGCTCGATTTCTTTTGAAGCTTGATAAGCTACTGTTGCGACGCGTTCACGACGCCGATCAGGAAATGGTTCCAATGAAATACGGCCCGAATGAGATACGGCAAAAGTCCTTCCTTCCTCATCTACACTCTCAAATCCATCTTTTCCTTCTGGGTGATAATAAAGCACATCGCAGCCGAGCATAATAAGAAAGTATAAGAAATATATACGACTCTCCGTCGCATCACCGTACCAAACGATACGCGGCATTTGTTTCTTATAATTAATGGTAGAGAACCATTTCGCTACGTAATTTTCACTTAATTTAATCATATCAATTAAGAAACGCCGGAATCCTTCTGTTTTTAAAGATTGATTATGTTGTTTCTCATACAATTTCAAGATAGAAATAAACGTCGTATGTATATAATGCTGTAAATCAGGATTGTCTACTTGCGGTAATAGTTGTTTTCCAGACAAATGTGCTACAAGCCTATTTACTGTAAGTCCATTCGGCGCTTCTTGATGTAATGCAAAAACTTCTTGAATATGGCGCAGTTTTTCGGGATCAATCACCTTATTTAAATTTTGTTCATGCAAAACCTCGATCCCTTTTGCTTCATTATAATCAAATAGTTCATTGAAATATTCATCTACATCATTCGGAACACCAAGAATGCGACTTGCTATATAACTAAATTTCATCTCATTCTCTGTCAGTTCATATTGTGGACGTTTTTCTAAAAGCGCTTCAAATTGCTTTAAATCTGATTCATCTTTTAATGCACATGGTTGAAGTGTAAAACGTGAAAACACAACAGTTCACCTCCAAAAACATTTACGTTTTTTATAAAGTCTCTCTTCTATTATAAACTATTTCTAGTTATAAAAAATGGGCGCTCGCATAACGAGCAAACCCATTTCAACTATTTATGTTCATTTTTAGTAGCTGCAACTTCTTCTTTAGCTTGTCCAGAATTCTTCATGTAGTGAAGTATAAATGTTGCTCCAAATGCTATAACTAAAATAATAAAGAACAGCATATGACTTACTTCAATATGAACGACAGACAGTAGCATTTTTGCTGCAATAATTAAGATTAAAATATATGCTGTCGTTTCAAGTTCTGGAATACGCTCTAACAATTTTAAGAATACGCCAGCGATACCGCGCATCATTAAAATACCGAGCATTCCACCTAATAGTAAAATCCAAACTTCATTCGATACACCAAATGCAGCAAGTACACTATCTACAGAGAACGCAATATCCATTAACTCAACCATCGCAACCGTTCCCCAGAAGACACCAAACATTCTGAAGAGAATACTATTTTGGTTCATACCATGAGCTTCCTCTTCTTCTGCATTACCTTTTCGTTTATCAATGAAGTATTTAATTGATAGCCAAGCTAAGTAAAGTGCACCTAACACTTTTACCCATGCTAATTTAATTAAGAACATTCCGATTCCAATTGCAATAAAACGGAATACATAAGCTCCAATAAGTCCATAGAATAATGCTTTTTTTCGTTTTTCTTCTGGAAGATGTTTTACCATTACCGCTAACACAAGTGCATTATCAGCAGATAATAACCCTTCAAGTACAACAAGTGTACCTATTAACCCCCAAGATACTGGATCTTGTAACACTTTAATCCACATGTCCAAGTCGAAAAACTGAGCATACGTATCAAGGATTCCTTGCAAAATACTCATCTTACCTTTATCCCCTATTCTTTGCTAGATTTATAGAAAGGTCAAAAAAAGGAAACGAATACCGTTTCCCTTCTTATGCATCCAAGCCATACGCTCTTACAAGCGCACCTAATCCACCTTGGAATCCACTTCCTACTGCACTAAACTTCCACTGTCCATTATGACGATATAATTCACAAAAGACAACTGCTGTTTCAATGGAGAAATCTTCCCCTAAATCAAAACGAAGAACTTCTTCGTTTGTTTCTTCATTTGCTAAACGAACGAATGCATTTGCAACCTGTCCAAAGTTTTGATTACGGCCTTCTCCATCATAAATTGTAACTGTAATAGCGATTTTATGAACATCTGCTGGAACCTTTTTCAAATCGACAACAAGTTGCTCATCATCACCTTCACCTTCACCTGTACGGTTATCTCCTGTATGTAAAACTGATTCACAAGGAGACTGTAAATTATTATAGAAAATAAAATCAGTTTCCTTCGTGCATTTCCCGTTCGCATCTAATAAAAAGGCAGATGCATCTAAATCGAAATCAGATCCACCATCATAAGATTTAATATCCCATCCAAGACCAATTACTGCTCTTGATAAACCTGGGCTTGTTTTAGCTAAATCGATTTTCTGTCCTTTTTGCAATTGAATAACCATATATATTCACCTCTATATCTTAATTTTAAAAAATATATCCATCAGTAAATATGCGTTTCACTGATGGATATATAAATCTATTACTCTACATCTAAACCAAAGTTATTACATAGAGAACCTAATCCACCTTGGAATCCACTTCCGATTGCATTGAATTTCCACTCACCTGCGTGACGGTATAATTCGCTTACTACTACAGCTGTTTCAATAGAGAAATCTTCTCCTAAATCATAACGAATTAATTCTGCATTCTTTTCTTCATCCATAATACGTACGAAAGAATTAGAAACTTGTCCGAAGTTTTGGCTGCGGCCTTCTCCATCATAAATTGTAATTGTGAAACAAATGCGCTCAATGTTAGCAGGAACATTTTTTAAGTCTATTTTAATTGCTTCATCGTCGCCTTCACCTTCACCTGTACGGTTATCTCCTAAATGCTCTACAGCACCATTCGCACCTTTTGGGTTATTATAGAAGACGAAATCCTCTGCACCTGAAACTTTACCGTTAGCACCTACTAAGAAGATACTAACATCTAAATCGAAATCATTTTGTCCGTCATAACGATTCGTATCCCAACCAAGTCCTACAAGAACTTTCGAAAGACCTGGATTTGTTTTTGTTAAGTCTACCTTTTGTCCTTTTTTCAATGAAATAGATGCCATATTATACTATTCCTCCTTGGTTTATTTTATTGGTAACGTGATACAATCTCACTTAAGTTTTTATCTTGTGTTCCTTCTCCAACTGCTGAAAACTTCCATTCGTTTCCGTGTCGGTACATTTCACCTGCAATTAAAGTCATTTTGCCAGCATAATTATCTGACAAGTTATAACGCGCTAATTCTTCACCTGTTTGTGGGTTTTGAATACGAATATATGCATTGCGAATCATCCCAAAGTCTTGACGACGATTTACACAGTCATAAATATTTACAACGAATACTAAACGATTAATACGGCTCGGAACTTTATGTAATTCTACGAAAATTGTTTCGTCGTCACCAGCGCCTTCACCTGTTAAATTATCTCCTGAATGAATAATACTACCACAAGTAGAAAGTTTATTTCCGAAGTAAACTAAATCATTTTTGTTTAAAAAACGATCCTCTTCTAACATAACAACTGATGCATCACAATCTACATTTGGTTTACTTCCAAATAACGAAGACAGAAATCCACCTGATTGCCCAATTGGATCCCAGCCTAAGCCAACCTGTAGTTTTGCTACTTTTGGTTGTCCTTTCGTTAAATCGATTTTTTGACCTTTTTCTAAAATAATAGGCATGAAGTTTCTTCCTTTCTACAAAGCATTTTCCGAATCGGAAAACATTGTATTCTTCTCTTATATTGTAGCATTATTTATCTAATGAGAAAAAGGATAAATTCTCAATTATATGAAAACAGATACTATATTTATTTATACTGATGTAATAAGTGGTAAATAGAGCCAATCATTCCTGCACAATTACCGCTTTGCGCAAGTTTAATCTCACAATTACTATAAATCTCTTGATTTAAGTATGTTCCTATCTCTTCCTTCACTTCATTTAAGAAATCATCGCCTCTTTCAGTAATTCCCCCACCAATAATAATCATTTTCGGATTAAAAATATAAGCAAGATTGCTAATACCAATCGCCAAATGTTTAAAGAAAATCTTCACGGCTTGAGTAACACCGCTATCACCCTTATCATATAATTCGAAAATTGTTTTACCATCCCACTCCTTTTTACCTTTATATCTTCGTACAAGATGAATTAATCCCGAAATTGAGGCAACCTCCTCAAAAGTTTTCCCTTCTATTAACATGTTCCCCCATTCCCCAGCTCCAAACGAATGTCCACGGTATAACTCCCCATTTATAACAATTGCTCCACCAATGCCCGTTCCAAGCGTAAGCATAATAAAATCGCTTTCTCCCCTCCCTGTACCTTTCCATTTCTCGCCTAAGGCTGCCAATTAACATCATTTTCAATAGATACAGGAACTTTTAATACTTCTTGTAATCTCTCAACAATAGAAATATTAGCATAATGCGGAATATGATCCACACCTCCCGTTATAACTCCTTTATCAATATCAACAATTCCCGCTGTACTAATACCAATTCCGGAAATAGTATGTTCAGTCATTAACTTTTTTGATAAATATATAAGCTTTTGAACAATTTGTTCCCCGCCCAAGTGAATTTCTGTTGAGACCTTTTTATGTATTAGTACTCCCCCTATTTCTGAAACAATTCCATATTTAATTTGCGTACCACCAATATCAAATGCAATATATTCTTTCATCCGTTGCCACTTCCTCTACTGTTATGAGTGTAAATTCTCCATCACTCTACTATTTGCAAGGAATTTACATTAACTCTTTTCTCCCTTTAGAAATACACCACCTTTTTCTATATATAGTTTTTTTTGCATAAAACTCTTTTTCCTATGAAATATTACAAAGGGGTGTATTTTAGATGGAACAATAATTTTTTCTTCAGGAGGAAAACAATGACAAAAATATTCATTTTAGCATCAACACTTTCTTTATCCTTTTTTAGTGGCTTAAATATTGGTAATGCTGCAACTGAAAACTTCAACCCAATCACAAATGCTATTGTACAAAATAACGATACTTTAGCAGAAGGTAATTCAAAAGATAATAATAAACCTCCAGGAAACAATGGCTCTCAGAACGATAGTGGTTCTGACGGCAACGGTTCTGGCGGCAGTGGTTCTGGCGGCAACGGTTCTGGCGGCAATGGTTCTGGTGGCAGTGGTTCTGGTGGCAACGGTTCTGACGGCAGCGGTTCTGGTGGCAGTGGTTCTGACGGCAACGGTTCTGGCGGCAACGGTTCTGGTGGCAGTGGTTCTGACGGCAACGGTTCTGGCGGCAATGGTTCTGGTGGCAACGGTTCTGGCGGCAGTGGTTCTGGCGGTAACGGCTCTGGTGGCAGTGGTTCTGGCGGTAACGGCTCTGGTGGCAGTGGTTCTGGTGGCAGTGGTTCTGGTGGCAGTGGTTCTGGTGGCAGTGGTTCTGGCGGCAACGGTTCTGGTGGCAGTGGTTCTGGTGGCAGTGGCTCCGGTGGCAATGGCTCTGGTAGCAATGGTTCTGGTGGCAATGGTTCTGGTGGCAGTGGTTCTGGTGGCAATGGTTCTGGTGGCAATGGTTCTGGTGGCAATAGTTCTGGTGGCAGTGGTTCTGGTGGCAGTGGCTCTCAGGGCGGCAACCGTGTTAAAGGCGACAGTAGTTCTCAAGGTGGTAATGGCTCTCAGGGCGGCAACCGTGTTAAAGGCGATAGCAGTTCTCAAGGTGGCAATGGCTCTCAGGGCGGCAACCGTGTTAAAGGCGACAGCAGTTCTCAAGGTGATAATGGCTCTCAAAATGGCAAAGCAAAAGATAATTCAGTAAAACAAGGCGATAAGTTACCTAATACTGCAACACATTATCCTGCATCTATTTTAATGGGACTTTCAACATTCCTAATTGGTATGTTACTATTTATTCGCCGTAAAAACGCAAAATAAAAAACAACATCCTTCCATCTAAAAAATACATGAAACAAATTGTAAAACTAAAAAGGACTTTGGATTGCATTTTATTATGCAGCTCAAAGTCCTTTTCATCATCTATCAAAAAAGCATTAATACGCTTTTCCCCAATACACCATTTGCTTAGCTTCTTTACCACAGCAAATACATTCGTCAGCTAAATGCTCTTGCTCAAAAGGCATACAGCGTGAAGATACTCCAACTTCTTCTTTTAGTTTCTCTTCACAAGCTAATTCGCCGCACCACATTCCCTTAATAAACCCTTGTTTTTCATCAGCTATTTTTTTCATCTCTCCGAAATTCGTCACACTATAAGTACTCTCATCTCTAAATACTTTTGCTTTACTAAATAAAGAATGATGAATCTCCTCAAGTAATGATAGGATGCGCTCTTCTAATTGATCCATTGCTATAAACTCTTTTTCTTTCGTATCTCGCCTTACAAGTACAACTTGATTCTTTTCAATATCCTTTGGACCAACTTCTAATCTAATTGGAACACCCTTCATTTCATACTCATTAAATTTCCAGCCAGGTGTTTTATTACTAGCATCTATTTTTACTCTCGCAACCTTTTGAATACGCCCTTGTAACTCTGTTGCTTTTTCTAAAACTCCTTCTTTATGCTGAGCAATAGGTACGATAACAACTTGTAATGGTGCAACTTTTGGTGGCATTACAAGTCCGTTATTATCGCTATGAACCATAATAAGTCCACCTATCATTCTTGTTGATACACCCCAAGATGTTTGATGTACGTATTTCCATTTACCATTACGGTCTAAAAACTTAATATCAAATGCTTCAGAGAAATTCGTTCCAAAGTTATGAGATGTTCCTGTTTGAAGTGCTTTTCCATCATGCATTAGACTTTCAATCGTATAAGTTGCCTTCGCTCCTGCAAACTTTTCTTTTTCTGTTTTTTGCCCTTTAATAACCGGAATCGCTAAATACTCTTCACAAAAAGCAGCATATAGATTTAAAATATTTAATGTTTCAATTTGAGATTCTTCTGCCGTTTCATGAATCGTATGACCTTCTTGCCATAAAAATTCAGTTGTACGAAGGAATGGTCTCGTCGTCTTCTCCCAACGAACTACTGAACACCACTGGTTATATAACTTTGGTAAATCATTATATGATTGAACAATTTTTGAAAAATGCTCACAGAATAGAGTTTCAGATGTAGGGCGTATACAAAGTCTTTCCGCCAATTTCTCATCCCCGCCATGAGTAACCCATGCTA
Organism: Bacillus sp. TH25; assembly: GCF_016650935.1. Taxonomy (NCBI): domain Bacteria; kingdom Bacillati; phylum Bacillota; class Bacilli; order Caryophanales; family Bacillaceae; genus Bacillus; species Bacillus sp. TH25. The sequence continues at coordinate 143,311 of NZ_JAEKEU010000037.1, read as the reverse complement.
CTTCAGGAGCAAATCCTTCAACATGATCTTTCTCTTTTTGTAATAAACTCTCTGGAATAAACATTGGCATATACACATTTTCATGACCAGATTCTTTTAATTTTTCATCCATTACTTTCTGCATATTTTCCCATAATGCATAACCGTATGGACGTAGAATCATACAACCTTTCACACTTGAATAATCAACAAGCTCCGCTTTTTTTACAATATCGGTATACCACTGAGCAAAGTCTTCTTCCATCTTCGTAATGGCTTGTACTTGTTCTTTTACCATAGTTATTCTTCCTCCTTTAGAAAATAGAAAAAGCCCGTGTCCCCAAATAGGGACCGAGCTTTTTCGGCGTTACCACCCTGATTCATACACAAAAAAATTGAGTATGCTCTCTTTTTGATAACGGGAATTTCCCGCTGCATATGCAGAACTCAAAGGTAGGTTCCATATCGCCTCTTTAAGAATCTTCCAGCCAAAAGGATTCTCTCTCTGCAAAAAGGTAAGACATGTACTATTCCTTTTTCATCGTTATAACAAAATAAATTTGTTGAATATCATAATATAAATTTCATTTCAAAACAAGAGCCAATTTTCTTATTTTTATACATTATTTTCAATTATCACTGTTTTATACGTAACTTTTCCGAACTATTTTTACAAGTTGATGAGCAACCATACCAATTAGTGTACCAATTAAAACGAAGAAACAAATAAATCCGTATCCCATTCCTTCCCAACCACCAATAGCGATCATTGTTACAGGAAAGAAAGCTAAACAAAGAAGTACTAAACTAAGTGCAAATATAATATCAAACTGTTTGTCTGGAAAACGTTTCTTTAGTAAATATGACATAAAAAATACAAGGAGAACGGTGACTCCACCAATGATGTAAAAGATACCAAATCCATCTAGCCAATCCATAGTATTCCCTCCTTCCATTCATTCCCTTATACTTATTATATGTTTAATTTTTCTGAAAATAAATAACAAAATTTTATTCGAAAATATATTTTTATTACCAGGTATTAATAGTAATATATAAGAATAGGTTTTATATAATCAGGAGGGAAACTTTATGGATAAAGCATTAACAAATCGCGTCATTATTTTATCTTTCGACTGCTTATCAGCTTTAGATTTTCCTATATTACAAAAACTACCTAATTTCCAAACTTTAATAAAAAGGGGCGCGATTGCGAAAAAAGTGGAGCCAATTTATCCTTCTGTAACATATCCAAGCCACTCAACAATCGTAACCGGTAATTATCCTAATAAGCATGGCGTTGTCAGCAATACATTACTTCAACCAGGACGTGAGTCACCAGATTGGCATTGGTACCGAAAGTCCATTAACGGGACAACTTTATATGATGAAGCACGCAAAGCAAATTTAACGACAGCAGCCCTTCTATGGCCTGTTACTGGAAGAGCAAATATCGATTACAATTTACCAGAAATTTTTCCAAATAGACCGTGGCAAAATCAAATTTTAGTTTCATTATTTAGCGGTAGCCCGCTATATCAATTAGATTTAAATCGTCGTTTCGGCCATATACGAAATGGATTGTCACAGCCTGAGCTTGATAATTTCGTCCTTGCTTCTGCCGTACATACAATTCAGACGAAAAAGCCTAATGTTATGTTTGTACATTTTACTGATTTAGATACCCAAAGACATTACCATGGCTTCGAGTCCGAGGAAACAGTAGCTGCAATCCACAGACACGACGAACGCCTCGGAAAAATTATTCATGCATTAAAAGAAAGCGGTATATACGAAGAAAGTACAATTATTGCACTTGGTGACCATAGCGCTTTAAGTGAAAACAAAGCAATCCAATTAAATGTCCTATTCTGTCAAAAAGGGCTTATATCCGTAAATAAACGTGGAAAAATACACGATTGGAAAGCTTATTGCCAAAGCTGTGATGGATCTGCCTACGTACATGTAAAGGATAAAAATGATACTGAAACGATTAAAGAGATTCAACTTCTTCTTGAAGAGCTTCTTCAGGATAAACAAAATGGAATCGAATTTATTCTGCACGATGAAGATGCAAAAGAACGTGGCGCTGATGGTAATTGCTTATTTATGCTAGAGGCCATGGAAGGTTATTACTTCATTGAAAATTATACAGGTGATTTCATAAAAGAAATTAATAAAGAAGATGTTAATTCTAGTAAGAAATATACATTTGGAACACATGGATATTCCCCAACAAAACCTAACTATGAAACAATTTTTATGGCTACTGGGAAAGGCATTCAAAGCGGCGTTACAATTCCGTATATGAGACTGATTGATGAAGGTCCGACTATCGCTAGGTTACTCGGTTTGCACTTAGGTGAAACAGACGGCGCAATTGTAGAGGATTTACTTCAATTGTAAAGAACTGTGTATATATGTAAAAGTTATGTAAAAATCATCACTGTTTCTCTTTTTATAATTTTTATTTTTGTACACTGTTAGTAGAACAAATTTAAGGGGGAACATTATATGAAAAAAATGTCCAGACAAGAAAAAAGCTGGATATTGTACGATTGGGCGAACTCGGTATATTCGCTCGTCATTACAACTGCATTATTTCCAATTTACTTTAAAGCAGCTGCAAAAGAAGCTGGACTATCTGGCGCAACTTCAACAGCCTATTGGGGATATGCAAACTCGTTCGCTACACTTTTAATTTCTATACTCGCTCCTATTCTCGGCACAGTTGCTGATTATAAGGGATTTAAAAAACGATTTTTCACATTCTTCTTTGGACTCGGTATCGTATTTACAAGTATGCTAGCAATTGTTCCAACATCTCAGTGGTACTTATTACTAGGATGCTATATGCTCGCATTAGTTGGCTTTGCTGGAGCAAATATTTTTTATGATGCATTTCTAGTAGATGTTACCTCTGGAGATAGAATGGACCGAATTTCTACGCGAGGTTTTGCATTAGGTTACATTGGGAGCACAATTCCTTTTATCGGTTGTATTGCTCTTATTATTCTTGCTCAAAAAGGAACTATCCCCTTATCAGTCGGAATTGCTAGTCAAATTTCCTTTGCAATAACAGCTCTTTGGTGGGGACTATTTACGATACCAATGCTAAAAAATGTAGAGCAAACACACTATATTGAACGTCATCCAAGACCAATTGCAATGAGCTTCAAGCGCCTTGCTAATACGTTTAAAAATATTAAAGAATATAAAACTGTATTTATGTTCCTAATAGCTTACTTTTTCTACATTGATGGGGTAGATACAATTATCACTATGTCTACTGCTTACGGAACAGATCTCGGTATTAGTGCAACCAATCTATTAATCATCTTATTTGTAACACAAATTGTCGCTTGCCCATTTGCTTTATTATATGGAAAACTATCGGAAACATTTACCGGTAAAAAAATGCTATATGTCGGCATTATCATTTATATCATTATTTGCACATATGCTTATTTCTTAAAAACGACGTTTGATTTCTGGATTTTAGCAATGTTAGTTGCTACTTCTCAGGGCGGTATTCAAGCACTTAGCCGTTCTTATTTCGCAAAACTAGTACCGAAAGAATCTGCAAATGAATTCTTCGGATTTTATAATATCTTTGGTAAATTCGCGGCAATTATGGGTCCGGTATTAGTTGGTGTCACAACACAATTAACAGGAAAAACAAACGCTGGTGTCCTTAGTATTATTGTCTTATTTATTATCGGTGGATTCTTATTAACTAGAGTACCCGAAAATGATACGTCCGTTACACCACCTAATCCGAAAACTAAAACAATATAAGAAAAAGATCCCCTTCACACAAGAAGGGGATCTTTTTCTTATATTGTTAACGATAACGCCCCACAATTAAAAACTCTAAAGCTTGTACAAAAATAGTTTATCGACAGTTGTTCCTAATACTTCTGCTAACCGGAATGCTAGTGCTAAGCTTGGATCATATTTATTATTCTCAATTGCATTTATCGTCTGTCTTGATACGTTACACTTATCCGCTAATGCACCTTGTGAAATATTATTTGCAGTGCGCAATTCATAGATTTGATTTTTCACACCGTTTCTCCTAACCTGTAAAATCGTTTTTACATCATCAGTATATAGTTGGGGCATGTCATTGTCAAAAGATTGCCACAAGAAAAGGGAGCAATTCTGCTCCCTTACAATAGCTATTTCGAAACTAATCAATTCGTCATTTCCTCTCGATTCACAATATCTTCTTTCTTTATTTGCATACGTAAAACCGGACCTATCGCAAATAAAATAAGTGCCATTGCTATACAAAATACAGTAACTAGTGAGGTCATCTCCTTCAATCCTCCAGCTAGTGAAGTTCCAATTAACATTGCCCCCATGAACAGTGGTAAAATCGTTCCATTTACTCTGCCAATCATATTTTCTGGTACAAGTTGAATCATAAGCGTACCGACAACGATATTAACACAAGCTAAACAAATACCTGTTCCAAATCTCATGAAACTAGTAATCCAAAATGATGTAGATAACCCTTCTACTAAAAATGATATCGCTAATATGCTCATACCGAATACAAACATCTTTTTCGGATTCACTTTTGAAGCAAAAACTGCAGCAACAATACCACCAATTAACATACCGATTCCATCAGCTGCGGCTAAATATTGAACGGCTTCTTTTTCCATTCCAAGCCGTTCTATTACAAGAAACACTTCTAATGGATTCGTTAGTCCAACAGCTAAGCCCATAATGGTGAAAGTGATCGTAATCATACGTAAATTTTTCGTATGAAGAACGTATTTCCAACCTTCTTTTATATCATTTTTTAATGAACCTCTCGCCACTTGCTCTTGTTCCACCCATTTTGGTAAAAATGAAAGAGCGATAGCAGATAACAAAAATAAAATAATTAAGCTATATAGTGACGTAAATAAACCAAGTTGTGTGTACACAAGCGATCCTACCACTGGTCCAAAAATCATAAATAGCGACTGTAATGTTTGATTAAATGCAATCGCATTTGCTACCTGTTCTTCTTTTACATAGCGTTTAAATATACGCGAAGATGATGGCTGAGAAAACTGACCTACAATCGCGGAAATGAGTGTTGCAAAAAATATAGCCTGCCAATAATCCAGCTTTAACAACAAGACAATTCCTACAATAGACAGTACACTTAATACATCTCCAGCAACCATCGTTCTTTTCGGATTCCAGCGATCAGCTAGCGCCCCACCGATAAACGAGAAAATAAAAATAGGTGCATATTCCATAACCGATAACAAAGAAACTGAAACTGGATCATTATTCGTTCGCTCCATTATGAAATACAAAAGAGCCATATTTCTGATCCAAATTGCAAATTGTTGTAAAATATCAGATGCCATAACGAGCATAAATGCTCGGTTTTTAAATAAAGCGTTCATTTTCATTCCCCTTTCATAAACCGACCGTTCGGTCTAATTTATTTTGTAAGAAAAGCAACTGACCTATTATTCAGCTGCCATTCCTTTTAACAATACATCTATTGCCTTTTTATAAATACGTTTCAGCTCTTTATAATCTAACTCGTAGTAAAGTACTCCAAGCCCCGATAATAATCCATTCACAATATACATAAGATCACGCGTATCATCTTCTTGAAACTCTCCAGACTGTATACCTGCTTCAATTAATTTCTCAACCATAACATATGATTCTCTAGTTAAAGCTAACAGTTCATCCAGAATTTCTTTACTTACAACTTGGCTCATAGAGAATTCCTCTATTGCATTTGAAATGGGTTGCTGTATGTCCTCTACATAATATTCCGCGAGACCATATAGTTTTTCAGTACTAGTACTATACAACTTCTCTTTTTCATTCCATTTTTCAAGCCAATCATACGTATGCTGTTTCACTACAAATAAAAATAATTCTTCTTTACTTTTAAAGTGATAATAAATGCTTCCTTTACTTCTCTCTGTAATTTCACAAATCTCTTCCATAGATGTAGCTGCATAGCCCTTCTGTGAAAACAGACTTTCTGCTTTATAGGCAATTTCTTTCTTTATCTCTTCTGCGCTTCTTCTCATATTCACACCTCTTTAAACCGACCATTCAGTCTAATAATAACAAATAAAAAACCTCTATCGCAAGAGGCTATACTCCTTATTTAAGAAAACGTACTTTCAAACCACATTCGAATCATATGTATTATTCCAAATTTAAATCCTAATTTAGTAAGAAATACGGTTCCCTTTTCATTTCCCCTAGCATGTTAAAAATATTTAATCAAACGTTTGTTTAACTGTTTTTATGCATATGTAAGCCAACTAATCAAACGTTTGTTTAAAAAGAAATACGCCCCCTATAAGGCGTATTCTCATCAATCACCGCCGCCTCCACCACCGCAGCTACCTCCACTATCTCCACCAAAAGAACCTCCGCAATCATGTGAACCTCCATCGTGCGAGCTATCATTATCCGATCCAGCAAAGAAAAATAATGGTGATGAGCTGTTGGATGAATTATGAATGTTATTTTGTTTTGTAAAATTTACCTTCTTTTTGTTTGATCGAACTGCTGTTACGATCGTTCCAACTACAACGAATAATAGTATGACAATAATAAATTCCATATAAAAGCCTCCCTTAATCTTCGAATAATTGAATGGTTCTCTCTAAATTTTCAAGTGAAATGAAGCGCGATTCACGAAGGATCTCTTTTCCATTATAAAATAATAAAACTGTTGGCCCTGTAAATACTGCATATCGCCCCGCAATCTCTTGCATGTTTTGTAGTAATATTTCTACTTTCTCTACGTAATCATAATTCTCTAATACGCAATTTACTTTTCTTAACATAACATCACAAACACCACAATTTTCCGTTTTAATAAACAGCAGTACTAATTGTTGTCCTTCAATATATGTCGCTAATTCTTCTATCGTTTCAAATGTATTCATCTTATCCCTCTTAGCGTAATTTACGAAATACTTTACCCTGATACATACGAAAAACTGAACTATCTTTAATCTTTCTCTTTTCCATTACCTGCTGAAAACGCAGCGTTTTTGCTGTTAACTCTTCTTGTAATTCTTTTCTCTCTACTTCATCATAACAGCACGCAATTAAGTCTTCTATTTTTAATATATCTTTTTGTAGTTCCATTTCTGGTGGAATCATACCTGCATTTTTCAAGATTTTATAACTCATTCTAAGTTCTGGAGGTACCATTGAAAGGTCTTCTAATTGTAGTGGTTTTCCTTTCCCCGGAATATGATCGAGATCACCATTCCGTATTGCTTGTCGAATTTTTTCTTCAGCAATGTTCAAAAAGACATCCACACCATTCGCTCCTTTACATATTTTTACTATTATTTTACATGATATTTTCTCATCTTGCTACGCTATTACAAATTGACTTTATACAATTTTTTCTCAAATTTAATTACAAGGAGCCTTTTCCTCCCTAATCAATATTTTATTTTCATGTGTAGTCTGTATTAGAGCCATTTAATATTGAGAAAATCTTTGCGAATCAAATAAAGCGTTTACACCAAATCTTGCATTTGCTACGATTTAATCACCCCCAGCTCCCTTGTATAGACTTCGTGATGTCTGATCATTTTTATCGAGACTTTTCATACGTCTAGATTCACTTTGGTTTATTGGCGCATGCCTTTAAATATATCTTTTATTTTGAAAGGAGAAATGACTATGAAATCAAAAAAATTCACGCTGCTATTACTATCCCTACTACTTTTCTTACCTCTTTTTCTCACAAACTTTATTACTCCAAATTTCGCATTAGCAGATTCACCAAAGCAAGGTCAAAAAATTGTTGGGTATTTTCCTTCATGGGGCGTTTACGGACGTAATTATCAAGTTGCAGACATTGATGCATCAAAGCTAACTCATTTAAACTATGCTTTCGCTGATATTTGCTGGAATGGAAAACATGGAAACCCTTCTACTCACCCCGATAATCCAAATAAACAAACGTGGAACTGTAAAGAATCTGGTGTACCACTGCAAAATAAAGAGGTCCCTAATGGCACTCTCGTACTCGGTGAACCATGGGCTGATGTCACAAAATCTTATCCGGGATCAGGTACAACTTGGGAAGATTGTGATAAATATGCCCGCTGTGGAAATTTCGGAGAACTGAAACGATTAAAAGCTAAGTATCCTCACTTAAAAACAATTATTTCAGTTGGTGGCTGGACTTGGTCTAACCGCTTTTCTGATATGGCCGCTGATGAAAAAACAAGAAAAGTATTCGCTGAATCTACAGTAGCTTTTCTTCGCGAATATGGATTTGACGGCGTTGATTTAGACTGGGAATACCCGGGTGTTGAAACGATTCCTGGTGGTAGTTATCGTCCTGAAGATAAACAAAACTTCACCCTTCTCCTTCAAGATGTTCGAAATGCATTAACGAAAGCTGGTGCAGAAGATGGTAAACAATATTTACTAACAATCGCGTCAGGTGCAAGCCAACGTTATGCGGATCATACAGAGCTAAAGAAGATTTCTCAAATACTGGATTGGATTAATATTATGACATACGATTTCCACGGTGGATGGGAAGCTACTTCTAACCATAATGCTGCACTATACAAAGATCCAAATGACCCCGCAGCGGATACGAAATTTTACGTAGATGGTGCGATAGACATTTATACAAATGAAGGGGTTCCAGCGGATAAACTCGTATTAGGTGTACCTTTTTACGGACGTGGATGGAAAAGTTGCGGAAAAGAAAATAATGGGCAATACCAACCTTGTAAACCAGGTAGTGACGGAAAGCTCGCTTCTAAAGGTACTTGGGATGATTATTCTACCGGTGACACAGGTGTGTACGATTATGGTGATTTAGCAGCTAATTATGTGAATAAAAATGGTTTTGTTCGCGGATGGAACGATGTAGCGAAAGTACCTTATTTATATAATGCGACTACAGGCACGTTTATTAGCTATGATGACAACGAATCTATGAAATATAAAACAGACTATATAAAGACAAAAGGTTTAAGTGGCGCAATGTTTTGGGAACTAAGCGGGGATTGCCGTACAAGTCCAAAATATAGTTGTAGTGGACCAAAATTACTTGATACGTTAGTAAAAGAATTACTTGGTGGACCTATTACTCAAAAAGATACTGAATCACCAACAAACGTAAAAAATATTTCTGTTACAAATAAAAATTCAAACTCAGTTCAATTAAACTGGACTGCATCTACTGATAACGTAGGAGTTACGGAATATGAAATTACTGCCGGAGAAGAGAAATGGAGTACAACAACAAATAGCATTACAATTAAAAACTTGAAACCTAATACAGAATACACATTTTCAGTATTAGCAAAAGATGCTGCTGGTAACAAATCACAACCTACTTCTATTCTTATAAAAACAGATGATGCTAACACAACACCTCCTGGTGGAAATGGCAATGCTACCTTTTCAGTCACTTCAAATTGGGGAAGTGGTTACAACTTCTCGATTGTAATTAAAAATAGCGGAACGACCCCTATTAAAAACTGGAAATTAGAATTTGATTATAACGGCAATTTAACACAAGTTTGGGATTCTAAAATTAGTAGTAAAATAAATAATCATTACGTAATTACGAATGCAGGATGGAATGGTGAAATTCCTCCTGGTGGATCAGTTACAATCGGAGGGGCAGGAACAGGCAATCCCGCCGAACTTGTAAATGCATCCATTAGCGAAAACTAAACGTAACCTCCATTAATTATTTCACTAAAGTTTGAATTTAGGTTTTAGTGCTCTATCCTAAATTCAAACTTTTAATTTTATGAAAAATCACAAATTTATATTATAATAACCTATTATAATTATATTTAGTTTCTAATATGAAGTTCATGTGAAGTTCATCTGAATTTTACATGAATTTCCTTTAAGTTCTATTGTCTTCCTATACTAATCACATTATCCTTTACATATAGGAATTATTTTCATTCCATTTCTAACTATCTATATATATAAAGAAAGATAGTCGCCTATTAGGGAAAGGCATCTAGTATTATTATAAATATAACCAAAGAAAAAGAACTCTTATGGTGCGCTTATAAGCGCACCATAAGAGTTCTTTTTCATACAATTCTCATTTGAGAGTTCTCGAAAATCATGTTAATCACAAAGAAAAGGCATTAGCTCATACAAGCTAATGCCTTTTCTTTGTGATTATTTTTAAACGTTCCATTCTTCAATATTCCATACTTTTGTTATCCACGCTTCATAGAAAGAAGGCTCATGTGAGACAAGTAAAACTGTTCCTGTATATTGTTGTAACGCTTCCTGCAAAGACTTCTTTGTTTCTATATCCAAATGATTAGTCGGTTCATCTAAAATTAAAACATTGCTTTTCGTTACGATAAGTTCACATAAACGCACTTTCGTTTGTTCTCCGCCGCTTAATAAACGAATAGGTTTTAATACGTGCTCTTCTTTCAAGCCACACTTTGCTAATGCTTGGCGTACTTCTTTCCTTGTCATATCTGGTCGTTCTGCCCAAACTTTCTCTAATGGTGTTGTTTCTGAAGCAAACTCTTCCTGTGCAAAATAGGCAGGATTTACTCGCTCACCAACAGAAATTGAACCACTTATCGGCTTTATTTGTCCTAATAACGTTTTTAACATTGTCGTTTTTCCAATTCCATTATGACCAACAATCGCTATTTTTTCTCCTTTTTTCACCTGTAAATTCAACTCTGGACATAACGGATCACTATAACCTATCCTTAGTTTCTCAGCTTGCAATATACGACTCACTGGCTCCTCATAAACATTGAAATCAAAACGGGATCGAGTTACATGATTAACCTTTTCAACCCTTTGCATTTTCTCTAATACTTTTTCTCGACTTTTTGCCTGTTTCGCTTTACGAATTTTATTTTTTTGAATAAAACCCTCTAAATGTACAATTTCTTTTTGTTGTTTCGCATACGCCGCTTGTAATTGTTTCCTTTGTAATTGATAACTTTGCAAAAAGGTTTCATAATCTCCTACATAGCGCTTAACCTTTCGTTCTTCTAGATGATAAATAACATTCGTAATATTGTTCAAAAATATTTCATCATGCGAAATGATAATATAAGCTTTTTCATACATTTGTAAATATGATTGCAACCATTCTATATGTGCTGTATCTAAATAGTTAGTTGGCTCATCTAGCAATAAAACGTCAGCTTTTTCTAAAAGGAGCTTCCCAAGTAATAACTTTGTTCGCTGTCCTCCACTTAAATTTGAAACATCCTTTTTCAACCCTATTTTAAATAAACCTAAACCGCTTGCTACTTCTTCAATTTCTGTATGAATTTGATAGAAATTAGAGCTTTCCAATATAGTTTGTAATTCTCCATACTTTACTAACAGTTTTTCTACCTCTCCTGCTCCATTCATTTCTTCAGCAATTTTTAACATTTCACATTCAATCGCATACAAATTAGAAAATGCACTTTGTAAGTATCCTTCAATTGTTATCCCCTCTTGCAAATCCATATGCTGCTGTAAAAAGCCTACCTTCATATGTGGAAACCATTCAATCTTCCCGTCATCATGTATAAGTTCTCCTGTTAAAATCCTTAACAATGTTGATTTTCCAACTCCATTTTTCCCTACTAGCCCAACATGTTCACCCTTTAATAATCGAAAGCACGTATTATATAAAATGGTTTTCTCACCATATGAATGACTTACATTTTCTACTGTTAATATACTCATCTTTTCTCTCTCCTTTTCTTATGATCCATAAGCTAAATAGAGAGAACAACAGTATAAGGCCTTATTTAGTTATACATATAAAAATGGGTAAGGTGAATACACCTTACCCATTACATATTATCGTAAGAAAGGATTAAGGTTCTTTACCTGCTGTCTTCAATTTAGCTTCATCTTTAAAAATGGGCAGACTTCTCCCGTATCAAGCTAAAACCATTTGAAGAACAGTTGATAAAGTCATTTTATCCTTTCACTCCTTTAACATTTGTTATATTAAGAGTATAAACCACTCTGTTATATTCTATTCTCTACTTTTTCTTTTGTTCCTTCTTCCAATTTATCCGATGTTAATGAATCCACTATTTCCCCTATAGATTTCATCTTTCTCCTTCAATAGAAAAAAGACTCTTAACAGCAATTATACAAAAAACTGTTAAAAGACTTTTTTCTATTTTTTCATATAAGGAGCCAATACTCTTAAAATTTCTTCCTTATCCTTCTTTAACTCAAGAGATGTTAACATATCCATCGTTCGCGGCCTAGGTAATTCCACTTGTACCTCGCCAACTATTGATGCTGGTCTTTGAGATAAAATAAATACGCGATCAGAAAGTAAAATTGCCTCATCTAAGTCATGTGTAACCATAACAATTGTCTGCTTTTCTTGATGCCAAGAATTTAAAAGCCAACTGTGTACTTCCATTTTTGTAAATGCATCTAATTTTCCAAAAGGCTCATCCAGCAGCATAATTGGCTTTTCACATAAATATGTGCGAAGGAAACTAATTCTTTGACGCATTCCACCTGATAACTCATCTGGATAATGGTCCGCATATTCATCTAGCTCAAACTGCTTTAATGCTTCCATTCCTTCTGTCAGCCTTTGTTTTTTAGGCTTTCCTTCAATTTCCAATGGAAGAACGATATTTTGCAAAGCTGATCGCCAAGGTAGTAATAAATCTTGTTGCGGCATATAACTAACAACATCTTGTTTTTTTACATACTCTTCGTTATAAAACACTTCTCCGCTCGTTGGCTCTTCAACACTTGCAATCATATTTAATAATGTACTTTTTCCACAACCACTCGGACCTACAAAAGAGACAAACTCTCCCTCTTGTATAGAAGCACTAATATTTGCTAATACATTCTTTCCATCGAAAGCTTTTACAATATCTTTTATTTGTAATCCACTCATTTTTCACTTGGAAGGAATTCATTTGTAAAGGCATCTTTTACATCGATTTTCTTTTTAATAACTTTGTTGTCATATAAGAAATTCATGTAATTTGTCCAAATCTCTTCCTTCTGTACTCCCCACGCTTTTGCATCATCTTGATACTTTGTACTTAACCACTTTTGGCTTTCTTGTACTAATTCTTTATTCACATCTGGAACAGCTTTAATTAAAATATCCGCAGCTTCTTTCGGTTCTTTAATTGCAAAATCATAACCTTCTGTCGTTGCCGTCATAAATTTTTTCACAAAATCTTTATCTTGCTTCGTATGTTTTTCACTTGTAATAATAACAGGACTATAGAAATCAAGCGCTGGATCTAAGTCTTTTACCATAATTGTATTTAACTCTTTTCCTTGACGCTTCGCTTCAATTCCATCCCATCCATAATAAATCCATTCAAAGTCTGCATCACGACCGATTGATTTAAAGAAATCTGTTTGTCCAAGAATAATTTTTTCAACTTTATTAAAATCAGCTTGATGTTTCTCCATAATCGTCTTTAACGTCGCTTCTTCTGCTGGTCCCCCCCAGCCGCCGTAACGTTTACCTTCAAAATCTTTTGGTGACGTCATATTATCTTTTTTTAGAGATGCAAAAGCAGAGGTATTATGCTGAATAATTGCACCAACAGAAACAACTGGGATTCCTTCAACACGAGCTAATGTTACATTTTCTTGTGCGCTTATTGCAAAATCAGCTTTTCCTGAAGCAATCATCTGCTCTGCCGTTACATTATCACCAGGCTGGATAATTTCTACATCAAGTCCTTGCTTTTTGTAATAATCTTTCGTTTGCGCTACATATAAGCCAGTATGATTCGTATTTGGAAACCAATCTAAAACGACTTTTACTTTTTTATCTTTACTTGAACTTTCTTCTTTCTTCGCCGGATTACATCCGGCAACAGTTACTGCTAATAATGCAGCTAACATAATTTTTAAACCTTTTTTCATTTTCTGCCGCCCTTTCTGTATATCCATGGTGCTGTTATTCTTGCCATAAATTCAACAATAAAGTACAGACATAATGTCACCATGACGATAATCGCTGCAACACCAAATACTCGAGCCGTTAAAAAGGATTTTGTTGCTCTTGTAAGCATAACTCCTAATCCTTCACTGGCACCAAGCCATTCCCCAATAATCGCCCCCATCACACTATATGTAACAGCAATTTTTAAACCTGAGAAAAAGTATGGGAGTACTGCTGGAAACTTTACTTTCTGGTAAACTTGCCATTTCGTTGCCTTCATTGTTTGTAACAGTTTCAGCATATTTTTATCTACCGTTTGGAAACCTTCTAAAATGCTAAGCGCAATTGGGAAGAAACAAACAAGAATAACAACCATTACTTTTGGCAACATTCCGTATCCAAACCAAATAATAAATAATGGTGCGAGCACAACGATTGGAATTGTTTGCGAAATAACGAGCAATGGATTCATTAAAATCCGAAATAAAGGGATGACATCCATAATGATAGCAATGCTCGTCCCAAGTAAAATTGCAAAAAACAACCCAATTATTACTTCCTGTAACGTTTGCACTGTATTCGGTAATAGTAAATCTTTCATTCCAATTAACTCTTGCACAATTGCAGACGGCTTCGGTAAAATCCACGGCTCAATTTTAAATAATGAAACAGATCCTTCCCATATAGCAATGAGAAGGATAAGCCAAATTGTTGTGATTATTTTAGATCGCTTCTGGTTTTGCATATTCATCACGGTACTTCCAAACTTTTTCGTCAATCGTTACGCCTGTACTTGGACGATAGTGAATTTTAATAGAAGTGATTACTTCTTCTGCTCCAGCATCGACGCAAGCTTGTTGCGCGCGTTTAATGACGTCAAGAAGTACATCTAATTCTCCTTCCAACGTTGTTTCCATTGCCCCTACTTCATAACGAACTCCCGACTGTTGTACAACTTCAATTGCTTTATCAACAACGGAATACACATCTTTGTTCTTCGCTTGTGGTACTACTGAAAATGAAATTGTAACTTGTTGTGACATAATAAAATCCCCCTTACAAAATATGGTTTCAAAAAAAGAAAAGGCTTTCCTACCATGTAGGAAAGCCTTGTATACAAGTTATTCTATAATAACTTATGCTACATCACTTTAAAGTAACTCCCTACGCTGGCATTATCCAGATCAGGTTGAGGGTCGATGTATACTTACATCCTCTCAGCCAATTGGCTCCCCGGTTCTTAATTCGTTTTCATTGTAGCATGATTTATTTTATTGAACAAACAAAAGCGTACATATCATTTCATTATTTTTGGAAAATATCCAACTTCTTCACCATGAGCTAATAATTGCTGAATAAATTCTTTATTAATCGCTGGCACTACCAGTTCTTTTTTCTTAATCCATTCATTCGTTCTACGAGTACCCATTACAATTTCAGATTGCTGTGCTCCATCTCCTGCAACTTGAGAAGCAATTAGCTCTGCTATTACTTCATCTTCCTTCGCTAATTCGAGTCCATCATCTACATATTGCGAAAGCGGAACCATTTCAAGATTATATCCACATTCCTCAATTAGTTGTACAAAATGTTCAAATTCAACTTGATGTGGATGACAAATATGTAACGTCTCTCCTACAATTTGAGGATCTTGTAAATACGATACAATCGACTTACTAGCAAAATCAATTGGTGTAAAGTCAATTTTCCACTTCACGTTTGGTGCCTTTCCGATTAGCAGCATTGTTTTAATAAGACGATAAAATGCATTTCCTTCAATATTTCGTTGGAACGAACCCGTTTCTGAATGACATGCTAGGTTACCTGCACGATAAATATTCCCTTGTATGCCGCTCTTCAAAGCTTCACGAACAAGATTTTCCGCCTGTAGTTTACTATCGGAATACACATTCTCTAACTCTACATTATAATTGAAATCACCTGTTTCCATATATGTATCCCATTGCTCTACCGCTAAATCTATTGGAATACCAATTGTAGAAATAAAGTGGAATGTAGCACCATTCTCAGCTAATGCTAGCATACGGCCCGTGCCTTGGACATTCACATTTTCAAATTGTTTTACATCTCCAAAATGTCTTACATCTGCACCACAATGAATTACCGTATCAATCTTAGAACTAATTAAAGTGAATTCCTCTTCGCTCATCCCAAGATACTCTTCTCCGAGATCACCAGGTACAGCCTGTATACGCTGTAACCACTCTTCACATATATCATTAAAGTAACTTGCTAATGTATCGATAATTCTTTGCTGCACATCTTTTGTCGGCCTTACTAAACAATAAATAGTAGCAGATGTATCTCTCAGTAATTCATATAATATGTGCGACCCCAAATAACCAGTAGCTCCTGTTAAAAAGACATTTGAAATGTGGATTTCTTCCAAAGCATTTGAATAAGTAATGGTATCCGGTTCATGAATCACCTTATATTCACGGAACACTTCTTCTATCTCTACTTTTACTTCTCTCTCAATTCTAGCTAATCCATATATCGTTCTTTCTTTAAAGAAATCCTGAATTGTTAAGTGTGAAAAATCTTCTTTTAACAATGTTAAGACTCGTAATACCTTCAATGAATGTCCACCAATTGTAAAGAAATCATCATGCACTCCAATTTTTGAAACCCCTAATACCTCCGCCCAAGCGTTCGCTATCTGTTTTTCTGCTTTAGTAGAAGGCGCAACATATTCTTGTAGACGGATCGGCTCGTACTTTTCTTCTAACTGGGCTAACTCCTTAACATCAATCTTTTTATTTGGTGTAAGTGGTAGTTCATTAATATAAATTAGTTTAGATGGCACCATATAATCCGGTAACTGCTCTTGTAGCTGATAAACTAATTCTGGTATTTCCTTTTTGTTTAAAGTTGTATAGAATGCAATTAAATATTGGCTACCTTCCTTACTCTTCTTAGCAAAAACAGCATTTTCTTTTATATTATGATCTTGAGAAATTTTACTTTGAATTTCTCCTAATTCAATACGATGTCCTCTAATCTTTACTTGATCATCTTTCCGATGTAAAAACTCTATATTTCCATCTTCTAATAGTTTAACAATATCACCTGTTTTATATATATTGACTATAGGATTAAAAGGGTTTGGAATAAAAGCTTCAACTGTTTTTTCAGGCTTATTAAAATACCCCTTTGCTAATCCTACTGAATCTATATACAATTCACCAGGTACACCAATTGGACAAAGATTCATATTCTCATCCAAAATTATAACTTGATAATTAGCACATGGCTTACCAATTGGGATACTCGCATCATCCTCATTCAACTGACTAGGTATTTGATAGGTTGTCGTCACTACAGTACATTCTGTTGGTCCGTATACATTATGAATTTCAACATTTGTACCTATTCTTTCTCTCCACAATTTAATAACCTCTACAGGCAACATTTCACCGCCAATAGCAATTCTTTTTAAGGAAGCTAGCTTATATACATCTTCTTTTGCTAAATAAGTTGCTACTTGTCGAACAAAAATTGTCGGCAACGCCAAGATTGAAGTCGCTTTTACTTTATGGATTGCAGTTGCAAATGCTTCTACAGACAATCGCTCTTCCTCTAATAATACATACAAGTTTCCTCCGCAAAATAAAGAAGCGAATGACTCCCATACAGAAGCATCAAAGCTAAAGGAAGGAAATTGTGCAAATACATCTTCTTCTGTCAATTCATATTGCCTTTGCATCCAAGTGTACAGGTTAATAACACCTCTATGTGCTAACATCGTTCCCTTTGGATTTCCTGTTGAACCAGATGTATAGATCATATATGCTACATCATCACAATGAATAGACAGCTTTACATCTGTAGCCTCACAAGTTTCACTATCATAAATTGAGACAGTTTGAACCTCATCACATGTTATAGGTGTTTCTTTCATTAAAATAACTTTCGCTTGGCTATCTTGAATAATGTACTGAATTCTACCTTCTGGATAATCTGGATCAATTGGAACATACGCTGCACCAGCTTTCAATATGGCCACCATACTTACTACTGTGTCTATGCTACGTTTCATAAATATTCCAACATAGTCGCCTAACTGCACACCATTCTTAATTAACAGATGGGCTATTTGATTACTTTTTTTATTTAGTTCCTCATATGTTAAAGTACCCTCTTTTGAAGATAAAGCTGTACGATTCGGAAATTGAGTAACAGTTTTGTAGAACATATCGACAATACTTTTCTCAGGGTATACTGCTGTCGTGTCATTCACTAGATTATAAAGTGCCATCTCGGTCTCTGTAATAATATTAAAATGCTTTATATACTTACTTGTATTTTGTAATGCATCAATTAAAACACCATTTATTTGTTGTGCATAACGAATAATTGTTGTCTCTTTCCAATTAACACTATTAAATATCATTTCTACACTTTGCATATTTTTATTCAATACAAATTGTAACGTATTCTTGTCTTGTAAATCATAATACGTTTCACCAATAATAATAGGTGAAATTTCAGATGAATTATTACTGTTTTGAAACTCTCCTATTTCTTCCTCATTCATTTCTTGGATTTGTTCCACTTGCTCTACAATCTGTAAATTCAAACTTTCATAGGAGAGATAATTAGAAACTTCAATAGTAATAGGAAATAAACTTCCTCTTGTATGATAGAGCACGATAATGTGCTTTTCTTTAGAAATATGATATAACCACGTTGCAGTTGCTCCTATTAAATCTACAATATGAGTCAGTTTTGGAGATGGTATAGTTTTTCCTTTTATTCTAAACTCCATCTCCTGCGCATCTTTAGGTATTTTAATACTTCCTTCTACTTTTCCTAAAAATTCTTTTACCATCTCATTATAAGAAATCGTTAATTTCATATTTATGTAAATTCCTTTCCTAAATATAATAAAGGTGTGAAAATCCACACCTTTTTTCATCCCGTATTTACAGGCAGATTGGTTCAATTCATAATTAGAGGGTTGGATAAACCAACCCCTGATTAGAATTTCACTTTCTCCTTATTCGCTTTTAAACTCACCAATCAACTCTTGTAACTCCTGTGAAAGCCAACTTAAAGAAGTCGCCAATTCTGCAATATCTTGTACTGATATTTCTTGCTCCTTCATACTTTCTTCAACATTACTACTGCTATTCGCATAAGTATTCGCGATATGTGATAATTCATTTACGACTTGAACGATATTCTGGCTATTTTGTAAAATATCACCTGAGTTGCTAGAAACAGCCCTAACTTGATCTGTAACAGACTGTGCTGACTTTGAAATTTTCTCGAAGAACGCACCACTACTTTGAACAAGAGTAATTCCAGATTCTACTTCTTTTGAACCTTTCTGCATTGAAACTACAGCCTCTTCTGTTTCAGTCTGCGTTTCACTAATTAATTTCGCTATATCTTTCGCTGACGTTTCAGTTTGTTCTGCTAATTTGCGCACTTCATCAGCAACAACTGCAAACCCTCTTCCAGCTGCTCCAGCACGTGAAGCTTCAATAGAAGCGTTTAAGGCTAATAAATTTGTTTGATTTGAAATACCTGTAATTACAGTTACAATATCACTAATTTCTTTTGACCTTGTTTCTAACGAATAGATGATAGAAGATAAATCTTGTACTGCATTTTGGATTAAACTCATTTGATTAATGATTTGTCCAATGACTTCATTACCTTCAATTGAATGTTGCTCCATACCTTCTGAAGCAACTGCAACTTGTTTCGCGGCCCCAGTTATCTCTTCTACCTTATTTTCCATTCCATGTACAATTCCTAGGCATTGTTGTACTGAAGTTTCTTGAGATTGCGCTCCTACTCTTAAACCTTCAATAGAACTTGCAATCTCTTGAACTGCCATACTGTTTTCCTCTGTACTTGCCGACAATTCTTGTGAAGAAGAAGAAACTTGCTCAGCAGTCTGCCTTACTTTATCTATAATCCCTTTAAATTTATCAATCGTATTATTGAAATATACATTAATAATTCCAATATCATCTGGTCTTTCTTTTAATTTAATACTTAAATCACCTTCACCAATCTTACGTAATCCCTCTCGCAAATCTTTTAATGGAGCTAACGAGTGACGTACGATAAAGAATTGAGTAATAGTTGCCATTGCTAATGAAATAATAATAAAGAGTATACCCTGTAGCACAAAATTCTTCTTTGTACTAGGAACGATAGAAGCATCTAAGTCAGCCGCAACAATTGCAACAATATTGTTTTCTCCATCTGTAATTGGCTCTAATATTGTCACCCACGAACCTAATTCATCTTCATATACTTCTGTCATCTGAGCCTTTTTCGTATCCATCACTTTATCGTATGCATTCATCCAATGAGCGGGTTGTTCATAATAATCTCCCGGCTTTACAGGGACTGCATTTGTTAACTCTGTAGTCAAACCAACGAGTTGTAACTCTCGCTTTTCATTCGCTTTTGCTCCTGTAACATACGTTTGTCCAACACTTTTCAATTCTTTTGACACTTCATCTAATTGCCCTGTTAACTTTTCTTTTTTCACTCTTTCGGCTGTAGGATCTTTCGTCATGTCTCTAACTAATTCTACATCCAGTTTTTTTAGCACTATCTCTCCCGTTTCAATAGACTGTCTTTCAAATAAAGACATCATACTATTTTGAAACATGTTGAAGCTTAATGCACCCATACTTCCAACAAGCGTCAAAATAACTAAGACAGTTAATAAGACGTTCTTTTGAAGAAATGATAACTTATGCCAATACTTTTTCATTAATATTCACCTTCCTTAATTATCAAAATTAAAAACAAAAAAACAAAATATACGAATATTTTGTTTGAAAATGATTCTCAATATGTTCGAGAATAAAAAAAGACCAATGTAAAAGCATTGGCCAAGACCAACCCTATCCGTCCGGTAACTGGCTAGCATAGCCTTTCGACCTTAGCTCCTGTAGTTTTGCGTCCTCATGTTTCCATAAGTTTGCCTTTCTCGCTGAACGAGTTGAACGATATGGGAGTTCTATGAGAATTACAATATTCTCTTTCAAAGATTACAACATAAAAATTAAAATGTCCACCCATTTGTACATATAAATATAAAGTTTTAACGGATTATTTTTTCGAAATAATTTAACAAAGTACGTGAATGTTACATTTCTTGTGTTATATAATAAAAAATGTATATAAAATAAGGATTATCACGGATATTTATTTAATTTTCATTCAAATTAAATTATTCGAATATATCTTAACTTACGAATTTCGGAGGTAGTTTATCATGTTTTGGCTACAATTTCTTACGTTACTACTCTGCATTTTTATTGGCGCACGCCTAGGCGGAGTTGGTCTAGGAGTAATGGGTGGCGTTGGTATGGCAATACTTGTTTTCGTCTTCCACTTACAACCTACAGCCCCTCCTATTGATGTAATGCTTATGATTTTATCAGTAATTACAGCTGCCGGTGCTTTGCAAGCTGCTGGAGGAATGGATTACCTTGTCTACCTTGCTGAGAAAGCATTACGAAAAAATCCAAAGCGCATTACATTTTTTGCTCCTATTGTTACTTATTTATTCACGCTATGCGCGGGAACTGGTCATGTCGCTTATTCTGTACTTCCCGTTATCGCCGAAGTATCTCGCGAATCAGGAATTAGACCTGAACGACCAATGTCAATTGCCGTTATCGCTTCCCAGCAGGCAATTACAGCTAGTCCAATATCGGCTGCAACAGTTGCACTTTTAGCAATGTTAGCCGACTATAAAATCACCTTGTTAGATATTTTAAAAGTCAGTATCCCTTCTACTTTTATTGCTTGTATGGTAGCTGCATTCGTTGCTAGTAAAATGGGAAAAGAATTAAATGAAGACCCTGAATACTTGAAGCGATTAAAAGAGGGAATGATCCCTAAACTTGAAGAGAAAAAAGAATTTGCGGGTGTAAAAGGCGCTAAATTATCAGTTATCCTTTTCCTAGTAGGAACTTTCCTTGTCGTACTTCTTGGTTCATTTGAAGCCCTTCGTCCGGGATGGATGGTTGACGGGAAGTTAGCTCGTCTTTCCATGCCAAACACAATTGAAATGGTCATGTTAACCATTGCTGCTCTTATTATTATTTTCTGTAAACCAAATGTGGAAAGCATTGTAACTGGTAACGTCTTTAAAGCAGGCGCAACAGCAGTTGTTGCTATTTTTGGTATCGCTTGGATGGGAGATACTTTCTTCAACGGAAACTTAAATATAATTCAAGGATCAATTCAACACTTAGTGACAAGTGCACCATGGCTATTTGCTATCGCACTATTCATTCTATCTATTTTACTGTATAGCCAAGCAGCAACAGTTCGTGCTTTAGTGCCACTTGGACTATCACTTGGTATTCCGCCGGCATTACTTATTGCAATGTTCCCTGCAGTAAATGGATACTTCTTCATTCCAAACTACGGGACAATCGTTGCTGCAATTAACTTTGACCGTACTGGTACAACAGGAATTGGTAAATATGTTTTAAATCATAGCTTTATGATTCCGGGCCTGATCGCAACCTTTACTTCTATCGGAATTGGAATGCTCTTAATTTCAATTATGTTTTAAATAAAGTGAAACTTTAATCAGTGGGGGGGTTTTGTTCATCCCCCACTGATTATTAGCCCGCACCAATCGGGCTTTTACGGGCAGTTGATCTCCCACCTAACCTCTTTGCTAAAGCCGAATTTTGAGGTGGGAGTTTTACTGCCCGGCGAATAGCGGGATAAAAGCACAAACCTACAATTTTAAAGGGTTTGTGCTTTTTTAATCAAACGTTTGTTTAAATAAATTGAAACTTTAATCAGTGGGTTTTGTTCATCCCCCCACTGATTATTAGCCCGCACCAATCGGGCTTTTACCGGCGTAAGACTCCCACAAATAGCAGGATAAACGAAACAACTCATTTTGCGACTCTACAAACTCTTATTTACTTCCTCAACTAATTTCTTCGTACTTTCATATGCAGATTCCGCTAAGCTAATCGCTGAAATAACTGAAACACCCTCCGCACCCGCTTCTATAACAGAAGCTGTATTTTCAATTGTAATCCCACCAATCCCAACGATCGGTATTGTAATCTCTTGTTCCCTAAAATACTTTAGACCTTCCGTTCCTTGAACCGCTTTTGTATCTTTTTTCGTACTCGTCGGGAAAATTGGACCAACTCCTAAATAATCGGCTCCATTTTCAATCGCCCAGCGTGCTTCTTCAATTGTATGTGTAGATACTCCAATAATTTTATCTCCCATTTTTTTACGAACAGATGTAATTCCTTCATCATCTTGTCCAACATGCACGCCATCTGCATCTAACTCGAGGGCTAGTTCCACATCATCATTTACGATGAATGGTACACCGTACTCCTTGCAAAGCGCTTGTAGTTCTTTCGCAAAATCAATACGTTTCTCTCCCGTTAAAGCCCCTTCTCCCTTTTCACGAAGTTGAAAAATTGTTATACCACCTTCTAGTGCATCTCTCAATACTTGTAGTGGCTCCTTCGTACAATTGTTACTTCCCATAATAAAATATACTGGTAATAACCTAGACATTTCAGCCTTTGTAATACACGGCATCTAGTTCCTCTCCTTACTGTATAACCTCAATCTTTCCATACTTCTCAATATCATCTGAAGTTGTATTCGCTAACTGATTTAAAAATTCAATTTGAAAGCTTCCTGGTCCATTCTCTACTGTTTTCGAAGCCGCTACTTCTGCTGCTACTCCATAGAATGTTAATGCGGCTACTGCTGCCTTTACATAATCCTTTTCTACCGCTACAAATGCTCCTATTACAGAAGTTAGTAAACAACCTGTTCCAGTAACTTTCGTTAAAATAGGATGGCCATTTCGAATAAGAATAGTTCGCTCTCCATCTGTAACAACATCTTCTTGTCCAGTAATTATCGCAACTGTATTTAATTCATCCGCTGCCTGCCTTGCAATACTTACGACATTGCCATTTCCAGCACCGGCGTCTACCCCTTTAATTTCCCATCTCTCATTAATAACGTTAGCTATTTCAGCTGCATTTCCGCGAATAACAGCTAAATCGATTTCAGCTGGAATATATCTCGCAACTTCTGTTCGATAAGAAGTTGCTCCTGCCCCAACTGGATCAAACAATACTGGTACATCATTCGTATTTGCTGATTTACCAGCAAGTAACATCGCTTCTACCTCTTCAGGACGAAGTGTACCCATATTTAAAACAAGGGCTCCCGCAATGCTAGCCATTTCTGCTACTTCTTCTTTTGCATACGCCATTACAGGTGATGCTCCTAATGCTAACAAACCGTTTGCTGTAAAATTTGTTACAACAACATTTGTAATATTATGCACGAGTGGATTAGACTCTCTCACCAAATCCACTACTTTACTAATTTCTTTCATATTCATCCTTTTCATCTCCTAACTATAGTAATGGGAGATACACAAAAAGGCACTTTGCGCGTACGCAAAGTGCCTGAACATGTGCTTTTACACTCTCCCTACGCTGGCATTATCCAACAGGTTCAAATGGTCAATGACGGACTAGTCATACTCTCAGTTTGCATCCACAAACTCCCATGTGTTTATTATTCATCTACTTCAAAGTCTACTCTTATTCTAGTAAAATAACAAGTTCTTTACTTTTATAGAATGATAGAGATCAGAACTCTCCTGGTTCAACCATTCTTCGCCTTTATATAAGTAAAACTCTCACACGTATATTTCACCACAAATAACTCAAACCGTCAGCAAGACTGAATAGAACAAAGATGTATGCTATATTTAACGTATGGAAATTTGAAAGGATGTTTTTAAATATGGCAAAAAGTATTGTAATTGCTGAAAAACCTTCTGTTGCACGTGATATCGCACGTGTACTGAAATGTGATAAAAAAGGGAACGGCTATCTTGAAGGTAGTAAATATATTGTTACTTGGGCTTTAGGTCATCTCGTTACATTAGCTGATCCAGAAAGCTATGATGTGAAATATAAACAGTGGAATTTAGAAGATTTACCAATGCTACCTGAGCGTTTAAAACTAACAGTTATTAAACAAACAGGGAAACAGTTTAACGCTGTGAAAAGTCAGCTTATTAGAAAAGATGTAAATGAAATCATTATAGCTACTGACGCCGGTCGTGAGGGCGAGTTGGTCGCACGCTGGATTATCGATAAAGTTAAAATGCAGAAACCGATTAAACGTCTATGGATTTCATCTGTTACCGATAAAGCAATTAAAGATGGCTTCGCAAATTTAAAACCAGGAAAAGCATATGACAATCTATACGCTTCAGCTGTCGCACGTTCAGAGGCTGACTGGTATATCGGACTTAATGCGACTCGAGCATTAACTACTCGCTTTAATGCCCAACTAAATTGTGGTCGTGTTCAAACACCTACTGTAGCCATGATTGCAAGCCGTGAAGATGAAATCAAACATTTCAAAGCTCAAACTTACTATGGTATCGAAGCTCAAACAGCTGAGAGATTAAAGCTAACTTGGCAAGATACAAAAGGAAATAGCCGTAGCTTTAATAAAGAAAAAACTGATGCAATCGTGAACAAAATTAGTAAGCAAAATGCTACTGTTGTAGACATTGATAAAAAACAAAAGAAGTCGTTCGCTCCTGGTCTTTACGATTTAACTGAGCTACAACGTGATGCGAATAAAATATTTGGTTACTCTGCGAAAGAAACATTAAACATTATGCAAAAATTATATGAACAGCATAAAGTTTTAACGTACCCTCGTACAGATTCACGCTATATTTCATCTGATATTGTCGGAACACTTCCAGAGCGTCTGAAGGCTTGCGGAGTTGGAGAATACCGCCCTTTAGCACATAAAGTATTGCAGAAACCTGTAAAATCTAATAAATCATTTGTTGATGATAGTAAAGTAAGCGATCATCACGCAATTATTCCAACAGAGAGCTATGTAAACTTCTCCGCCTTCACAGATAAAGAACGTAAAATTTATGACTTAGTTGTAAAACGTTTCTTAGCTGTTTTATTCCCGGCCTTTGAATATGAACAACTAACATTGCGCACGAAAATTGGTGATGAAACGTTCATCGCACGCGGAAAAACGATTTTACATGCTGGTTGGAAAGAGGTTTATGAAAATCGATTTGAAGATGATGATACAAGCGATGATGTAAAAGAACAAATCTTACCTCGCTTTGAAAAAGGCGATACATTAAACATAAAACTAATTGTCCAAACATCAGGTCAAACGAAAGCACCTGCACGTTTTAATGAAGCAACATTACTTTCAGCGATGGAAAACCCAACAAAATACATGGATACGCAAAACAAACAACTTGCTGACACGTTAAAGTCAACTGGTGGATTAGGTACTGTAGCAACGCGTGCTGATATTATCGACAAGTTATTCAATTCGTTCTTGCTTGAAAAACGTGGTAAAGATATTCACATTACTTCAAAAGGCCGTCAGTTACTTGATTTAGTGCCAGAAGAACTGAAATCTCCTACACTAACTGGTGAATGGGAGCAAAAGTTAGAAGCTATCGCTAAAGGAAAATTAAAGAAAGAAGTATTCATTTCAGAAATGAAGAACTATACGAAAGAAATTGTTGCTGAAATTAAATCGAGTGATAAGAAATATAAACACGACAACATTTCAACGAAGTCTTGTCCAGACTGTGGTAAACCAATGTTAGAAGTAAACGGTAAAAAAGGTAAAATGCTTGTATGCCAAGATCGCGAATGTGGTCACCGTAAAAATGTATCCCGCACTACAAATGCACGCTGTCCTCAGTGTAAAAAGAAACTAGAACTTCGTGGTGAAGGAGCAGGCCAAATTTTCGCATGTAAATGTGGCTATCGTGAGAAACTTTCTACATTCCAAGAGAGACGTAAAAAAGAATCCGGCAGCAAAGCTGATAAACGCGACGTTCAAAAATATATGAAACAGCAGAACAAAGAAGAAGAACCATTAAACAATCCATTCGCAGAAGCATTAAAGAAATTAAAATTTGATTAAACAAAAAGGTTCCTACCACTATCGGTAGGAACCTTTTATTTTTAATGAATAATTTTACTTCCTTTTGCGTTCTCAACAAACTTTTCACTTGATTTGTTAATTGGTGTTTTCAGTAATAATGCAGCCACAACCATGATTACTACGAAAGCACTTAACACAAGTAAATCTCTAGTTACTATATCCCAAAGCATTCCACCTACTGTTTCACGAATTGCACTAATAGCATATGTGAATGGCAAGAACGGATAAATCGCTTGGAAGAATGGTGGTGTCATTTGAATTGGGAACGTACCGCCCGATCCTGCTACTTGTAGTACAAGTAAAATAATCGCCATCGATTTCCCAACGTTTCCGAAAATAGAAACGAGTGAGTACACGATACAAACAAATACTCCCCCAATAAATAAACTAAATAACACAAACCAGAACTTATCGACTACGTACGTACCGAGTAAGAATATATCTCCCATTGATACGATAAACGCTTGTGAAAGACCTATCGTTAAGAATGTTAATAAACGTCCGAAGTAAACTTCATGGCTCTTATAATTCGCGCCCTCTTCGTGTACTTCTACCGTTAATAATGAAACCATTAATAATGCGCCTACCCATAATGCAAGCACTGTATAGAATGGTGACATTGCTGAACCGTAGTTCGGCATTGCAAATAATTTATTCTCTTTTAAATTTACTGGATTTGCAAAGTAGTCACTTTGCTTTTCAACATCATTCTTTAATAAGCGTATGATGTCTTTTATATCCTCTTCAGATTCAAAATCACGAATTTTATCTGCTAATTCTTTAATCTTTTTCTCAGTCTCCGGCATTTCAGCTTTAATGTCTGCAATTTTCTTTTGACCATCTACTAAGCCTTTTGATGAGTCTTCAAGTAATTTTTTCACATCTGGAAGCTTCTTATCTGCCTCGCCTAAAATTTGAGATGTATTTTTAGACATCTCTTTTGTACGAGCAATTGCTGCGTTAAAGTTTGGAACGATTTCTGAATCATATTTAGCTAAAATGTCACCCAGTTGCGATGAAACACTTTTAGATACTTCATTAATACTTTCAATAACATCTGCTGCTGGTTTTTGACCTTTATTAATAGCGTCAATTCCTTTATCAGTTAAATCGATTCCTTTTTGCAAACCATCTTTTACTTTATTTAACTTAGCAATTGTGCCATTAAGATTTTTGCCACTATTCACATCGGTTAAAACTTTATTTGTATTTTCCATAACCGGAATCATATCATTAACTAAATTCCAACCTGCTTGGAACTGTCCATTTAAATCATTTAAGGCTACTTTTGTAGAATCTAATCCATTAACGCCTTTATTACTCAAATCTTCTTGTGCCTTTTGAAGCTCTGCTTTTATTCTGTCATAATCATTTTTCGCTGTATCATATTTACCTTTAAACTGTTCGTATGCATCTCTACCTTTTTGTATTCCACTATTAGCCTTTTGTATATCTTGATTCAAGTTTGTTTGAAGTTGCTGCGCATCTCCATGTAAATTTTCAGCTTTATTTTTCAATTGATCAGCTGTGCTTACTGCTTTTTCAAAATCAGCTACAAATGTTGCGTTATAGTCCTTCTCAGCCTGACTAACTAAATTATTCACTGTGTCTAGTTTTTGATTAATACCATCTCGCACATCTTGTTTAACTTCTTGTCCCGAACTAATTAAATCTCCTACATGCTTAACTCTGTTATTAACATCCACCATAGAATTTTTAAGCACTTTTAGACTTTCCGCTCTGTTTCCAAAGAACTGCTTACCAAAGTCCGTTGAAGCTGATTCTTTAAAAGTTGTAAAGAAATCAATTAAATATGAAACACTATCAATACGGTCTTGGAGAAGTTTTGAAGCATCCTGAACGTTTTTCTGAGCTACAGCTGGGTCCACACCCTTATTTTGAAGCCCATCCATAACACTTTTCACATATGCCGTTCCAACACGAGTAGAATTGAAAACATTGTTTACAGTTTGATCAATATTTGTAGCAATATTTTTATAACCTTCACCGTTGATTTGTGGAAGTGCTGGAATTTCTGGTATCTGTGGGATAGTGAAATTGTTAGACAGTTCCGGAAGATTAGGTAACTGTGATGCATCCGGAAGATTCATATTAAAATCAAATGCCGGATTTTTTAAATAATCCGTGATTTTAGCTGCACCATCCATCCCCTGTTTCATTACGGTTAAATTGTTCTTAATAGTTCCTGGTGCACGTTTTAACGTTTCGTCATTTCTTGCAAAAAATGCATCTAAACTCTTGAGTGTATCTTGCCCATCATTAATAACACTTTCTACAACTGGCAACTCTTTCTGTGCTACTTTCACAACATCTTCTGCCCGAGTCGCATCATCTAATGCCTTATCCACAAGTGTATTCATTTCTGGGAACTGTGCTTCTAACTTAAATACAAGATCTTTTACCTTTTCGATACTTGGTAAGTTAGTTTCTAAATCGATTCCAAGGTCATTGAAGATTTCAAAAATCTCACCGTTTGCTGTTTTAACAAAGTTTTTACTAACCTCTTCTGTAAGACCCGATGCACCTTTAGCTGTAATTTTCGGTGCAATCGCATTTACTTTTTCATTTACATAGTAATCAAGTTCTGGTTTCTGTGGGTTTTCATTCAAGACTGTTGCAATCTTTTCAGAAAAATCTTTTGGGATAGTAATACTTGCGGAATAATCTCCACGCTCTACTCCATAAATTGCTTGCTTTTCATCGACAAACTTCCATCCGAAATTTTTGTCCTTCTTAAGTGAATCTACAATTTCTTTCCCGATGTTAATATCTTTCCCTCTTAAATTTGATCCAACATCTTGGTTAGAAACTGCAATCTGGATTCCTTTCGTATTTCCATAAGGATCCCAAGAAGCTTTAATGTTAAACCATGCATATAACGATGGTAAAATCATTAACCCTAAAACAATAACAATTGCAGCCCAATGTTTGGCTACATTCCGTAAATCTGTCTTATAAATACGCCAAATCTGTTTCATATAAGCAATCACCTAATTATATATTTTTCCTTCTTTAGAAAATGATACATACATTTTGCAATTATATCACTTTCTACATCGTGGATTAAACGAAAACATACTATTTTTCCCATTAAATATTTCACTTACTTCATTATATAACGAAATAAAAAAAGTATGCATACAAAATGACCAAATTAGTTTTACATTCAATAATAACAAATATATAGGAAATGTCATAAAAAATACAAGTATTTTCTCTTGGAAATACTTGTATTTATCAAAAAAACCCTCCCAGCTTTTCATTATCTGTGAGGATTTCTTCTATTATATATCTAATTGTACTTCTACACCGAAATGGTCAGAAATTACATTTCGATTTGTTCCATTAAAAATGACTTTTGAAGAATTAACTGTTTTACTTTGATTGCTTAATATTAGGTCGATTCGTAAGTTTTGTTTATTTTCATCCCAACCAGCAATTTCCCCTTGGACAGTTGTTCCTTCATCCTTCTCTATCGCTAGTTCATATGTGTCATATAAACCTTTTTGCATCGTATACTCATAGCCCTCTCCTTCTAAACGAGCATTGTTATTAAAATCACCCATTAAGAAGGAAAGTTCACTGCTATTTACACGCTCCATTAAACGATCAACTTGGTCTTTGAATGATTCTTCTTCATCATTCCACCAACCGAGATGGCAAGAATAAAACGTTATATTCTTATCATTATAAGCAATTGTTGCACTTACAATTTTGCGTGTTTTCCAATACGTTGTATCCTTATTTTCTGAGACAAAGAACGTATCTTCCTTTACAATGTTGTGCTTTGTTATAATTGCTAATCCTTCTTCGTACACATCATATCCAATATGAGAGAAATCCCAAATAATATTGTATTCTTTTACATTTAATGCTCTTAACTCTTCTAGCAGTAAAAGCCCAAAATTATCTTTTTTCTTGTTACCGCATACATTTTCAGCTTGTATAGACTGACTTACTTCTTGCAATGCGATCACATCATAATCTTCTTCTTGAATTACTTTAGCAAGATACTTTATTTTTTCAATTTGATTCTCTTCTTGCCAAGAGTGACAATTTAAAGTTAGCAATTTCATATTATTACGCACCTAACATATCTTGAATGTCCGACTTTAATACGTCAGCTTTCGGGCCATATACGGCTTGTACACCTTTATCTTTAACAATAAGTCCTAAAGCACCATTTTGTTTCCATTGTGCTTCTGGTGCAACAACATCTAAATCTTTTACTGTTATACGTAAACGTGTCATACAAGCATCTACGTCAGCAATATTATCTTTTCCGCCCAATAAATCAATAACTTTTGTTGCTAATGAACCGTCTTGTACATTTCCTGTTCCTTCTGATGCCTCATCTTCATTATCAATATAGTTACCTGCACGTCCTGGTGTTGGTAAATTGAATTTTTTAATTAAGAAATTGAATAACGTAAAGTTAAGACCGAAGAACACTAATGAAACAATGACAAAGTTAATTAAATCTCTTGTTAATCCTGCATTGACCATCATTGGTGTACGTGTAATTAACTCAATAAATCCAAATGCATGAACACGTAAATCAATTAAATCTACTAATGCGAATGCAAGTCCTGTTGTAATTGCATACACAACATATAATACTGGCGCAATAAACATGAACATGAATTCAATTGGTTCTGTTACACCTGTTAAGAATACTGCTAATGCAGCTGATAAGAACATTGGTTTATATTTTGCACGTTTTTCTTTATCAACATTACGGAACATCGCAAACGCAATCCCCATTAACGCTGCTGTTGAGCCGATAACTTGTCCAGCTTTGAAACGAGCTGGTACAACGTTATTTAATAAATCGTTATATGCTTTCGTATCTCCATTTGCTAATAAGTTATTTAAATCTGTAATCCATGCAAGCCATAATGGATCTTGTCCTGCTACAACTTGTCCAACTTTTGAACCAGTTAACATCGTATATGTTCCGCCTAGCTCTGTGTAGTTCATCGGAATCGTTAACATATGATGTAATCCAAACGGTAATAATAAACGTTCTAACGTTCCGTATACAAACGGTGCAACAATTGGTGCACTGTCTTTAGATGCTGCAATCCAGCGACCAAATTCATTTAATCCACTTTGGATAAATGGCCATACAAGTGATAATACAATCGCAGTAACTGTAGACCATACAATTACAACGAATGGTACGAATCGTTTTCCATTAAAGAATGCTAATGCCTGTGGCAGTTTATTATAGTTATAGTATTTGTTATATAAAGTAGCTCCTAGGAAACCTGTGATAATCCCTACGAAAACTCCCATGTTTAATGCTGGTGCACCAAGTACAGAAGTAAAGTAATCTTTTACAAGTAAATCTCCTGCTAATGATGAAGAAACTGTCGCTTTTGAATCCGCTAACATTTGAGCGTTTACGCCAAATATAGCTCCTGTAATTCTGTTTGTTAAGACGAATGCTAACAGTGCTGCAAATGCACCACCTGCTCGATCCTTCGCCCAAGATCCCCCAATTGCTACTGCGAATAAAATGTGTAAATTTGTAATAATTGCCCAACCGATGTCTTCCATTACTCGAGCAATTGTATGAACTGCGTTAATATCCCCAGCAGACATCCCAATTAACTTACCGATAGAAATCATTAAACCAGCTGCTGGCATTACAGCTACAACAACTAACAATGCTTTCCCGAACTTTTGCCAAAAATCAAAAGACGTAATTTTCATCTGTTCTTCCTCCCCTTTATTTATAACAACATAATGATTTAAATTATAATTTCTGTTTCTCTTATGAAAACGATTCCTTATGTTACTTTTTTATCTTTACGCAACCGTTTTCATAAATCTATTTTAATAAAAGCGTTTTCACATTGCAATAGAAATTTATTTTTTTTCATAAAAAAAGATGCTCAAGGAGCATCCTTTTTCATTATAAAATGCGATAAACCCTTGTTTCATAAGGTTTCAACGTGATTGTAGTTATTTGTTCATGTTCCGCAACTTCATAGTTATTTAAAAGCAAACGTTTGCGTTCTAATGCGAATAAACTCTCATTATACACAGCTTCCTCTTTTGAGATATTACTAATTACAATGACTTTTTCATCCTGCAACGTACGTGTATACGCATAAATTTGTGGATCATCTTCTAAAAGTAAATCGTACGTACCGTAGTTCAACACATCGTGCTCTTTTTTCAAGGCAATCATTTTCTTATAGAAATTGAAAATAGACTTTTCTTCATTTTTTTGCTTTTCAACATTAATTTCTTTGTAATTTGGATTCATGCCAAACCAAGGTGTACTTGCTGTGAAACCAGCATTCAGCTCATCGTTCCACTGCATAGGTGTACGTGAATTATCGCGGCAAGAAGCCCATATAATTTCCATCATATCTTGATGTGATACGCCCTCTGCAATTTTCTCGCGATATAAATTTTTAATTGCTACATCATCGTAATCTTCAATATTTGGTAACTGAACATTTGTCATACCAATTTCTTGTCCTTGATAAATAAATGGTGTACCGTGCATAAAGAAATACATCGCTCCTAGAGCTGTTGCACTTTCACGCCAATATTGTTTATCATCTCCCCACGTTGAAACGATACGTGGTTTATCGTGATTCTCAATGTATAAAGCATTCCATCCTTTATTTTCTAATCCTTTTTGCCATTTCGTTAATACCTTTTTCAACCCTACAACATCAAGATCTTTCTTCTTTTCTGCATCCCATAAGCTTAAATGCTCAAACTGGAATACCATATTGAATTTACCTTGCTCTTCTCCAACCCAAAGCTCAGCATCTTCAATTTTAACGCCATTAGCTTCACCAACAGTCATAATATCGTACTTAGAAAATGTATTTTCTTTTAACTCTTCTAATAAAGGTTGAATACCATCCACATTCATATGTTTATCAAAAGATGGCACATATTTTAATTCTTTTGGATTTGGCATATCCTTGAGGCCATCTTCTTTCTTAATATGACTGATCGCATCCACACGGAAACCATCAATTCCTTTATCAAGCCACCAATTAACCGTATCGTATAACACTTCGCGAACTTCTTTATTCTCCCAGTTTAAATCTGGTTGTTTACGTGAGAATAAATGTAAATAATATTGTCCTGTTACTTCATCGTATTCCCATGCCGAACCATTAAAAATACTTTCCCAGTTGTTTGGTTCCGCACCATATTTGCCATCATGCCAAATATACCAATCACGCTTCGGATTGTCTTTAGATGAACGCGATTCAATAAACCATGGATGTTCATCACTCGTATGATTAATAACCAAATCAATAATAAGCTTCATATCACGCTTATGAACTTCATCTAGTAAAGCATCAAAATCTGCCATTGTACCAAACTCATCCATAATGTCTTGATAATCACTAATATCATAACCATTATCATCATTAGGTGACTTATACATTGGACAAATCCAAATTACATCTATACCTAAATCTTTTAAATAATCTAGTTTTGCAATAATACCTTGTAAATCTCCAATACCATCACCATTTGAATCCATAAAGCTACGTGGATAAATTTGATAAGCAACTGCTTCTTTCCACCATGTTTTCTTCATAATAACTCTCTCCTTTTGCATCTCTATTTTTTATGCAAACGTTTTCGTAACACTATCATAACAAAATATGGAGAGTTTGCAACTGTTTTCATTGAACTCCATGTAGATTCCTTATTCTTATGCTTTATTTATTTCTCGCAAAGGTAAAACGAAACTTTAATCAGTGGGGGGTGTCCATTCCCCACTGATTATTAGCCCACACCAATCGTACTTTTACGAGCGTCCTGATTTTCATCTAACTTCTTTGCTTCAGCCAGATTTTGAGGTGGGGGTCTTACTGCTCACAACTAGCAGGATAAATCTAACACTTCTCTGCTTCTTGTCCATACGCGTTAAACACACTCTTCATATACTAATACAAACTCATATTATTTCAGAAAGGAGATACAAATTGAAACAAACAAAATTAACTGGTCGTATCGTCGTTCCTTCGGATCCCGGGTATGACATAGCCCGAATGAATTTAAATTTAAGTATTCCAAAACTCCCTTGTATTATTGTTTTTTGTCAAAATAAAAATGATGTGTGTAACGCCTTAAAGTGGGCACGTGAGCATCATGTACCATTTCGCTTAAGAAGCGGACGTCATAACTATGAAAATTTCTCTCTTTTAAATCGAGGACTTATTATTGATGTGAGTGAAATGAAGCAAATTACGGTTAATACAGGGAAATTAACAGCAACAATTGAAGCGGGTGCAAATCTTGGCACTGTTTATAAAGAACTTTGGAAACACGGTGTTACAATACCAGCTGGCACAAGTGCAAGTGTTGGTATCGTTGGATTAACACTTGGCGGTGGCATCGGCATGCTTTCACGCTTATTTGGACTAACATGTGATCAATTAGTAGAAGTCGAAATGGTACAAGCGTGCGGAAAATTTGGTGCAAAACTCATTCGTGCAAATGAACAAGAAAACCCTAACCTATTTTGGGCATGCCGCGGCGGTGGGGGTGGGAATTTCGGGATTGTTACTTCCTTAACTTTTCGTGTCCATCCTATAAAAAATGTCTCAATTTTCTCGATTACATGGGAATGGGAAGACTTTATTGCTGCATTTCAAGCTTGGCAAAACTGGGCACCTTATATAGATGAACGTCTCACTTCATCAATTGAATTATTCTCCAAACAACGAAATAAAATTGAGGTGAAGGGTGAATTTGTTGGCTCTCCCTCTGAACTCTATCCTCTATTATCTCCTCTTCTTGAAACTGGTAACCCCTCTCTCTTTATAGATGAAGTTCCTTATATAAAGGCTGTTCAATTCTTTAATAGCGGTAATATCCCTGAAAAATTTAAGCGCTCTGGTTCCTATGTATATAAAACGATTCCCCTTAAAGGCATTCAAATCATGCAACATTTTCTTTCTCATGCACCAAATAAAGATGCGAGTATTTGGCACCAATCACTCGTAGGTGCTGTAGAAAACATTTCCCCTAATGAAACAGCTTATTTCCACCGCAAGGCAATTATTGCTCAAGAATATATTACCTCTTGGAAATGCGATGATGAAGAAAACCGAAATATACGCTGGGTTAAAGATTTACGGGAAAGCTTAGATCCTTACACACTAGGAGACTATGTCAATTGGCCCGATATCGACATAAAAAATTGGCAAACTAGTTATTATGGCTCTAATTTTCAAAGGTTGCGTAAAGTGAAGACAGCATATGATCCTTGTAATGTTTTTCGTTTTCAACAAAGTATCCCACCCTTTCATACGTAAAAAAGGGGATAAAATAAAAAATCATCCAATATGCCGTTACCTCACAGCATGTTGGATGATTCAAGTTGATTTTCTATATCGTTTCAAATTATTGCTCCTACTCATAAACTTTCAATTACGGATTAATTGTATTTCTCATCATTTTTATGCAATGAATGTAATTTAATATTTGGTACTTTATCTTTTTCAATACCACTATTATAAGCACCAGGAATTTGAAATTCGAATTGCTTTGTCTCATGTTTTTGTAAATAGACTGGTTTCGGTACTGGATAACCTTTTGAATTCTCGTTTACATTATCATATAAAACAACTTTTAATGCCTGTGAATGATTACGATAATTTTTTAAAGTCACAATGCACTTTTGTTCGATATCCTCTCCATTTTTCTCCATTCTACACTGACTATCTTCTTTTTTATATTCTATCGCCTCTACCCCTGTTTTTCCTGCGTAGTACCATGTTTTATTCAATGTATGGAGGATGTTATTTAGAATAAACGGCATCATTAAAATCAAAATACTAATGCCTACTACTTTTATCTTATTCATTGTTCTAAATGTACTAGATTTCTTTTTTACTAGCCATTTTACAAATAATATAAATGCGATTACATGTAGTACGAAAGAAACAAATAATATATTTGAAACCTTATAATCCATATAAATATATGTATATACCGGAACCTTATAGAAATTGAATAGTTTTTCCCCAATTAATTCATTATCGTTTGGAATTTTTAATAATAACAAAACCCCTATACTGTAACAAATAGCTACTAATCGATCATACTCAATTCGAATCATTCCTTCTCCCCTTCCCTTTGCTTTTTTATTATCGATTTTAGCTATTATTACCATACTATACAATCATTTTATAGAGGATAATGTAAAAAAGTTCCTTATAAATATATAAAGAACCTTATTAATATACAATATGAATTAGAAAATCAATATGCAATTTTCACATAGAGATTTCCTCAAAATATGTTGGGTTATGTATTGTAATTTTTTTATCCAGAATTGTAACAATACTATCATTTTTTAATTGTTTTAATACGCCGCTAACCGTCTCTCGAGACGTACCAGATATTTTCGAGATTTCAATTGTTGTAAGTGGGCATGAAATTACAATTGTTTCGCCACTCTGTTCTCCTAAATCCTGCATTAAATAATTTAATGTTTGAATGACCCGATCTTGTGCATTAGGAATTGTAATATTTTGTACTCGATTTTCGTTTAGTTTTAATATCGATGATAATTGCTGAACAACGTACATTAATTGCGTCCTACTAGATTTCACCATATCTTCGAAAATTACTGTCGGAATATAATATACTTCTACATCTGTCATCGCTTCTGCCGTATAGTTATATCCTCTGTCTGTGAACATACCACCATAAGGAAAAATAGAATACCGCTTTACATAGTCATCATATAATAAATTTCCACTTTGATTTACCCGCTCTAACTTTACAAAACCATCTAACATGAAGTAAATTCTTTCTCTTGAATCCCCTTCTAAAAATAAAAATTGACCCTTTTTGTAAGTTCGCCAATAGACAAACTCCGTCAAACCTTTCAATTTCTTTTCTGTTAAATGAGCAAATAATTCAAACTGCTTTAAATCTTTAACTACGTTCCGTCTGTTCATAAAATTCCCTCTCTCTTGCTGTATGTTGGAGCGAAAAATTAAGAAAGCGTATTCAAATTAAATTTTATCATAATTAACTTATATATTCGGATTTCATCATGAAAACTTTATGAACAATGAGTACAAAAAATATTAATAAGTAAAAAGAATGAAGTTACTAACTTCACTCTTTTTTTACCAATAAGTAGATTACATAATTATTTAAACATACATGCATACATCCTGTTTAGAAATAATAGTACCAGCTTTTTCTTCTAGTGCTTCATATACTTTTTCTAAAGACGTAATAATTGTTTTTCGTTTTGGATTTGTATTAACAAAATTAATAGCAGCTTCAATTTTTGGAAGCATACTTCCCGCAGCAAATTGTTTTTCTTCAATGTATTCTTCTAATTGATTCACTGTAACATGCTCTAATTTTTTTTGATTCAGTTGATTATAATTCACATACACATGATCAACTGCAGTTAAAATTACGAGCGTATCGGCATCTACTAATTCAGCTAGTTTCTGCGCAGCGAAATCTTTATCAATAACTGCTTCAGTTCCTTTTAACCCTTCTTCGGAATCAATTACTGGAATTCCACCACCACCAACAGCTATCACTATATTTCCATCCTCAACTAAAGAATTAATTACTTTATGCTCATGAATACTTACAGGCTTCGGTGATGGAACAACACGTCTCCACCCTCTGCCAGCATCTTCTTTAAACACTGCTTTTGTTTCTTCCATTAATCTTCTGGCCTCTTCTTCTGTATAAAAAGGACCAATTGGTTTAGTTGGATTTTTAAATGCCTCATCTTTTTCATCCACGACAACGCGTGTTATAACCGTTGCTACGTCTTTTTTTATATTCCGTTTTTTCAATGCCTTTTCAATCGCATTTTCCATCCAATATCCAATCATCCCTTGGCTCATTGCACCACAAGTATCTAATGGCATTGCAGGTGTCTTTTCCGTTTCTGCAGCTTTTTGCTGTAATAAAATATTTCCCACTTGTGGGCCATTTCCATGCGCAATTACTATATCTACATCATTTTCCATTATTTTCACAAGTTGTTCCGCTGTTTTTTCCAGCGCTTCTTGCTGTGCCCCTGCAGTAGCTTTTCCAGACTGTATCGCATTTCCCCCTAGTGCAACTACAATTTTTCTTCGTCCCATATTTCAGCCCTCCAGTTGATTTCGCTTTCACAACGCTTTATAAAGTAATACTGCCTGTAATTAATCCATAAATCGCAAAGAATGCTAAAGCACCAATTGCTACCGATGATGCTAATTCCACTCGAGTAAATATTTGCTTCGAACTCTTTTGCTTTTGAACATTGTAAAAAATAAAAATACCTGGCGCATATAAAGTCATTGTTAATAATAAATACTCTAAACCAGCTGCATAAACTAACCACACACCATAAATACTTGCTATCAAACCAATTATTATATTTTTATTTCGATCCGCTTCTTCAGACTTTAAGCTATGCTTCAGTTGATAAAATGCTGAAAAAGCATATGGGATTAAAATAGCTGAAGATGCTAACGAGAATGCAAAGTTATACGCCTGATCGGAAACAACGAATGTTAATAAGAACATTTGAATTAAGCCATTTGTTATCCATAATGAATTTATTGGAGCCTTATTTTTATTTTCTTTTGCAAACCATTTTGGAAATACTCCGTCTTTAGCCGCCAAATACGGAATTTCAGATGCGAGTAAAGTCCAACCTAACCAAGCACCTAATACAGAGATAACTAAACCTAAATTAATAAAGATAGCACCCCATTTTCCAACAACACTTTCAAATAAATAAGCCATGGACGGATTTTTTAAATTAGCAATATCTGCTTGCTGCATAAGTCCAAGAGACAGTAATGTAATTAAAATGTAAATGATGAGTGTACCAACTAAGCCAATAACCGTTGCTTTCCCTACATCACTTCTATTTTTTGCTCGACTAGATAAAACAACAGCCCCTTCTACCCCAATGAACACCCATAAAGTTACAAGCATTGTACTTTTAACTTGGCCGCCAACCGCTCCCCATGAAAAAGAACCAGTTTGTCCCCAAAATCCATCTAGGAATGTATCAATATGAAACGCGAAGATTCCTATGACAATAAATACAAATACAGGTACTAATTTTGCGATTGTAGTTACTAAATTCACAAGTGCTGCTGATTGAACTCCACGTAAAATTAACATGTGAACACACCATAATAATACGCTTGCACCAATAATGGATGCTACATTTTGACCGCCTTCAAAGATTGGGAAGAAATACCCTAATGAAGAAAACAATAATGTGCCGTAAGCTACATTACCAAGCCAGGCAGATAGCCAATATCCCCACGCACTATTAAACCCCATAAAATTACCAAATCCTGCTTTTGCATAGCTAAAAATACCACCATCTAAATCAGGCCGTTTTACAGTTAGATTTTGAAAAGATAATCCAAGCGCAATCATCCCAATTCCTGTTATAACCCAACCAATAATAATGGCTCCAGCACCAGCACCTTTTGCCATATCACTTGCTAAATTAAATGCTCCACCGCCAATCATAGACCCCACTACAAGCGCCGTTAATGTAAACAACCCTAATTTCTTATCTTCACCCATTCCACTCACCTCTCTTTAATTGCAATAACACTACGAAAGCAATAGTGAATGATAGTGTCTAAAGGAGGAGAAAGAAGAAAGGAAGACTCCCTTTCTTCTTTACTCCATGTTGCCTAAAGTAGCTGCCATAACCGCTTTAATTGTATGCATTCTATTTTCAGCCTGATCAAATACTTTTGAATGTTTACTGCGGAATACTTCGTCAGTTACCTCCATTTCCCTCAACCCATATTTTTCATAAACTTCCTCACCATACATCGTTTCAACATCATGAAATGCAGGTAAACAATGTAAGAAAATCACATTTTCATTTCCTGTTTCTTTAATCATTTTCATATTTACTTGATAAGGTTTCAATAACTCGACACGTTCAGCAAATTTTTCTTCTTCCCCCATAGACACCCATACATCTGTATAAATTACATCTGCATTCGCAACAGCTTCTTCCACATTACTTGTTATCATTACCTGTTCATTATATTTTTTTGCTAAATCAATTACTTCTTGCTCTGGCCATAAAGATTCCGGTGTACAAATACGTACATCCATTCCAACGATCGCTCCACCAACTAGTAAGCTATTAGCAACATTATTTCGTCCATCTCCAACGTAAACGAGCTTCACATTTTTTAATTTCCCTACATGTTCTCGAATTGTTAATAAATCTGCAAGTGTTTGTGTTGGATGCCACATATCTGTTAATCCATTCCAAACCGGCACACCAGAATTTTGTGCTAAAGATTCTACAGTTTCATGATTAAATCCACGAAACTCAATTCCGTCAAACATGCGTCCTAACACTTTTGCTGTATCCTCTACGGATTCTTTTTTCCCAAGCTGAATATCACCTTTCCCTAAATATTCAGGGTTCGCCCCCAAATCTGTACATGCTACTGTAAATGCACATCGCGTACGAGTAGAGGTTTTTTCAAATAATAGCGCTACATTTTTACCTTCTAAATAATGATGTGGGACACCGTTTTTCTTTTTCTCTTTTAATTCTGCTGCTAAATCTAGAAAATATAATAATTCTTCTTGTGTAAAATCTTTTTCAGCTAGAAAGCTTCTTCCTTTTAAATTTGGTCTAGTCATTAACATACTTCATCCCTACTTTCTCCGTTATTTATACTAAATATCTTTACGAACAATTGGCATACTCATGCAACGTGGACCCCCACGACCACGAGATAATTCCGAACTTAGCACCTCAATGACTTCTATACCATGTTCCCGTAATAACGTATTGGATACATAGTTGCGATCATATGTAACAACTACACCTGGCGCAATTGCTAATGTATTAGAACCGTCATTCCATTGTTCACGAGCGGAAGCAATTGCATCTCCTCCTCCACAAGGAATAAGAACTAATTCACTTAAACCTAATACCTCTTTTAATGCTTCCATTAAAGAAGTACGATGTGTAATTTTAAGAGTTTCCACATCTGGGCCTTTTTCTAAAATATAAATATTCATATTTCCTTTTGGCCCTTGAATGGCTGGGTGAATTGTAAACTTGTCATAATCAACCATTGTAAACACTGTATCTAAATGCATAAATGCTCGGCATTTTGGAATTTCTATCGCTAACACTTTCTTAATTTTATTTTGTCGGCTAAAAAGATTTTTAGCTAAACGTTCAATTGCTTTAGCTGACGTACGGGCAGATACTCCAATTGCAATTGTTTCTTCATTTAAAATTAGCTCATCGCCACCTTCAATCGGAAACTTATAATCACGATCTAGCCAAATTGGCACATTGTGATTTGCAAATCTTGGATGATATTTAATGATGTACTCCATGAATAATGATTCACGTCT
The DNA here is from genome assembly GCF_016650935.1 of Bacillus sp. TH25. NCBI lineage: Bacteria > Bacillati > Bacillota > Bacilli > Caryophanales > Bacillaceae > Bacillus > Bacillus sp. TH25. The sequence goes on along the minus strand of NZ_JAEKEU010000037.1, from coordinate 100,944 downwards.
ACGCGCCGGTTCTCTCATCTTATTTATCGTTAAACCATCGCCCACGCTAGCTGCTGGATCACGAGTAAAATATAAATTAGGCATTGGGTCTAAGTAAAACGGATAATGATCTTCCATTAATTCGTATAAATGTGTCTTCTTACTTGTTTCAATTTCGTTTTTCCGTACACCACCCATAATTTTTTGAATTAATTCTTCATTTGAAAAGGAAAGTAAATATTCTTTTAAAGTTTGATGTGCAACATTTACGTCAGCCTGTCCTTCTTCTAAAATACGATCAACAAATTCTTCTCGAAGTTTTTTATCTACTAATGCCTCAGCAGCTAGTTTTTCTAAATAAAGAACTTCAACACCCCGATTGCGTAATGTTTGTGCAAAATAATCATGCTCTTTTTGAATAATTGGTAAGTATGGAATATCGTCAAATAATAATTGTTGCAAATAATCTGGCGTTAAGTTTTCCACTTCTTTACCAGGTCGTTTTAATAAAACTGTTTGTAATTCCCCAATTTCTGAAGTAACATGTATCGGATGCTTCATTTGTTGTACCTCCTTTGAAATATGTTTGATGTCTTACAAGTACATAATAAATGCTACGCGCTTTCATCTTTGTGAAAACATCCACATTATCATTGTGAAATATTAAACAAGTTGTTTTTTTAAAATCATATAAATTTGTATTTTTATAACATTCCATCCCGCTTTTTCAATAAAAAAATACATATATTACGCATATATGCTGAATATTTAACTTCCGTATTTTTAAAAAATCCTGTTTTTAATTTTTATTAAAAACAGGATTTTGCATCTAAATAATTAAATTTAACCTTTCTTCTAAAATCTCCCTATCTGATTTCGACTGAGAAATTATAAGGCATGTATCATTTCCACATATACATCCTATTTTTTCTTTCCAATCTAACTCATCAAACAAAACACCAATAACATGTGCATTACCGGGTAATGTTTTAATAACCATTAATTGATCTACACAATCAATTTTTACAACAACCTCTCGTAATTTTTTCTTTAACTTTATATCAGTTTGTAAATGCTCTTCTGAGAAAAATTTATATATCATTAATCCTTCTTGAGAAGGTACCTTCGTTAAGTTTAACTCACGAATATCTCGAGAAACTGTAGCTTGTGTTACTAACACATCTTTTTTTGCTAACAATTCTACTAATCTTTCTTGCTTCTCTATTTCATACTCCTTTACAAATTGTTTAATTAATCGTTGTCTTTTTTCTTTTTTCATAAAAGACACCCCTTTTAATATTATAGCTCGCTATAATTTTCATCCGAAAGGGATAGAAAAGAATGTTGCGGAAACGTTCATAGTTTATACTTTTTAACTGTAGATATTAAATCTAGCTAAAAAAAGAGAAGAACAGCATTCTGTTCTTCTCTTTTACATTGAAAACCGTTCAATTGTTTGTTTTAAATCCGCTGATTGCTTCTCTAAGTCTTTTAATAATTGATCGATTGCTATCATATTTTTAGACTGTTGCAGTGTCACACGTGCCACTTCTTGTGAACCAGCTGACGTTTCTTCCGCAATTGCTGCTACAGCCTTTGTTTGTGCTCCTGTTTGATGAATGTGACTCACTTGTTCATTCATATAACTACTAATTTGCTTGGTTGCATCGGCTACTTCCATAACACTTGATGACATTTCTTTTAAAATTAATTCTGTAGCTTCTCCGCGTTTCGCCTCTTCTTTAGCTGTCTTCACCTGCTCTGTCATTTTCAATGCGACTTGCTGTACTTCATCTTGCATATTCCGTAATAACTGCGATATGTTTCTTGCGGAATGATCACTTTCATCAGCAAGTTTACGTACTTCTTCTGCTACAACCGCAAAGCCCCTTCCATGCTCTCCTGCACGAGCTGCCTCAATAGAAGCGTTGAGTGCTAATAAATTCGTTTGGCTAGCAATCTCACTCACAACAGAAACAATGTGTTCAACTTGTTTCATTCTCTCTTCTAATTTCTGTACATTTTCCATCGAATCTTCATTTTCTCTCGCCAATGTTTGAATACCTTGAATTAAAGACGTAAAGACACGTGTACTTTGTCCTAAAGCTTGAACCATTTCTGAAGACAACTCGTCAGACTGTTTTGCTTTTCCTTCTACTTCATTTGCAATAGAAGTCGTTGTATCAACAGTAGAAACGATCGCTTGAATCGATGCTGCTGATTGCTCGGCACCGTAAGAAATCTCCGCAAGAGTTTCAGACACACCTTGTGCTTGCTTTGTCGCTTCACCTGTTTGTTTTCTAATTTGCTGAACTTGATTATTTGTATACGAAAATGTAGTATCGATATTTTTTACCATGTCCCTTAAGTTCCCTAGCATCATATTAAATGCAACACTTAAAGATTTAATCTCATCATCGGTCTTTGGCAATGGGACATCTTCACGAATATCACCTTCAGCCGCTTTCCTTGCCGCTTCTTCCAACTTTCGCAGTGGTTTAATTAAAAATATTGCTGCCCCATACGCTAAAATTCCAGACCATACTACACCTAATAACATAACGATAATATTATAAACAGTTTGACTTACATAACTTTGAAAGTAATCATATATAACGTAAATGAAAATTAAACTTGTTGAATATGTAATGAAAGCTAAAACTGTAGTAAATAACATAAGCTGTATACGCAAGCCAAAGGAAAATGTTTTTCTTTCTTTTCCCATCTCTTCTTTCCCCCTTCTTATAAGCAATATAAGTACTACCTATATATTATTATCCATATTTTCGTTATAGAAAGATATAGGGATTTTAAAAATCATTATTTCTTTGAATATTAAATCCCCCTGAAAAAAATAAAGGATTCTGACAATTTATGACTAATAACAGAAATAAGGGGCAACATTTGTAAAATATATTTTTGACTGGGGGTTTTGTATGATTCAAGTTCGAAATCTAGTAAAATCATTTGGCTCACTTGATGTTTTAAAAGGAATTGATTTAGAAGTAAAAGAAAAAGAAGTTGTTGTTTTAATCGGTGCCAGTGGTTCCGGCAAAAGTACATTACTTCGCTGTCTTAACTTTTTAGAAATATACGATGAAGGTGAAATTCACTTACAAGGTGAACGAATTGATCTGAAGCATTCAAATTTAAACAAAGTCCGTGAAAATGTCGGTATGGTTTTTCAACATTTTAACCTCTTTCCTCATATGACCTCACTAGAAAACATCATAGAAGCACCTATTCACGTAAAAAAATTGGAGACAGCAGACGCGAAGGATGTTGGGAATCAACTCCTACAAAAAGTCGGCCTACAAGATAAGGCGGATGTAACTCCTCACCTACTTTCAGGTGGTCAAAAACAACGCGTTGCGATTGCACGAGCTCTTGCTATGAACCCTAAAATTATGCTATTTGATGAACCTACCTCAGCCTTAGACCCTGAACTCGTTGGAGAAGTATTGCAAGTTATGAAAGAACTTGCTGAAGAAGGAATGACAATGGTTATTGTTACTCATGAAATGAATTTCGCAAGAGATGTAGCTGACCGCGTCATCTTTATGGATGACGGGAAAATTGTAGAGGATGCTTCGCCAGAGCAATTTTTTTCCGCTCCATCACATGAACGGGCAAAGCAATTCTTACGCAACGTTTTATAAGGTAACTTCTGTTTCAAACGTAAAGAAATACATTCATACGGGGCACAACTAATTGTCCAAATAAAATATCTCGATAACATACTTAAAACCATCCGTATGATCAATATATAGGAGGGGTTTTATGAAAAGAAAACTATTAACCATTGTTGCGAGTATTACATTATGTACATCCTTCATACTAGGAGCCTGTAGTAAGGAAAGCTCTACTACTTCATCTAATAGTAAAAAGGAATTTCGTTATGCGATGAGTGGTTTATACAAACCTTTTAACTATAAAGAAAATGACGGGAAACTTGTCGGTTTTGATGTAGAAATAGGTGAAGCTCTCGGGAAAAAGATGGGAATGAAACCTGTTCCTGTTACAAATCCTTGGGAAACATTGATTCAAGGACTACAATCAAAAAAATATGATGTGATATTAGGAAGTATGGCTATTACAGAAGAGCGATTAAAAGCCGTGAATTTCTCAAATCCATATTATCGCTCTGGTGCACAAATTTTTGTAGCTAAAAAGAATACATCTATCTCTTCTCCAGAGGACTTGAAAGGTAAAAAAATAGGTGTTGTAAAAGCAAGTACTTTCAAAACCCTTGTTGCAAAATATACAGATCAAATTACAGAATATGATAGTGATATTACTGCACTTATGGACTTAGAACCAGGACGTGTAGACGCAGTTATTACTGATCAAATGGTTGGTCTTCGTATGATTAAAGAAGGTAAATCCAATATAAAAGAAGCTGGAAAACCGTTAAACCTTGATGAAATGGGAATTGCTATTCATAAAGACAATAAAGACATGGTCGAAAAGGTAAATAAAGCGCTAGATGAAATCATTAAAGACGGCACGTATGAAAAAATCAGTAAAAAATGGTTTGGGCGTAATATTCTTGGAGACGAGGCAAAAACAAAGTAAGTTAGCCATTTAGAGATTTCATAAATCATGCCCCACTTTGTATGTGGGGTATTTCATTCCCTACTAAAATCCATACAATATGAGGTGACACATATGTTTGAAATTTTTATCTCTACCTATCCCACACTGTTAAAGGCTACTATTGTCACATTACAATTAACATTAACATCCCTATTACTCGGTTCACTAATTGGATTACTAGTCGCTTTCTTTCGAATCTCTAACAATAAGGTTTTAAATAGTATTGCTCATGTATACATCGCCATTATTCGTGGTACACCTTTAATTGTTCAAATCGCGATTCTCTATTTTGGGATTACATCCGTTGTTGTTTTTACCCCTTTTTGGGCAGGAGCAATTGCTTTAGCAATTCATAACGGTGCATATATTACTGAAATTTTCCGCGGATCCATTCAGTCCGTTGACCGGGGACAATTGGAAGCTGCTCGCTCTTTAGGTATGCCTTACCCTTTAGCTATGCGCCGAATTATATTACCACAAGCATTTCGTCTGTCTCTTCCCCCTCTAGGGAACCAATTTATTATTGGATTAAAAGATTCTTCTCTTGTTGCTTACGTAGGATTGTCCGAATTATGGGGATCAGGTTTATCCATCGCTGCAGGTAACTTCCAACAATTAGATACATATATAATCGTTGGTTTATATTATCTCGTACTTGTTCTTCTATTTACTTATTTTGTTAATCTTCTAGAGAAACGACTACAACGGAAAGAAAATAACTCTGTCCAAGTCAAGACAAAGAACAAGAAAGAAGTTTCTTTATAACAAAAAGCAAGCTCTAAGAGAGCTTGCTTTTTCATCGTAAAATATATCTATTATTGATTTGCTTTTTTTATAGTCTCTTTTTCCTCTATATGTTCCTCACGATATGAAATATTATGAGGATCCAATCCATTTCCTAAAGAACCATAGAAATGCTCCCTATGCGGATCAACTAATTCACTTCCGTGATAATACACACGTGGTGTATTCCAAAGTGCTGCCAATGCTTTTGTCATCGGCATTTCGTGATAGCGTTCCGGCCACATTTCTTTAATTTTATCTTTTACTAATGGATAGTATTTAGAACTCATAGCAGGAAACAGATGATGTTCTGTATGGTATGAGAAATTGAAATGTAAAACGTCTACCCAGCGCGGTACTGTTACTGATAAACAGTTTGCTAAAGGATCATTTACTGGAACAATAGGATTTAAGCGGTGATTTGTTGCGATATACGCCATTACAATAAAGTTAGCAATTAACAACGGAATCACGTATGCAAAGAACCACTTTGTAGGTCCCATAATAAACAATAAACTAATCCAAACTGTCCAGGGCAAAAGAAGTTGAAGCCATACAGATTTTTGATTGGATGACTTAAATTCTTTTATAAAATGAAAGAACATTCGAGTCGAATGTAACGTAAATTGAATTGTTAGTGACAGGAAACTAAAGAATGAACGTACATGAAGAGGCATGCGATATACCCAATTCAAAAACTTACTCTTTTTCAGTTTCTCAAATGTCGGCCATGCATCTGGATCATTCTCTTCATGCTGTGTGTGAACATGATGCGTTGCATTATGCCACTTTCTCCAAAGTTTTGGGCCAGTTGATAATGGCATAAATGCTATCGCACCTAAAAAATCACGAAGCCATGCCTTTCTTACAACTGTTCCATGTAAAATTTCATGTCCTAAAAATCCAAGTGAAGCAAAACATAATCCAAGAACAATTGCAATTCCTAGATTTGCCCACACATTCAATTCAAATACACCGATCGTTATTAAACCAGCCAATGCCACAAGTAAATAAGCCAGTCCACCAAATAATCGATTAGGAACTGGTTTAAATGCTTTTTTCGGCAAATGTGGTGCTACACGTGCTGCATACCACCCAAACGTATGAAGCTCCTTCATCCTTTTGCCCCTTTCTTATGCCGCGCCCCGCGCAACTTGCATATATCAATTCTTGCTTCCAGATTGATTTTACTACGTGATCCAAAAAGCATTTATCATAAGGAAAATATACTCACTCTATCGTCACTTAATTTTCGCTTTTATTATCAATGAAAAACATTTCTCTTTTTACTCTCTATCAACCTTTCCACATGATGAATCATAACAATAGAATTTCTATATTGTCAACAACTTTTATGACCTAGTAATAAAAGTTGGTTATATTTTTATAATTATACTTTATTTCACTAAAGAAAAAGCATAGATTTCATACGGCTTTATCAGGTATATATACATATCCACTTAAACAACATAGACTCTATCTTATTCAAGAACTCTCTATGTAATCAACAAATGGAATCACTTGAATTTAGCTTTATATAAATCCTACTTCTTCATACTTCCCCAATAAAATAATTATATTAAAATATTTTTTTCTTTCATTTAGTAAAAATAGAACGCTACAAAAACAACATACATGAATTCCATATAATATGGAAATATTAAAAGGAAAATTGTTCTAATTTGGAGGTTTTCAAAATGACAGATGACACATTTCCACAGTTACCATCATCCTATTGGATTGAATCTACTCAATTTCCTACTTTTCCTCATTTATCCGAAAATATAAAGACAGAAGTTGCTGTTATCGGAGCTGGTATTACAGGCATTACCACCGCCTATTTACTCGCGAAAGAAGGAATGAAAGTCGTTTTAATTGATTCTGGTTCTGTTTTAAATGGAACAACTGGGCATACAACCGCAAAAGTAACAGCTCAACATGATCTTATTTATGATGAATTAATAAACAATTTTGGTGTTGAAAAAGCCAGGCTTTACTACGAATCAAATAGTAAAGCTCTACAATTCATAAACGAGACTGTACAAACATATAAAATCGACTGTAATTTCACAAATGAAGATTCGTATTTATATACAACTACCAATAATGGCCTGCGAAATTTAACGAAAGAATATGAAGCCTATCAAAAATTAAATATTCCTTGTGACTATGTTCAATCCCTGTCGATTCCTATTCCCGTACAATCTGCACTTGTGATGAAAAATCAAGCCCAATTCCATCCCCTCCTTTATTTAAAAACACTTTTAGAAAAGTTTGTGGAAATGGGCGGAAAAGTTTATGAGCAAACAACAGCCATTGATGTGGAAAAAGGAGATTATCCACAAGTTATTACAAAGGGTGACCATCGCATCACTTGTAAATATATTGTCTCTTGTTCACATTTTCCTTTTTATGATGCTAATAGCTTTTTCTTTACGCGAATGTACGCAGAACGCTCCTATGCCCTCGCAATAAAAGCAAAAACGGATTATCCAGGGGGCATGTATTTAAGTATCGATGATCCAAAACGCTCCATACGTTATACGACAAGCAATGGAGAAAAGTTGATATTGATTGGCGGAGAGAGCCATAAAACAGGCCAAGGAATTAATACGATGCTTCATTATGATGCACTATATTCCTTTGCTGAATCTACTTTTGGAGTAGATGAAATTCCTTATAGATGGTCAGCGCAAGATTTAATCACGCTAGATAAACTCCCTTATATCGGACATATTAACGAAAGGAATCCAAATATATTTGTGGCAACTGGATATCGTAAATGGGGAATGACGACTGGAACTGCAGCAGCTCATTTACTGAAGGACTCCATTCTAAAAGTCCACAGTCCATATAAAGAACTGTTTGCACCATCACGCTTTCATGCAAATCCGGATATAAAAACTTTCCTCTCTCAGAACATTGATGTTGCTAAACACTTAATTGAAGGAAAAATTGAAACCGCATTACGTAAGCCAGAAAATCTTGAAGTTGGCGAGGGTTCTGTTGTACATGTCAACGGTAAACGAGCAGGTGCTTATAAAGATAAAGAAGGAAAATTACATATCGTCGATACAACTTGCACACACCTCGGCTGTGAAGTTGAATGGAATAGCGGTGATTGTACTTGGGATTGCCCTTGTCACGGTTCCCGTTTTTCAATTGATGGGGATGTTATGGAAGGTCCAGCAGATCAACCATTAAAGCGAGTTGATAACGAATAAAAAAACAAAGAAGTTCAACGGGAATCCTGTTGAACTTTTTTATTTTTCATGACACCTTTTCATATAAATTTCGACATACGCAGGGAAATATTAACATTAAATAAAATAATATATTCATCTACAAATAAAAGGAGTGAATACTATGCAACCTTCTGCTCCACCTCATCTAGAATCTACAGAAACTATCTTTTCAAGTTCTATTACAAAACTTGTTGTTTTTATTTGTTGGCTAGCCATTCTAGCTGACGGATATGATTTAGGTATTTACGGCGCCGTTCTGCCAAAGCTCCTAGAAGACAAAAGCTGGGCACTATCACCAGCCCACGCTGGAACAATTGCCAGCTATGCTTTATTTGGGATGTTTATTGGTGCTATTCTAGTTGGAACCATTACAGATCTAATTGGACGAAAATGGACACTTATATGCTGTTTAGCCCTTTTTTCTATCACAATGGGCTTAGCTGCAATTGCTCCTTCTCCTGAATTATTTGGGTTATCTCGATTTATCGGAGGAATCGGATTAGGCGGTGTTATCCCAACGGCTTCAGCACTTACTGTTGAATATTCACCAAAAAAACGGCAATCTTTTATTTATGCTCTTATGTTTACCGGCTATCCTTTAGGTATCGTGTTAGGCGCTATTTTATCCATGTTTATGCTAGAAGATTTCGGATGGAGAATTATGTTTGGCATCGGAATGATTCCGCTACTCCTCATTCCTTTCATTATTCGTTATTTACCTGAGTCCATTCAATTTTTATTATCGCGAAATCGACAAGAAGAAGTGAATAAAATTCTTAATCGCTTTCAAATTGAATTCCATGTAAAAGATGAAATTCCTGAAACACCATCTAATATACAAAAGAAAAATGGATTTCTTACGTTATTCTCAAAAGATTACATAAAAGCAACACTACTTTTTTGGCTCACTTATATAATGGGAATGTTTTTAATATACGGTTTAAATACTTGGCTACCACAGATGATGCGCCAGGCAGGATACCCTCTTGGATCTAGTTTATCATTTCTACTTATACTAAATATTACTGCAGCTATCGGTGCATTATTTGCTGGGGCGATTGCCGATCGTATAGGAGCAAAAATTGTTATTAGTATCTCCTATCTTATGGCAGCCATATGTATTGGACTATTAACAATTAAACCATCTGTTACAATCATTTATCTTTTAATTGGTCTTGCTGGAATTGGATCAGTCGGTATTACTCAAATATTAAATGCTTATGTAACACAATACTTCCCATCACATATACGAGCTACCTCCTTAGGCTGGGGACTTGGACTTGGCCGAGTTGGTGCGATTGCTGGCCCTATTCTTGTCGGTATTATTATGACAATGCAATATGACTTGGCGTGGAATTTTTACTTATTCTCCTTTGCAGGTCTTATCGCAGCTATATCTGTTTTCTTTATTCCTACAAAATAAAGTGAAACTTTAATCAGTGGGGGGGTGTTCATCCCCCACTGATTATTAGCCCTCACCAATCGGGCGTTTACGGGCAGTTGACCTCCCACCTAACTTCTTCGCTCCAGCCGAATCTTGAGGTGGGAGTCTTACTGCCCGTTAATGCGGGATAAAAAAGAGCACAAACTCACTTGTGCTCTTTTTCATATACTTCAAACAACATGTTTCTAAATAATGTATTCAAACTCTCAATATCAATTCCTAATCCCTTTTCAATCCCTTTCACGTATTGCTGATAATAATCAATTTGTTCTTCTAAAAATTGATTTAACACCTGAATTTTCAATCCAACATCTAATTCAGTACCTGCTTTTTTCTTTATTAACAACTTTTCAATTTCATCTAATACGCTACGTTCTAATTTTAATTCTGTAATCAATCGGTCAAATTCTACTGGAGGTAATGTCCCTTTCTCTTCTAGCCACTGACAAGCTAAAATAGGACGTAATACATAAAAGTACTTTTTCAACTTTACATTCTCGCCTTGCAAAAATTCACGATAATTTTTTGAAGCCATATGTAAGTAATGATATATCGTTGCTTTTGGATCAAAATTCTTTTCACTCATTTGCTGAAGCTGCTCTGGAAAGTTAGAGTTTTTCGAATAAAAAATTGGTGATCGAATCCACTCAAGTAAAGCTGGATTTGACTTCGCGAATAGTTGCAATGCCTTTTTAATATCCCAGCCACTTATATCTAAGTCATCGCTAATCGGATATTCAATTACATCACGTTTATCATGAATTGATAAATACCATTCTACTGGATGTATATAAACAAACCTAACATCATAATCGCTATCTTTCGATGGAAATCCCCAAGCACGACTCCCTGATTCCACTGCAAATAAAATTTTCACATCATTCTCTTTTTCAATTCTTTCTAACTCTAATTCAATTTTCCCTCTCATTTCATACCATCCCCATTTTTTGATTATTTCCTTGGAAATTCGACAAATATACTACTAATTTTACTACACACTAAAATAACTGCCAGAATTTTTCTGACAGTTTAACAAAACCTATTTTTTCTTTTCAATTACAGTAGCGGTAATTCGTTCAAACTCTTTTTGAATTTCCTCTTTATATGCATCTACTTTTGAAAAATCCATAGCAGCAATATAAATTCGTTCTAATTTATCACGAACTGATTTTGCTTTTGCTAAGAAAGACATCGCCTCATTCATTTTTGCTTTATATTGAATGGAAACGTCACGAATTTCTGTAGCATACTTCTCATCCGTCCCTGGTTTAACAATAAGAGCATACATATCTATAATCTCATCACCTTCGCGACTTGGAAAATATTCATGTGGTGCGGTACTATCAAAAATTGCAAATCCTAATTCTCTTACAATAACCATATCAAGGCTATTCGGGTCAAATCCACAATGATATACTTCAACATCAAAACCTTTTTCTTCTGCTGCCTTTGATAACTTTTTGAGCATTGTTGATTTTCCAGAGCCCGGGCGTCCTTTTATAAAATAACGATGTGGTAATCCTTCTGTTAAATTAGGAACAAAATCAACTGCTCCTTTCGGTGTAGCAGCTCCTAAAAAACGATGTTTCACAATCGATTGTTTTCCCTTTTTATCTGCAAATAATTTCTGAATTAGCTGTTCTGTTAATTCATTTGCTTTATTAAAATCAATGTTATTAATATATATTTTCTCCCACTCATCATGTATAACTAACGCCTCTTTAAAACATCCGTAAGCAGATTTGAAAGCCTTGCCCGCTTCTAATACAAACCGTTCAATTTCTAACTTCTGCTTTCTTAATTTCTTTGAGTCCCAAGCAACTCCTAAATTTATATACTCTTCAATAACTCCTGGCATTTTCGGCTCAATAACATGCGGTGATGTTCCATCCACAATTCCTACTTTTAGTTTCGGAATAATCACCCCATCAACTGACTTATTATCAGAAGAACAATGCAAAAGTTCAATATCATATCCTTTTTCAACCCATTCACGACCTATTGCCTTAATTAAAGAAGATTTTCCCGTTCCTGGACCACCCTTTAAAATAAACAACCTGTCTAGCCCCTTCAAATTCTCTTCGTATAAGCTGTGAAATCCTCTAGCTGTATTTCCACCGGCATAATAATTCAATACATTCCCTGTCACTGCACTCACTCCTTCGCAGCATTCTACTTACATAAGCTACAATATGCGAAAATCTTTATTTGGGTGAATACCTATTTTGTATTGCGCGGAAAAAGGAAATGAATTACAATTTAAATATCACGAATATTCCGAATTTAAAACCGAATAAACCTTTATCAAGAGAGGCAGAGGGACCGGTCCTTTGAAGCCCAGCAACCTCAGTTTATGCAAACTGAATAGGTGCTAATTCCTGCAAAATGCATTGCATTTTGGAAGATAAAACTCAACTAGTATGTAAAGCTCATCTTTCTTGATTATGAAGGATGGGCTTTTTATTATTTGAAAAAAATATATTGGAGGTATGTAAAATGAAAGTAATTGATCTATCACAAACGTTTGAAAATAATATGTCTCAATTTCCTGGAACACCAAAAATCCAACTAGAAGCCATTACAAGCGTTGAAGAAACAGGTTATCAAGTTACGAATTTTCATTCTGTCGTTCATGTTGGTACGCATTGTGATGCGCCTGCTCATTTCATTTCAGGCGCAACCACTATTGATCAATTACCCCTAAATCAATTTGTAGGCGAAGCTGTTCTTATCGATGTGACTCATGTTCAAGAGCGAAAATTACCTAAGGAAGTATTACGTACTGTCGACATAAAAGAAGGCGATATTGTCATTTTCCATTCCAATCTATCTAATAAATGGAATACCGAAGCTTATGAGAAAGAAGCGTTTTATCTTTCCGAAGAATTAGCTGAAGAACTAGTTCAATTAAAAGTAAAATCTGTCGGTTTAGATTTTATTTCTCCTGATGAGGTAACGACAGAAACATCACCGATTCATCACATACTGTTAGGAAATAATATTTACTTAATTGAAAACTTAACAAACTTAGATGCCATTAAAGCGAAACGATTCTTTTTCTCAGCAGCACCTTTAAAAATTAAAAATAGTGACGGTGCTTTCGCAAGGGCATTCGCTGTTATTTTTTAAACATGGTCTACAAAAAAAGCAAAGATCACTTTTGACCTTTGCTTTTATATTTTTTATTTAAGTTAAAAAAGAATTGTTCCACCCTTGGGCGTATCCAAGCTAAATAATCTTTATCTTTCTTCTTTGTACAAACTATCTCTTCTCCATCTACCATTTCGACAAGTTCTAGCTCTAACAGTTGCCTCGTAAATGCTACCATATTTACTTCTTCTGCTGGATACTCTTCTTTTAATTTCTCCTCAATTTCTCCCAATAAAAAACCGTCACGCATCATTGCTAGTGCATCAATCCAAAGTGGCGGCATTTCATATGTCTCTCCTGTAATCGTATCTTTTACAATATAGTTCTTTTGCTCTTTTCGAAATTGAATCGTGTGTAAACATACAGTCGAATTTAATGTTAATTCCATCATACCACCCCTTTCATCATATCTGCATAGAAAAAAGGATGCGCGTGCACCCCTTCTTTTCTTTTCATAACACTACTGAACCGTTACATGAGCTAAAGGCTCTATGTCGATATTTTCCTCCATTATAAACGAAGTTTTTTATAAAAAAAACCCTTCTTGAAACATTTTATAAAATGTTTATATTTACACAACAAGAACACTTTTCTGAAAAGTAATTTCGTCTAATGCACTACACTGTTGGTAAATAAATTTCCACTTTCGTTCCTATCCCCATACTACTTTCAATCGCGATACTCCCTTGATGTTCTTCAATAATTTTATATGTAATCATTAATCCAAGACCTGTACCATTCTCTTTTGTTGTATAAAAAGCTTTTCCGATCTTTTCTATTTTCTCATTTTCTATCCCAATACCTTGATCTTCAACAGAAATACACAAGTTATCTCCAGCTTTTTCATATGCCATAATCTGAATATTCCCGCCTCCTGGCATCGATTCAATTCCATTTTTGATGATGTTTAACAACACTTGTTTTAATTGCTTATCATCACCATTTATAACGGGTAAATTTCCATCTACTTGCAAATGAAATTTCACTTTATATTGAGTCGCATAGCTTTCCATTAACTGTACAACATATAAAAGGATTTCCCCTATATTACACCATTCATAATTTGTTGGTTTCGGTTTTCCTAATAACATCAATTCACTAACAAACCCATTAATTCTCTCAATTTCTTGCAGCATAATCTCATAGCTCATCGTATCTTCAGGATTTCTTTCTTTTTGAATTTGTGTAAATCCTTTTAAAGCTGTTAATGGATTTCGAATTTCATGAGCGATTGTTGTAGACATAGTCCCAATAACCGCTAAATTTTCTGTCTCTTTCATACTGTTCATCATCTCAACAACTGTCCTTACATAAGATTGAAATCTCTTTAATAAAGAATGCGAAATGATGAAAAAGAATATACATAATACAAGCGGAATCACAACTTTTACATCTTGTAATATCAAAGTAAAAAATACATATTTTCCAATTACACTACAGGAAACGAAATAAAAATATTTTCTGTTCACGAAAATCGGTGCAAATAGAATTAAAAATATTTCAACCATATTTCCATTTTCAAAAACACGATCACTGTGTAAATAAATCATTAAGTTATTAATAAGATCAATAAGCATGTACCCAATTAAAAATAAGTATTTCACAAAATATACATAACCTTGTTTTTGAAGATATATTGAAATAGGAAATAAAGATATTACTAATATATATACACCTATTCCCATACCACCTTCTGGCCACCCTACCCTTGCTTCATTAATATTCATAGCGGGATAAACAAAATAATAGATAACGTCATATAAAAAGAATATAATATAGAATAATAATATAAATACTTTTAAAGCTTCTCTTTCTTCATAAATCAAGCTCTTGTATTTGTTCATATAAAAACTCCTCTTGATCAATACCAAAAAACATTTCAAGTGTTATCTCTTTAAATTATAATTATGAAATTGCTTTCAGGGCAACATGTAACCTTCTAATACTAAAAGGAAGGAGATACAGCTCCTTCCTTTTCAGTTACAATTTATATCCATCTTACCCTATTATTTAGCAATCCCTCTGTAAAATTATTATGTCCTACTACAAAATCCTTCATATATAAATTTAAATATTCCCCATACTTACTTTCAGTATTTAATAATAATTCTTCTACATAATAAGCGCCTTGTCCAAAAGTATCTAACAGTAAACTACATAAGCCAGCATAAATTCCACACCCTACTTGGAAGTACGTCGCATTTGTTTTATATTTTTGAAAAACTTGGCTACTATTCATTACATTATACATGTATGTCTCATTATGTTCATAAACGAGTAACACACCGACTAAATCTTCTCCTATAATATCATCTTCTGCTGGATTAAATACTTTACGATTCCAATTCCATAAATTCCCTACTTTATCCAAGTTCTGTCTAATTAAGTTTGTTGTATACTCATTAATCCGATAAAGAAAACCCACTTCCATATTAAAAGATTTCCCTAAAATTAAAACTTCTTCATGTGGCATTAAGCAACCATAAAATTCTTTTTCACCTAACTTTACTTTATACTCTGAAGCATATACATCCTCATAAAAGTAAAGTGGACGATGATGACTCATATACATAGGATAACTCCATATCGCTTCATCAAGAAAACGCTCAACTGCCCATGATGCATAAAGTGTATGAGGTTTTATAAGCTCTTTATCATTCAAAAATGAATTATCATGTTCTACAATATAGCAGGCTCGCGGCTTTTCATTTGGACGTTCTTTCATAAGCTCAACAACCATCCATTGAACAACACCAGGATTCATACCTGAGCCTATAATCGCTCTTGTATTTGTAAATGTTTCTTTCTCCTTCTCAAACCTCGTATACCTTTCCGTAAGCTGAAAACCAAGTAAACTATCGTCTTGATCTACTGCCTCATTTTCCAAAGCCGAATTAATATAACAAATGCCAAGTTCATTACAACAACTCAGTACCCTAATTGTATCTGCACCTGAAACATCAATAACAACCTTCGTTCTTTTTTCCTTTAAATGATGTTTAAATTTGACTACATCTTGAAGGTTTATTTCATATAAAAAAAATTGCTCTTTCAAATTTGGAAACAACTCATCATAATAACTTTTATCTTTTTGTTTTATATCCACCAAATGGAAGTTCACATTCTTTATCACTTCATAAATTGGATCTTTTTCATTTACTACCGCTTGATTCAAAATTGCTAACACTGCTTTTGCTGCTCCACCAGCACTTCCAAGTAATGTAATCGAAAACGAATTTGGAAACTGCTCCACAAACAAAACCCCTTTAATAAAGTAGTTGAGCAGCACTTCCTCAAAAAGTGAGTTGAATACACCAAAAGGTAGCTCGTACACCTTTAGTACAAGATTGCCCCTTCAAAGATCACACTAACATACCTATATGATATTCAATTCATTTTCCCCCTCATATCCAAATCGAATTAAACAAATAGGCTCGACCTTTTCTTCCCTATATATAAAAGAAAAAGCCAGCCCTTTCAACTAGTCTACGGACAATGGACAGATTTTACATGTTGAATATTTACATACATTTTTGCATCACGTGCTTTTAATATTTCAATATGCCCTTCATCAATTTTCGCCATCTTTCCGATTTTATTAGATTCTTCACCTAAATCAAACACCATAATTTTCCCAGACATTTTAATAAGCTGTTCTTCAAACGTTCTCGCTAAAGTAATATTTAATGGATTTACGGGGAGTTCATTTTTATTGAGGGAATAAGGGACTTGGTTCTCTTTATAAGGAATTAGCCATTTCAAATGCTTTAAAGATATATATACTGTTTTGTAAACAGGGCTATAAAAAACAATATAATCGTTCATAACACTTGTAACATAACCATGTATTGGAGCATTTCCTGCCACATAAATTTCTGTAAAAATCCCTTTAGATGTGATTAATACTTTTCTCAAAGAAATTGAAGGTGATTCCCTCTTAATTACAGAGTCCACACCAGGCTTTAATATTTCTTCATCATGCTCTCTTAAAAATTTATAATATTGGATATGGTATAAAGATATATATACATAGTCTTGTCCATTGTAAAGAACAACAATATCATTCCCTACATCAATTAATATACCTCTAAACCTTCTTTCACCGATTAATTTAACGTATATATTTTCCCCAATGTTCTTGTTTAACTCATTCATCTATATCCTCCTTTCTATGAAATTGCGCTTTTCTGTCTTCCATTTCAAAAAAATAATCAGGGGCAATGTTCTGTCTTTTAATAGTAAGAATTCTTTTTCATATACCGCGAAATTATTGAAGCAAAATATGAAATCGTTCTTCACTTCCAATCATAATGCCCCTCTTATTTATCAAACATTATTCTTCTTCATTCTTTTTACATTTAACTACTTGACTCACACTCTTAATATGATAAATAATCACGTAAATAACTTCATCACCATTTACTAGTGTTATACATTCATCATGTACTTCACTTAATAAGCCTTCCACACACTCTGGTCCACCACGGTTAATTTTCACCCACTTATACTTCAAGTCACGTAATACATCGACAAAATTATCATCATCAGAGTAGAAACGTGAGATATAGCAATCGCCACATTTACTTTCTTTCACTTTCTTAACTAGACTCTTCACATGTTTCAATTGGTAATATACTAATTCTCCATGAGGTAGTTGTAGTGTAAGGTAATCTCCCCCTAACGATACAAGTATTCCCACTCGACTTTCTGGTCCGCGAAGATTTACTTTTACATTCTCACCAACTAAACTTTTAATTTGCTCACAGTATAATACACTCTCCAAATTTGTCTCCCCCTTTCTTATTATCATTATCTTCTTGATTGTCTTTGTGCACGAGCTCGACTTGAATTATTGCTACTTTCATCACTTTTCTCATCGCTCTCTTCGCATACTGGTTCGTTATAACTAACACTTTTAATATGAGCTAGTGCTATTAATACAACTTCTTCTTTTATAATTAACGTTACGTAATCGCAAGAAACATCTTGTAAAATCCCTTCAACTTTCTCTGGGCCACCACGATTAATTTTTACCCAACGGTATTTGAAGCTTAGAAGCATTTTTTCGAAATCTTCTGCATAATCATATTCCAACCATCCACAATCATCTTCTACACAATCTTTCGTATTTTTTGTAACACTTTTCAGATGACGAAGCTGATAGTAATAGTGCTCTCCTTTTTCATTCTTTAATACGAAGTAGTCCGTATATACTGATACTATTGTCCCTTTTTGAGATTCTGGTCCACCTCTGTTTACTCTTACATAAGATCCAATTAAATCTTTCAAAAAATCACAATGAAATAAACTCACGAGAAAACCCCTTCCATTAATTTATAAGCTTTTGCACTGATAGTATATGTATCTGTACAGGTTATGTTCGCTATGTTTGTCCCCGCTATGAAAAAATATGCTTTTAACTAATAGTACTAATCCCTATAAAATCTTCTTTCCCTTAAAGTAACTCTAGGATTTCGGATGACTTTTTCATCCCTTAATATAAAAAGCCCCCGTATTAAGATACATTTCTGCATATCTTAATACGGGGGCTTTTTATAAATTTAATCTTCGTCTTTAACATCCATATCTTCTGGAATTGGTTCATTTAATATTTCTTCCACTAACTGCTTATATTTCTCCATTTGTTCTAAATGTGTATTAAACTGTTCCTTATTTATTAAATATTGCTCTCCATCAAACAATGCACGAACTTTCTTTTGCTGAATTAAGTCTTCAACATACGATTTTGGTAATTTCAAATACTCCGCAGCCTCTTCTATCGTTATATACAATGTGTTCATTCCTTTATTATTTTTTCATATACATAATGTATCTTACTTTATTTTTGTAAACAAATAAAAAAGATTTTGTAAATACAAATTAAAAAGCAGGTAGATGCATTCCATATATTGTATAATAGTATAGTAAGTATTTTTTTAAATATAGAATGGTATTACCCATTTACACAAAGGAGAGTTAACATATGGCTACTCGTCACATCATTACAATGTTAGAAAAAACATTACGAGTTGAAACAGAAAACACAATTTCTCATCTATCTAAATCTTTATCCGATCGTATTCTTTCACAAAGTGCAGCAGTACATGAAAATAATTGTTATCATACGATTGGTGAATGGTACAAAAATCATTTCTTATTCCAACAAGATGATTTCCTTTGGGCTAAATACGTTTTCTATGATGCATATTGTGAAGCTATAAAAAAACAAGGCAATCTTACAAAACGCGTTCGTCAAATATTAGAATCATTAGCTCGACAACATGGAAAACAATATATTGTTTCTATACAAAATATTCCATTTCCTAATGAACAGGAAAAAGGGACAGCATAATTTAATAATGGTCCGCACAAACCAACTATAGATTCATTGTTTCCTAGAAAGATTTACAAATAAAATGTTCAAGTCTTTGTATTCCCTTTTTATAGAAATACATTCATATGACATGGACTAATGAAAACGGTGTCATGAAAATGATTGAAAATATAGTAAACAGGAAAAACCCCATTTGTATCTCTCGTCCATAGAAATAGAGATGTAAATGGGGGTATACTTGTTCCTTTATTATTTCATCATCTGCTTAATCAATTCTCGATTTCTCTTCTTAAATACTTCATTATGGGAAGAAACCATTCCGTACTCACTTGCATCAGGTTGAATAAATTGTTTTGCTTTATTCACAGCGTTTCCAGCATCTTGGAATGCCCCTGCAATTAAATGCAATTTCCCGTCATGCTTTAAAATATCTCCAGCGGCATATAATCCGTCTACCGAGGACTCACTATTTGCATTCCCTGCAATATAATAATTATCAACAATAGCAACATCTAGCTCACTATTTTCTAATAATGTTATATCGCGTTCATATCCATGATTAATAATAACTTCATCGATAGATAAATGAGAAATTTCTCCAGTTTCATGATTTGTTAATTCTATATATTCAATCGCTTCATGGTTATCACCAGCAATTAATTTTGTAATCGATGTATTAAAGAAACATTCTGCTGAACTGTTCATAAGTTGTTTTACTTGTGCTTCATGACCAGATAATTCTTCTTTTCTATATGTTAAATAAACTTTTTTCGCGATTGGTTCTAATTCGTTTGCCCAATCAATTGCGGAGTTCCCTCCGCCTGAAATAATTACCGTTTTATCTTTGAAACGTTTTAACGATTTAACTGTATAATTTAAATTTGAGACTTCGAATCTCTCAGCACCTTCAATTGATAACTTTTGTGGATTCAATATACCACTCCCAGTTGCGACGATCACTGTTTTTGAAAAATGTTCTTCCCCAGAGCTTGTTTTCAACGTAAAAATGCCATCCTGATTACGAATAATTGATTCTATTTTTGTATTCAATACAACTTCAGGCTGAAATGTTAATCCTTGTTGTACAAGTTGCTCAATTAATTTCTCACCAGTAACCGGTAATAATCCGCCAATATCCCAAATCATTTTCTCCGGATAAACATGTATTTTTCCACCTAACTGTGGTTGAAATTCTATTATTTTCGTTTTCATCTCTCTTAGTCCACTATAAAAAGCTGAATAAAGCCCTGCAGGTCCTCCGCCTATCACAGTTACATCAAACAATTCTTCTTGATTCATTCGTGTCACTCCTCAGCTACTAATAATTGATTATCATTCTCAATAAAATATAACTTGTTTTTATAAATTTTACAATCAAAATCACTATTGACAATACACCTATATAAAATTATAGTATTTAAAGAATCAATAGTGATAATCATTATCAATTTGTTAATTATTAGCAACTGCGAGATTACATCTTCTTCTATTACTATGGTGAATACTATATGGTAAAATCTCAAGTTCAAGATTGTTAATAAGACTTTTGTATTACCACTAACTTTTCAAAAGATCAAAGCTAAACAATTTATTGTATATCACATATCATCTATCAAAAGGAGAAAGACGATGAAAAAATTATTCATTTCACTAACAGTTCTGTTCGTCCTTGTTATGAGTGCTTGTAGCAACGGGTCAACAGACAAGAAGAACGACGCAAAAGGTAAGAAATCAGAAACAATTACATACCAATCTGAAAATGGTAAAGTAGAAGTTCCAGCAAATCCACAACGTGTTGTTGTCCTATCATCATTCGCTGGTAACGTAATGTCATTAGGTGTAAATCTTGTTGGGGTAGATTCATGGTCTAAACAAAACCCACGTTTTGATAGCAAACTGAAAAATGTCGCTGAAGTATCAGATGAGAATGTTGAAAAGATTGCAGAATTAAATCCAGATTTAATCATTGGTTTATCAAATATTAAAAATGTTGATAAGTTAAAGAAAATCGCTCCTACTGTAACATACACTTACGGAAAAGTTGATTACTTAACACAACACTTAGAAATCGGTAAATTATTAAATAAAGAAAAAGAAGCAAAAACTTGGGTTGATGATTTCAAGAAACGCGCACAAACAGCTGGAAAAGACATTAAAGCGAAGATCGGTGAAGATGCAACAGTTTCTGTTGTTGAAAACTTCAACAAACAGCTTTATGTATACGGCGAGAACTGGGGCCGTGGAACAGAAATTCTTTACCAAGAAATGAAATTAAAAATGCCTGAAAAAGTAAAAGAAAAAGCTTTAAAAGAAGGATACTACGCATTATCTACTGAGGTATTACCTGAGTTTGCTGGTGATTACTTAATCGTAAGTAAAAATAAAGATACTGATAACTCATTCCAAGAGACAGAATCATATAAAAACATTCCAGCAGTAAAAAATAATCGTGTATATGAAGCAAACATGATGGAATTCTATTTCAATGATCCACTTACATTAGATTTCCAACTAGACTTCTTCAAGAAGAGCTTTCTTGGTCAATAATACAAACATGAGGAATTCTTAATTTAAGAATTCCTCTTCCTTTATTCTATGAAAAGAAAAGATGTGAAACTGATGAAAAAAGAGCAAGACAACCTACGTTCCAACGCTTTTACATACAAATTAATTTTGAGTATCATTGCATTCTTTCTTATTTTTACGTTTGCAATGGTGTTAGGCGCTGCAGATACTTCTATAAAAGACGTATGGTTAGCACTTACTTCCTCTGCTAAAGGAGATAAGCTATCCATCCTTCGTGAAATACGTTTACCACGTGAAGTTGCTGCTATTTTTGTAGGAGCTGGACTCGCTGTTTCTGGTGCAATTATGCAAGGATTAACGCGAAACCCACTTGCCGATCCTGGATTACTTGGCCTAACTGGTGGCGCAAATGCTGCACTTGCACTAACACTTGCCTTCAATCCTTCTATAAGCTACCTTTACTTAACACTAGCTTGCTTTATCGGTGCTGCAATTGGCGCTATTATGGTATTTGGAATTGGCATGGTGAAAAAGGGTGGACTTTCCCCTCTTCGAATTGTATTAGCTGGTGCTGCTGTTTCAGCATTTCTACTTGCAATCTCAGAAGGTGTTGGCATTTACTTTAAAATTTCACAAGATGTATCAATGTGGACGGCTGGGGGCGTAATTGGAACGAGTTGGAGCCAATTAAAAATTATTATTCCGGTTATTTCAATAAGTATATTTATCGCTATCTTACTTGCAAAGAAATTAACAGTTCTTAGTTTCAGTGAAGAAGTTGCCGTTGGACTCGGTCAAAAAATTATCGTCATTAAAACGATTTTATTTATCATTATTATCTTGCTTGCAGGTGCTTCTGTAGCGCTTGTCGGAAACATGGCATTTATCGGCCTTATGGTACCCCATATGGTTCGTCCAATCGTTGGGCCAGATTACCGTTTTGTTATACCGATGTCAGCGATCGCTGGTGCTTCCTTTATGCTGCTCGCAGATACAATCGGACGTACAATTAACGCTCCGTATGAAACACCAGTTGCTGCAATCGTCGCAATTGTAGGATTACCATTCTTCCTATTCATTGTTCGTAAAGGAGGAAGAACTTTCTCATGATGCAATCTATTATAAAGAAACAACGCCTTATCATACTTGCATTACTCATACTTACCATCACAACAATTGTAATTGGAATGGGACTCGGTTCTGCCGCTCTCTCCTATGACAGATTAATCCCAACACTTATGGGACAAGGTACATTTAAAGAAGAATTCGTTTTATATTCTTTAAGGCTACCTAGAATCGTCATTACATTATTAGCCGGTATGGCACTCGCTTTATCAGGTGCTATATTACAAGGTATTACCCGAAACGATTTAGCTGAACCTGGTATTCTCGGCATTAACGCTGGTGCTGGTGTTGCAGTTTCTGTTTTCTTTCTATACTTCCCGATAGACGTAGGTTCATTTCTTTACCTACTACCAGTCGTTGGATTTATCGGTGCGTTTCTAACAGCTGTTCTAATTTACGTATTTTCATATAGCAAATCCACAGGCCTTCAGCCAATAAGATTAACATTAACCGGCATCGGTTTTTCCTTTGCACTATCTGGCGCGATGATTGTACTTATTTCATCTGCAGATCGTATGAAAGTAGACTTTATCGCTAAATGGATTGCCGGAAACATTTGGGGAGATGACTGGACATTTGTTTTAGCAATGCTTCCATGGCTAATCGTATTAATCCCATTTGTCTTCTATAAAGCAAATCGATTAAATATACTAGCATTAAACGAACCAATAGCAATCGGTGTTGGAATTGAAATTGAAAAAGAACGAAGATACTTATTAATCGCAGCCGTTGCACTTGCTGCCGCTGCTGTTTCCGTAACAGGAGGCATTAGCTTTATCGGACTTATGGCTCCTCACATCGCCAAATCTTTAGTAGGTCCAAGGCATCAAATATTCATCCCTATCGCCGTTTTAATCGGCGGATGGTTATTACTACTAGCGGATACAATTGGACGAAATATCGTCGAACCTAGCGGTATTCCAGCTGGTATTGTCGTTGCTTTAATTGGTGCACCTTACTTTATGTATTTGTTGCTTAAGAAAGTGTAAGAAACACCCTCAAGATTTTTTCTTGAGGGTGTTTTCATTTCATTCTACTGCTGTCCATACCCTTCAAACTTCTTCGACAAATTCTCCATCTCGTCTTCTGGCAGTAATTTCGGTTCTCCGACACTTTTCGTTTGATAATAAATTTGAGCACAAAACTCTATTTCTTCTGCAATAGTAAACGCCATTTTTATATTATTTGCACCAGCCATTAAACCATGATTCGCAAGTAAAACTGCACGACGATCAATCATTCCTTCAAAAGCAGCCTCTGCTAATTGCTTCGTACCAAATGTTTCATATGGTGCACAGCGAACATTCGGACCTGCAAAAGCAATTAAATATGATACAGCAGGAAGTTCCCATCCTAATGATGCGATTGTCTTCGCATAAGGAGAATGTGTATGTACAAGCGCATTTATATCTTCACGATTTCTATAATAGATAAGGTGCATATCTAATTCGCTTGATGGTTTTCTCTCTCCTTCTATCACTTCACCATCTAAATTCAATATAACTACATCTTCAGGCGTCGTTTCATAATAATCTAGACCACTTGGGCTAATTGCAACAAGACCTTGTTCACGATTGAAAATACTAATATTACCGCCAGTCCCCTTTGTTAAACCACTAGAAATCATTTTCTTTCCGTACGCTACAACTTCTTCTCTTTCGTTTTGTAATAACATATACATCCCCCTAAGTATGAAGCTTATGATGACTGACTATATATCTACTTACTAAAATAGCTTTTTTAAGTTCTCCGTAAACGGTGCTTCCACAATCCCTTTTTCCGTAATAATCGCTGTTACATTTTCATATGGCGTGACATCAAATGCCGGATTGTATACTTTACTTTCTTGCGGAGCAGAGTATTGTCCGAAACGATTGATCACTTCAGAAGCATCTCTTTCTTCAATTGGAATTTCTTTTCCTGTCGGTGTTTTCAAATCAATTGTCGGCGTTGGTGCTGCTACATAAAACGGAATGTTATAATATTTAGCCAAAATCGAAACACCTAATGTTCCAATTTTATTTGCTACATCCCCATTTGCTGCTACGCGGTCACATCCAACGATTACCGCATCAATTTTCCCTTGTGACATGACCATTGCTGCCATATTATCTGTAATGACCGTTACATCAATTCCCGCTCGCTGCAGTTCTAATGCCGTTAACGTTGAACCTTGTAATCTAGGGCGTGTTTCATCGGCATAGATTTTTAAGTCCCATCCTCTTTCTTTCGCTAAGTACATTGGAGCTGTCGCAGTACCATACTTAGTCGTTGCTAACGCACCTGCATTACAATGCGTTAATACCCCCATGCCATCATGGAATAATGTTAATGCATGTTCTCCAATTTGACGGTTAATTTCTTCATCTTCTCTATGAATCTCTTTTGCTTCTTCTAATAATCTATCTTTCAACTGCGCGATTGATAAGTGAGCATTCTCTTTCGCTACACTTTCCATTCTTTCAAGCGCCCAAAATAAATTTACTGCCGTCGGTCTTGATGTCGCTAAGTATGCACATACCTTTTTTACTTCCTCTATGAATTCTTCCACCGAACTTTCCGCAACTTCCTTTACTCCTAAATACACACCGTAGGCTACTGAAACACCTATTGCCGGCGCTCCTCGTACTTTCATTACTTGAATCGCATCCCACACACCCTCAGCCGTTTTAAAAGATTCATAGACTACTTCGTTCGGTAATACCGTTTGATCCAATAACACTAAAGCATCATCTTTCCACTGAATTGGTATTAATTGCTCTGCCATCATCTTCTCTCCTTATTTCGCACTATGCATTGACTGTTTTTTTAACGTTTCTACAAAGCTACTACCTATTTCATATTGATTCGCTTGTAAAATAAACTTCTTCGCTGCCTGAAGACAAATTCGCTCCGCTCTAGCACGCGCTGCATCATTCTCAATACAAGTAATATCCTTTACCTTCGCTAGACCAACAATACGACGAATTAGCTCAAGACCCGTCACTGCAGATGTATCCTCTAATACAGATTGTAAATAAACTCGGTTAAAGCCTTCTTCCTTCGCCATAATCTCGGTCACATGAATATCCCAAGCATCTAAAAACTTCTTCTTAAATAAATCAATTACATCTATAATGGTAGATTCTATCCAGTTCATATATGTATCTTTCTCAATACCAGATTGCATCACTGCATCTGCATTCACCCAAGCAAACATTAAATTTGCCATTACATTCCCAACGTCATATCCCATAGGTCCATAAAAAGCAAATTCAGGATCAATAACCTTTGTAGAATCACTTTTTACAAAAACAGAACCAGTATGTAAATCACCGTGAAGCAGCGCTTGTGCATTCGTCATAAAAGAAAACTTAAGTTTTGCTACTTCCATACGAAGCTCTTTATCACTATAAATATGCTCTCTAATCCATCCTTCATTTAATTGAAACAATTCGTTGCGTTTATTATGATTTGTGAATGGCTCTGAATATACGAGGTCCTCTGTAATCTCACATAACTCAGGATTTATATAATTCTTCACGAGTTCCTTCTTCTCTTTATGATTCATTACAACATCTGATGTTAATAGAAGAGTATTTACCATAAAAGTAGTTACATCATCAGCAAGCTTCGGGAACATTTGATGATTTATGAGTGCTGTGCGTAATATTGTGTGATCTGATAAATCTTCCATCACGCAACAATTCATCACACTATCAAACAAATATACATTTGGCACGAGTCCAGATGCTAACTCTCCTTCTAATCGCAAAACATCTGATTCTATACGGATTCGATTCGTCGACAACTTAAACTCATCTGAAATACGCGCTGTATCCCCAGCTTGCTTTACAATGACAGAAATATTCTTCTGTTCATCACAAACGCGGAACACATAATTTAAATTACCATCACCTATTTCTTTACACTTTAGCCCCTTTACATGTTCGAACTTAGGTAATTTCTCTTGCACATATGCAATCACATCTTTAGCTTCCATTAAAAAATACTTCGTGAACTTAGACATGGCTTCCCCTCCACACTAATTGTAAGCGTTTTCTAAAAGCTATAAAAAAAATAATAGGGTGAAATTTTTTATCCTACAACTAATGTCTTCTTTTTGAAAGATGTATCTAGATTTTATTATAGCTCGTTAAAGATGGGAGTCAATGCCTCCATTTCCCTAGTTTATTCTCTATAACTAAAGGAAAACTTTAATCAATCGAGGGTTTGTCTATCCCTATTGATTATTAACTCGCACCAATTGGGCCTCTACAGTCAGCCGGCTCCGCCCTAACTTCTTTATTTTCCATTCGAACTTCGATGTGGGAATCTTATTGTCCATAAATTGCGGGATAAGTGTTAAAAATTACGAATTTCATAACACATTGACACATTAAATTCATATATCTAAAATATAAAATTTAAATACTAAGAATTTTATTATATATTATTGAAGAAGAGGTGATTACCCCATGTGGAAACAAGCCATTGGTTGGCTTCTCATCACTGTGATGATGCTTTTAATTATAAATATTAACTTTCGAGATAGTGATACAAATCTCATTCAAAAACGTGCACAAAATGGTACGCTTAATTTAAGTGATCTTCCTTCAAATGCGAAAATATTATCTTTAGCAGGCGAATGGAAATTCACCCCAAATGAATTTGTAAATTCGAACGAATTTCAAGACCAAGCTCCAAACCAACTCGTACCAGGACAGTGGGAATCCAAAGCACAATATGGTGCTTATCAATTAAAGATCTTGCTACCTAAGCATTTTTCTGAAGTTGGTTTTCGAATTCGAAATATTTGGTCAGCCCATACTATTTATGTAAACGACGAAAAAGTTTCTGAAGTAGGCCAGATCGGAAAATCAAAAGAAAATACAAAACCTGAAAACCCATCATATGAAATTTATTTAACACCGAAAACAAAAGAGCTACTCATAACAATTCAAGTTTCAAATTTTTATAATGTACGGGGAGGTATAATTTTCCCAATCGATTTCGGTGATGCTAAAGCGATGCGAGAAGACGTAGCGGAAGATACAAATATTGAATGGACAGCAGTTTCCATATTATTAGTTTTTAGTATTTTTCATCTCACTATCTTCTTGCTACGTAAAAAAGATGATGGCTTTTTTTATAGTGGTTGTTATTTCCTAAGCCTTGCACTAATTGTTATGACACGTGGGGAGCGTATATTACTTCGCGCTGTTCCTAATATTCCTTTTGAAATTTATTTTCGATTACAAGACTCTATTACATTTTTTAGTGCAATTTTATTACCATTGTTTATTTCAAAAACTATGCCTACTATTATAAATAAAAAACAAATGCTTTTATTATTTTCGCCTTTCTTTATTTATAGTGTAAGCATAATCTTATTTCCAGCTCGATCTCTATCTAATCTACAAACACTATTCTTTTTTTATATGAATATAATGTTATTGTGGATTATCCTAAGAATGACTCAGCTAATCATACAAAAAAAGTGGATTATTAATAAAAATGAAATTTTAATTTTTATCCTTATGTTACTTACTCTATTTATGTTTCTCTTTAGCGGCACACTAGAACAACTTTTTGCATCAGGTCGTAACATATTTAATCGCTTTGGACTAATAGGTTTCATTATTATGATGAATGTCTTTTTAGGCACACGTTTTATTAATCGTACCGAAGAAGCTGAGCACTTATCGAAAAAATTAGAAGCTATTCATTTAACAAAAGATTCTTTTTTAAAAGTAACGACCCAAGAATTAAAAAATCCTTTATACCATGCAATTAATTTAATTAAATCTGTAAAATCTAATGATAAAAAAGAAAAGCATTCTAATGAGTTACATCTACTGGAACAACTTACGGAACGTTTACTATATCTTACTAATGATTTACAGGATTTCACAAAAATTAAATTTCATGATTATTCTTTTGTAGGAAAATCAACAAATATAAAAATGGTTGTGAATCACGTTTATAAATTAATGGAACTACCCCTCTCAAGAAAAAACATTATGTATCAAGAATACATACCGAAGAATTTGCATGGACTAGTAGACGAAGATCGATTAACACAAGTACTTTATCGTATTTTAGAAGAATGTTGTTACTATGCAGTAAGTGGAAAAATTGTTATTGATACTCAACATATAGGAGAAAATATTCATTTAACCTTTAAAGCTACTAGAAGTTCTAATTTTACGTATGAAGAAGCTCATACTGAAGTTGGATTATTAATAAGTAAAGAACTGCTAGAACGCATGAATGGGCAGTTACAAATTGAATACTATAAAACTTCTATTCTATTTAAAATAAAAGTTCCTTTTTATGAATATAAAGAAATACCTACTATTTTAAAGGAACGACATGGTTTTAAAGAAGTTTCCCAAGTAAATACTAGCCATCAACCAAAAATTTTAATTGTAGATGATGATGTCATACATACAGAGGTACTAAAATCTTTACTATCCGAAAAATACAATATTAACATTGTCCATTCAGCTCAAGAAGCTATTTTCTTGCTAGAGAAAACTAAAGATTTCTCGCTTCTTATTATAGATGAAACTCTTCCCGAAATTGGAGGAATTGAGTTGGCCAAACATATACGCAAAAAAACATCCATATTAGAATTACCTATTCTAATGTTAAGTTCAAAAGATTATCCAACTCATGTAGATAATATATTTGCAAGTGGAATAACCGATTACTTAGTTAAACCTTGTACAAAACAAGTACTATTAGCTAGACTGCATACTATTTTCCAAACAAGAGAAGCCATACTGCAAGCATTCGAAAATGAAATGGCCTTTCTACAGGCCCAAATCAAACCACACTTCTTATATAATGCAATGAGTAATATTATTTCATTCTGTTATACAGATAGTGAACGTGCTGCACATCTCCTAACGATGTTAAGCTCCTACTTACGCTATATCTTTGAGTCTGGAAAAGAAGCAAATTATTCTACATTACAAAAGGAACTTTCTATCATTCAAGCATATGTAGAAATAGAAAAGGCACGATTTGGCGAACGTCTTTCTTTTTCATATGAAGTTGATACCGTCCAATCTTTAGATGAAATATATATACCTAACTTACTCGTACAACCATTTGTGGAAAATGCAATACGCCACGGCCTATTTGAGAAAGAAGGAAACGGTCATGTACAAATTAATATAAAACAAATAAAACAGATTTTATTTATACAAGTAATAGATGACGGTATAGGAATGTCAGAAACAACTATACACAATTTATTAAATGGAACTCTTAAGAATCAAGGAATTGGATTTTCAAATGTTTTACGTCGTGTTCGAAAGTTTTCCAATGGAACTGTAGAGATTTATTCTATTGAAAATAAAGGAACAACTATTAATGTAACAATTCCATTAAAGGAGAGAAAGCAGTGTGGCGAATAGTAATAATAGAAGATGAAAAACCCATTTTAGATTTACATAATCATTTATTAATAAAACATGGTGAATTTCAAGTTATTGATACTTTCCAGTCACCATTAGAGGCACTTAAAATGCTTCCTCTTTACACATTAGACGCTATTTTATTAGACATTGAAATGCCTAAAATGACAGGAATTGAACTCGCTCAAAAGTTAGTAAGTGAAGGCATTGATGTTCCGGTTATTTTCTCTACAGCTTATCCAAACTATGCTTTAGAAGCTTTTCGGGTACAAGCTCTTGATTATATTTTAAAACCGTTGACACCTAATGCTGTAAAAGATTTAGATTACCGCCTCAAAAAATATTATGGTGTTTCGAATCAACAAAGAAATTCAAACACCCTTCAAGTACAACTATACGGTAATACCTTTGTAAAAAAAGATCATCAATCGCTAAAATGGCCTACCCGTGTTACTGAAGAGCTTTTTTATTACTTCCTTCTCCATAAAGAAAAAGCTGTTTCAAAATGGCATATTATTGACGATATTTGGCCTAACATAGCGGAAAAACGTGCACTAGCAAATTTGTATAATACTATTTATCGAATACGTCAACTATTCAGTGAGCTAAATGTTCCTATCACAATCGAGCGTACAACAGATGGTTATGCAATGCATATTAACCAAACAATTCAATTTATAGAAAAGCATAATACTAACGACCTATTATTAGAGTCAAAAGGGTATTTATGGGCTTACAAACTTCAAAGCATATAACTTTAAAAAACCTGTCTCTATGTGGAGACAGGTTTTTCATTTTATAAAAAATATCTTGAGAGATTTTTGAGAGAAACGTTTGATAAATTAATTAATGGAGATAAACCATATTTAAAGTATTCCCTCATCAATGAAAATAATTTCTTAATACATATACTAAAGGAGAAGAAGATGAATACTTATAATAACCAAAATATTGTACTTACAAATATTGAATCCATTTCCGATAGAACGAATTTTAATTTATATTTACAAGAATCCAATGATTTCGATCCTAACCTAATAAAATGCACAATGTTAGAATTTATCGTCACGAAAGAAAATGTGAAGATTTATATAAAACATACGCCAAATTGTGATTCTGAAAATTACATGATCAAAGAGTATATGATTCCAAGCAAAGTATTCCATTATGTTTTCCCCACTATTCACGAAAGTAATGAAGATATATCCGTACAAATGCAATGTTTTGGTATAAATGGTGAACTACTAATTACGGAAAGACTATTTATCCATAAAAATAATCATTTAAACTCCAAGTTACGTGCATTTTTCGAAGCATTGAATAGCAATATACGTAGCGCCCTACATACATTAAAAATAAATTAAAAAATAATCCACCAAGCACCTTTACGCTTGATGGATTATTTCTTTACATTTAAATTGAGCAAAACAATCTTAGTTATTTCTTACCTCTTTACTCCTTCGCTAAATACTTTATGCTTCAATTTATGTCAAATAAAAGAACACTTAAAATAACAACACGTTTTCAAAAAGATTCCGATTCATTTTGTTTTATTTATTGCAAAATTCTTTGTACAATAAAGTAAGAAGTTACTTTTCAAATACACAATCTACTAAGAAATCTTTCCACTAATAAATTTAATTATCGTTTATACATTTCACTTTCAAATTAAAATTTACGTAGTAAAATACCTTCACCTATGACTATACTCACTCATTTAAAACTAAATTTTCTACTTCTATCACTGCTAAACTACTTCATCATCTCAATTGAGAATAAATATTAATTAAAATTACAATAAAGTGCTACATTCTCCTTGACAAAATAACCACTTTTATATGATAATTAATATCGAATTAGAATTATTATAGTTAATTAAAAAATATATTTTATGAGCAAACTAATTTCCGATGCTCAAAACCAACCTTTAGGAGGAATTTTAATATGTTATTAATCGGCACAGAAGTAAAACCGTTTAAAGCTAATGCTTACCATAATGGAGAATTTATCCAAGTTACTGACGAAAGTTTAAAAGGAAAATGGAGCGTAGTTTGTTTCTACCCAGCAGACTTCACATTCGTTTGTCCAACTGAACTTGAAGACTTACAAAACCAATACGCAACTCTAAAAGACTTAGGCGTTGAAGTATACTCTGTATCTACAGACACTCACTTCACTCACAAAGCATGGCATGATAGCTCAGAAACTATCGGCAAAATCGAATACATTATGATTGGTGACCCAACTCGCACAATCACTACAAACTTCAACGTTTTAATGGAAGAAGAAGGTCTTGCTGCTCGTGGTACATTCATCATCGATCCAGACGGCGTTATCCAATCTATGGAAATCAATGCTGACGGTATCGGCCGTGACGCAAGTATTCTTGTTAACAAGATTAAAGCAGCTCAATACGTACGTAACAACCCAGGTGAAGTTTGTCCAGCTAAATGGCAAGAGGGTTCTGCAACACTTAAACCAAGCCTTGACCTTGTAGGCAAAATCTAAGGAGTTCGATCAAAATGATACTAGATGCAGATATAAAAACACAACTATCCCAATACCTTCAGTTAATGGAGAACGATATTTTACTTAAAGTAAGCGCAGGAGACGATAACGTATCTAAAGATATGTTATCTCTAGTAGATGAATTAGCTACTATGTCATCTAAGATTACAGTAGAAAAAGTTGAACTAGAGAGAACACCAAGCTTTAGCGTAAATCGCCCTGGCGAAGACACTGGTGTCGTATTCGCTGGTATTCCATTAGGACACGAATTTACTTCATTAGTGTTAGCTTTACTACAAGTTAGTGGACGTGCTCCAAAAGTTGAACAAAAATTAATCGATCAAATCAAAAACATTCAAGGCGAATATCATTTTGAATCTTATATCAGCCTAAGTTGTCATAACTGTCCTGATGTTGTACAAGCTCTTAACGTGATGAGCGTTCTAAACTCTGGTATTACACATACTATGATTGATGGCGCTGCATTCAAAGAGGAAGTAGAAAGTAAAGACATCATGGCAGTACCAACTGTTTACCTAAACGGCGAATCTTTCGGAAGCGGTCGTATGACACTTGAAGAAATTTTAGCTAAAATGGGTAACGGTCCAGATGCATCAGAGCTTTCTGATAAAGATCCATACGATGTTCTTGTTGTTGGTGGCGGCCCAGCTGGTGCAAGTGCAGCAATTTATGCAGCACGTAAAGGCATCCGCACTGGTATCGTTGCTG
This sequence comes from Bacillus sp. TH25, assembly GCF_016650935.1. Classification (NCBI taxonomy): domain Bacteria; kingdom Bacillati; phylum Bacillota; class Bacilli; order Caryophanales; family Bacillaceae; genus Bacillus; species Bacillus sp. TH25. Next base: position 67,119 of record NZ_JAEKEU010000037.1, on the reverse strand, counting down.
AGCGCTTCGGTGGTCAAGTAATGGATACTATGGGTATTGAGAACTTCATCAGCGTGAAACACACTGAAGGTCCTAAGCTAGTAGCAAGCCTTGAAGAGCACGTAAAAGAATACGACATCGATGTAATAAATCTACAACGTGCGAAACGTTTAGAGAAAAAAGAACTTATTGAAGTGGAACTTGAAAACGGCGCTATTCTGAAAAGTAAGAGCGTAATCGTTTCAACAGGTGCTCGCTGGCGTAATGTTGGCGTACCGGGTGAAGCTGAGTTCAAAAACAAAGGTGTAGCATACTGCCCACACTGTGACGGTCCATTATTCATCGGAAAAGATGTAGCGGTTATCGGCGGTGGTAACTCTGGTATTGAAGCAGCTATCGACTTAGCAGGTATTGTTAAGCACGTAACTGTTCTTGAATTCATGCCAGAATTAAAAGCTGATGCTGTATTACAAGAACGTCTTAACAGCTTACCTAACGTAACTGTTCTGAAAAACGTTCAAACGAAAGAAATCACTGGTACTGATAAAGTAAACGGTATTTCTTACATCGATCGTGAAACTGAAGAAGTTCATCACGTTGAATTACAAGGTGTATTCGTTCAAATCGGTCTTGTGCCAAACACAGACTGGTTAGGCGAAACAGTTGAACGCGTTCGCGGTGAAATCGTAACAGACAAGCACGGCGCTACAAACGTACCAGGAGTGTTTGGTGCAGGTGACTGTACAAATAATCCGTACAAACAAATCATCATCTCTATGGGTTCAGGTGCGAATGCAGCTTTAGGTGCATTTGATTACTTAATCCGTAACTAATTATATAGACCTGAGTTTTAAAAAAGCAGGTGCCAAGGCACCTGCTTTTTTTATAATCCTAATGTATAAACTAAAAATCTCTCATTCCCATTTTTCTCATAAGCACCCGGTAATCTTATTTCCTTCTTCAATTCAAATGCAGTCTGATTCTCCAAGAAGAAAATATAATCTTCAGAAGGGTAGTATAAAATAATATCAATTTCTCTCTCCACCGCTTCTACTGAAAGCAAAATGTTATTTACTACATTCATAAACACTTGGACAGAAAATGGATTGAAGAAATAAAACCGGTTATCACGTGGATCAATCTCATATTCCTGTGCTAAACAACATTCAAATTGAATTTTATCTTTACTGTTTCTTACCTTTCGTGCATAACGATCACGATTATCCATTGCTTCTTTATAAAACTCTTCATTCATTTCAATTCCAACCGCTGAAGCACCACACTTATGGTGCATGTAAAAATTTAATCGTCCTTTTCCGCATCCAAAGTCTACAACTCGATCGCTACTTCTTATTTCATATTGATTCAACAACTCATCTAATCCGCTATATGGCGTCGGTTCATAACGGTGATAATGCATAGACTTATTAAATCCTTTTTGCTCGCCGACAGTTTTTATATTTAATACAGCATCGTAATATTGTTCGTTCATTCGTTTGCTCCTATTAAGAAATATTACTATTATTATACACCACGTACTGAATGCTCATTTTTATCAAATTAATTGGTACGTGAAATTATAATATCGCGAAATCGAATATATCGACTTAACAACAAATTCCTACCAAAAAAACAGGAGCTTTCTAGCCCCTGTCTTCTAATACTTTCAATACAGTTTGTTTCAATATTTCTACTCCATCCATTATACAGCTATGATCAAACTTCATATACGGATGGTGTAATCCAGGTTGTAAGTTCGCCCCTAGTCCAAGCATGACAGCTTTTAAATGGGGTCTTTTCACTGTATAGTAATGGAAATCATCGCTTCCTGTCGTATACAGTGGTCCAGTACATCCCTCTTCCCCGTACACTTCAAGAATGCCTTTCCGCATGAAACGCTCAGCTTCTTCTGACACTTCAGCTCCTGGTGCGAGATCAATCCACTCATAAGAAAGTTTAGATCCCATTGATTCAGCTGACTGAATTACTTGCTCTATTTTTCGCTTCAATTCATCTAGCAATATGTTATTTTCTGCTCTTACATCTAAACTAAAATGTCCGTTACCTGGAATAATATTTAGATTATCACCACCAGCTTGGCATCTCGTCATCTTAACAGAATAAGACGTCTGCGGCGGTAACCATATATTTTTCAATCCAATATTGATCATCGAAATGATATCAATTGCATTTATACCTTGATGTGGGCGTGCCCCGTGTGCATCATCTCCATGAATCATCCCTTCTAAAAATGCTGCAGCTCCGTGACGAATAGATGGGGCTGCTTGTTTCAAAGGCAGTTCTTCAATCGGCCTTAAATGAACACCAAATAAGAAATCAGCATCATCCACGGCGCCCTTCTCTACCATCTTTAAGGAACCATTTCCTTTTTCCTCTGCCGGCTGAAAAATAAATCTAACAGTACCGCTATCCCATCTCATATTTTTCAATTGTAAAATAAGGCCCATCACAATTGTCATATGAGCATCATGGCCGCATGAGTGATTCGCTTTAAATTCTCCGTCTACTTCTTGCCATAGTGCATCCATATCAGCACGAATCGCGATAACTGGATTCCCTCTTCCGATTTCAGCAATCACGCCAGGGCAATCATCAAATATTTTATATGAAATTCCTTCTTCTTTTAGAAAGTTAGTAATATAAGCTGTCGTTTCATATTCCTTCCAGCTTACTTCAGGGTTTTCATGTAAATGCTGAAAAATTTCAGTTAAACGCTCTTGTAGTTCTAATGTTTTCAAAGCTTCATTCTCCTTCCCCTAATTACAAACCATTCAGATTAATTATACTTATGAAAAACAGATGTTTTTATGAACATATTGAATTTTAAGAAAAAAGTCAATTATTTATTTTTTAATACCGTTAATACCCGATTTTCAACTCACCTTATAAAGATATCCATACAAATAGAAGATTCGATATTTTCTGTTTGTATATTGACGCTTACATCTATTTTTAGTTATTATAACTTAATAACGTCTATTTTGCGACAATTCTAAAAATACAAACATACATAATGAGGAGGCAGTTTATGAAAAGAGAAATACCTTTTGGCATAGCAATAATCCCTATTATCATTACAGTTGCAGTTATGATGGTTACAATTGTTGTATTAGAACAAAGCCCTCACGTCCCACTTATTATCGGTACAACCGTTGCTTCGATCGTCGCTTGGCGATACGGTTACAAATGGAATGACATTGAAGAATCGATGTATAAAGGAATTCGCCTTGCATTACCCGCTATCGTTATCATTATTCTTGTAGGTTTAACGATCGGTGCTTGGATTGGCGGCGGAATCGTCGCTACTATGATTTATTACGGCTTAAAACTTTTAACTCCATCACTATTTTTAGTTTCAATTACAATTATTTGTTCTATCGTTGCATTAGCAATCGGTAGCTCTTGGTCTACAATGGGAACAATCGGTGTTGCTGGAATGGGAATTGGCCTAAGTATGGGAATCCCAGCTCCAATGGTTGCCGGTGCTATAATTTCCGGTTCTTATTTTGGCGATAAAATGTCACCGCTTTCAGACACAACAAACTTAGCCGCAGGATTAACAAATACAGATTTATTCGTACATATTCGTCATATGTTATTTACTACAATTCCAGGTTTAATTATTACTCTTATCGTCTATGCTTTATTAGGAAGAAGCTTCGGTGATAACAATATTGATGCAAAAAGCATCGATCAAACGTTACAAGTATTGCAACAAAACTTTGTTATCTCGCCTTTCCTATTAATCATACCCGTAGTCGTTATGGTATTGGTCGCTAAAAAAGTACCAGCTATACCAGCTATTCTCGTAGGTATTATTTTAGGATTTTTATCACAAGTCTTTATTCAAGGTGGTTCTGTCTCAGCATCTGTCGGTGCACTCCAAACTGGATTTGTCATAGACACTGGAAACAAGCTAGTAGACGAACTATTTAACCGCGGTGGCTTAGATTCGATGATGAATACAGTTTCTATGACAATTGTCGCTATGACTTTCGGAGGAGTACTAGAACATACTGGCATTCTTCGCTCAATTGTAAATCAAATTTTAAAATTAGCGACATCATCAAAAGGACTTATCGCTTCTACTATCGCATCTTGCTTTGCAACGAATCTTACTTGCTCTGAACAATATATTTCGATTGTTGTTCCTTCAAGAATGTATGCAAATGCGTACACAGAAAAAGGACTACATTCTAAAAACTTATCCAGAGCATTAGAAGATGGTGGAACATTAACTTCTGTTTTCGTACCTTGGAATACATGTGGTGTATTTATACTCGCAACACTTGGAGTCGGTGCATTCGAATATGCTCCTTATGCTATATTGAATTTCATCGTACCTATTATCTCAATCATTTATGGTATAACTGGCTTCACAATTACGAAGCTATCTGATATTGAGAAAGCAGACCTACTGAAAAAACAAAAAGCACAACTAGAAGCTTAAAATTTTTGAAACGAATACAACGGTAAATTCAGCTCATATATTGCGCGAGGGCGCCCTTGTTGATAGGGCATTTCCTCGCCGCAAATATTGGCATACCTGTAATCAACTAATTTCTTTAACAGCCTTTCCGTCGATCGCCGAGTCACTTGTAAGTACTCAGAAAGATCGGCCGCTGTAAATTTCAATGATGGATGCGATTGACTAAATTGAATGATTTTTGATAAGTTTGCAGGACTAAGCTTCGTTTCCTTCGCTATTTTCATTAATTCTGGATTATCGTTTTTTAAACTTTGTACTCTCTGTTCTTTCGGGAACGGACCAAATAATTCTTTATCACTTGTTAGTATATAAAAGCAGCGTTCTATCGGATTATTCCTTGCGAAACCTTGAGCGATTTTTGCATTTTTTTCCGCTTCATTTACTGTTTTACCGTAACCAAATCCAACAGACACTGCGCTTTCTATATTCATAAATAAACGAGCTATCGTATTTGTTTTTATACTCAATTCAATATCACCACGAGTTGTATACAAAATAAAAGTCATTTCATCAACTTGTTTAAATGAACCACGTAATTCTTTTGAAATTACATTTAATTGTTCAAGCGAGCTTTCTTGTAACTCTATAAAGGATATAATACAAGCACCAACAGTAGCTGAATGGCTTTTTGCTAACTCAGCTTTTATTTTTGCATCTTTTAACCCATGTATAATTGATTGCGTCGGATCTATCATGCGCTCTGAAGGAATACCTATTTTTTGAAGTTCATCGTAGACAGCGTGAATACTAGTTAAAGCTAAATCAACCTCTCCTGATTGATATTTAGCTAAATGAAAATCAATGATTCTCTTAATTTCATCATTACTCCATAACATATTTTCATAATCCATCACTTGCGGCGTTTCTTTTAGACCGATGTCATGGAACACATTTGTAATAAACGAACGATCTACTAAATCAATTGAAATTTTATGAGGTTGAATACCTTGATGATATAATATAGAAAGAAGTGAAGATGCGACAGTTGTCTCGTCTTGCTGCAAATATACACTTGGAATTGGTAATTGTTCTCTTATTTCTTTTGCCATATAATAAGGTAAAGCACCTGAGAAAAAGATAACATCACAAGGTTTTAAAGGTTTTAAACGTTTTAATATTTCGGAAGATTCTGCCGGGTGAAGGTAAATATATGGATCAATCTCTATCTCTTCTAGTTTATGAGCAATAGGTAAAAGATTCTCCATAAACTTTTTTGAACCGACAACTGCAATTTTTATCATCATTTTCTCTAACTCCTTATCATCAATTAACGACTATTTAACGTCAACTATATCAAATGTACAAAACCATTGTAAACAGGAAGGGGTCTTTATTCAATGAAAATTACAGCTATTCATCTTTACGCAATTCGTTTACCACTTCGCGATCCGTTTGTTATTAGTTATGGTTCTTATTCTGATATGCCTTCTATTATCGTCAAAATGGAAACAGATGAAGGCATTATCGGTTACGGTGAAGGCGTTGCTGATGATCACGTTACAGGTGAATCATGGGAAAGTACTTTCCATGTTTTAAAACATACACTAGCTCCTGCTCTAATTGGGAAAAATCCAATGAATATCGAAAAAATACACGATATGATGGACAATACAATTTACGGTATTCCTACTGCGAAAGCTGCGATTGATATCGCTTGTTTTGATATACTGGGTAAAAAACTAAATCAACCTGTATATCAATTAATTGGAGGACGCTACCATGAAGAATTTCCTGTCACTCACGTCTTAAGTATCGCCGATCCAGAAAATATGGCTGAAGAAGCGGCTTCCATGATTAAGAAAGGTTACCAATCTTTCAAAATGAAAGTCGGCACGAATGTAAAAGAAGATGTAAAACGAATTGAAGCTGTACGTGAACGTGTAGGAAATGATATCGCGATTCGTGTTGATGTAAACCAAGGCTGGAAAAATAGCGCAAACACATTAACAGCACTTCGTTCATTAGGTCATTTAAACATCGACTGGATTGAACAGCCTGTTGTCGCAGACGATATTGATGCAATGGCTCATATTCGTTCGAAAACAGATCTTCCGCTTATGATTGATGAAGGACTAAAAGGCTCTCGTGAAATGCGCCAAATTATTAAATTAGACGCAGCTGATAAAGTGAATATAAAACTAATGAAATGCGGCGGCATATATCCAGCTGTAAAACTCGCTCATCAAGCTGAAATGGCAGGCATTGAATGCCAAGTTGGATCCATGGTCGAATCATCTGTTGCCTCTTCCGCAGGATTCCATGTCGCTTTCTCAAAAAAAATCATTACTAGCGTCGAGCTAACAGGACCATTAAAATTCACGAAAGACATCGGAAACTTACATTACGACGTACCATTTATTCGCTTAAACGAAAAGCCGGGACTCGGCATTGAAATAAACGAAAATACATTACAAGAACTAACCGTCTTTCAAGACGTTGTACGCTAAAGGAGGACTAACGCATGACGATTCTTTACGAAGGAACATTAAAACAAAACGAACAACCATTTCACGTTACATTACTATCACTAGAGCACATCGAACAAATTTTATCATTACAAAACGTTATAGTTGAAGCGCTAGAAGATAAAGGTCGTTTACAACCACTCTCGCTAGAAGAATTTCAATACATTCTAGAAGGAAACGGCATGATGATCGGGGCGTTTATACAAAACGAGCTCATCGCATTTCGTGCCCTACTAGTCCCTCCTATCGACGATGAACATTTAGGGCTTGATATTGGTCTACCAGAAAGTCAGCTACACCGCGTCATCTATCAAGAAATCTCAAACGTTCATCCGAACTGCCGAGGAAATGGCATGCAAAAAATATTAGCCACAGTCATCATGGATGAATTACAAAAAGAAGACAGCCAGTACGACTATGTTTGTTGCACCGTTGCACCTTTCAACATCCCTAGTTTAAAAGATAAGTTTGCGCAAGGTATGGAAATTGCTGCACTGAAGGAGAAGTATGGCGGGAGTATGCGGTATGTTTTTGTGAAGGAATTGCGTAAGGACACAGAAAGAGATTGGACGGATGTTAAAGATGTTCCGATGAGTGATGCTGATGAACAGCAGGCGTTGCTTTCGGAGGGGTATCGTGGGTATGAGATGTTAAAACTAGATAATACTTTTTTCGTTAAATTCTCCAAATAATCACCTATTATTATAAAAAAACAAATGACCAATGCATCTTATTTTTCATTGGTCATTTGAATTAATGTACCCATAACCTATAAATAATTTTACTTATTCATTGAATGGATATTTTCCCTCTGAACCTCATCTACATTATCTACTATAGATTTATAATACGGTTTCTGAGAAAATCGTTTATAATCACCTACCACATAAAATTCCTTTTTGGCTCTTGTAACTGCAACATTTAACAAATTAGGCTTCGAACATGACCAATTAGCCGCACTATCGCTATTCATATCTGTTCCAGTTATAAAATAAACAACATCTGCTTCCTTTCCTTGAAATGTATGAACAGTACCTATAGAGTTTTTCAAGAAATTTTTAATTAACGTACGAGAGATGTTCATATCCTTCAATTTACTTTCCAACTCTTGTTTCATACTATCCTTTACTGCAGTAAAAGGAGAAATTATGTATACATTTGGCGGTTTTGAAATATTTGTCCATAGGCGCACAATATGCTCTATTACTAATTTTCCTTGTTGCTCTACAAATTGGCGATCTGTAGTCAAACCTTTACAGTCAAACCACACACTCTTTCCTCGCTCTTTTTGAGCTAATACCATTTTATTTTCGTAAGCTATTTCATTAGCTATTGTAAACATTGGATCTAAACACCTTCTATGAACCCATAATGGTGTTCCAATCCATTGTCGAGAATTATTAAATGTACCATATGGATTTGCTAAATCTGCCAATGTTTGAACAGAACTTCCCATATCAATATATCTATTATCTATACTAAAATATTTTCTAATATCACCTAAAATTGTTTGGTCGATTGTGACAACTGGCTCAATTTGAATGGGGTCCCCGACTACTATTACATTCTTTGCTCTCCACATAGCACCAGCTGCCTGTTGCGGACTTGCCTGTCCTGCTTCATCTATAAATAGATAATTAATGCTATCCTTTCCTATACCTTTATACATAGAACTAAAACTTGCAAAAGTCGTACTGATTAAAGGGGTAATTAAATGAATTGTTTCCCAAATATTTTTTAAATACCTTTTATTCTCCGCATCATCCAAATTTAACTTTGTGCGATTATTAAGTAAGCGTATAGTGGATTTAATCGCTTTAAAATTGAACGCAAGTAGTAACTTATGAATTTTCATAGCCTTTAAAAACAGCAAGCCTCTTTCAAAGTTCAATTCATCAGTAAGCCAAATTGTATTTAGTTGACGATATTCATATGCCTCTTTTAAATTTGACCAATACTCTTCACTCGGTAGTACTATACCTTGTTCTTTATAATAATTTTGTTGCTCTATAAAAATAGAATTCTCTACCTTTATTTTCTCTATTATCTTCTTATTATCTTTTATTTGTTCCCCTTTTAAATAAGCTTCTTCCTGTTTTCCCTTTAATTCAGAAATAATATCATTTAATTCCTTTTCTAACTCCCGTTTTTTAACGTTTTTCTTGCCCAAAAGCCTTTTAAAAAAGATAGCTTAGGTACCATTTGAATTTGTTGCTCTGTCAGCTTTCTTTGTACTTCTAAATACTCACATCTGTTATCTATCTTTATTTTCTCTTCTTCAAATATAAGGATTTGTTCTTTCTTTTTTCTAATGAGTCACTCAAAGATAAATTCCCCTTATAATTATTAGAGAATTTTTGAAGTTCTTCTTTTTTCTTACGTATCGATTCAAAAACATTTTGAAAATCTTTAACCGCATTTTCCCAGTTTTCTAATGTTATTATTTCGCTCTCTTCTTCTAGTTGTTGTATAAACCCTTTTCCATTCTCCTTTGATTTATACAAAGTTTGACCAAAGTTATAAATATTTTCTGACTTCCCAAGAACCCCCGAAAATAGGCCCCATGTTTTTATCTCATCTCCTAAAAGATCTTGCGCTACTGATGAATACATTTCTAGTTCGCTTGCCTCTTCAGCATACAAAGCATCATAATAATTCGGTTCCTTTTCATTAGACGTACGTATTACTTCCTTTTCTTTTGGCAAATCCTTTGAAATATTTTCAACAGCCCCGTTATTACTTGATGCAACTACCATTGAATATTCCCTTAAATTAGGAGACAATATGTATATTGGATAATGATAGTCGTCTACCTTAATTGTTTTCTCTTTTTGAAATGCTTGGGTAGGATCTTTAAACTTTATTATTTCCTTTGCCCTTTCAACTACAATATTTGCAAAAACATCTTTTAACAATGTAGTTTTACCTGTTCCCGGTGGCCCATTAACAGAACTAATTTGTTGATTACTATTTAAAATCTGGTTAACAGCTACTTGCTGCATCAATGATAATCTATGTTCTACAGGTGATGGCCAACGTCCATCGGGTATATAGCTAGGTTGTAAAATCATTTCAATATATTCCCGATTCTCATTTATATCTATACGTTTTTCAGTATTCACTCCCTGAATAAACTGACGAAGTGCTTCATTTTCCCCTTTTTCCAGTATATTAACCAAATCTCTTAAATAAAAACTATTAAAATTTTGAATAGGAACTTTCTTATCCGCTTTAACTACTTTAAGTTCCAAATAATGTATATCATTATCTTCTACTTGATAAAAATAACGTTGGTAAATTTGCTGAACTTTGATTAAGGCCTCGCTTGTTACTCCATTAATAAAAGTATTTTTTATCTCTTCCTCAAACAACTTTAATTGACCTTCAAATTGAACAAGAAGATTACTATAATAATTTTCCGTATTCTGTATCATCCTTTTTATTACATACATAAGCAAAGGAACAAATACTGAACCTGTAATATAGTTCCCTTCATCATCTACAGAAAAAGAAAAGCCAAATAATGTTTTATAATCTTTATTAATAACCTCGTCACTATTTTTTAAAATTCCCCTTATAAAATCAACTAGTTTATAATGCTCAAAACAAGACATATAGTACTGATATTGCACTTTATATTTCTCTTCATCTTTCAATTGATTTTCTTCCCAAGGATATTCCTCAAGTTGTATTAACTTTGTTCTATTTCTATCTTGATTATCTTTAAAATAACCCTTTTTTATTCTTTCTTCCTTACCAGGAACTTCACTTGGATTTAATGACTCTATCAAATGCCACGCTTGAAGGACTGATTTCACATTATTTGTTTGCATTATCTCACTCCCACCACAATAATATTCCATTTTAATCCATTTATATTCTTGATAATATCACAATGCACTGAAAATTAATAACTCTATATGATTCAAATAATAATATGCATTTACACAATACCTCGGGTCGGGAACTCCTACTAAACCGTCATCTTCCAACTAGATAACGCTAACCAGTTTTCCATTTCCTTATAATCAGGCATTATCTTCCCGACAAGACGCCAAAAAGAGCGATCATGATTTAAATGAACCATATGACACATTTCATGAACAACTACATAATCAATTACCCTCTGAGGTGCCATTGCTAGTTTCCAATTGAATGTTAGTTGTAGATTTGAATCACAAGTTCCCCACGTACGACTACTATCTGTAATACGAATAGAACGCGGTTTTGTTTTAAAGTTGTTTTGATGCGCTTTAATACTCTTTTCCACTACCGCCTTACACTGCTTATAATAAAATCGCTTCAAAGCTTGCTGGATTTTCTCATCCTTAAGCTCTTTCACATAAATATGTAGCTTATCCCCTTCAAACACTGCATTGTCTTGCGTAATACTTACATCTTGAGAAACCTGTATCGGATATGTGTTTCCTAAATACAGAAAACCCTCTCCTTGATCATAACCTTTTTCCTGTGGTCCAAGCGCTCGCTCCTGCATTTCCTTACGTGTTGCCTGAATCCAATCCCATTTCTCCTCTAACAATTGGACTAAGTATTCAACAGGTGTACCTTTCGGGGCTTGCACCTCAACATTTCCGTAAGAATCTACATAAAGACGCACCGACTTTTTCTTCTTATAAGTTATATGAAAATTAATTGTCTCACCTAAATATGTATGTACCATTTCATCACCTAACGTATTCGTTCATAATTATTTTTACAAATAAAAAAGAGCAGGATACAAACGTCCTACTCTACCTATTATATCATTTACTGCTTTATCATAAATGTTACAATGCTTATTTCTTATCCTCTATAGCTTACAGCTAATCCCTTTAAGAAATTCCTTGCGTATCTATCACCGCACTCTTTGTAATTCTTATGGCCTTCTTTTCTTAATAGAGCGCTTAATTCTCCTTTTGTTACAATGACTCCTACGTCTTCTAATATATCAAGCATATCTTCACTTGTTAATGATAGTGCTATCTTCAATTTTTTTAGAACGAGATTATTAACACTTCCATTACTCTTTAAAGACATCGCTTGTCTATCCGATTGCCCTGGTTTTGGATCTTGTTTTCCTCTTTTAAAAGTAATAAAACCATTCAAAAATGACTCTAACATAACATTATTGCATTTTATTTCGTAATCATATTCAACTACATCAATATCATCAACTTCATCATAGTAACTGTTTTTTAATTTTGTCAGCATCTTTCGCACTTCTTCTTTTGTTACTTCAACGCCACCAAGTTTAAATATCTCCACCATATCTGTATCTTTTATATCCAGAGCATATCTTACTCGAATTAATATATCATTATTACTTATAGCCATTGTTTGTCCTCCTGAAATGTTGATTATAGTAATGCTTTTAGCATGTGTAAATTAATATCGTTAAGTTACTACTTTAACATTTTAGAGGTTGGTTTTGTAGTCTTAGGTGGATTAATGGTTTTGGGGATGATTTTAAAACAGCAACATATGTTGTTTAGGTACTTTTAATTATCCATTTTAACCCAATTAAATTATAATGATACTAGAGTTAATATGAGAGGGAATCAATATTGAATTATCTAATTGGTTATAAAGATGCTGAACGAAACTTCGGACATGAGGACCCAATGCTAACAGAATATACATATGGAGAGCCAGGATCTAATACCGAAAAGCTCCTAAAAGTACAAAAGGGAGATTTACTATTAATTAACACACTTGAAAATGGACTAACCTGATATAGGTTAGTCCATTTCTTTTTATTTTAGTGGGCAACTCAAACATGAATGTTACGCAAAATTCAGGTGAAATATATTGATTGTGTTTACTTAGGTTTTCCTTTTTATTTGTGGTACGGTTCACCGTAACTAATCTAAATGAGGTTATTGTTCATTATTTTCATAATTAAATTTAACAAAAAAGGTAGTGCCTTCCGAGCCTGTTTGAATTTCTATTTTCGCATTATGCCGGGCAGCAATAGCATAACATACGCCTAATCCCAATCCAGTTCCATTATCTTTGGTCGTGTAAAATGGAGTACCCAGTTTCTCTAATACTTCAGGCCTGATACCTTTTCCTTGATCCCGCACTGCAAGCACCACACAATTTCGACCTTCCTTGTAGGTGCTAATGGTTAGAACTTTCCCTGTGCTCATCGCTTCTAAGCCATTACGGTATAGGTTTATTAATAATTGCCGTATCTCATTACGATTTAAAAGTAATTCCGGAATGTCATTTGTATCGACTTGAATATATTTATTTTGATTATACGTATCAATTTTTATTAAAGGAATACTATCGTGGATAATTGAATTTAAATCTAACATCTGTAAATCCGATTTCTTTGTATTACCCATTGAGAGAAATTCCGTAATAATAGAATTGGAACGGTCAAGTTCTTCAATCATTAAATTAAAGTACTTATTATGTTTCTCATAGATGCTCTCTTCTTTTAATAACTGCAAAAACCCTCGTACTGTTGTCATTGGATTTCTAATCTCATGGCTGATACCTGCTGCCATTTGCCCTATTAAATCTATGTTGGATAACCTTTTCAATTCCTGCTCATATTGCTTTTTTTCCGTTATGTTTTTAAAAACACAACAAATACCATCATCATACGGGTATGCAATAACTTCGTGCCAATATTCATCAGAGATAGAAAAAGATTCGAAATGAACTGTAGTTCGCTCTGACATTGCACGATGAAATTCCTTATACATAACTGCGTCGACGCTACTCAGGAAAACATCCCATATATTCTTGCCTAATACATCTTTTGCTGTTTTTCTTTGTGGAAAATATTGATGCTTATTTACGTACGTAAATTCCCATTTATTATTCAAAGTAAAGAATCCATCCGTAATACTTTCAATCACACTTGTAACTTTTTCATTAGCAGCAGCTAGTTCTCTCGTTCGCTCTTCCACCATACTTTCAAGTTGATCCATATATAACAAGTTTGAAAACGTAGGAGCTGTGGCATCAACGATAGATTTTGCCAGTTGAATTTGGGAATTATCGTAATTGTGAGCTTTTCCCTCTTTGCCAACGACGATTACCCCTAATATTTCTCCCATTGAAACCAATGGAATCATCAGTAGACCCTTACTATCTATATTTTTTGTTTGAATAACCTCTTGGATCTTGGCTTCATAGCTTTTCTCCATCCAATCCGCTTCTGTCCAATCACAGTCCTTGCTTAACTTTGTTGTTTTAATCGTTGTTTTGTCTAGCGGATCTAAAAGGTGGGCAGCCATGTTTTTACTCTCTAAAATCTGTCCTAAGTAAAAAAAACATTTATCAAAACTCTCCTGTATCGAGGAACACATTGATAAATCACGGGTAACATCTAGTAATAGCTGCTTCTCGGCAATAAGGTTTTCCTTTTGTGTTAAATTATTTGCATTTTGAATTGCGACCGCAGCCATATTTACATAAGCTTCAACACTTTGAATCTCTGAATCTGTTAAGTTCATTGGAACTCCATAATCAAATAAAAAAACCAGACCAAATAACTCTTGTCCAAATGAGATAGGCAGGGCTAATAAGGACTTAATTTTGAACGCAGCAACTGGTCTCGGATCCGGCCGATGATCCTTTGATGTATCAGGAATATAAATGGTTTTTTTGGTTTCAATAACTTCTTTTGCCAGTAAGTCTATTTCAGGATCAATTACCTGAGTATCGAGCGTTACGCCATTTATGGTCTCTGGTTTTCCTGCAAAACCTCTAAATGTTCCATCTTCCTGAGGTAAATAAATTCCAACAGCGTTGCACCTAACAATCTCCTCTGATATCGCCATTGTTACACGCTGCAATACTTCACGTAGTTCTAATTTTGTATTTATTATTTTTGTTATATTCGCGAGCCTAGAATATCTCGTCTGATCACTTAACATTCACATAGCCTCCAAGTTATAGGCATAATAAAATAAACATGATAATATCAGTGAAAATCAAGACCAACCTGCCATTTTCAATTTTCTCCTGTATTCTTTTCTTACCCTTGTTTTACATAGAATACCTCACTTACTTATGATACGGTTCACCTTAATTAAAATGAAACAAACACTCATAAAATCGCTACACCCTATCCCCTCTAACTTTCAAAAGTTACACTGTTTCACTATCTCCATCCTTATCAACACTCGCCTCAAACTTATCAAGCAACGCACGCACTTCATCAGTTGATTTCGTGTTCATCAATTGATTTCTTAGTTCAGCAGCTCCAGGGAAGCCTTTTACATAAATTTTGAAGAAGCGATGAAGCCCTGTGATTGAGCGTGGTAGTACTTCTGCATATTGATCTTGAAGATCAAGCTGTAGTCTTAGAAGATCAAGGTGTTCTTTACTGCTATGTTCTCTTGGCTCTTTTTCAAAAGCAAATGGATTTTTAAAGATACCTCGTCCAATCATAACGCCATCAATACCGTATTTTTCAGCAAGTTCCATTCCAGTTTGACGATCAGGAATGTCTCCATTGATTGTTATTAGCGTATTTGGTGCGATACGGTCACGTAATTTTTTAATTTCCGGAATTAGTTCCCAGTGCGCATCTACTTGGCTCATTTCTTCTCTTGTACGTAAGTGAATAGAAAGGTTCGCAATCTCTTGTTTGAAAATGTGCGTTAACCAATCTTCCCACTCGCTTAACTCTTTAAAGCCAAGTCGTGTTTTTACGCTGACAGGTAGTCCGCCTGCTTTTGCTGCTTGAATTAGTTCTGCTGCAACGTCTGGACGTAGAATAAGGCCACTACCTTTTCCTCTTGATGCTACATTCGGTACAGGGCAGCCCATATTAATATCGATGCCTTTAAATCCTAGCTCTGCCATGCCAATACTCATTTGGCGGAAGTATTCGGGATTATCTCCCCAAATATGTGCCACCATTGGCTGTTCATCTTCTGTAAAAATTAAACGGCCACGCACGCTTTTCATACCTTCTGGATGACAATAGCTATCCGAGTTTGTAAACTCTGTGAAAAATACATCTGGGCAACCAGCTTCACTTACTACGTGACGAAAAACAACGTCTGTCACATCTTCCATTGGTGCAAGTACAAAAAACGGTCGTGGTAAATTATCCCAAAAATTATCTATCATTTCAAATTCAAATCCTCTCAATATGAATACAATTTCAAACTCTCAATTTAAAAATATAAAGCCAAATAGCAAAAGTACATTTGGACATTTATATTTTGTGAAAATCAGCAATATTCATTTTAACTAAAATCGTTGCTGAATGGTATTTTTATAAACCAAAAAGCAGATGGTATAGATTTTTCTATATCAACTGCTTTTTTATTATACCAACTTAAGCCAAGCCACACACTCTACATGAGTCGTATGCGGGAACATATCAACAGGCTGTACTTCCTGTGTTTTATATCCGCCTTCTTCTAGTACTTTTAAGTCGCGTGCTAATGTTGCTGGGTTACATGATACGTATACGACGCGCTTTGGCTTCATGTCGATGATTGTGTTTAGTAATGCTTCGTCACAGCCTTTACGCGGTGGGTCTACGACCATTGTGTCGGCGATTACGCCTTCTTTGTACCATTTAGGAATAACGACTTCTGCTTCTCCTACGCCAAATTCAGCATTTGTCATGTTGTTTAGTGCTGCGTTTCGGTTTGCGTCCTCGATTGCTTCTGGAACAATTTCAACACCGTATACTTTTTTAGCTTTTTGCGCTAGGAATAAGGAGATTGATCCGATTCCGCAATATGCATCGATTACTGTTTCGTTACCATTTAACTTTGCGTATTCTAACGTTTTATCGTATAGCACTTTCGTTTGTTCTGGGTTTACTTGATAGAATGAACGTGCTGAAATCGCAAATTTAATGTCACCGATAAAGTCATAAATATATTCTGATCCGTACAGTACTGTCGTTTTGTCTCCAAAAATAACGTTTGTACGTTTCGTGTTTACGTTTTGAACGATTGATTTTACTTCTGGGAATTTCGCTGCGATTTCTTCAATGATTGCTTCTTTATTTGGCAGTTCAGCTGTACGTGTAATAAAGACAAGCATAATTTCCCCTGTTACTTGTCCGTAGCGAGCCATTACGTGGCGAAGTGTTCCTTTGTTACGCTCTTCATTGTAAGCCGAAATACCGTGCTTTTCACAAATACGTTTTACTTCTTGAATTAATGTATCGTTTTCTTCCGCCTGAATTAAGCATGATTCCATATTAATGATGTCATGCGTTCCTTGACGATAGAAACCAGCTACAAGTCCACCTTCACGTTCTCCAATTGGCACTTGTGCTTTATTGCGGTATACCCACGGGTTTTTCATGCCAAGTACAGGATGAACAGGAACATCACTTAATCCACCGATGCGCTGCATAACGTCACGTACTTGTTTTTCTTTCGCTTTTAATTGTCCTTCATATGTTAAGTGTTGAAGTTGACAACCTCCGCACTCGTTGTACACGGGGCATTCTGCATCTTTACGATATGGACTTTCTTGATGAAGCTTCATTAAACGACCAAACGCGAAGTTTTTCTTCACTTTAATAATTTTAATTTGCGCTTCCTCACCTGGTAATCCGTTTTTTACGAAAATAGGATATCCCTTCACTTTCGCAACACCGGCACCATCATGTGTTAAATCTTCAAACACTACATCTATAAACTCGTTTTTTTCAACTGGTGGCGTCATTTTTATACTCATTTTCCGACCTCTCTTTTTCATAACACTGCGTTACATTTTATCATACTTATATGGTCTATTTCTATTGGAAGAAAAAAAGCTATTGACGATAGTTCTCTAGTAATGTTACGCTACTACTAATTTAATACGGACGATGTTACCTCATATATAGTCGATAATATGGATCGAGAGTTTCTACCCGGCAACCTTAAATTGCTGGACTATGGGGAAAACTAATGAATATTAGCCTATGTATAAAAAAGACTCCTATTGATTAGCTTTCTCTCATAGATGAAAGTGAATCCATAGGAGTCTTTTTTTTATTTTTCAAAAAGGTCAGACATCTTACGTATGACATGAAACTTCCATTACTTTATTTTTAGTAATATAACGAGCGTTTTATGTAAAAACTTTATACGAACTTCTGAAAGGGGCAACTACATGCAATATGTAATGAGCATTATCGGCATTCTTGTCGTTTTAGGTTTATGTTTTGCTTTGTCAAACAACAAAAGTAAAATCAACTTCCGTGCAATTGCTATTATGATTGGTTTTCAAATTTTAATCGGTTGGTTTATGTTTGGCACAAAGATTGGTCAACAAATCATTGTTTTCATTGGTAAAGTTTTCAACAAACTAATTAAACTTGGTACGACAGGTGTCGATTTTCTCTTTAATGGAATTCAAAGAGATTTTGTCTTTTTCTTAAACGTATTACTAATTATCGTATTTTTCTCAGCACTACTTTCTATCTTTAGTTACCTAGGTGTTTTACCATTCATCGTTCGCATTGTCGGCGGTGCAATTTCAAAAATTACTGGTTTACCACGCGTTGAATCATTCCACGCAGTAAATTCTGTATTCTTCGGTTCAAGTGAAGCGTTAATCGTTATTAAAAACGATTTACAGCATTTTAATAAAAACCGTATGTTTATCATTTGTTGTTCTGCGATGAGCTCTGTTTCTGCTTCTGTTACAGCATCATACGTAATGATGTTAGATGCGAAATATGTACTAGCAGCTCTTCCACTAAACTTATTCTCAAGCTTAATCGTTTGTTCGTTATTAACACCAGTTGATACGAAAAAGGAAGATGAAGTGATTCAAAAATTTGATAGAACTCTATTCGGAGACAGCTTTATCGGCGCAATGATTAACGGTGCGCTCGACGGTTTAAAAGTAGCTGGTATCGTTGCCGCATTAATGATCGCCTTTATCGGTGTTATGGAAGTTGTAAACTACGTAATTAGCGCAGCTTCAGGTGCAATGGGATATGCTGTTACTTTACAACAAATCTTCGGTTATATACTTGCTCCATTCGCATTCTTAATGGGTATCCCAACTCATGATATTATCCCAGCTGGTGGTATTATGGGTACGAAGATTGTCTTAAATGAATTCGTAGCAATCCTTGATTTAAAGGGCGCTGCTGCAACATTAGATCCACGTACAGTTGGAATCGTTACTGTATTCTTAATTAGCTTCGCAAGTATTAGCCAAATTGGTGCGATTGTTGGTACAATCCGTGCCCTTTCTGAAAAACAAGGAAGCGTCGTATCAAAATTTGGTTGGAAAATGCTATTTGCATCAACACTTGCTTCTATTTTATCTGCAACAATCGCTGGATTGTTTATTTAATAAAAAATCACCTTACTCGTTAAAGTAAGGTGATTTTTTGATTCTTTATGAAACCGAACGGAATTCAACTACTTCCTCTTTACTAATAAGCTTTCCTTCGTGTATACCTTTTACTGAAATATCAATAACAGATTTATTCTCTCCTTCAAGCTTGCCTAAGGAAAATAAATAGATTAAATCTTTTTTTTGTAACATCCATTGCTTGCCATTCACTGGACCTAATATTCTTTTTTCTGAAGATGGTTTTGTTTCTCCAACATACTGACATTCTCCAAAAGAAGTTTTTATTATATTCTTCTCTGTATCAATTACTAGCTGCTGAAATAGCTCCAGATTTTTACTTGAAACAATTTCTATCTCATGGTTACTTTTTTGCTTAAATTTAAGTTTTCCATCACTTGTATTAGATAAACTACTATTCTCAACGGCATTTCTAAAAAAATTATATTCTTCTTCTGTAATACCAAAATTCGGGTGATAAGGCTTCACCTGCTTATCTATATGCCCCGATATGTAGTTTACATACCACTCTTTATCATTTTTTACATGATCACTCATTTTTTTAGTAATAACCTCTACTTTTTTACGGGTATCACGATCCATCTCAATCGTCATAATATCCGCCGTAACTTCCGCATTCATTAGGCGTGATGGAATATACTCCTCCACACTATTCGCTTTACTCACTTCACTTTGACAACCGACTATGAATAGCGATATGAAAAGGATATATACTAGTTTTTTATATTTCATTTCTGTTCTCCACTCCGTACATCATTCTTGCTTACATTTATAGCGGTTCTTATTATAGTCCAAAATCCTGATATTTTAATAGAAACTACTCTACATATGCAAAATTGCATATTAATAAATCTTTCTCTTACTTTAAAATTAACTTAAACCATTTACCAAAATATACAAGTTGCAAATGGACAATGTTATAATTTGTAAAAAATACATTGGAGGATATTATGAAAGCCCACGCCCTTTTCGATTTCTTACACTTACTAGTTTTAAGCATGAAAAGCTATTATGTATGGGGAATGCCAATCTATGTATTCATTATCCCTCTTATTTTTGTAGTAGGCTATATCATTATCAAATCAAATAAGAAACGCAAGAATACCTCTATTCAAAGTCATTAACCTACCCTTCACCTAAAAGTGATATGATGAACAAGGGTATATCCCCACCTCTCTTATAGCGGTGGGGATTTTAATGTAAGTATGCAACATAATACACAATAGAAGGTGATTTTATGAGAAAATACGCAGCGATTGCTTTATGTACGTCTGCCATTCTAGCAGGATGTAATACTAGCAATGTAGAGCCTAAAAAAGAAAAAAAGGTTCAAGAGGTTAAGAAACAAGAAGAGTCTGTGCAAGAACAAGGTAAAATCTCTTATAATCCAATTACGCACGAATCTACAAACGCAAGTATCCATATTACAGACATAAAGGATTCTTTAACCGAAGTACAATATAAAATTTGGCGTACTGCTGATGGAAAGGAAAGTGCTAAATCTTTTTCTTCTAAAGAGAAAGATCAACAATTTACACTTCCCTTTGATATAAAAGAATTTGAAGGAAAACGCGGTGAATACCAAATTGAAGCAACAGGAACAACAGAGGGCGGAAAAGCTATTCCACTTACGAAATCTACTATTACTTTCGAGCAAAAAGTTCCTGTTCTTATGTACCACGCAATTGATGATTATCATGGACAAGGTATTAAAGATTTATTCGTATCGCCTGCTAACTTTGAAGCACAAATGAAGTATTTAAAAGACAATGGTTATACATTATTAACATTTGAACGCTGGAGCGATATAAATAAAGTAAACAAGCCGATTTTCGTTACATTTGATGACGGTATGAAAAATAATATGAATGCATTTCGCATTTTACAAAAGCTAAAAGATGATACTTTTAAACCAGCAGCAACAGAATATATGATTGTTGCTAACGTTGATGTAGAAGGCGCCCTTTCTACATCTGAAATAAAAGAAATGGTTGATTCAGGTATTTTTTCTGTACAATCTCACACAGCAACACATGCAGACTTGCCGAAAATTACAAACTATGATGAAGAGTTAAAAGGATCAAAAGAAAAGCTCGAGAAAATAACAGGTAAGCCTGTTATCGCAATTGCTTATCCATTCGGTCATGTAGATGATAAAGTTGTCGCAGAAACAAAGAAACACTATCAATTTGCAACGACAACGAAGCCTGGACAATTCATTACGAAGGGTGAACCTGATGAGTTGTTAAAAATGAAGCGTGTTCGCATACACCATACAACGACTGTAGAACAATTTGCTTCTTCGATTAAATAACTATTAGAGCTCAATACATTTTGAGCTCTCTTTTTACGTTATATTTATATATATTTTTAGAATTTTCTTGTATTATATATAGTAAGAAATCTTTCAAACTAAAGGAGATTATACATATGTCATTTGAACAAACGTTAGAGAAATATGCTGCCCTTGCAGTCAATGTTGGTGTTAATATTCAACCCGGACAAACTTTATCAATCAGTGCACCTCTTGAGGCTGTACAGTTTGTACGCCTCGTTACAGAAAAAGCATATAAATCTGGTGCAAAACACGTATATGTTGATTGGAATGATGAGACGTTAACACGCTTAAAGTTCGATCTAGCTCCTGAAGAAGCTTTCTCTGAATTCCCTTCTTGGAAGGCACATGCTCGTGAAGAATTAGCAAAAGAAGGCGCTGCATTTATGTCCATCTATGCAGAGAATCCTGATCTATTAAAAGGTGTAGAACCAAAGAAAATTGCAACAGCTCATAAAGTAGCTGGAGAAGCGATGAAAGTATACCGTGATTATGTACAAGCAGATAAAGTAAGCTGGTGCGTAATTTCTGTTCCTACGAAAGAATGGGCTGCAAAAGTATTCCCTGACGTAGCGCCAGAAGAACAAGAAACAAAACTATGGGATGCTATCTTCAAAGCTACTCGTGCTGATTTAGAAAATCCTGTGGAAGCATGGAAAGAACATGATGAAACACTACATACAAAAGTAGATTACTTAAACGAAAAACATTATAAAGCTCTTCACTATACAGGCCCTGGAACAGACTTAACAATCGAACTTCCAGAGAAGCATGTATGGGCTGGTGCTGGTAGCTTAAATGAAAAGAACGTAGCATTTATGGCTAACATTCCAACTGAAGAGGTATTTACAATGCCACTTAAAACAGGTGTGAACGGCCAAGTGTCTAGCACAAAACCGTTAGCATTTGCAGGTAACATTATCGACAACTTTACGTTAACATTTGAAAACGGACGTATCGTAGACTATAAAGCTGAATCTGGTGAAGAAGCTTTAAAACATTTAGTAGAAACAGATGAAGGTTCTCACTTCTTAGGCGAAGTAGCTTTAGTACCTCACGATTCACCAATTTCAAACACAAATATTTTATTCTACAATACGCTATTTGATGAAAATGCATCTTGCCACCTTGCAATCGGAAATGCTTATGCATTTAACTTAGTTGGCGGAAAAACAATGTCTAAAGAAGAACTTGCTGAAAATGGTGCAAACGCTAGTATTACACACGAAGACTTCATGATTGGATCAGCTGAACTTGATATCGACGGCATTACAGCTGATGGAAGACATGAGCCAATCTTCCGTAAAGGTAACTGGGCGTTTTAATAAAAATAAAAGGCTATCTTCCACGCCGGAAGATAGCCTTTTATGATGCCGACGACACTTTCAGTCCAATTACTCCTAAAACAATAAAGAGAATACAAAATGCTTGGAATAAATTAATATGCTCTTTAAAAAAGTACACACTAATGATTGTAATAAGTAGCGTTCCCACACCAGACCAAATTGCATAAGCAATGCTTAAATGAATCTTTTTAACAACGATAGCAAACACGCTGAAACAAATTCCATAGAATACGAAAATAAGTACACTTGGAACAAGCTTTGTTAAACCGTTCGATAACTTCATCGCAATCGTTCCAGCTACTTCAAAAATAATTGTTACGAGTAATAATAGCCAATATACCATACTAGAATCTCCTTCTCTGTTACCTTATAGAGATTCTAGTATACTACTTATAGTCCTAACGAAATATATTTAATTTCTAAATATTCCTCGATACCGAAATGGCCTCCTTCACGGCCGATACCACTTTCTTTAAAGCCTCCAAATGGTGCTTGTGCAACTGATGGAAGGCCATCGTTTAAGCCGATAATTCCGTACTCTAACGCTTCACTAATTTGGAATGCTTGGCTAATATCTTTTGTGAAAATATAAGCAGCCAAGCCATATGGTGTATTATTTGCTCGTTCGATTACTTCTTCAACTGTTTTAAATTTCGCAACTGGTGCAACCGGTCCAAATGTTTCTTCATTCATACAAAGCATCGTGTCATTTGCCAATCCAATTACTGTTGGCTGAATGAAATAACCATCTAACTCTGCAAATTTATGGCCACCGTATAAAACTTCTCCGCCCTTTTGAATTGCATCTTCAATATGTTCTTGTACTTTCGAAACTGCATTCGCATCAATAAGTGGACCTACAGTTGTTCCTTCGCCGAATCCATCTCCGACTTTAAGCTGCTCTACAGCTGTTGTGAACTTCCCTGCAAATTCTTCGTACACTTCTTCTTGAACAAAGACGCGGTTTGTACATATACACGTTTGTCCTGCATTACGGAATTTCGAACCAATTACCGCTTCTACCGCCTTATCTAAATCAGCATCATTCATAACAATAAATGGAGCGTGACCACCTAATTCAAGCGAAACCTTTTTCATCGTTTGCGCAGCGCTAGCCATTAATTCTTTCCCAATTTCAGTTGATCCTGTAAAAGAAACTTTTCGAACGCGCTCATCTTCCATCCACGTATCAGCAATTGCTTTTGCACTACCTGTTACAATATTTATTACACCTTTTGGAATGTCTGCTTCATGTGCTAATTCAACTAACTTCAATGCAGTTAATGGCGTTTGACTCGCTGGTTTCACAACTGCCGTACAGCCTGCTGCAAGTGCTGGAGCTACCTTTCTTGTAATCATAGCAGCCGGGAAATTCCACGGTGTAATAGCTGCCATAACCCCAACTGGTTGCTTCATAACTAAAATACGCTTATTCGGATGAGAAGCAGGAATCATTTCACCGTATATTCGCTTTCCTTCTTCTGCGTACCATTCAACAAAACTATTTGCATAATTCACTTCACCAAGTGCTTCTGCAAACGGCTTCCCTTGCTCTCTCGTCATGATTGCTGCAATTTCTTCTTTATTTTCATCAATGAGCGTGAACCATTTTTTTAACTTTACTGCGCGATCCGCTGCCGTTAATTTTGACCATAATTTAAAAGCCTCATGTGCAGCATCAACTGCTTGCTTTGCCTCTGTAATCCCGCCCTTTGGTACAGTTGCAAATACTTCCTTTGTCGCTGGATTATTCACTTCGATTTGTTCTTGCAGTGTAATCCACTCACCATTTATATACATCGCTTTTTTATCTAAGTTTACGAACGTCGCCTTTTTATCCAATGTTTTCTTCCTCCTCTATAAACTTCTTAATTTTCCTAGTAGCAGCAGATTGACTTATTTGTAAAAACTCAGCCACTTTATAACTTGATCCATACGTTTTATACGCTTTAAGAATAATATTTCTTTCTACCTCTTCCAGCATTCTATAAAGACTTTGTCCGGATTGTTCAACTGTGGCCTCTTGCATAGAGAGTGGTAAATCTTCTACCATTACAAAATCATCTGCAGTGATAACAATTCGTTCAATTACATTTTCAATCTCTCTATTATTTCCTTCCCAAAGGTACCCTACAAACATTTGTAACGTACTAGGAGCTAACTTTACATCACGTCCGTACTTTTTATTAAAATGCTGTAAATAATGATAGATGAGCGGCAAAATGTCTTCTGTTCTCTCCCGAAGTGGTGGAATTGAAATTGGAATGACATTCAGACGATAGTATAAATCTTTCCGGAATGTTCCTTGTTTCACCATCGTACTTAAATCTCTATTTGTTGCCGCTACAATTCTAACGTCCACCTTTTTTAATTCTCTTCCGCCTATAGGACGAAACGTTTTTTCTTGCAATACTTGCAAAAGCTTCGCTTGAATTTCAAGCGGCATTTCACCAATTTCATCTAAGAAAAGAGTTCCTTTATGCGCTGATTCTAATAGCCCCTTTTTCCCTTCACGATTTGCACCTGTAAAAGACCCACCTGAATATCCAAAAAGCTCAGATTCGATTAAATTCGTCGGCAATGCCGCACAATTAATTTCATAGAAACTTTCATTCTTCCGGTGACTCACTTCATGCAAATGGCGCACTAATCGGCTTTTCCCCACTCCAGTCTCACCTAATACGAGAACAGTACTATCTACTACTGATACTTTTTTTATTGTTTCGATTATTTTTTGCATAGCGATACTTTTAAAAATAAGTCCTTCGTGTTCATATGTTTCTCTTAATTCTTTTTTATATGTTTTTAACTGATTATCCATTTCCTCTACCTTTTGACGTAATTGATAGAGTTCTGTAAGATCACGAGAATAACTAATCACTCTTCTTAAATTTCCCTCATCATCAAAAACAGGCCTTGTACGAACATGCAAATACTCTCCTGATTTCGTTGTTTGAACAAGTTCAACTGGCTTTTTCTTTTCAATTACTTCTAACGTTGCAGACGGATAAAAAATCCCTTCTTTTTGTAGTTCTTTTACATGCTTTCCTACTAATTCCTTAGCAGAGAGCTGGTAATGTCTTTCACACATGCTATTTACACGTACAACAATTCCTTTATCATCCGTAACAAAAATTTCGTCAAATGCATATTCGAATACATCTTGTAAATCCATCAACATTCGTTCCTTTTCTGCAACCATCCTAGCCACCCCTTACTTTAAATCCATCGATTCACTTCACTACCTTTATTATAAAGTGAATTTTCTGCATTTTATATAGAGTAAGCTAGAATGTTTTCAATTTGTTATTTATACAAATCTATTTATATTTTTCAACACATAATTCGCTGCCTTGAAAAATACAGAATGCCATCGCAACCACACCCTCACTTTGTTTTAGCTTGGCATGGAGCAGGAAAAGGGGCTGATCGATTCTATATATGACCAGATGCTCTCTTCCGCCTAAAAAGAAAAGCTTTATGCCCTTTTTAAGTTATCCCAATTCTTTAAACACGAGCGATATTTGCTTGCTCATAACAAGCTTGCAATGATTCTTCAATTATTGTTAAACCTTCCTCAAGTTGCTCATCTGTAATAACTAATGGCATTAAAACACGAATAACATTTCCATATGTTCCTGCTGATAGTAGAAGTAATCCATGCTTATTTGCTTCTGCACATAAATTAGACGCTAATGTTTTATCAGGCGCTTTCGTCTTGCGATCTTGAACGAGCTCGAATGCACACATTGCCCCTAAGCCGCGCACATCACCGATGCAATTATATTTGTTTTTCATCTCTTGGAATCGGTTCATTACGACTTTCCCTACTTCTATCGCTCTATCATTTAATTTCTCTTTCTCTATTACATCAAGCACAGCTAATGCAGCCACACATCCTAGTGGGCTTCCTGCATACGTTCCGCCCAGTTCTCCCGGTGCAGACTCATTCATAATTTCTTTACGCCCAATCACGCCGCTTATCGGTACACCAGCACCTAATGATTTAGATACCGTAATTAAATCTGGAACGACATCATAATGATCAATTGCAAAGTATTTTCCAGTACGACTAAAGCCTGTTTGAATTTCATCAGCTACAAATAAAATACCGTGCTCTGAACAAATGCTGCGTACTTCTTGAACGAATTTCTTACTTGGAACGATAAATCCGCCTTCCCCTTGAACAGGTTCCATTACAACAGCTGCAATTGTTTCTGGTGCTACTTCTGATATGAAGAAGTTCTTAAACTCCTCAATGATAAAGTCGTCATACTGCTCTTCTGTTAACCCTTCTGGGCGACGGTATTCATATGGGAATGGCGCTTTATATACTTCTGGAGCAAATGGGCCAAATCCAAATTTATATGGTTTTACTTTACTTGTCATCGTCATTGTCATTAATGTACGCCCATGAAATCCTTTAGAAAATGCGATAATTCCAGGTCTCTTCGTATATTTACGAGCAATCTTCACTGCATTTTCAACCGCTTCTGCCCCACTATTTAAAAACAGCACTTGTTTATCGAAATTACCTGGTGCTAATGCGGCAAGCTTTTCCGCTAATTCAATATACGGCTCATACATCATCACATTAAATCCAGTATGAATATATTGATCTACTTGTTTATGAAGCGCTTCTTTAACAGCTGGATGACAATGTCCTACATTAATTGTCCCAATTGCTCCTGCGAAATCAATGTACTGATTTCCATCCACATCTGTTACGAGTGCACCATTTGCAGACTGTACAAATGTTGGAATACCATTACTTACTCCTTTTGGTACTATATTTTGGCGGCGTTCTAATAAAGACGCTGCTTTCGGTCCTGGAATTTGTTCATTTACTTTAGCAAATTTTTTTGTGTTCATTGTGTACCCCATCCTTTTCTATACAATGTTTTCTCTTTATATTGCAAGATGTATGCCAACTTCCTCTTTCTAGTATTCATCCCATTCTCTTACTATCTCGGCATAAAAAATAAGTCTATAAAGACTCGTATAGAGTCTTTATAGACTTATTCATTTATACATTAGACTTTCCTTGTTCCCAAATAAACTCACCTGAATGAGAAATTAAATCTTCAACAGATTGTAATACTAAATCTGCAAGTGGTTCTAACGTTTGACGATCACCCGTACCAGATAGTACGCCAATCGCATAACAGTCGCCACCATTTTTCGCTAAATGTAAATCCGTCGGTGTATCCCCGATGACTGCTACTTCACATGTCTCTAAATTAAATCTCTCACAAAACGATTCTACAATTTTTTTATCTGGCTTCTGTGCTGGAAATGTATCTGAAGCTATAACACAATCAAAAAAGGCTTCCAATTGATATTGCTTTAAAAATAATTCTGTCGGCGCGAAATCATCAGCTGTAACGACACCTAGAATAAACCCTCTATCCTTTAATGCTTGTAAAACTTTCGGTAAATCTGCCGTCATTCTCATATGTGAACGATGCTCGTACATAAGAGCAAACAACTTTTCACTCACCCATTGATGCATCTCTTCTTCTCTAGATGATGCAATATACTTACAAAGCCCCTTGGCCACATCAAGACTTGTTCCAGCAGCGAGCGCACTACGCGGATGAACAAATGCTCCATCTACGCCAATCTCTTTTAATAAAGCCTGCTGCATTGATTCTGGTAGTTGATATAAATTTATACATTCTGCAACAAGCTCTTCAGCTACTTTTATCCAAATTGAATGAAAATCCATTAATGTCCCATCTTTATCAAATAGTATTGCTTTTACCTTCTCCATAGCACCGATACGATAAACTTAACTAAATCTATACAATTCAATGAAATTTACACAAGTTAGTGCTTCATCGTGTTCTCGCAACCCCGAAGGGACGAGGGGTATAACACTCCACACGAGGCAGTATCGTTACCTCATATTATCAAGCATTTATTTTACCCATCTTGATAAATTTATTGAAGCATTCAAATCTCTATCGTGATGGCTATTGCACCCAACACAACGCCACTCACGTATTTTTAAACTCCACTGTCCTTCTGGTTGAACTGAATGGTCGTATTTAACTCCACAACTTGAGAAAATCTTGCTTGAGGCGAACCATTTATCAGCTTTTACATACTCAATGCCATACTTCTCGCACTTGTATGATAAACATTGAAAGAAGAAGTTTAATTTTTGAAATGAAAATGCTTTCGATAGTTTTTTGTTTTTTAACAGGTTTGAGATAAGTAAGTCTTCCACAACAATCCTCTTTGGTTTGGTTTTCACCAATTTAGCTGTTGCTTGATGGATATGGTTATTTCGGATATTCGTAATTTCCCTAGATAACCGAAGGTGCTCAGTTTTAGCTTTTTCATATCCGGCAGATTGAATTTTTACACCTTTTTTAAATCTCCTAGACATATCTCTTTGCGCTGACTTTTTCCTTTTCAAAAGTTTTTTAACCTTAGCATCTTTGTTTATATTTCGTTCTTTCGTACCATTAGAAGCTACAAACAACTCTTTTAAACCAACGTCCACACTAATCGACTCATTGGTTAGTTCTTGTGGTTCGAATTCTTCTTTGAACCCTACACTAATCCACCAGTGACGACCATCAAATGTAACTCTTGGATTTGATGGTTTTTTGTTTCTTGGTAGTTGTTGGCTTGTTTTCACTTCTCCAATAGACTGAATATGAACCACTTTCTTTCCTATAATCAGTCTTTCATAATTGGCATAAAATCCTTGGATTAAATCTTTTTTGGTTTTATAAGAAGTGTGATAGACACTTTTGTACTTTTTGAACGAATTTTTTCGCGCCTTGTCAAAATCTTTTGAAGCCTGTTTTGGAACTTGTGCGTTGATGTCATTTAACCACTCATATCGCTTTCGCTTCTTGATCTTTGTAAATCGTTTCTGTAAATCTAACTGTGAAACAGATTTTCCGAATAGCTTATAGTATCTATCACTCATTCTTTTACAATAGTTATAAGCAAACCTTGAAGCTCCAGCATGATTTCGAAGCACTTTTTCTTGTTCAGGCGTTGGAATCAGTCTGACTTTCTTCGCCAATATCATCAGAATTTAACTCCTTTACTGTGCGATTATTCGGCACTCACCTTTCAGATAATGAAAGATTTGTTCTTCTGAATAGTAGCGTGTTCCATCAGCATTCTCCTAAGACTACTAGGATACAAACCTGTTAATTCCGATACTTGACTAACTCGTAAAAATTTCATTATTATTTTCACCTCATTGCATTTACCATAATGCATAGATTCGGTAGATTCAATGAGACTTGATAGATTTAATTAAATTTATCTCGTTCAACTAAGGGCGCAATTCCTTAGCCAGTTCTCTTATGAACTTCTCATGTTTTCACATGAGCGCAGACTATATGTTTATCTACTTAGAGATAGAGGATTTTTCCATCACCATAGGCTTGTGATGTACTCTCGTCAGTTATACGAGATAGTCGTTGAACGTTCATCTTATCAATTTTGACTTAGACGATTCGATGCGGAAGACCCATTATTCTAGTGTTTAGGATTTAACCTTGCACGATCTGATTGATTTTTTCTGCTTTCGCGACATTCACGCTCGCTATTTCTAGCCACGTTGTAGTTCAATCAGCTTTAGGGATTGCCCGCAGTTAACCCTCACTACTAGCCAATCACTTGACTAGCAGGGCTTACTGATATATTTAATTAACTTTAGTTATAAATGGTTAAATAAATCGTAACAGTTAGTTACCCTACCTCTCGTTTCTTATCTCCTCCAGTGTATCAATAAAGTATGGATATAACATAAACGAATTGTAAAAATACCATAAAAATCAAACTAACTTCCAATTTACAATTCCTCTATATAATAAAAAGGATGCCTTTACAGGGCATCCTCTTGGTGTTCAGGAACAAATAGTTCCAGACAATGATATATATTTTCGAATTCCATCGGTGCATCTCCGCCATATTCACCATCTAAGTTGATCATTAATTTATCAGGTGAATGCACTTTAATACGATTCGCTTGTGTATATAGTACTTTCGGATTGTTAATATGTTCCCCACGCTGCGCTTGTGTTGCTGCTTTAATTAAATCAGCGATAGAACCTTTTTTCAGTACTAATAAATCAAATAATCCATCGTTAATAGATGCATATGGTGCTACTTTTTCGAATCCACCAACTGAACGAGTATTCGTAATTAAAAACATCGTAATTTCTTCTTGTAGCAACTTCCCATCATACTCAATTTCAACATATGTTGGATGTAATGATGGTAACATTTCGATTCCTTTTAAATAGTAAGCAAGTTGGCCTAATACCGTTTTTAGCTTGCTTGGTACTTCATATGTTAATTCTGTAATACGGCCGCCACCAGCGATATTAATGAAATATGTATCATTCGCTCTACCAAGATCTAACGGTACCGTTGTTCCTTCACAAATAATATCCGCAGCCTCTTCAATAACACGAGGTACACCGATCGCACGCGCAAAATCATTTGTCGTTCCAACTGGAATAATTCCAAACTTTGGACGATGCTCATGTCCTACTAAACCGTTCACTACTTCATTTAATGTACCATCACCACCAGCTGCGATAACAACATCAAACTTACGATCCGCAGCTTGCCTCGCTGCCACAGTCGCATCTCCAGGACCAGTTGTCGCATGACAAGACGCTTCATATCCAGCTTGTTCTAATTTTTGTAATACTTCTGGTAAGCTCTTCTTAAATAGCTCGCGCCCAGAAGTAGGATTATAAATAATTCTTGCTCGCTTCATCATTTATTAGCACAGGAAATTCCTTATTCATTGAAAAACGAATACACCGAACCCTTATTCAGTATCCCTATGCTTACCTCCTCTCATCTTCCTATCCTTCTTTAATTCCGCTCAAACAGGCAGTAAGAACCCGATTCGTGTAGCCCATCAAAAGTAACTATTCATTTTCAATGGTTTTGTTTTATTTGACAAAAAAATTTATGTCCATCTATTTCCTCACAACAATTTACATATAACGAATAATAATTATCTATTATTTCATGAGATGAAAAAACCTCTATGTCTAGATTTATCATTATTCCCACCTTTTTGCAACTATCATACCATAGTTGCTATACAAACATTTTTTCACTTTTGACAGTTAATCAAACGTTTGTTTAAATTATTTTTCACCATTTAAACAAACGTTTGATTAACTCAGAAAAAACACCCAAATACGGGTGTTTTTTCTGTTTAATCTTTAAGAATCTATACTATTTTAGCGTTCAAAAATAAGAATTCTTCTCTTTTTTTAGCGCTTATTAATCTCTTCAAGTAAGATTTTATTAACAAGCGGTGGATTTGCTTGTCCTTTTGTAGCTTTCATAATTTGACCAACTAAGAAGCCAATTGCACGGTCTTTACCATTTTTAAAGTCTTCAATAGATTGCTCATTATTATCAAGAATTTCTGTTACAACCTTACGAAGTGTTCCTTCGTCAGAAATTTGAACCAGACCTTTCGCTTTAACGATTTCGTCTGGGTCTCCACCTTTTTCAATTAATTCATTAAATACTTTCTTCGCGATTTTAGAAGAAATTGTACCTTTTTCAATTAATTGAACCATTTTAGCTAAGCCAGCTGGCGTTAATGCAACGTCTTTTAATTCTTTTTGTTGTTTGTTTAAGTATGCAAGTACTTCACCCATTAACCAGTTTGATGTTAATTTCGCATCAGCACCGTCTGCAACTGTTGCTTCAAAGAAATCAGACATCTCTTTCGTTAATGTCAATACATGCGCATCATAAGCTGGTAAGCCAACTTCTTCAACATAGCGAGCTTTACGTGCATCTGGAAGTTCTGGAATAGAAGCACGAATTTCTTCTTTCCACTCATCGTCGATGTAAAGTTCAACTAAGTCTGGCTCTGGGAAGTAACGGTAATCGTCAGATCCTTCTTTTATACGCATTAAGATTGTTTTCTTCGTTGCTTCATCATAACGACGTGTTTCTTGTTGGATGATACCACCAGATAATAATTCTTTTTCTTGGCGCACTTGCTCATGCTCAAGACCTTTTTGCACGTAAGTGAAAGAGTTTAAGTTTTTCAGTTCTGCTTTTGTACCGAACTTCTCTTGTCCAACTGGACGAAGTGAAATATTCGCATCACAACGAAGAGAACCTTCTTCCATCTTACAATCAGATACACCTGTATATTGAATGATTGATTTTAACTTCTCTAAGTACGCATATGCTTCTTCTGGAGTACGCATATCTGGCTCAGATACGATCTCGATTAAAGGCATACCTTGACGGTTGTAGTCTACTAATGAACCGTCAGCTGCATGCGTTGATTTACCAGCATCTTCTTCTAAATGAAGACGTGTAATACCGATACGTTTCTTTTTACCGTCTACTTCGATTTCAATCCAACCATTTTCACCAATTGGCTTATCAAATTGAGAGATTTGGTAAGCTTTCGGATTATCTGGGTAGAAATAGTTTTTACGGTCGAACTTCGTTTCCGTTGCGATTTCACAGTTTAATGCCATTGCGGCTTTCATTGCAAAGTTAACTGCTTCCTTATTTAAAGTAGGAAGTACCCCTGGGTATCCTAAGTCAATTACACTTGTTTGTGTATTTGGCTCCGCTCCGAATTCTGTTGGACTCGCAGAGAAAATTTTCGAATTTGTTTTTAACTCAACGTGAACCTCTAACCCAATAATTGTTTCTAAATTCATCTATGCTCGCCTCCTTACAGACTTGCTTTTTTTGTATGATAGTCTGTTGCTTGCTCAAACGCATGTGCAACGCGGTAAATCGTCGTTTCATCGAAGTGTTTACCAATGATTTGTAGACCAAGTGGCATGTTGTTAGCACCGAATCCACATGGAACAGAAATCGCTGGAACACCCGCTAAGTTTACTGGAATTGTTAAAATGTCATTTGCATACATTGTCATTGGATCGTCCACTTTTTCGCCTACTTTAAATGCTGGAGTTGGCGTTGTTGGTCCAATAATAACATCGTAGTTAGCAAATACATTTTCAAAGTCATTTTTAATTAATGTACGTACTTGTTGTGCTTTTTTGTAATATGCATCATAGTAACCAGAGCTAAGAGCAAATGTACCAAGCATAATACGACGTTTTACTTCATCACCGAAACCTTCGCTACGTGTGTTTTTGTAAAGATCTAATAAGTTATTTACATTATCAGAACGAACACCGTAACGTACGCCATCAAAGCGTGAAAGGTTCGCAGATGCTTCAGAAGAAGATAATAAGTAATACGTTGCTAGAGCGTATTTAGAGTGTGGAAGAGATACTTCCTCCCAAGTTGCGCCCATACCTTCTAACACTTTTAAAGCAGCTAGCACTGACTCACGAGCTTCTTCGCCAACACCTTCGCCTAAGTATTCTTTCGGTACAGCAATACGTAAACCTTTAACATCGCCTGTTAAACCAGCTAAGTAGTTTCCTACTTCAACGTTTGCAGAAGTTGCATCCATACGGTCAATACCTGAAATAGCTTGTAATAAGTATGCATTGTCTTCTACTGTACGTGTAATCGGTCCGATTTGGTCAAGTGAAGATGCGAATGCTACTAATCCGTAACGAGATACGCGTCCGTAAGTTGGTTTTAAACCTACAACGCCGCAATATGCAGCTGGCTGACGGATAGAACCACCCGTATCAGAACCTAGAGAGAATAATACTTCTCCTGCTGCTACTGCTGCTGCAGAACCACCACTAGATCCGCCTGGAACGTAATCTAAGTTCCATGGATTTTTTGTAGCGTAGAAGCCTGAGTTTTCATTTGAAGAACCCATTGCGAACTCGTCCATATTTAATTTACCGATTGTAACTGTGTCAGCAGCTTTTAGCTTTTGTACAACTGTCGCATCGTAAATTGGATCGAAGTTTGCTAATATTTTGCTCGCACAAGTTGTACGAAGACCGTTAGTTACAATGTTATCTTTTACACCAATTGGCATACCGAATAATAAACCATTATCCTCAGCACCAATCTTTGCATCTAATTCTTTCGCTTTCGCGCGTGCATTTTCTTCATCTAATGTAAGAAAAGCTTTTACGTTATCTTCAACATCCGAAATACGTTTGTAAGATTCTTCTACTAAATCCGTAACGGAAATTTCTTTGTTGTTTAACTTCTTATGTAACTCTGATACAGAATGATCAAATAATGACATCGAAATTCCCTCCTCTATTCTAATACTGCTGGAACACGGATTTGATTATCTTTGTGATCCGGTGCATTTTTTAATACTTCTTCTACTGGTAAACCTTTTTCTGGCACATCTTCACGCATAACATTTTTCATAGTTAATACATGAGTTGTTGGTTTTACATCAGTTGTATCTAATTCATTTAACTGTTCTGCAAATGTAACAATTGCATCTAGTTGTTTTTGAAATTTTTCTGCTTCTTGATCAGTAATTGCAAGACGTGCTAAATGTGCTACGTGCTTTACATTCTCAACGGAAATTCTTGACACGGCTAGGCCACCTCCATAATATATCGTTCAATCTACAATACTATTGATGATACCAAATTTTCAGTACTTCAAGCAAGTCAACACACGGCACTTACGGTATTTTTACATAAAAAAAGAAAGGCAAGTGCCTTTCTTTACAATTTACTCTTTATCTAACGATTTATTTTTCGGAAATCTTTCATTATCTTCCTCATTATCACGAATTGTTTTTTGTAATACAAAACAAGACATCGTTAAAAATAATGTTCCGATTAAATAGTACCCTTTTACACTAAGCGTTTCATCTAACGTGTAAATCCCAATTAGCATTCCTGAAAGCGCACAAACAAATGAAGTCCATGCTAAAAACGTGAACGCTTGCGTATTTCGTCTTCTCATCGTTCTCCCCCTCGTTAGCTGTACACCTATTATAGATAAATATATTTATCACAATGGGTTTTTATGTAAAATCATTTTTCTATTTATTAATCTATCACAAAAAATTTCTATTTTGAAGATAATTTTCTTTCTAATCTGAAAAAACAGTTAAAAATATTGACATTTATTTCAATTCCACATAAAATAAAAACAAATATTACGAACCTCGAAATATACGGGAGTGGAAATAATTGTTGCAATATGAACATTTTTTAGACTTACTGCTAGATAACGCCAAGAAACTTTTCTATCCTGAAGAATGGGTAAGCCTTGATTTAACACTTTCCAAGACAGAAGTATTTTGTTTACTTTGGATGGAGCGAAATACGGATATTACAATGACAAAAATCGCTGATCTTCTTGATATACCGATGAGTACAACAACGGGCGTTGTAAATCGCCTTGTAAAAAAGGGATATATTGAACGCTACCGGAATGAAAGCGATCGACGCATTGTATTAATTCGTTTAACAGAAAACGGCGTAATGCTCGTTCAAGAAGTAAAACAAAATGCGGCCCATTACTTTAGCCTAGTGACAGATGCATTGTCAGAAGAAGAAAAAGCATTCTTACTACAAATATTCCAAAAGATCATGAATCACATTGCTACGTCACAGCAAAAAATAGAAGAAAAGGTTTCTACACCTAAAATGAAAAACATTCCGATTGAATAAGACCCTAGTTGGGTTTTTATTCAATTAAATATTTCGACACTCGTAATATTCGATACTCGAAACAAAGGGGATAGAATAATGAGAATTATTTTGTATACAGGTAAAGGCGGCGTTGGAAAAACTAGCATTTCAGCAGCAACAGCAATCCAAAGTGCAAAACAAGGATTAAAAACCTTAGTAATGAGCACAGATCCTGCTCATAGTTTAGGGGATTCATTTGGCATAAAACTATCTTCTGAGCCACTAGAAATTCGCGAAAACTTGTGGGCACAAGAAATTAACACTATTTATGAAATGGAAAAAGGCTGGGGGAAATTGCAGAAATATATTACACTACTCTTCACTTCCAAAGCAGCCGATGATATTACAACAGAAGAATTAACGATGTTCCCTGGTATGGAAGATTTAATTAGCTTACTTCGAGTACTCGATTACTATAAACACAACACTTACGACGTCATCATTATTAATTGCGCACCGACTGGAGAAACTTTAGCAATGCTTAGCTTTCCAGACATGCTCGGCTGGTGGATGGAAAAACTCTTTCCTATTAAAAGGAAGATTTTAAAAGTTGTTCGTCCTGTAGCTCAACCACTTCTTGGTGTCCCCCTTCCAACTGATGATATTATGGACGAATTAACGAATACGCTTGAACAACTTGGAGAAATGAGAGATATTTTATCAAACCGAGAAGTAACGAGTATTCGCGTTGTTGTAAATCCTGAAAAAATGGTCATTAAAGAAGCTCAGCGTAGTTTTACTTATTTAAACTTATACGATTATAACGTAGATGCCATTATGATTAACCGCGTCATCCCTAACACTGTTACCGACCCTTACTTTCAGGCATGGAAAGATACACAAAAGAAATATAAGGCGTTAATTAAAGATAGTTTTCAGCCACTTCCTATTTACGAAGCTCCCATGTTTGAACAAGAAGTTGTTGGTTTACCTATGTTAGAGCGTGTAGGAAATGCTTTATTCAAATCAGACCCTTCTCCTACTGAAGTGAAATTTAATGGCCGCACACAATATGTAAAAAAAGATGGCGATGAGTATATTTTCGTTCTGTCTATTCCCTTCTCAAACAAAAGTGAACTTTCATTAAATCAAAAAGGTGATGAACTTATTATTCGAGCCGGCTCTATGAAGCGAAATATCACCTTACCAAAAACATTAACACACCTTTCTATTCAAGGAGCTAAGTTTGAAGATGATGTACTAAACATTCGGTTTGGAGGTGTAGTACATGCATGATGAATTACTAAGAAAGGTAATTCGTACAAAAATAAAAATCGGTATGCGTATATTAGAAGAGCTACCGAATCCGATTCAGCAATCAGCTAAGCACGCACTAAATATTTTGCAAGAGGAGCTCTCCTCTTATGCTGAAGAACAACCGCAACCTGAGAGTAATTTAAAAAGCATCATAATTGAATAACTATACCCTTGTAGAAAGCCTTTTCTTATAGGCTTTCTATCCCTTTATTGGAGCTGATATAAGTTGATAAACACATCTTCAACAAGACATTTCACCACTAATATAATCTGGCTAATCCCCCTTCTATTCTTTTTTCATAACCTTGAAGAAGCTTTCCAAATGCCACAATATATCGCTAATCGATTTTCGATCCATTTTATAACTAACAAACAATTTTTCATTGCAATTTCCATATTAACAACCTTCGTCTTACTCATAGTCATTCTATATCAATTAAGCATCATATCTTCTATTTACTTGATCATTTTTATACAGGGCTGTATCTTCTTTAACGCCGTTCAACATATTATCTTGTATTTCATTTATCGTTCTTATAATCCAGGAGTAATCTCAGCATCTATCATTATCCTATTTTCTCTTTTCTTATTTTCATCAAAGAAACTATTAATCCCTAAAAAGAAATTAGCAAGTACACTCATTTTTAGTTTAATCTCTTACCCAATCATAATTTGGATTTCCTTATTATTAGCCAGCTGCTTTAATTAAAAAAAGACCAGGAAAACTCCTGGTCCATCACTCTACTTAACAAACATTGGATTCTATGTTATACAAAATTGGAAGGTACAGAATTAGGGTTTTGTTTGTTAAGTAGATTATATGTTGAACGAGCTAACAGCGGAGGGGTTCCTACTGCTAGTCCGTTAAACTCAATATTATTTTGCGATTTTTGCAAGCTCATCAAGTGAAAGATCTACTGAAATTGAACCATCATTCGTTTCTTTCTTAATTGCATCTGTTACTTCTTTTG
Organism: Bacillus sp. TH25; assembly: GCF_016650935.1. Classification (NCBI taxonomy): domain Bacteria; kingdom Bacillati; phylum Bacillota; class Bacilli; order Caryophanales; family Bacillaceae; genus Bacillus; species Bacillus sp. TH25. Next base: position 28,352 of record NZ_JAEKEU010000037.1, on the reverse strand, counting down.
AATGATACAATTCAATTACTTTTTTCAGCGTTGGATCATCTTTGTCTTTCGTACGAGCTGCGAAAATATTAATATAGGCCTTTGCATTTTCATTCTTTGGATCTTCTAAGAAAATAGGATCCTTCGCTGGATCTAATCCAGCTTGACCAGCAACACCGTTATTAATAACTGAAGCCGCTACATCTTTTAACACACGAGGTGTTTGCTGTGCGATAACTGGTGTAACTTTTAGCTTCTTCGGATTTTCAGCGATACCGCTTGGATCCCCAAATAGACCAAAATCTTTCTTAAGCTTTAATAATCCAGCTGCATCAAGAAGTTTTAATGCACGTGCTTGGTTCGTTGGATCATTCGGAATAGCAATTTCCGAACCATCTGGGATTTCATTTGCTTTCTTATATTTTTCAGAGTATAAGCCCATCGGTGCAATTTGCGTTGTACCAACAGCTGTAATATCTAACTTATGCTCCTTTTTAAATTGCTCTAAGAAAGCAATGTGCTGGAATGAGTTTAGTTCAATATCTCCATCAGCTAACGCTTTGTTGGGTGTTGTGTAATCAGAGAACTCAACCAGTTTAATTTTAATCCCTTCTTTTTCAGCTTTTTTCTTTAAAATTTCCCAAACGTCTCCATCTGTTCCAGTTACACCGACGCGAACTACTTTCTCTTTCGCTCCTGCACCTGTGTCTCCACCTGAGCAGCCGCTTAACGCTGTAATTCCTACGATCGCTGATAATGCAAATGCTAAAATTTTCTTCATTTTCTTTTCCCCTCTTCCTTTTTATGATCTGCGTAAAAAGACTTTCGCAAAGTAGTTCCCTAAATTTTGAGCTACCTGTACAAGAATAATAAGTAAAACGACCGTTACAAACATAACTGACGTATCAAAGCGTTGATAACCATATGTCATTGCTAAGTCACCAAGACCGCCACCACCGACAAGTCCTGCGACTGCAGAAAATTCAATTAAACCGACCGTCATAAACGTGACACCTAGGATCAATGGTGCTAAAGCTTCTGGTACGAGGATTTCAAAAACAATTCTAAGTGGTGAAGCGCCCATTGCTTGTGCTGCTTCAATTACTCCTTTCGGAACAGAAACAAGATTTGTTTCAACCATTCTAGCAATACCAATTGATGCCACTAACGTCATTGGGAAGATTGCTGCAGCCGTTCCAATCGTCGTTCCAATAACACTTCTTGTTAGTGGGCTTAAAGCTACTAAAAAGATAATGAATGGAACCGGACGAATTGTATTAATTATGATATTAAGAATAGAAAAGACCCATTTATTTTCTAAAAAATTTCCTTTTCTCGTTACATACAACAGTAAACCTAGAGGTATACCAAGAATTGTAGCGAATATAAGGGTTACAATTACCATTAAGAGGGTATCCCCCGTCGCATCTAATATGCGAGGCCAAAATATACTCCAATCAACTCGCATGAGCTTCTACCTCCTTCAGCTGCACTTGCAGTCTTAGATGTTGTAATGCTTTTTGAATTTCTTTCTGTTCACCTTGTAGTTCTACAAGAAGATTTCCAAATAGCACATTTTGGAGTTCAATAATATTTCCATACAGAACATTTACATCGACGTTATAGTTTTTCGCAATATATGATAGTACAGGCTGTCCTGTCTCTTCCCCAGTAAAAGTCAGGCGATAAATCTGACCTCCGTTTTGAATTTTCGCTAGAACACTTTCTGGTAAGTGATCATTAATAACAGAGCGTACAAAATTTTGAGTGGTCTTTGTTTTTGGTTGTGTGAAAACGTCAAACAGTTTTCCTTCTTCAATTACTTTTCCTTTTTCCATAACGGCTACACGGTGACAAATTTCTTTCACAACGTGCATTTCATGTGTAATAAGTAGGATCGTTAAATTGTACTCTCTATTTACTTTCTTTAATAAATTTAAGATTTCTGTTGTTGTTTCCGGATCTAAAGCTGATGTTGCCTCATCACATATGAGAATATCCGGTGATGTCGCAAGTGCTCTTGCAATCCCAACACGCTGCTTTTGTCCACCTGATAACTGTTCTGGATAATAGTTCGCTTTATCTTCTAAACCAACAAATTTTAGTAGTTCATTCACTCTTTCTTTTATCTCATTCTTCGGCAATTTCGCTAACCTTAATGGATAAGCAATGTTCCCAAACACCGTTCTTGAATTAAATAGATTAAAACTTTGGAAAATCATCCCAATTCTTTGTCTTAGTTTCCGTAATTCTTTCGCCGATAATGATGTAATATCTTTATCATCTATTGAAATTGTTCCTGCAGTTGGTCTTTCTAACATATTTACTAAACGTAATAACGTACTCTTCCCAGCACCACTAAATCCGATAATGCCAAAAATTTCGCCCTTTTCAACTGACAGCGTTACATCCTCAACCGCATGAACAGATTGCCCACCTGATTCATATACTTTACTTACATTGTTAAAAGAAATCATTTTCTTCCCTCCTATATGCTGTAAAAACTTGAAGTAGAGCTTTCGAGGTAAAATAAAAAGTGCTCTCCTTCTTATCAGTAATAAAAGATAAGAAGGAGAGCACTTTTATATGTACTCATTCACATCTTCTCATCTTCCAAGCCTTTATAGGCTTGCTGGAGTTAGCACGGTATTAAAAAACCCGTTGCTGAGGTATCGTAGGGCCAGTCCCTCCACCTCTCTGGATAAGAGTGTATTGATTTAATTGTCGTTTAATTAAGTCTTATTATAGAACTCAGAATAATGAGAGTCAATACAATTTTTAGAAAAAACATTAATTATTTCTCTATTTAAATTTTTAAATAAGAAGTAACAATACAATAGTGATTTTTAAAGTTATGTAAAATCCTTCTCACTCATACTTTTAAAAAGGAGAATCTTCTCTACTCATTGAATAACATTATTTGAATATGAAATCGGAGGAAGATAGATATATGAAAACAGCTCTTTTGCTCGTCGACATTCAAAATGATTATTTTCCAAGCGGAATGATGGAATTACGTAATCCAGTAGAAGCAAGTGAATATGCTAGTCAGCTACTACAACATTTTAGAATAAGAAACGAACCTATTTTTCATATCCAACATGTAGCTATAAAAGATAGCGCTACTTTTTTCCTACCCAATACAGAAGGTGTCCATATTCACGAAAATGTCCGTCCACTTAGAGAGGAAACCGTTATCCTTAAACATTATCCAAATAGCTTCCGAGAAACTGATCTTCTAGAACAATTACAACGTTCAGGAATTGAGCACGTCGTAATATGCGGGATGATGACCCATATGTGTATTGATGCTACAGTAAGAGCTGCTTTTGATTTTGGCCTTCACTGTACCGTAATACACGATGCTTGTGCTACAAAAGATCTTTCATTTAAGAATGCTACTATACCAGCTGTTTATATTCATAATACAATTTTGGCGAGTTTAAATGGAGTATACGCAAATATAATGAGTACAGAAGAGTTTTTAGCGACCTAAAAAAAACACTCCTTTCAGTTAGCAAAGCCGAAAGGAGTGTTCTCTTGTCTAACCATAGATTTTCTTTCAAATTGTATTATACAGGAAATCCTCAAAATGAATACTAAAAAATATGACTAATAAGTCAATTTTTCTCGCTGTTTTGTTTCTATTTTCATGTTTATCCCGATATTAATAGGGTTTAACTAATTCAAAAGAACAAATAGTAATATTTGGCAACATTTTCTTGATTGAAATTAACTAGCTTCTATTATAGAGAGTTTCTCAAAAAGAAAAGATCTTCACAGTCTGTGAAGATCTTTTCTACTATTTCTTATAAAGTTTCAGAAGTAGTTTTTGCTTGCATGTGAAGCGCTAAGTAATCAGGGCCACCAGCTTTAGAGTCTGTACCAGACATGTTAAAGCCACCGAATGGTTGGTAACCTACGATTGCACCAGTACATCCACGGTTGAAGTATAAGTTACCAACGTGGAAGTCTTCACGTGCTTTTTCAATATGGTCACGGTTGTTAGTAACAACTGCTCCTGTTAAACCGTATTCTGTATTGTTTGCAATTGCAAGTGCATGATCAAAGTCTTTTGCTTTACAAAATGCTACTACTGGTCCGAAGATTTCTTCTTTCATTAAGCGAGCATCTTCTGCAACGTCAGCAACGATTGTTGGTTGGATGAACCAGCCTTTAGAATCGTCTCCTTCGCCACCTGATACGATTTTACCTTCTTCTTTACCAATTGCAACATAGCTCATTACTTTATCGAATGCAGCTTGGTCATTAACAGGTCCCATGTTAATATCTTTTGCATCTGGGTTACCTACTGTTAATTCTTTTGTTAATTCAACAGCACGATTTAATACATGATCGTATACATCTTCATGGATTACTGCACGAGAACATGCAGAACATTTTTGTCCTGAGAATCCGAATGCTGATGCAACGATAGATTTAGCTGCTAATTCAAGATCTGCCTCTTTATCAACAACGATTGTATCTTTACCGCCCATTTCAGCGATAACACGTTTTAACCAAATTTGTCCCGGGTTTACTTTTGCTGCACGTTCGTAAATACGAATACCTACATCGCGAGATCCAGTAAAGCTAACGAAACGTGTACGAGGGTGATCTACTAAGTAGTCACCAACTTCAGAGCCATTACCTGGAACGAAGTTTACTACGCCAGCTGGTAAACCAGCTTCTTCTAATACTTCCATAAATTTCGCTGCTACTACAGGAGTTGTACTAGCTGGTTTTAGTAATACTGTGTTACCAGAAACTAAAGCAGCTGTTGTCATACCTGCCATAATTGCGAATGGGAAGTTCCAAGGAGAAATGATAACACCTACTCCTAATGGAATGTAAGAGAAACGATTATATTCAATTGGACGGCTTTCTACTGGCATACCGTCTTTTAATTTTAACATTTGACGAGCATAATATTCCATAAAGTCGATTGCTTCTGCTGTATCAGCATCTGCCTCATTCCATGGTTTACCTGCTTCTTTTACAAGAATAGCAGAGAACTCATGTTTTCTACGACGAACGATTGCTGCAGCACGGAATAAAATGTCTGCACGCATTTCTGGTTTTGACTTTCTCCAAGTTTGGAATGTTTCATCCGCTACTTGCATTGCTTTTTCAGCTAATTCACGGCTTGCTTTTGAAACGCGACCAACAAGTTCCTCTTTATTTGCAGGGTTTACAGAAACAATCTTGTCTTCTGTAGTGATTTTTTCTCCCCCGATAATTAATGGATAGTCTTGTCCAAGATAAGATTCTACTTTCTTTAAACCCTCTTCAAACGCTAATTTGTTAGCCTCTACTGAAAAATCTGTAAATGGCTCATGTTTGTATGCTACTACCATCTTTTTAGCCTCCCCTTAGAAAAACGTTTACATTTTACAACATTATTCTACACGATAATTTAGATTTATTCAAATATTCCTAGACTTATATTTTAAAAATTAATAAATTTTTAAAATATAATAAAAAAGAGATTCATACATACGTATGAATCTACAAAATATGAGTATATTCCAAAACATTTTTCCCGATTAATAAAATAGTAACTAATAAAAATAAAGTCCTTACATATCCAACACCTTTTTGAACCGCAAACTTCGATCCAAAATAAGCACCTAAAATCATTGATAATCCCATAATTATACCGTATTCAAAATGAATCACATCTAAAAATAAAAAAGTAATTAAAGATACGATATTACTAACGAAGTTCAAAAGTTTTCCAGATGCTGCCGCTTGAATAAAATCCAAACCAATTAATAAAAATGCAAAAATTAAAAAGGATCCTGTCCCTGGTCCAAAAAAACCATCATAAAATCCTATCATTAAAATAACAAAGAAAAACATTAATGTTTTTCCTTTTGTCATCTGTTTATAGGTAGATGCACTTCCCCAATCTTTTTTCGCAATAATATAAATGGCAATAAAAACCAACATTACGAGCACTAGTGGCCGCAAAATATCAGGCGGAATAAACTTTACTACTAAAGCACCTGCGACCGCTCCAATAATAGTTAACGGGATTAACTTTCCTACAATCCGAAAATCAACCTTTCCTGATCGAATAAAATAAATTGCACTCGTAAACGTCCCCATTGTTGCAGCTAATTTATTCGTTGCGATTGCCGAAGCTGGCGATAAACCAACAAACATAAGTGCAGGAAGCGAAATTAACCCTCCACCTCCAACAACTGAATCAATGAAAGCCGCTAAAAATCCAAATGCAATTAATAAAATAATGACTTGAAAGCTTAGTTCATCCATAACTTTTCCCCTTACCCCTTTATTTATAACATTTTAAATTATAACAAAATTCCTCAAGAAAAAAAGCTGTTCCATAAAGGAACAGCTCTCATATTTAATCTAAAATTTTCACAAACGGCTCATCTTGCTTCGCTTCACGTATAATAATAGCTTCTGGACGTTCTACAGATTTAATTGTTACTTGTACTTTCATATAATTCGGGAAGTATTCCATAACAAGTCCAGCTACATATTGTGTAAAACCAATTACTTCAGCTTTCCCATTGAATTGGACAGGAATATCGAGCTTCATTTCTTTTAATTCATCATCTCTATACATTCCAGTACCGATAACAGCTGTATAATCGCCTTGGAAATACTCACTTAACTTCGCTTTAAAGTTTGACACCCTTGCAAGGTCTTCACGTTTATTATCCGCTTTTGCTTGTTCAGACGGGAACAAATAATATTTCTCATTGATTGGTTTCCAATCCTCAACCGTTTCACTACCTTTTTCTACCTTAGCATAAGAAACAAAATTCCCTGGCACAAGTGAAGACTTTGGACTTTGACGATAAATTGCAAATGTTATCGGAACATTTTTTGTCGCAGCGTCTTTTTGATGCATGAATTTCAAGATTTCTTGGGCCATTCTTTTCCCTTCAGCTAACATTTTTTCATCTGGGATTGCAGCCTCACGTGGATACCCATGCTCTTCCTCATAATATTGAACAGAATTCATCGCTAATCCAATTACAATGCCATCAGGTTCATCATCGTTCTCACCTTTTTGCACGTGGTAATCATGCTCTAAAATATTTGAGATATACATTGGATGTTTTTTATTTTTCACTTCTAGTGACTCCGAACCTTCACTTAAGGCTGGATTCAGTCCGATATTCGGAAATTTAACTGCATCTTTTTTCAACTTATCCTCTAGCTCTTTTTGTTCAGCATCTGTACGCTTTCTTTTTACAAGCATTTGTATATCTTGAGCCTCTAGAAACTTTCCGCCTTTAAAGAAATAATCTTTCGTACTAAATGATTCTTTGGCAATGCGCATTAGTCCTGTTTCAAATTCATCTATATCTAGACGACTATTTAAACCTTGTACAACTAAACCACGTGCCTTACCTGGATCAAATTGAACCGTTGTCTTATAATATTTATCCGAAATGGAGTATTTCGGGATAACTGCTTGTTCTTTCGCTTTCCCCGATTTCTCAACTGCTTTTTCATCTTTATTGGAACCCATACTACACCCACTTACAAGTAGGCTAAGACTTAATACCGCTAACGCTATTTTTTTCATCGTAAGTTTGCACCTCTTACTTATTCAGCTCTTGTAAGAACCTCTCTTCATTCCAAACTTCAACATTGTGCTTCTCTGCTTGCGCTAATTTCGAACCAGCAGCTTCACCAGCAACAACTAAATCCGTACTTTTACTAACACTTCCTGTTACTTTTCCACCTAATGCCTCAATCTTCTTCTTCGCCTCACTGCGGCCCATAACTTCTAATTTCCCTGTTAAGACGACAGTTTTTCCTGCGAAGTACGATTCAACATTTTGTAAATCAGCAATTTTTATACCTTTGTATGCCATGTTCACGCCATACTCTTTAAATTGTTGTAATAGCTCTAATACGTCTTCATTATCGAAATACGTTACAACGGATTGAGCCATTTTTTCACCAATCTCGTTAATTGTTTTTAGTTCTTCTTCCGTTGCTTTCACAAGCTCATCCATCGTTTCGAAATGCTCAGCAAATGTACGTGCGGCTTTCGCACCGACGTGGCGAATACCAAGACCGAATAATAATCGCTCTAATGAGTTTTCCTTAGAATTCTCAATTGCTTGGACTAAATTTGTTGCTGATTTTTCACCGAAACGTTCTAGTTCTAATAATTGCTCTTTCGTCAATGAATATAAATCAGCAAACGTACGAATATAATCCGCATCAAAGAGTTGTGTAATTACACGTTCTCCAAGTCCGTCAATATTCATTGCATTTCTTGAAACGAAATGAATTAATCCCTCGCGAATTTGAGCTGGACAAGTCGGATTTATACATCGAAGTGCTACTTCTTCTTCTAAACGAACAAGTTCACTCTCACATGCTGGACAATGCGTTGGCATATGATATTCTTCTTCCTCACCAGTACGCTTATCAAAAATAACGTTCACAACTTCAGGAATGATATCTCCAGCCTTTTTCACAACAACGTAGTCACCAATTCGAATATCCTTTTCACGAATTAAATCTTCGTTATGTAAAGAAGCACGACGAACGATAGTACCAGCCACTCTAACTGGCTCGAGCTCCGCAGTTGGTGTTACAACTCCTGTGCGGCCGACACTTAATTCAATCCCTGTTAATCTCGTCACAACTTCTTCAGCTGGGAATTTATAAGCTATTGCCCATCTTGGACTCTTTGCTGTAGTTCCTAAGCTTTCTTGAATAGCAACATCGTCTACTTTTATAACGATTCCGTCAATCTCATAATCAAGATGCGGGCGTTTTTCTTGCCACTCTTCTACATAGGCTATTACGTCTTCAATTGTTTCACATGTACGACGATATGGATTCGTCTTAAATCCAAGCTCACCTAAGAAATCCAGTGATTCACTGTGGGATGGAATTGTTTTTTCTTCTACATTAGCAAGACCATACACAAACATAGATAAGTTACGCTTCGCTGCAATTTTCGGATCAAGTTGGCGTATCGATCCTGCTGCGGCATTACGTGGATTCGCGAATACATCTTCACCATTTTGCTCTTTTTCCTCATTTAATTTAACGAATGAACGCTTCGGCATATAAGCCTCGCCTCGTGCTTCTAACGTTACTTCTTCATTTAAACGCAGCGGGATAGCTTTAATCGTTTTTAAGTTTTGGGTAATATCTTCACCCGTTATACCATCACCACGTGTTGCTCCTTGAATGAAGCGTCCTTTTTCATAATGAAGTGAAACAGCAAGTCCGTCAATTTTTAATTCGCATATATATCTTACATTCGCATCATCAATTCCCTGATGTACTCTTCGATCAAAATCACGCAAATCTCCTTCATTAAACGCGTTTCCTAAACTTAACATTGGTGATTTATGCGTTACCTTTTCAAATATATCAAGAACAGTCCCCCCAACGCGAATGGAGGGAGAGTCTTCACTCATAAACTCTGGGTTCTCTGCTTCTAATTTTATAAGCTCCTGCATATCACGGTCATATTCCGCATCAGAAACAGAAGGATTGTCTAATACGTGATATTGATAGTTAAATGTATTTAACAAATCACGCAGTTCTTCTATACGTTTTTTTGTTATCTCTTTTGACATATCCTCAGTCCTTTCCTATTGTTTCGTCACAGGTGCAAATTTTGCTAATAAACGTTTAATACCAATTGGGCTTGGGAACGCAATATCTAATTCTTTTGAATCTCCTTCACCCTTTACACTTACAACTGTACCGACTCCCCACTTCTGGTGAGCAGCTTTATCGCCTATTCCCCAGCCAATTTGCTCGCCACCTGTCGTCTTAACAGCCGGACGCGCGAAAGCTGAACGAGAACGTGTTGTAGTTGCGCTTGTCGTTCTTCCTTTTGCACCAAATGAAGTTTCACGCTTCGGTGCTGTTTCGTTTAATGGTTCTACTAATTCTGCCGGAATTTCTGTAATAAATCGAGATGCTGCATTCATACTTGTTCTACCAAATAAAGTACGCATTTGAGCATTGGATAAGTATAGCTCTTCTTCTGCACGAGTAATACCTACATAGGCAAGACGACGCTCTTCTTGCATTTCATCCTCTTCCATAAGAGAACGAGTATGCGGGAATATCCCTTCCTCTAAGCCAACAATAAAGACAACTGGGAACTCTAATCCTTTTGCTGAGTGCATCGTCATTAAAATAACTTCTTCACCAGCAGTTGGATCTTCATCTACACGATCAATATCCGCAACAAGAGCTAAGTCTGTTAAGAATGCAACAAGGCTCTTATCTTCGCTTTGGGATTCAAATGTTTGTGTAACAGATAAAAACTCGTCTAAGTTTTCTAAACGACCTTCTGCTTCTAAAGAACGCTCATTTTTCAACATATCGCGATAGCCTGTCTTCTCAATAACTTCTTCTACTAATTCTGTAACAGATAAATACTCTTGCATATTTACCCAGTTGTGTAATAAACTTGCGAATTCTTTTACTGCTTTTGTTATTTTTGCACTTACACCAACATGCTCAATCTCATCAAATACAGCAGTTAATGAGATTCCGTTTTGCACACCATAATTAATAATTTTATCGATAGAAGTCGCACCAATCCCGCGCTTTGGCATGTTTATAATACGTCCAAAACTAATCTCATCATCTGGATTCCCAATTAAACGTAAGTACGCCAAAATGTCTTTAATCTCTTTACGATCATAGAACTTAGTACCGCCGACAATTTTGTAAGGGATATTAGATTTTAGGAAAATCTCCTCAATCATACGAGACTGGGCATTTGTACGATATAACACTGCAAAATCAGTATATTTTCGGTTCCCCATTTGAATATCGTCACGAATTTTTTTCGCAACAAAATACGCTTCGTCCTTTTCGGTTGCAGCACGATAATACGAGATTTTGCTTCCAATTTGATTGTCTGTCCATAATTTCTTCGGTTTACGGTTTGAATTTTTTTCAATTACAGCATTAGCTGCATTTAAAATATTTTGTGATGAACGATAGTTTTGTTCTAACAGAATAACTTGTGCATTCTCATAGTCTTTTTCGAATGACAAAATGTTAGAAATGTCAGCCCCGCGCCAGCGGTAAATAGACTGATCCGAATCACCAACAACACAAAGGTTTTTAAAACGTGATGCCAAATGTTTAACAAGAAGGTACTGGGCTTTGTTCGTATCTTGATACTCATCAACGTGAATATATTGGAACTTACGCTGATAAAACTCTAGCACTTCTGGAACACGTTCAAATAGCTGAATCGTCGTCATAATTAAATCATCAAAGTCTAATGAATTATTTTTTAGAAGGCGTTTTTGATATTCTGTATATACATCGCTCGTTAATTTTTCATATGGATCAGCGGTTGTAATTTTTTTTGCATATTTATCTGCAGATAACAGTTCATTTTTCGCATTACTAATACCCGCTAAAATAGAGCGTGGTTCAAACTTCTTCGGGTCAATATTGCGCTCCTTCATAATTTTCTTTACTACAGTTAACTGATCACCTGAATCTAAAATCGTAAAGTTACGATTAATACCAATGCGGTCAATATCACGTCGTAAAATACGTACGCACATAGAGTGGAACGTAGAAATCCAAATATCTTCTGCTTCTGGTCCAACAAGTTTATCAATACGCTCACGCATTTCACGAGCAGCTTTATTTGTAAAGGTAATTGCTAGTACATTCCATGGCGCCACACCTTTTTCACCAAGTAAATACGCAATACGGTGTGTTAACACACGTGTTTTCCCACTACCTGCGCCTGCCATTAATAGAAGTGCTCCATTTGTTGTTTGTACTGCTTTTTGTTGCTGCGGATTTAAACCATTTAATAACTTATCTGTCGTACTCATATGTGCCTGCACCTACTCTCCTTTTACTGCTTTAACTGTTTTTAATGCCGATTTTATATCATCATAAATAACATTTCCAACAACTACTGTATCAGCATACTGCGCCATTTCTTTCGCTTGTTCTGCATTAGAAATACCACCGCCATAATATAGCTTAGCTTGTTTCAATTCTGCTTTTACATTTTTAACAAGCTCAATATCTCCATACGTCCCGCTATATTCTAAATAGAATATCGGTAAATGTAATAGCTTGTCTGCTAAACGTGCATATGCAATAACATCATCTTCTGTTAAATCACATTTTGCATCTGTAAGCTGGGCTACTTTCGCTTCAGGGTTTAAAACACAATACCCTTCCATGAAAATTTCGTCCCAGTCCATAATATCCCCAAATTCTTTCAATGCCTCATGATGAACACCTGTTACCCACTCTACTTTTCGGCTATTTAAAACGCTTGGGATGTAATAAAAATCAAATCCTGGTGTAATTGCCTCCACATCAGAAACCTCTAACACACAAGGAACTGCATATCTGCGAATGCTAACTAGCATGTGTAATACATTATCAATTGTTATACCATCACTTCCGCCTACAATAACAGCATCCGTTCCAGACTCACAAATCATTTCTAAATGTTCGTCACTTAACTCCTTATTTGGATCAAGCTTAAATACATGTTTCCATTTGGAAATATCGTACATGAAAACACCCTTTCTTTTCTCTAGTTATATAATTTCTGTTCAAAATAACAGTTAATTTTTATCAAGATTTTTTACATTCCTTGCTATATCTTTACCAGACTTTTTGAACTTCCTTACTATATTTGTTCAAAAAGGAGGGTATAGAGAGCCGAGCAGGTCGAGGCGCATTCGCCAGGAGGAACGGAATGTAGTTTTCTCTACATGAGTACCGGACTGGCGTATGCAACGATGAAATGCGACAGCTATCTTTACCGGACTTTTTGAACTTCCTTTTACGCATTCTTTCATTATAACAAAAAAAGCTACCTACACACACGCCCAATCCAACATCTTTTTCAACGTCAAATGTTGGATTACATATCAAAAAACTTATACGGAATACTAACAAATGAAATAGTATTTTCTATTTCGAAGTTAATTAAAAAGGAGTGTTTTTCTAATGAAGCAAAACATCGGCACAATTAGTGCTCTAATTCGAATTACACTCGGACTCATCCTCTTCGGTTGTAGTACAGCTAAACTCGTACGTAAACCTTGGTGCACTTGGTCTAAAGTTTTGCTATGGATTGGTGCCATGAAAATTGCGGAGGGAATCGTTCGTTTCTGCCCTATTGTTGAAGCCTGTAAGTTTGGAAAATATATGAATATGAGCGCATTTAAAATGCCTAGCATGAATTTCACTGAAAAAGGACATAATAAAGAAGAAGTTAATTCAGCTTCCAGTCATGACAAGCCAAAGTCAAAGTCAGATGGAAGTTATGACACTTCTGACAAAGAGATTGAGTCAGCGATTGAAGAATTAATCCTGGCAAAACCGCTTTGAATCATTTGTCACGATGCAAGATGCTCTCAAAGGGACTTAGCTGCTGCAGTGGGCAGCTAAGTCTTCTTTATTTTACCACGAAACAGAACGTACATTCTTGTTTTTCAACCTTAAAACGTACATAAAAGATATCAAACAATAAAATTCAGAAAATTAGGTGTAACCCTCTTGCATGTAATGATATAAAAGTGATATCATTTTTATATCAAGGAGGCGATCATATGAAAGAAAAACAAGTATTTTATGTTAATGGATTTCTCGGCGTTATTGGAATTTTAGTTTTAGCCGCTATCGGTGTATTTTGCCTTGTACAAGAAATGTTTGTAATAGCTATTTTAGCTCTCATATTAGCATCTGTTTTAGCTACAGGTATCGGTATCGTTCAACCGAATCAAGCGAAAGTTATTACGTTCTTCGGTAGTTATTTAGGAACAATTCGTCAAAATGGTTTATTTTTAACAATTCCATTCGCGTTTCGTCAAACTGTATCTTTACGTGTTGAAAACTTTAACAGTAAGAAATTAAAAGTAAACGATGTTGAGGGCAATCCAATTGAAATTGCAGCCGTTATCGTATATAAAGTTGTTGATTCCGCAAAAGCAATGTTTGGTGTTGAGCATTACGATCGATTCGTAGAAATTCAAAGCGAAACAGCAATCCGCCACGTTGCTACAAAATATCCTTATGATAATTTCCAAGATGAAACTTGTATCACGTTACGAGGAAATACTGAAGAAATCTCTGAAGAATTAAAGCGTGAGTTAGAAGCACGCCTTGAAATCGCTGGCGTAGAAGTATTAGAAACTCGTTTAACGCATTTAGCTTACGCAACAGAAATTGCCCATGCAATGCTCCAACGTCAACAAGCAAAAGCAGTATTAGCTGCTAGAAAAGAGATTGTTGAAGGTGCTGTGAAGATGGCGAAAGATTCAATCCATATGTTAGATGAAGAAGGCGTACTGGAACTCGATGACGAGCGTAAAGCAAATATGGTGAACAATTTATTAGTTGCCATCGTTTCAGATAAAGGTGCGCAACCAGTTATTAATACAGGAAGCCTATACTAAAGGTTGTAAGTGATTATGGCCAAAAAGAAAAGCTTTCCATTACGTATTGATCCTGAATTACACGCAGTCATCGAAAAATGGGCGAATGATGAGTTTCGTAGCGTCAATGCACACATCGAGTATTTACTTCGAGAAATGGCAAAGCAAAAAGGGAAATTAAAAAAAAATAAAGATGCATAAAAATCCCGCTGAGAAATCAGCGGGATTTTTATATATTAGCTTTTCGTCATCTCATGCCCAATTGCACGATATCCTATATCACTTCGGTAAAATAAACCATCACTCTCAATTTTACCGATTTCTTTATAGACCTTATCTTTCGCTTCTTGTAAACTATTCGCCTTACAAGCAACAAATAATACACGGCCACCGTTTGTTACAAAGTCACCATGTTTCATCGCTGTACCCGCATGGAAAACTATTACATCTTGCAGTGCATCTAATCCGTTAATAATTTCACCTTTTTTATATGCTTCTGGATATCCTTTCGAAGCAAGTACGACACCAATAACTGCTTCCTTTGACCATTGTAACGTTAATTCACTTTCATCTAATACAGCGTTACATACATCAACTAAATCATTTTCTAAGCGTGGTAATACAACTTCCGTTTCAGGATCGCCAAAGCGTGCATTGAACTCAATTACCTTTGGACCATCATTCGTTAAAATAAGCCCCGCATATAAAATTCCTGTAAACGAACGATTTTCTTGGATCATCGCTTTAGCAGTTGGATGTAATACTGTTTGAATCGCTTCTTGAACCGCTGACTCCGGAATTTGTGGTACTGGGGAATATGCACCCATTCCGCCTGTATTAGGACCTTTATCGCCATCAAAAGCTCGTTTATGATCTTGAGCAATTACCATTGGATGCACAGTTGTTCCATTTACAAATGCCATTAATGAAAATTCTTGTCCATCTAAAAACTCTTCAATAACGACCTTCTTGCTTGCTGCGCCGAATTTCACATCTTGTAGCATTTCTTTCACAGCTTGCAATGCCTCTTCAAGCGTCATTGCTACGGTTACACCTTTACCAGCAGCTAACCCATCTGCCTTAATTACGATCGGTGCACCAACTTTTTGAATGTACTTTACTGCCTCTTCATAGTCTGTAAAAGTTTCATATGCTGCAGTTGGAATATCATACTTTTTCATCAATTCTTTTGTAAAAGCTTTACTACCTTCAATAACAGCAGCCGCTTTATTAGGTCCAAATACACGAAGTCCCTCTTCCTTAAAGCGATCAACGATTCCATTCATAAGTGGAATTTCTGGTCCAACGAAAGTTAAGCCTACATTGTTTTCTTTTGCGAATAAGACTAATGCATCAAAATCATTCTCATCAATATCAACTGGTGTTGCAACGTCTCGCATACCTTCATTACCTGGCGCTACATATATTTTTTCTACCTTTTCAGATTGTGCAAACTTCCAAGCTAAAGCATGCTCACGTCCACCACGGCCGATTACTAAAACATTCATATTTCATCCCCCAATAATTAAATAAGTACAAACTAGAAGCTATGCTCCTAGTTTGTTATTTCTAAAATTACTCTATTAGTGTTTGAAATGACGTACGCCAGTGAACACCATCGTAATCCCATACATATCTGCCACTTTAATAGAATCCTCATCACGAATTGATCCACCTGGTTGGATAATTGCTGTAATACCAGCTTTTGCTGCTTCTTCTACTGTATCTGGCATTGGGAAGAAAGCATCAGATGCAAGTGCGCTACCTTGTGCTTTTTCGCCAGCTTGTGTAATTGCAATTTTTGCAGAACCTACACGGTTCATCTGTCCCGCGCCTACACCAACTGTCATGTTGTCATTCGCTAAAACAATTGCATTTGATTTCACATGTTTTACAACTTTCCAAGCTAGTTTTAAATCTTTCCACTCTTGCTCTGATGGTTCACGTTTCGTTGGAATTGAAATTGTGTTCTCATCTAATGATAATGTATCTTCCTCTTGAACAAGAAGACCACCTTGTACAGAAGTTAGTTTTTTGCTTGCACTTGTCGCTTTTTCAATATTTACAGTTAGTAAGCGTAAGTTCTTCTTGCTTTGCAACACTTCTAAAGCTTCTTGCGAGAACGAAGGTGCGATAACAATTTCTAAGAAAATTTCGTGTAACTTTTCTGCTGTAGCTTTATCAATTTCACGATTCGCTGCAATAATGCCGCCGAAGATTGATACTGGATCCGCTTCATAAGCACGAGTATATGCTTCGTGAATATCAGTTCCTACTCCAACACCACATGGATTCATATGTTTTACCGCTACTACTGCTGGTTCTGTAAATTCTTTTACGATGCTAAGCGCTGCGTCTGCGTCATTGATATTGTTATAAGATAATTCTTTACCATGTAATTGTTCTGCATATGCAACAGAAGAAGTTGCTGCGAATGGTGCTTTATAGAACGTTGCTTTTTGATGTGGATTTTCGCCATAGCGTAAATCTTGTTTTTTCTCAAATGTCACCGTTAATGTTTCTGGGCTTTCTTCGCCCATTTGCTCTGTTAAGTAGTTAGAAATTAACGCATCATATGCCGCTGTATGACGGAATACTTTCGCTGCTAATTTACGTTTCGTTCCCTCTGTTACTTCACCGTTCTCTTTCAGTTCTGCTAATACAACATCATAATCTACTGGATCTACAATTACCGATACAAATTTATGATTTTTCGCAGCAGAGCGAATCATTGTTGGGCCACCGATATCAATATTTTCAATTGCATCAGCAAATGTTACATCAGGCTTAGCGATTGTTTCTTTAAATGGGTATAAGTTAACAACAACAAAGTCAATTGGTTGAATACCTAATTCATTCATTTGCGCTACATGCGTTTCATTATCACGAACTGCTAATAGACCACCATGAATATTTGGATGTAATGTTTTTACACGGCCATCCATAATTTCCGGGAAACCAGTTACTTCAGAAATACCAATTACTTGTAAGCCGTTTTCTTCTAATAATTTTTTCGTACCACCTGTTGAAATAACTTCAATCCCTTGTTCAAGTAAACCTTTAACAAATTCTACTACTCCTGTTTTATCTGAAACACTTACTAATGCACGCTTTTTCATTTATCCTTCACCCCTGGTTGTATGTTAGTTAACAGTTGGCTTTTTCACAGACTGAACAATTTGATTCACTGTATTTACGTATAATTTATGTTCAACTTGTTGAATTTTCTTTTGTAAGCTTTCTCTCGTATCCCCTTCAGAAACAACTACTGCTTCTTGCGCAATAATTGGACCTGTATCCATACCTGCATCTACATAATGAATCGTTACTCCAGTTACTTTCACACCCGCTTCTAACGCTTGACCAACAGCATCTTTACCTGGGAAACTCGGTAGTAATGATGGATGAATGTTAATAATCTTCCCGCCGTACGCTTCTAGTAAAGTTGGCCCAATTAAACGCATATATCCAGCTAAAATAACATAATCAATTTCATACTCTTCTAGCTTTTTTAATATCTCTTTTTCAAATGATTCTTTTGAATCATATGCTTTCGCTGAAAAGGCGAAACACGGAACATGATGATAATGTGCCCGTCCAATAGCGCGTGCCTCTGGTTTATCACATACTAATAAACTAATATCTGCATCCAATCTTTTTTCTTCTACCGCATTAACGAGAGATTGAAAGTTAGATCCGCTTCCAGAAGCAAAAACTGCTAATCTACTCATAGTGCTGTGCCCCCATTGAAGGTAACGCCAGCCCCTTGTACAGTACGTCCAATAATACGAGCTGTTTCTCCTTGCTCTTCAAGAAGACGAACAATATCTTTTGCATCTTCTTCCTTCACCGCTACTACCATACCAATACCCATGTTAAAAATATTGAACATTTCTTTCTCTTCTAGTTTCCCAACTTCTTGAAGTAAACTGAAGATCGGCTGAATTTCCCAAGCTCCTAGTTCAATTTCCGCACCGATTCCTTCTGGCAACATACGTGGAATATTTTCAATGAATCCGCCACCTGTAATATGCGCCATACCGTATACTTCATGTTTTTTCAATAGTTCTAAAATAGGTTTGACATAAATTTTCGTTGGTTTTAATAACTCCTCACCAAGAGGTAGTTCTAAGCGTCCATAAATGCGATCTAAAGATAGTTCTCCATCTTCTAGTAACACTTTTCGTACTAAAGAGTAACCGTTACTATGAATACCGCTAGATGCTAAGCCAATTAATACGTGACCAGCTTCAATCTTTTCACCCGTTACAATTTTCTTTTTATCAACAATCCCAACTGTAAAACCAGCTAAATCGTATTCTTCCGTAGAATACATCCCTGGCATTTCAGCTGTTTCTCCACCAATTAATGCACAACCAGCTTGGCGACAGCCCTCTGATATACCTTTGACGATGTTTTCAATTTTACTAGGTTCAGCTTTACCACAAGCAATATAATCAAGGAAGAAAAGCGGTTCTGCTCCTTGGACAACAATATCATTTACACACATTGCTACTGCATCAATACCAATTGTGTCATGTTTATCTGCCATAAAAGCGAGCATCAATTTCGTTCCCACGCCATCTGTTCCAGATACTAATACAGGTTCTTCTAATGCAAATTTTGATAGATCAAACATACCTCCAAAACTGCCTAAACCGCCTAGTACTTCTTTTCTCATTGTTGTTTGTACGTGTTTTTTCATGCGAGATACCGCTTCATATCCAGCTTCAATATCTACTCCTGCTTGCTTATATGCATTCGCCATCGTTATTTACACCTCGTCTTTTAATTTCTCCCCATCCAGGGCGGGCCGTTTTAAGAAAGAAGCTAGCTTCTACATCAAAGGAAGTAGAAGCTTTTTTCTTCTTATTTCATACTTTCTAAAAGCTCTTGCTCATAATCATAAAGAGCTGTTGGATAGTCTCCATTGAAGTAAGCCATACATAGACCGCCATATTTCCCTTCATATGGGCGTCCAATTGCATCTACTAATCCATCTTCACTTAAAAATGTTAGTGAATCTGCACCGATTATTTCACGAATTTCTTCTACTGTATTACTTGCTGCAATTAATTCTTTTCTCGTTTGAATATCAATACCATAGAAGCATGGATACTTAAGAGGTGGTGAAGCAATTCTTACATGAACTTCTGTTGCTCCAGCCTCACGAAGCATACGAACAATTCGTTTACTTGTTGTTCCTCTTACGATAGAATCGTCAATCATAACAACTCGTTTTCCTTCAACTACACCTCTTACTGCTGAAAGTTTCATCTTAACCCCTTGCTCTCGCAGTTCTTGAGAAGGTTGAATAAACGTACGTCCAACGTAACGATTTTTAATTAGTCCTAACTCATATGGAATGCCTGTCGCCTCCGCATAACCAATTGCTGCTGAAATACTAGAGTCTGGCACACCAGTAACAACATCAGCTTCAATAGGAGCTTCCGCCGCTAAACGTTTCCCCATGTTTTTACGTGCTGCATGAACGTTAATACCAGCGATATTAGAATCTGGACGTGCAAAGTAAATGTATTCCATACTGCAAATCGCATGATCTACTTCATTTGTAAAACGATCTACGTGAATTCCTTCATCATTGATGATAAGTAGTTCACCAGGTTCTACATCACGAATGTATGTTGCACCTACTACATCAAAAGCACATGTTTCTGATGCTACAACGTAAGCATCCCCCATCTTTCCAATTGAAAGAGGACGGAATCCATTCGGATCTAGCGCAACAATCATTTCATTTCCAGTTAGTAAAAGATATGCGAACGCACCTTTTACTTTATTTAAAGCCTCTTTTACACTTTCAATTAAAGAATCTTTCGTACTACGTTTAATGAGATGTAAAAGTACTTCTGTATCTGAACTCGTTTGAAAAATACTTCCCTCTGCCTCTAATTCACGACGAAGCATCTTTGCATTAATTAAATTTCCGTTATGAGCTAGCGCCATACTATGATCAGAAAAACGGAATAATAATGGTTGAACGTTAGCAACTTCACTTCCACCCGCTGTTGCATATCGTACGTGTCCAATTGCTGATTTTCCGTTTAATCCTTCTAGCTCACCTCTTGAAAACACTTCTGATATTAAACCTAACCCCTTGTGACCAATGATTTTTTCCCCATTATTTACAACAATGCCTGCGCCCTCTTGCCCACGGTGCTGCAAACTGTGCAATCCGTAGTACGAAACTTGTGCTGCATTTTCATGCCCCCAAATTCCGAAAACGCCACATTCTTCATTTAACCCCTTTATTTCAGCAAGCATGGGATTGCCCCTTTCCAAGCCTTTCTCATTTCATCTACATTTGCTGTAAGTAATACTTCATTTTCTTCATTATGAATTGTTACTTCATTTGTATTTGTTACTTCTCCAACTTGAATTGCTTCAACGACTTTCTCGAACGCTTCTTTATTTTCACGTTTTACAGTTAGAACGAAGCGAGACTGTGATTCCGCAAATAATACCGCCGTTGCTTCCCCATCTAATTTCACAGTAGCACCTAAACCGTTAGCACCAATTGCACTTTCAGAAATTGCAACTGCTAAACCACCTTCAGCGACATCATGTGCAGATTGAACAAGGCCAGCTTGAATTGCTGCTAGTACTTGCTTTTGGCGTTTTAATTCTACATCTAGATCGATGCTTGGTGATTGACCGAAAATTTTTCCATAGATCATTTTCTGTAATTCACTTCCACCAAACTCAGCTTTCGTCTCTCCAATTACATAAACTAAATCGCCAGCGTGTTTAAATTCTTGTGTTGTTACGTGTTTTAAATCGTGTACAAGTCCAACCATCCCAACAGTTGGTGTTGGATATACAGCTTCACCACTACGCTCGTTATACATTGATACATTCCCGCCGATAACTGGCGTTTGTAACTTGCGGCAAGCTTCACTCATACCGTCTACTGATTTCTCAATTTGCCAGAAGATCTCTGGTTTTTCTGGGTTACCGAAGTTTAAGCAATCTGTAATTGCAAGTGGCTCCCCGCCAGAACATACGATATTACGTGCTGCCTCTGCTACTGCAATTTTACCGCCCACTTCTGGATCTAAATAAATGTAGCGAGAGTTACAATCTGTCGTCATTGCTAATCCTTTTTCTGTGCCGCGTACACGTATAACCGCTGCATCTGAACCTGGTGTAACGATTGTGCTAGTGCGCACTTGATAATCATATTGATCATATACCCACTCTTTACTTGCAATCGTTGGTTGTTGTAATAAAGATAATAACGTTTCTTTATAATCTTCTACTTTTGGTGTTTCCATTTTCATCTGCTGGAACTCAGCAAAGTATGCTGCTTCTTTTGACGGTTTATGATAAATTGGTGCTTCTTCTGCAAGAGCATCCGCCGGTACTTCAGCTACCATTTCGTCTTTATGGAATAGGCGAAGCATTTTATCTTCAGTTACTTTCCCCATCGTAACTGCTGCAAGACCATACTTTTCAAATAAATCTACTATTTCTTGCTCTCTACCTTTTTTCACAACGATTAACATACGCTCTTGTGATTCAGATAACATCATTTCATATGGAGTCATTCCAGTTTCACGCTGTGGTACATCATCTAAGTACATTTCAATACCCATACCTGCTTTACTTGCCATTTCTGCAGAAGATGATGTTAAACCAGCAGCTCCCATATCTTGAATTCCAACAAGGGCATCAGACTGAATAAGTTCTAAACATGCTTCAATAAGAAGTTTCTCCATAAATGGATCCCCTACTTGAACTGCCGGACGCTTCGCTTCTGAGCTTTCAGATAACTCTTCAGATGCGAATGTTGCACCGTGAATACCATCACGACCAGTTGATGCTCCTACGTACATTACTGTATTACCAGCACCATGTGCTTGCCCTTTTTTTATATCATCATGATTAATTAGGCCTACACACATTGCATTTACAAGTGGATTTCCTTCATAACATGGATCAAACTGTACTTCTCCACCAACAGTAGGAATACCGATGCAGTTACCGTATCCTGCGATTCCTGCTACTACTTCTTCGAATAAATATTTCACGCGTGGTGATTGTAATTCACCGAAACGAAGTGAGTTTAATAGAGCTACCGGACGTGCGCCCATAGAGAATACATCGCGAATAATACCACCGACACCTGTTGCTGCCCCTTGATATGGCTCAATTGCAGAAGGATGGTTATGACTTTCCATTTTAAATACCACCGCTTGATTATCACCGATATCTACAATTCCAGCGCCTTCTCCAGGTCCTTGTAAAACACGCTCACCTGTCGTTGGAAACTTACGAAGAACTGGCTTTGAATTTTTATAACTACAATGTTCAGACCACATAACAGAGAATAGTCCCGTTTCTGTATAATTCGGCAAACGGCCTAAAATCTTTTCAACCATGGCAAACTCTTCGTCTGTTAGCCCCATTTCCGCATATATACGCTCTTCTTTAATTTGTGTTGGATTTGGCTCAAGCATTAACGACATATGTTTCCCTCCACTGTTTTAAGATAGATTGAAAGACTTTTAAACCTTCAGCACCGCCAAGTAATTCATCTACAGCACGCTCTGGGTGTGGCATCATACCAAGAACATTTCCTTTTTCATTTACAATACCCGCAATATCTGAAACGCTTCCATTCGGATTTTCTACGTAACGGAATGCAATTTGATTATTCTCTTCTAATTGTTTAAGAGTCGCTTCATCACAATAGTAATTTCCTTCGCCATGTGCAATTGGAATATTAATTACTTCATCTTTTTCATATTGTGATGTAAACATCGTTTCATTATTTTCAACACGTAACTGAACAGTACGGCACATAAATTTCAAGTTTTCGTTTCTCATTAATGCTCCTGGTAGTAATCCTGATTCAACAAGAATCTGGAATCCATTACATACACCTAAAATCGGCTTTCCTTGCTCAGCAGCTTTTTGCACTGCTTTCATTGCATTAGCAAAGCGAGAAATAGCCCCACATCGTAAGTAGTCACCGTAAGAAAATCCACCTGGTAGTAGAATCGCATCGTACTCATCTAAATTTTCTCGATCATGCCAAACGTAATCTACCTCTTCGCCAAGCTCATCTTTAATTGCATGAAACATATCAACATCACAGTTCGAACCTGGAAATACTATTACGGCAAATTTCACAGTGCGACAACCTCCTCAACTTCATAACGGTAGTCTTCCATTACAACGTTTGCTAATAATTTTTCACACATTTCTTTTACCTTGCTATCCAGATCAGATACTGATTTATCAATTGTTAATTCCATATATTTTCCGATTCGAACGTCTTGTACTTCTGTAAATGAAAGACTATGAAGTGCTCCCTTTACCGCAGTTCCTTGTGGATCTAATACACTTTCTCTTAACGTTACATATACCTTAACTTTATACATGTGAAGCTCCCCCTAAACGTTTTAAAATTTCTTCATATGCTTCTGTTAAATTCCCAAGATCACGACGGAATACATCTTTATCAAATTTTTCGTTGCTCGTTTCATCCCATAAACGGCAAGTATCTGGTGAAATTTCATCTGCTAATATGATTTCCCCTTCTTCTGTTACGCCAAACTCTAATTTAAAATCTACTAATCTTACACGACAGCTTGCGAAATGCTCAATCATCACTTGATTGATTTGTAGAGCTGCATCTCGTAATACGCTTACTTGCTCTGGTGTTGCAACATTTAACAAACGAATATGATCTTCCGTTACAAGTGGATCTCCTAAATCATCATCTTTGTAGTAAAATTCTACGATTGGTGTTGTAAGAGCAGTTCCTTCTTCCATTCCTAGTCTTTTTGAAAGACTACCTGCAATTACGTTTCTTGTGACAACTTCTAATGGAATAATACTCACCTTTTTGACAAGTTGTTCTGTATCAGATAACTTCTCCACGAAGTGTGTTTTAATTCCAACTTCTTGTAACTTTCTGAACAATAAAGTTGTAATCTCATTGTTCAAACGACCTTTTCCTGTAATTGTCGCTTTTTTCTCCCCATTGAAAGCAGTCGCACTATCTTTGTACTCTACCCAAACCATATCTGCTGCTTCTGTACGATAAATTCTTTTTGCCTTACCTTCATACAGCAATTCTAGCTTTTGCATTTCGCAAGCCCCCTGTAGTTTGAAAAATGTGAATAATGTTTTTATAAAGAATGGCACAGAATGACTCTATTCTGTGCCATATGAAATTTTACGCTTCGTTTAATCCAAGGCGTTCAAAGATTGTATCAACGTGTTGCATATGATGTTCATAATTGAAACATTCGTTAATTTCTTCTTGCGTTAACTTACTTGTAATACGCTCGTCAGATTCTACAAGCTCTTTAAATTGTACTTGTGTTTCCCAAGCTTCCATTGCTTTAGGCTGTACGATATCATAAGCTTCTTCACGTACCAGACCTTTGTCAATTAGTGTAAGCATTACGCGCTGAGAGTAAATTAAGCCGTATGTTCTTGTCATATTGCGTTTCATATTCTCTGGGAATACAGTTAAGTTTTTAACGATATTACCAAAGCGATTTAACATGTAATTTAACGCGATTGTAGCATCTGGTAAAATTACGCGTTCTGCAGAAGAGTGAGAAATATCACGCTCATGCCATAACGGAACATTCTCGTAAGCTGTCATCATATAACCGCGGATAACACGAGCTAAACCAGTCATATTTTCAGATCCAATTGGATTACGTTTATGCGGCATTGCAGAAGAACCTTTTTGACCTTTTGCGAAAGCCTCTTCAACTTCACGTGTTTCACTCTTTTGTAAACCACGAATCTCAACTGCCATCTTTTCAACAGATGTTGCGATTAGTGCAAGTGTTGACATGTAATGTGCATGACGATCACGTTGCAATGTTTGTGTTGAAATTGGTGCTGCTTCTAATCCTAAGTTTTCACAAACATACTTTTCTACGAATGGATCAATATTTGCATATGTACCAACCGCACCAGATAATTTACCAACGCGAACTGTATCAGCAGCTTGTTTGAAACGCTCTACGTTACGTTTCATTTCTTCATACCAAAGACCAAGTTTTAAACCAAATGTTGTTGGCTCTGCATGTACACCGTGTGTTCTTCCCATCATGATCGTGTATTTATGCTCTTTCGCTTTATTAGCTAAAATACTAACAAAGTTTTCTAAGTCTTTTAACAAGATTTCATTTGCTTGTTTTAAGATATAAGATAACGCTGTATCTACTACGTCTGTAGATGTTAAACCGTAATGAACCCATTTACGTTCCTCGCCTAATGTTGGTGTTTCTGATACAGCACGAGTGAAAGCAACTACGTCATGACGTGTTTCTTTTTCAATTTCATAAATACGATCAATATCAAATGATGCATGTTCACGAATTTTTTTCACATCTTCTTTTGGAATATCGCCAAGCTCAGCCCATGCTTCACACGCTAAAATCTCAACTTCTAACCACGCTTTAAATTTGTTCTCTTCCGTCCAAATCGCACCCATTTCAGGGCGTGTATAACGATTAATCATCTTTTTCCCTCCAACAGTTGTTCTTGATGGTCCCAAATATGCAAACTCTTCGCTTTTTCTAGAGCGACTTCAATATTATCATTTAAAATATTAACATGCCCCATTTTTCGCTGTGCTTTTGCTTCTTCTTTTCCATACAAGTGTAAATAGCACCCGGTTAGTCTATTCACTTGTCCTAGGACCCCTTCTATATGTTCGCCTAAAATGTTAACCATGACAACTGGTTTTAACAAATTTGTTTCTCCAAGAGGTAAATTACAGATTGCTCGAATATGTTGACCAAATTGACTCGTTTCACATGCATCCTGTGTATAGTGTCCTGAATTGTGAGGTCTTGGTGCTAATTCATTAATGTAAATCTCACCGTCAGCTGTAGCAAACATCTCTACCGCTAGTGTTCCCACAAGTTCTAGTTCATCCGCAAGTACCTTTGCGTAAGCAATTGCTTTTTGAGAAAGTTCTTCTGTAATGCGGGCTGGAACGATAGATTCATGCAAAATGTTATTTACATGAATATTTTCCGCTACCGGAAATACTTTCGTTTCACCACTTACACTACGAATTACAATAACTGATACTTCTTTTTCAAAAGGCACCCATTTTTCTAGAATGCACTCTGCTTCATCCGCAAGCTCTCGTGCCTTCTCAACATCAGCTTCACTTCTTAAAACAACTTGCCCTTTCCCATCATATCCACCTGTCGTTGTTTTTAAGACAGAAGGGAAAGATAACTCTTTAATTGCTTCTGTAAGTTGATCTTGATTTTGAACCAATCTATACGATGCTACCGGTAGCCCAGCTTTTTCAATTGCATTCTTTTCAGTAAAACGATTTTGCGTTTTATTTAACAACTGACTACCTTGTGGTAAGTAAGCATGTTTTTCAAGCCATTGTAAACATCTATAATCAATATTCTCAAATTCATATGTGACAACGTCGCTTATCTCTGCTAAATGCTGAATTGCTTTTAAATCGTCATATGATGCAACGACTTCAACATCAGCAACTTGTGCACATGGTGAATGCTTTGTAGGATCTAAAACAGCAATTTTATAACCCATTTCCTTAGCTGCCAACGCCATCATTCTTCCAAGCTGGCCGCCTCCAATAATGCCGATTGTTTTTCCAGGTAAAATGATTCTCGTCATACTAGCTCACTACCTTCACGCACAGTTTTTTCAATAGCTTCTCGTCTCAACTCTAATGCATCATGTATATCATCATGAAATGATCCAAGTATTTGTGCAGCAAGTAATCCAGCATTCGTTGAACCAGCCTTACCAATTGCAACAGTTGCAACTGGAACCCCTCCTGGCATTTGGACAATGGATAATAACGAATCTAGGCCATTTAACGCCTTTGATTGAACTGGAACACCAATTACAGGAAGATTTGTCTTCGCTGCAACCATTCCTGGTAAATGCGCTGCTCCACCGGCTCCAGCAATAATAACTTTTAATCCACGTTCACGGGCTGTTTCTGCATATTCAAACATATAATCTGGAGTCCGATGAGCGGATACAACTTTTTTCTCATACGGTATATTTAATTCATCTAAAATGTCACAAGCATATTTCATTGTTTCCCAGTCTGACGTGCTTCCCATTATGACTCCAACTAGTGATTTCATATTAGAATCCCCCCGATTCAAATAAAAAAAGCCTGAAATAGAACAGTTTCTCTTTTACTATGAGAGAAAGCGCTCTACTCAGGCATACGTATCCCTTGTGAATAGAAAAATACCGAGTGACTTTCCCTCATAGTCTAACGAATAACGGTCGTTAGGTAGAGACTTGCAGGCCATATCCCCGCGATTATATGAGGTCTTATATATTATTGTTTCTATGGCTATATTAACAATATTTCATAAACAATGTCAATAAATAATCGAATGTTTTTTTATTAGTTATCGTTAACGTTCGTGTTTTAGTTATATTCAAAAGAAGAATTGCAACTATATACAAGAAGGAAGGGAAATTAGAATATATATTTCTAGAGATCTATTTTACGTATAACTGTTTATATGGGACTTCCGTATATTTTAATTAAAATATATACACTCTTGTATTCTATACATCAATAGAACTTATATTATAACGATTTAATTTCTAAGGAGGAATAACCGTGAAAAAAATAACTGTGTTATTACCCTATTTATTTTTCTCCAGCGCAGTAATTGCTGTAATTATTGAATACTTATTTATATCATCCCATTTTTTCTACTCTCATTATTTAAAATATACACTTATGATAGAAATAATCTTTCCTATCTTAGGGATTATTTTAGGAGCATTCGGAAAATCAGGAGTACAAAAAATCATTGCCATTATTTTAAACAGCCTCTATTTCATTCTTTTTTCTTCTTTAGCGTTATTAAATTTATGAATTTTAACCTTCGGTAAATAAAAATAAACACAAAAAAACCTAAGTCGAAACGACTTAGG
>NZ_JAEKEU010000036.1:665000-673638 GCF_016650935.1 Bacillus sp. TH25 | reverse complement strand
TGCTTGGCGACGTCCTACTCTCACAGGGACAAGGTCCCAACTACCATCGGCGCTAGAGAGCTTAACTTCCGTGTTCGGTATGGGAACGGGTGTGACCTCTCTGCCATCATCACCAAACTATGAAGGTATATTCCTTCAAAACTAGATAACATTTGCTTCATATTATATGGTTAAGTCCTCGATCTATTAGTATTCGTCAGCTCCACATGTCACCATGCTTCCACCTCGAACCTATCAACCTGATCATCTTTCAGGGATCTTACTAGCTTACGCTATGGGAAATCTCATCTTGAGGGGGGCTTCATGCTTAGATGCTTTCAGCACTTATCCCTTCCGCACATAGCTACCCAGCTATGCCCTTGGCAGAACAACTGGTACACCAGCGGTGCGTCCATCCCGGTCCTCTCGTACTAAGGACAGCTCCTCTCAAATTTCCTGCGCCCACGACGGATAGGGACCGAACTGTCTCACGACGTTCTGAACCCAGCTCGCGTACCGCTTTAATGGGCGAACAGCCCAACCCTTGGGACCGACTACAGCCCCAGGATGCGATGAGCCGACATCGAGGTGCCAAACCTCCCCGTCGATGTGGACTCTTGGGGGAGATAAGCCTGTTATCCCCGGGGTAGCTTTTATCCGTTGAGCGATGGCCCTTCCATGCGGAACCACCGGATCACTAAGCCCGACTTTCGTCCCTGCTCGACTTGTAGGTCTCGCAGTCAAGCTCCCTTATGCCTTTGCACTCTACGAATGATTTCCAACCATTCTGAGGGAACCTTTGGGCGCCTCCGTTACACTTTAGGAGGCGACCGCCCCAGTCAAACTGCCCACCTGACACTGTCTCCCGGGTCGATAAGACCCGTAGGTTAGAATTTCAATACAGTCAGGGCGGTATCCCACCAGCGCCTCCACCGAAGCTAGCGCTCCGGTTTCAATGGCTCCCGCCTATCCTGTACAAACTGTACCAAAATTCAATATCAGGCTACAGTAAAGCTCCACGGGGTCTTTCCGTCCTGTCGCGGGTAACCTGCATCTTCACAGGTACTATAATTTCACCGAGTCTCTGGTTGAGACAGTGCCCAAATCGTTACACCTTTCGTGCGGGTCGGAACTTACCCGACAAGGAATTTCGCTACCTTAGGACCGTTATAGTTACGGCCGCCGTTTACTGGGGCTTCAGTTCAGAGCTTCGCTTACGCTAACCCCTCTCCTTAACCTTCCAGCACCGGGCAGGTGTCAGCCCCTATACTTCGCCTTACGGCTTCGCAGAGACCTGTGTTTTTGCTAAACAGTCGCTTGGGCCTATTCACTGCGGCTTTCCGTTAAGAAAGCACCCCTTCTCCCGAAGTTACGGGGTCATTTTGCCGAGTTCCTTAACCAGAGTTCTCTCGCACACCTTAGGATTCTCTCCTCGCCTACCTGTGTCGGTTTGCGGTACAGGCACCTTTTATCTCGCTAGAAGCTTTTCTTGGCAGCGGGGAATCAAAGACTTCGCTCCATAAGGAGCTTCCCCATCACAGCTCAGCCTTCACGATAAGCGGATTTGCCTACTTATCAGCCTAACTGCTTGGACGTGCACAACCAATCGCACGCTTCTTCTATCCTTCTGCGTCCCTCCATTGCTCAAACGATAAAGAGGTGGTACAGGAATATCAACCTGTTGTCCATCGCCTACGCCTGTCGGCCTCGGCTTAGGTCCTGACTAACCCTGAGCGGACGAGCCTTCCTCAGGAAACCTTAGGCATTCGGTGGACGGGATTCTCACCCGTCTTTCGCTACTCATACCGGCATTCTCACTTCTAAGCGCTCCACCAGTCCTTCCGGTCTGACTTCACTGCACTTAGAACGCTCCCCTACCACTGATACCATTGGTATCAATTCGCAGCTTCGGTGGTGTATTTAGCCCCGGTACATTTTCGGCGCAGAGTCACTCGACTAGTGAGCTATTACGCACTCTTTAAATGGTGGCTGCTTCTGAGCCAACATCCTAGTTGTCTAAGCAACTCCACATCCTTTTCCACTTAATACACACTTTGGGACCTTAGCTGGCGATCTGGGCTGTTTCCCTCTTGACTACGGATCTTATCACTCGCAGTCTGACTCCTAAGGATAAGTCATTGGCATTCGGAGTTTGACTGAATTCGGTAATCCGATGAGGACCCCTAGTTCAATCAGTGCTCTACCTCCAAGACTCTTACACTTAAGGCTAGCCCTAAAGCTATTTCGGGGAGAACCAGCTATCTCCAGGTTCGATTGGAATTTCTCCGCTACCCACACCTCATCCCCGCACTTTTCAACGTGCGTGGGTTCGGGCCTCCATTCAGTGTTACCTGAACTTCACCCTGGACATGGGTAGATCACCTGGTTTCGGGTCTACGACCACGTACTAAACGCCCTATTCAGACTCGCTTTCGCTGCGGCTCCGCCTCTTCAGCTTAACCTTGCACGGGATCGTAACTCGCCGGTTCATTCTACAAAAGGCACGCCATCACCCATTAACGGGCTCTGACTATTTGTAGGCACACGGTTTCAGGATCTCTTTCACTCCCCTTCCGGGGTGCTTTTCACCTTTCCCTCACGGTACTGGTTCACTATCGATCACTAGGGAGTATTTAGCCTTGGGAGATGGTCCTCCCAGATTCCGACGGAATTTCACGTGTTCCGCCGTACTCAGGATACATTCAAGAGAGAACGAAGTTTCGACTACGGGGTTATTACCCTCTGTGACGGACCTTTCCAGGTCGCTTCGTCTACCTCGTTCCTTTGTAACTCCGTATAGAATGTCCTACAACCCCAAGAGGCAAGCCTCTTGGTTTGGGCTAGATTCCGTTTCGCTCGCCGCTACTCAGGAAATCGCAT
Source organism: Bacillus sp. TH25 (assembly GCF_016650935.1). Lineage (NCBI taxonomy): Bacteria > Bacillati > Bacillota > Bacilli > Caryophanales > Bacillaceae > Bacillus > Bacillus sp. TH25. The sequence goes on along the minus strand of NZ_JAEKEU010000036.1, from coordinate 670,779 downwards.
TTGCTTTCTCTTCCTCCAGGTACTTAGATGTTTCAGTTCCCTGGGTCTGTCTTCCATACCCTATGTATTCAGGTAAGGATACCATACCATTACGTATAGTGGGTTTCCCCATTCGGAAATCTTCGGATCAAAGCTTACTTACAGCTCCCCGAAGCATATCGGCGTTAGTCCCGTCCTTCATCGACTCCTAGTGTCAAGGCATCCACCGTGCGCCCTTTCTAACTTAACCAAACTAAAATTAAAAAAATATGAGCTACACTGTTATCTAGTTTTCAAAGAACATACATTTAAACTTGAGAGATAGTTCTCTCAAAACTGAACGAAACAAAACAAGTCAACGTTTATTGATGAACTGCGTTCATCAATTCTCCATAGAAAGGAGGTGATCCAGCCGCACCTTCCGATACGGCTACCTTGTTACGACTTCACCCCAATCATCTGTCCCACCTTAGGCGGCTGGCTCCATAAAGGTTACCCCACCGACTTCGGGTGTTACAAACTCTCGTGGTGTGACGGGCGGTGTGTACAAGGCCCGGGAACGTATTCACCGCGGCATGCTGATCCGCGATTACTAGCGATTCCAGCTTCATGTAGGCGAGTTGCAGCCTACAATCCGAACTGAGAACGGTTTTATGAGATTAGCTCCACCTCGCGGTCTTGCAGCTCTTTGTACCGTCCATTGTAGCACGTGTGTAGCCCAGGTCATAAGGGGCATGATGATTTGACGTCATCCCCACCTTCCTCCGGTTTGTCACCGGCAGTCACCTTAGAGTGCCCAACTTAATGATGGCAACTAAGATCAAGGGTTGCGCTCGTTGCGGGACTTAACCCAACATCTCACGACACGAGCTGACGACAACCATGCACCACCTGTCACTCTGCTCCCGAAGGAGAAGCTCTATCTCTAGAGTTTTCAGAGGATGTCAAGACCTGGTAAGGTTCTTCGCGTTGCTTCGAATTAAACCACATGCTCCACCGCTTGTGCGGGCCCCCGTCAATTCCTTTGAGTTTCAGCCTTGCGGCCGTACTCCCCAGGCGGAGTGCTTAATGCGTTAACTTCAGCACTAAAGGGCGGAAACCCTCTAACACTTAGCACTCATCGTTTACGGCGTGGACTACCAGGGTATCTAATCCTGTTTGCTCCCCACGCTTTCGCGCCTCAGTGTCAGTTACAGACCAGAAAGTCGCCTTCGCCACTGGTGTTCCTCCATATCTCTACGCATTTCACCGCTACACATGGAATTCCACTTTCCTCTTCTGCACTCAAGTCTCCCAGTTTCCAATGACCCTCCACGGTTGAGCCGTGGGCTTTCACATCAGACTTAAGAAACCACCTGCGCGCGCTTTACGCCCAATAATTCCGGATAACGCTTGCCACCTACGTATTACCGCGGCTGCTGGCACGTAGTTAGCCGTGGCTTTCTGGTTAGGTACCGTCAAGGTGCCAGCTTATTCAACTAGCACTTGTTCTTCCCTAACAACAGAGTTTTACGACCCGAAAGCCTTCATCACTCACGCGGCGTTGCTCCGTCAGACTTTCGTCCATTGCGGAAGATTCCCTACTGCTGCCTCCCGTAGGAGTCTGGGCCGTGTCTCAGTCCCAGTGTGGCCGATCACCCTCTCAGGTCGGCTACGCATCGTCGCCTTGGTGAGCCGTTACCTCACCAACTAGCTAATGCGACGCGGGTCCATCCATAAGTGACAGCCGAAGCCGCCTTTCAATTTCGAACTATGCAGTTCAAAATATTATCCGGTATTAGCCCCGGTTTCCCGGAGTTATCCCAGTCTTATGGGTAGGTTACCCACGTGTTACTCACCCGTCCGCCGCTAACTTCATAAGAGCAAGCTCTTAATCCATTCGCTCGACTTGCATGTATTAGGCACGCCGCCAGCGTTCATCCTGAGCCAGGATCAAACTCTCCAATAAAGTTAGTTTGTCTAGCATCTAAAAATAAAAATTGACGTTCACGTTGTTTGTTTCGTTCAGTTTTCAAAGAACTTTTTTTGGTGGAGCCTAGCGGGATCGAACCGCTGACCTCCTGCGTGCAAGGCAGGCGCTCTCCCAGCTGAGCTAAGGCCCCAAACAAGTATCGGGAAGACAGGATTTGAACCTGCGACCCCCTGGTCCCAAACCAGGTGCTCTACCAAGCTGAGCCACTTCCCGAAAGAAAACGCGCCCGAGAGGAGTCGAACCCCTAACCTCTTGATCCGTAGTCAAACGCTCTATCCAATTGAGCTACGGGCGCATATGGTGCCGAGGGCGGGGGTCGAACCCGCACGGTGGTCACCCACCGCAGGATTTTAAGTCCTGTGCGTCTGCCTGTTCCGCCACCCCGGCATGTCATACTGAAAATTGGAGCGGAAGACGGGATTCGAACCCGCGACCCCAACCTTGGCAAGGTTGTATTCTACCACTGAACTACTTCCGCAAGACATGTTTGAGTTATTTTATTAAAAGTGCGGGTGAAGGGAGTCGAACCCCCACGCCAAAGGCGCTAGATCCTAAGTCTAGTGCGTCTGCCAATTCCGCCACACCCGCATATTTCATTAAAATGGTGAGCCATGAAGGATTCGAACCTTCGACCCTCTGATTAAAAGTCAGATGCTCTACCAACTGAGCTAATGGCTCGTACAATTAAAAACTGGTGCCGACTAGAGGACTTGAACCCCCAACCTACTGATTACAAGTCAGTTGCTCTACCAATTGAGCTAAGTCGGCTAAATGGTGGAGGATGACGGGATCGAACCGCCGACCCCCTGCTTGTAAGGCAGGTGCTCTCCCAGCTGAGCTAATCCTCCGAATTGCCTGGCAACGTCCTACTCTCACAGGGACAAGGTCCCAACTACCATCGGCGCTAGAGAGCTTAACTTCCGTGTTCGGTATGGGAACGGGTGTGGCCTCTCTGCCATCATTACCAGACTATATTCATTTAAGACAAGAATTATTATAACTCATTAACCTTTGAAAGTCAACAAGTTTTTTATATTCTTTCAAAACTAGATAACATTGCTTCATATTATATGGTTAAGTCCTCGATCTATTAGTATTCGTCAGCTCCACATGTCACCATGCTTCCACCTCGAACCTATCAACCTGATCATCTTTCAGGGATCTTACTAGCTTACGCTATGGGAAATCTCATCTTGAGGGGGGCTTCATGCTTAGATGCTTTCAGCACTTATCCCTTCCGCACATAGCTACCCAGCTATGCCCTTGGCAGAACAACTGGTACACCAGCGGTGCGTCCATCCCGGTCCTCTCGTACTAAGGACAGCTCCTCTCAAATTTCCTGCGCCCACGACGGATAGGGACCGAACTGTCTCACGACGTTCTGAACCCAGCTCGCGTACCGCTTTAATGGGCGAACAGCCCAACCCTTGGGACCGACTACAGCCCCAGGATGCGATGAGCCGACATCGAGGTGCCAAACCTCCCCGTCGATGTGGACTCTTGGGGGAGATAAGCCTGTTATCCCCGGGGTAGCTTTTATCCGTTGAGCGATGGCCCTTCCATGCGGAACCACCGGATCACTAAGCCCGACTTTCGTCCCTGCTCGACTTGTAGGTCTCGCAGTCAAGCTCCCTTATGCCTTTGCACTCTACGAATGATTTCCAACCATTCTGAGGGAACCTTTGGGCGCCTCCGTTACACTTTAGGAGGCGACCGCCCCAGTCAAACTGCCCACCTGACACTGTCTCCCGGGTCGATAAGACCCGTAGGTTAGAATTTCAATACAGTCAGGGCGGTATCCCACCAGCGCCTCCACCGAAGCTAGCGCTCCGGTTTCAATGGCTCCCGCCTATCCTGTACAAACTGTACCAAAATTCAATATCAGGCTACAGTAAAGCTCCACGGGGTCTTTCCGTCCTGTCGCGGGTAACCTGCATCTTCACAGGTACTATAATTTCACCGAGTCTCTGGTTGAGACAGTGCCCAAATCGTTACACCTTTCGTGCGGGTCGGAACTTACCCGACAAGGAATTTCGCTACCTTAGGACCGTTATAGTTACGGCCGCCGTTTACTGGGGCTTCAGTTCAGAGCTTCGCTTACGCTAACCCCTCTCCTTAACCTTCCAGCACCGGGCAGGTGTCAGCCCCTATACTTCGCCTTACGGCTTCGCAGAGACCTGTGTTTTTGCTAAACAGTCGCTTGGGCCTATTCACTGCGGCTTTCCGTTAAGAAAGCACCCCTTCTCCCGAAGTTACGGGGTCATTTTGCCGAGTTCCTTAACCAGAGTTCTCTCGCACACCTTAGGATTCTCTCCTCGCCTACCTGTGTCGGTTTGCGGTACAGGCACCTTTTATCTCGCTAGAAGCTTTTCTTGGCAGCGGGGAATCAAAGACTTCGCTCCATAAGGAGCTTCCCCATCACAGCTCAGCCTTCACGATAAGCGGATTTGCCTACTTATCAGCCTAACTGCTTGGACGTGCACAACCAATCGCACGCTTCTTCTATCCTTCTGCGTCCCTCCATTGCTCAAACGATAAAGAGGTGGTACAGGAATATCAACCTGTTGTCCATCGCCTACGCCTGTCGGCCTCGGCTTAGGTCCTGACTAACCCTGAGCGGACGAGCCTTCCTCAGGAAACCTTAGGCATTCGGTGGACGGGATTCTCACCCGTCTTTCGCTACTCATACCGGCATTCTCACTTCTAAGCGCTCCACCAGTCCTTCCGGTCTGACTTCACTGCACTTAGAACGCTCCCCTACCACTGATACCATTGGTATCAATTCGCAGCTTCGGTGGTGTATTTAGCCCCGGTACATTTTCGGCGCAGAGTCACTCGACTAGTGAGCTATTACGCACTCTTTAAATGGTGGCTGCTTCTGAGCCAACATCCTAGTTGTCTAAGCAACTCCACATCCTTTTCCACTTAATACACACTTTGGGACCTTAGCTGGCGATCTGGGCTGTTTCCCTCTTGACTACGGATCTTATCACTCGCAGTCTGACTCCTAAGGATAAGTCATTGGCATTCGGAGTTTGACTGAATTCGGTAATCCGATGAGGACCCCTAGTTCAATCAGTGCTCTACCTCCAAGACTCTTACACTTAAGGCTAGCCCTAAAGCTATTTCGGGGAGAACCAGCTATCTCCAGGTTCGATTGGAATTTCTCCGCTACCCACACCTCATCCCCGCACTTTTCAACGTGCGTGGGTTCGGGCCTCCATTCAGTGTTACCTGAACTTCACCCTGGACATGGGTAGATCACCTGGTTTCGGGTCTACGACCACGTACTAAACGCCCTATTCAGACTCGCTTTCGCTGCGGCTCCGCCTCTTCAGCTTAACCTTGCACGGGATCGTAACTCGCCGGTTCATTCTACAAAAGGCACGCCATCACCCATTAACGGGCTCTGACTATTTGTAGGCACACGGTTTCAGGATCTCTTTCACTCCCCTTCCGGGGTGCTTTTCACCTTTCCCTCACGGTACTGGTTCACTATCGATCACTAGGGAGTATTTAGCCTTGGGAGATGGTCCTCCCAGATTCCGACGGAATTTCACGTGTTCCGCCGTACTCAGGATACATTCAAGAGAGAACGAAGTTTCGACTACGGGGTTATTACCCTCTGTGACGGACCTTTCCAGGTCGCTTCGTCTACCTCGTTCCTTTGTAACTCCGTATAGAATGTCCTACAACCCCAAGAGGCAAGCCTCTTGGTTTGGGCTAGATTCCGTTTCGCTCGCCGCTACTCAGGAAATCGCATTTGCTTTCTCTTCCTCCAGGTACTTAGATGTTTCAGTTCCCTGGGTCTGTCTTCCATACCCTATG
>NZ_JAEKEU010000036.1:612500-662500 GCF_016650935.1 Bacillus sp. TH25 | reverse complement strand
CAGTGAATGCATTTGCATGTTCACGTGCAACGATAAATAACTCGAAACGATCTGTGAATCGTGGATCTTCGTCATTCTTTTTCGCAAGTGGCGAAATTTCTACCGGATGACCGTAAATAAATGTTGGTTGGATTAATTTATCTTCTACTTTTTGTTCGAAGAACTCATTAATAATATGACCAACTTCCATTGTATTCTTAATTTCCACATTATGTTCTTTTGCAAGTTCACGCGCTTCTTCTACACTCATTGGATTCCAGAAATCTGCTCCCGAGTGTTGCTTAATTGCATCTACCATATGAAGACGTGTCCATTCTGGCTCTAGATTAATTTCATAATCACCATATTGGATTGTTGTTGTACCCAATACTTTTTTCGCGATATGAGCAACCATATTTTCTGTTAGTTTCATAATATCATTATAATCAGCGTACGCTTCATATAATTCAATCATCGTAAACTCAGGGTTATGACGAGTTGATACACCCTCATTACGGAATACACGGCCGATCTCATAAACCTTTTCTAATCCACCCACAATAAGACGTTTTAAATGAAGTTCAATTGCGATACGCATATATAATTCCATATCTAACGCATTATGGTGTGTAGTGAAAGGACGAGCAGACGCTCCACCTGCAATCGCGTGCATCATAGGCGTTTCTACTTCAAGATAACCGTTGTCATCTAAATATCTTCTCATTTCACGAATGATTTTACTACGGGTAACGAACGTTTCACGGCTTTCCATACTTGTAATTAAGTCCAAGTAACGTTGACGATAGCGTTGTTCAACATCTTTTAATCCATGGTATTTATCCGGTAATGGACGAAGGGATTTCGTTAAAAGTGTAAATCCTATTGCTTTTACTGAAAGTTCTCCAACGTTTGTTTTGAACACTTTACCTTCAATACCTACTAAGTCACCTAAATCTGCTGTCGTAAATAACTCGTACTCTTCATCTCCAACAGTATCTTTACGAACATAAATTTGAACTTGCCCCTGTAAATCTTGAATATGCGCAAATCCCGCTTTTCCTTTACCGCGTTTTGTCATAATACGACCAGCGATAGAAACAGTGATTTCTTTCTCTTCTAATTCTTCTTTAGAGAATTCTCCATATAGACTTACTAAGTCAGTTGTTGAATTTGTGCGTTCAAATCGTTTACCGAACGGATCGATTCCTTGCTCACGTAAATTATGTAGCTTTTCACGACGAACAAGCAATTGGTCGTTTAATTCTTCGTGGTTCATGTTATCCATGATATTAATATCACTCCAGCTCTATTAATTTTTACAATATATACAGTATAGCATTTTCTACTCAACTAGAAAAACTGCCAGCAACTAACTGGCAGTTCTTCTTTCTTTCACGTAATTATAGGAAGTGTATAGAAGAATGTCAATCTCCTATACCCCCTTATTAACCAACATAAATTGTTTGTTGTTTCACTTCTACTTCTTCTACAAATGCACCTAATACATTCGCAAGGTCTTCACGTGTGTCGCAAGTATTGATACCATTACGCACACTCGCATTACCACGAACACCTTTTAAATACCAAGCTGCATGCTTTCTCATCTCTCTTACGGCAACATTTTCGTTCTTTAAATCGATAAGACGATCTAGATGCAACATACATACATCAATTTTCTCACGCACTGTTGGTTCCGGCATTAACTCACCTGTCTCTAAATACTTTACCGTACGATAAATCATCCACGGATCTCCAAGAGCAGCGCGGCCAATCATAACTCCATCTACACCAACTTCATCAAGCATACGCTTTGCATCTTGCGGTGTTTCCACATCACCATTTCCGATAACCGGAATATTCACAGATTGCTTTACTTGTTTAATAATATCCCAATCCGCTTTCCCTTCATACATTTGCACTCGTGTACGTCCATGAACTGCTACTGCTTGCCCACCAGCACGCTCAACAGCTCTAGCGTTTTCAACTGCGAAAATATGATCTTCATCCCAACCAATACGCATTTTAACTGTAACTGGTTTTTCAACAGCATCTACAACTGCCGCTACCATCTCATATATTTTATTTGGATCTAAAAGCCACTTTGCTCCCGCATCACACTTAGTGATTTTCGGTACTGGGCAACCCATATTAATATCAATAATGTCTGCTGTCGTATATTTATCTACGTATTTCGCAGCATCTACAAGAGTTTCTTTCTCTCCACCAAAAATTTGTAAACTTAATGGCTTTTCTCTCTCATCGATATATAACATATCTAATGTTCTTTTGTTATTAAGTAATATTGCCTTATCACTTACCATTTCAGCACAAACTAAACCTGCACCAAATTCTTTTACCGTCAAACGGAATGCAGAGTTACACACTCCCGCCATCGGTGCTAGTACAACTGGATTTTTCATCTCAATATTTGCAATCTTTAACACCCGACTTACTCCTTCCTTTACGGTCACTTTGGCATCAATTCGTCTATTGAAACGTTTAATGTTTTAGCGACTTCTACTACAAAATCTTGGGAAGGTGATCTATTGCCCCTCTCAACTTCACCTAAAACCGATACAGATACCCCTAATTCTTTCGCAAAACCTTCTTGCGTATAGCCTTTTAGCTTTCGAAAAGCACGAATGCGTCTTCCCCATTTTTCTGCTTCCATACCGTTACTCCCTCTCGCCTTTTCATTTCTTCTACTTGTGAACGTGAAATGTTTTGTTTTATATCTTGATTAATCTCTAACAACGGAACGATAACAAAAGCTCTTTCGAACATCCGCGGATGCGGAACAATCAGATTCTCTGCTTCAATATTTTCTTGATTATATAGTAAAATGTCAAGGTCGATGGTCCTCGGGCCCCATCTAATTTCCCTTTTTCTTCCTAGGTCATTCTCTACCTTTTGTGTTACTTTCAATAATTCCTGCGGTGATAAATTGGTAGAAATTTTTATAACTAAATTTAAAAAGCAATTTTGGTCAGTATAGCCAACCGGATCAGTTTCATATACAGACGAAGCATCATCAACTTGGATATGCTGGTTTTTATTTAAAAACTGAATTGCTTCAGTTAAATAAGTATAACGCTCCCCAATATTGGAACCTAATGCAATGTACGCTATATTATTCATGGACGTTCTCTCGTAATTTCTACCGCTACAGCACGATAATGTCCCGGTATCGGCGGATCCGGTTTAATTACCTTAATTGTACACTGTGAAATACTCTCATATTGTTTCAATATATCTGTAGCGATATTTTCAGCGATACTCTCTACAAGCTTATACGTTCTATCTTCAACCACTTTTCTACATAGTTCGAAAAGCTCCCCGTAATTGACAGAATACCCTAAGTCGTCACTTTCTCCTGCACGTTTTAAATCCAACTCCACCGTTAAATCCACTTTAAATCTCTGACCCAATTTATTTTCTTCTGGGAATACACCATGATAACCGTAAAACTCCATATCATGGATATAAATTTTATCCAATTACTTTGCCCCCTTACCAATCATCGCGTCCATCATCTTAGCCATACGCGCCATTTCTTTCACATCATGAACACGGATAAACTCACAGCCCTTTTCAATACCAAGACAAACGGTAGCTCCCGTTCCTTCAAGACGTTCCTCCACTGGTAAATCTAACACATGGCCAATAAAGGACTTTCTTGAAGTACCTAAGAGCACTGGGTAACCCAGTACATTTAACTGTTCTAAATTGCGCATCGCTTCTAAATTTTGCTCAGGTGTTTTCGCAAAACCGATACCTGGGTCTAAAATAATATTCTCATCTCGCACACCAGCATCTTTAGCAATTTTAATACTTTCATACAAATCAGCAATCATATCGGCCATTAAATTGCGGTAATTCATATTATCTCGGTTATGCATTAAGATAATGGGCACATCATAATAGGCTGCAACTTCAGCAATCCTCGGTTCCGCCTTCGCTCCCCAAATATCATTAATAATATGAGCACCAGCTTCAATCGCTTGTTTCGCAACCTCAGCTTTATACGTATCAATAGAAATGGGTAGCTTTACTTCTTTTGACACTGCCTGAATCATTGGAACAACTCGCTTTATTTCCTCTTCTACTGAAACTTTAGCGAAACCCGGGCGGGTAGATTCGCCGCCAATATCAATAATATGAGCACCTTCACTTTTCATTTCTTTCGCATGTCGCACCGCAGCATCTACTTCGTTGTAACTCCCACCATCAGAAAATGAATCTGGCGTTACATTTAAAATCCCCATAATTAATGTCTTTTCATTTAAGTTCAATGTATATTCGCCGCAGCGCAAATCATAATCCCACTTCAAACTACACATCTCCTCTTCGCAATTCATTTCTGCTCCACAATTTCTCTCTCTGCACTCCATAAAGATCCATAAGTCTTTTTGTAACCACTCCCACTTTACCCGGGAAATCTTTCTCCTCTATACGATAAAGGGGGACAATCTCTTGAATAGAGTTCGTTACGAACACTTCATCCGCTGAAAGCAATTCATCTTTTGTAAAAAAACCTTCCTTTACTTCTATATCTAGCTCTTCAGCAGCCTTTATAATAAACGCACGAGTGATTCCGTTTAAAATCCCTGTTTCTAATGAAGGAGTATATAAAATATCTCCTTTAACAAAAAAGAGATTCGAAACAATACCCTCTGCAACATAACCTGTTTCGGTAAGAAAAATACCTTCCTTATTCACAACATTTCCAATTTCGCGTTTCCCTAAAATATTATTTAAATAATGATGGGACTTCAAGCGAAATGCACCCTCTGGTGTATTTCTCACTTGCTTTAAAATAACTCCTTCTTTTTCCACTACATTCCCTGGAGTTGCTAAAGGTTTTATAAAAACAATAACAGATGGTTTTTCATATACTTCCGTTTGTAATCCTATTTCATCTATACCCGCCGATACATTTAAGCGCACATATGCATGCTTTAACCCATTCTTAACAAGTAGATTCTTTAAAATAAGCATCACTTCATCTTTTGTCATTGTCCATTTGATTTGCAATATATCGAGCGCATCCATTAAGCGTTCATAATGATCATCCAATAAAAAGGGATGACCATTATAAATACGAAATGTCTCAAAAACCCCAAGTCCATATAGGTAACCGTGGTCATAAGGAGAAATTTTCGCTTCACTCGCTTCTACATACGCGCCATTTACGTAAATTAACACGATGTCACACTTGGGCTATATTTGCGAATGAAATTCTGTAGCAATTCTTTCCCGTGAGAAGTCATAATAGATTCCGGATGGAATTGCACCCCTTCAATCGGCAACGTTTTATGACGAAGCGCCATAATTTCACCTTCTTCAGTCCAAGATGTTATCTCTAAACAATTCGGTAACGTCTCTTTTTTAACGATAAGAGAGTGATAACGTGTCGCGGTAAATGGATTTGGGATATCAGAAAAAATCGTCTGCCCATCATGATGCATTAAAGATGTTTTTCCATGCATCAAACGCTCTGCCCTGACAACATCCCCTCCAAATACTTGTGCAATTGATTGATGTCCAAGACAGACCCCAAAAATCGGAAGCTTACCTGCAAAATATTTAATAACATCCATACTGATTCCCGCCTCATTAGGACTACATGGACCTGGCGAAATCATTAAAAAATCCGGTTTCATATTCTCAATATCCGAAATAGTCACTTCATCATTACGCCTAACAACAAGCTCTTGTCCAAGTTCTCCAAGAAACTGCACTAAATTAAATGTAAAAGAATCATAATTATCAATCATTAATATCATTTCTCTCACCTAACCGTTTCTTCGCTACTTTCTTTTGCACGCCATAAAGCGATTGCTTTTTTTAACGACTCTTTATATTCATTTTTTGGATTTGAATCAATTACAATACCCGCTCCAGCTTGCACATGCGCTTGTCCATCTTTAGCAAGTAGTGTTCGGATTACAATATTCAATTCCGTATCTCCAGAATAACCAATCCAACCAATTGAACCTGTATAAATTCCTCGGCGAACAGGTTCTAATTCTTCAATAATTTCCATCGTACGTATTTTCGGGGCACCGGTAATTGTCCCACCAGGAAATACAGCCTTCACCAAATCGAAAGCATCTTTGTCTGCTTCCACCTCACCACGCACATTAGAAACAATATGCATAACGTGTGAGTATTTTTCAATTACCATAAATTCATCTACTTCAACAGTGCCATATTTACAAACCCGGCCCAAGTCATTTCGTTCTAAATCCACAAGCATTACATGCTCTGCTCTTTCCTTTTCATTTTCAATTAATTCTTTCGCTAATTCTTCATCCTCTTGCTCACTTGCTCCTCGAGAGCGCGTACCAGCAATCGGTCTTGTACTCACTTCTTTTCCTTGCTTTTTAATTAGCAATTCAGGCGAAGCACTAACAATTTGAAAATCTCCAAACTCCAAGTAACCCATATATGGAGATGGATTAATTTCACGCAGACTTGTATATATTTCTAGTGGATGTGTTTGTAATGTTCTTTCTTGTCTTGTCGACAAGTTTACTTGAAACACATCACCCGCTCCAATATATTCTTGAATACGTTCAACGGCCTTCATAAAGCCCTCTTCCGTAAAAGCGACTGCTTCATTTTTCTTTTCAGGAGATTCAAACGGCATAGTCACTTCGGGAGCTTCTTTCATCCAAAGACCCTTCCATTCATTTAATCGTTCCTCTGCCTCTTCACACTCATCTACATAATGCGTAATAATCCATAATACTCTCTCCTGTTGATCATACACAAACACGTCATCAAATAACAAAAAGAATATGTCAGGTATATTAATATCATCCTTCGCAAGAGAAGAAAGTTTTTCAATATAACGGATACAATCATAACTAAAGTATCCAATTGCCCCACCCTGAAAAGGTGGGTACTCCGGATTATAATCCGTTGTCCATTTCTCCATATACGCTTGCATTAAATCTAATGGATTCCCTCGCTTTATTGTTTCCTTACCACTTTCACTTATATGTAACGTCTCATTCTTACCCTGAATTACCGCTACTGGATCCAGCCCAACAATATTATAACGACCACCACGTCCACTTTCTAACAAAATATGTTGCGGCTTATCCTGAGAAAGAAATTTATATTGCTTAAAGAAATCTAACTGATATGGAATAGAAAGCGCTAAAGATTTTCTTCGTTGCATATCAACACCCCGTCTTCTGTTATCCCACCCTCTTAAGCCAATCAACTCAAACCACATAAAATTATTTATATAGAGAATGATTATACTTGAGGGCTAGTGAAAATAAATTAATTATACTACTTCTTATTTTACATGAAGTTTTCTAGTCATTCACTCTTTTCCTTTTTCCAATCAAAAAAGAAAAAGCATCCTTTTTTAAGGATGCTTTTCAAATCACATTCACTTATGACTCAAATTGATAAAGTGGTGTACTTAAATAACGTTCACCGTTACTTGGGATAATAACAAGTACCTTTTTCCCTTTACCCAATTTCTTCGCAACTTCTGTCGCTGCATAAACGACTGCTCCCGAAGAGATACCAACTAAAATACCTTCTTCTTTAGCCACTCTTCTCGCATATTCGAACGCTTGCTCCGTTTTCACTTGAATAATTTCATCATATACCTCTACATCCAATGTCTCCGGAACAAACCCCGCTCCAATTCCTTGGATCTTATGTGGTCCTGGCTTTCCACCAGATAATACTGGTGAATCCGCAGGTTCTACCGCGTAAATTTTGATATCTTTATAAGCTTCTTTCAGCACTTCACCGGCACCTGTAATTGTTCCACCTGTACCAATACCTGCGATAAACGCATCTAATTGATCCCCCATCTGTTCAACAATTTCTGGACCTGTTGTTATACGATGGATTTCTGGATTCGCTTGATTTTGGAACTGTTGCGGTATAAAGTACCCATGTTCTTCTGCTAATTCAGTTGCCTTTCGAATTGCTCCACCCATTCCTTCAGGTCCTGGAGTCAATACTAATTCAGCACCGTAAGCGCGTAATAAATTACGACGCTCAATACTCATTGTTTCTGGCATTACTAAAATTGCCTTATATCCTTTAGCAGCTGCTACCATCGCTAAGCCAATACCTGTGTTACCACTTGTCGGCTCAATGATTGTATCGCCCTCTTTTAATAACCCTTTATTTTCAGCATCTTCAATCATAGCTAACGCGATACGATCTTTAACACTGCTCCCCGGATTCATAAATTCTAATTTTAAGTATACATCTGCGCTGTCTGATTCTACGATGCGGTTCAACTTAACGATCGGCGTTTTCCCGATTAATTCTGAAACTGATTGTGCCACTCGCATTCCTGTCACTCCTAACACCGAGTATTTTTATTGGTTTTATCTATATTTAGATTTTGTCAGAAAATTCCCTGTTTGTCAATCCATTTGGGCGGCTGATTCTCCACCTAAACTTCTTTATTACAGGTTCTCAATTAGACTTGTAATATCTTCTTTAGCGAATTTATGTCGTTCATTACAGAAGTGACAGTGAACTTCCGTCTCTTCTTCTTCTGCACGAATTTGTTCTAACTCCGCTTTACCTAAACTAATTAGCACACTTTCAATACGCTCACGTGAACATGTACAATTAAATTGAACATCCATTGTTTCTAGCACTTTCACTTTATCTTCTCCAAGCACTTCATACAGTAATTCTTCTGGAGAAAGACCTTGTTCGATTAATTGTGATACTGGCGGGATTTGTTGAAGACGCTCTTCAATAAATGAAATTGTTTCTTCCTGCGCACCTGGCATAATTTGAAGAATGAATCCACCCGCCGCTAATACGCTATCATCTCCATTTACAAGAACACCAACACCTACAGAAGAAGGTGTCTGCTCAGAAACCGCGAAATAATATGTGAAATCTTCCCCTAGTTCTCCTGAAACAATGGGAGATTGACCAATAAACGGTTCACGCATACCGATATCTTTAATTACCGTTACAAATCCTTCTGTACCTACCGCTTGATATACACGTAATTTCCCTTGTTCCGTTCCTTCAAAATCAACATGCGGATTCGTTACATAACCACGTACATCCCCATTTGCATGAGCATCGACTAAGATAGGACCAATCGGGCCGTTACCCTCTACTTTAATCGTTAACTTCTGCTCGCCTTTTAACATAGCACCCATCATTGTACCCGCAGTTAAAGAACGACCAAGTGCCGCTGAAGCTGTTCTCCATGTATCATGACGCTTTTGCGCCTCACTCACTGTATTTGTTGTACGTACACTATAAGCACGAACCTGCCCATTAAACGCTAACGCTTTTACTAAATAATCTTTCATACTTATTTATTCACCCTTCTCATGTTGTAAATTTGCATTACGCTCATATAACATATACAAACCTTTTAACGTTAAAAACGGATCTACAATATCAATTACATTTGATTCTTCTGAAATTAATTTTGCTAATCCACCTGTTGCAATAACTTTCGGTTCTTGCTTAGCTTCTTCCTTCATACGCTTAACAATACCTTCCACTTGTCCAACGTATCCATAAAGAATACCTGATTGCATTGCACTTACTGTATTCTTCCCGATAACACTACCCGGTTTTGTAATTTCAATACGAGGAAGCTTTGCTGCCCTGCTATATAAAGCCTCTGCCGAAATCATAATTCCTGGCGTAATGACGCCACCCATATAATGCTTCTCTTCGTTAATATAACAATATGTAGTAGCCGTACCAAAATCAACAATAATAAGCGGACTTCCATATAAGTGGATTCCTGCTACTGCATTTACAATTCGGTCCGCGCCTACTTCACGTGGATTTTCATATTTAATATTCAAGCCAGTTTTTATCCCAGGCCCCACTACAAGCGGTTTAATTTTAAAATACTTTTCACACATACGCTCTAAAGCGAACATAATTGGCGGTACGACTGAAGACACAATAATACCTTTCACATCTTCAAAAGAAAGACCTTCATGCTCAAGTAACTGCTTTACAAGCATCCCATACTCATCTTCTGTTTTATGACGATCTGTTTCCATGCGCCAATGCTGACGAAGTTCCCCCTCTTCAAACACACCTAGTACCGCATTTGTGTTCCCTACATCCAATACAAAAATCATATTCTCACCACTTATCTTATTTAATCTATATTTGCGCAGTATGTATAAAACTTATAAAAACATCATATCACACATACTTATATAATCAGTTTTTCTATACTCATCATTGTACAAAAAGATTACTCTCTATTTCAATTTTTAATAATAGTTTCATTCAATTTTTTTTGCCACTTAAATTCATTCCACAAAAAAAGGAGTGACTATTGTCACTCCTTTTTTTCTTACTTATCTTCTGTATCTTCATCGTCTTTCTTCATATTGATGTTTACTTTCACATCATCTGAAGATGTTGGACGCTCAGGTAATCTGCCATAATCATATAAATGATTAATTTGCTCTGCATCTAATGTTTCTACTTCAAGTAACGTTTTCGCGATAATATCAAGCTTATCTCGTTTTTCAGTAAGAATTTGTTTCGCACGAGCATAACAGTCTTTAATAATTATTTGCATTTCCACATCAATTTCATGCGCGATTGCATCACTGTAGTTTTGTTCTGAATGGAAGTCTCTTCCTAAGAATACCTGACCACCTTGTGAGCTACCAAATTGCATCGGTCCAAGCTTATCACTCATCCCGAATTCTGTAACCATACGTCTTGCAATACCAGTCGCACGTTGGAAGTCGTTGTGAGCACCTGTACTTGCTTCACCAAATACAATCTCCTCAGCTACTCGACCACCAAGTAAACCAGTGATTTTATCAAGTAACTCTGGTTTTGTCATGAAGTAACGATCTTCCTTCGGAAGCATTACCGCATATCCACCAGCTTGACCACGAGGGACAATTGTTACTTTATGAACGATATCTGCTTCATCAAGGACAACACCAATTACAGTATGGCCAGCCTCATGGAATGCAACGATATTACGTTCTTTTTCAGAGATAACACGACTTTTCTTAGCTGGACCTGCAATAACACGATCCGTCGCTTCATCGATGTCACTCATATCAATTTTCTTCTTATCTTGACGCGCAGCTACTAAAGCAGCTTCGTTTAATAAGTTTTCAAGATCGGCACCAGAGAATCCTGGTGTACGAGTTGCAATTGCTCTTAAGTTGACATTCTCATCAAGCGGTTTATTACGAGCGTGTACCTTAAGTACAGCTTCACGACCATTTACATCTGGACGATCTACTGTAATTTGACGGTCAAAACGACCTGGACGTAATAACGCTGGATCAAGAATATCAGGACGGTTTGTCGCAGCGATGATAATAATACCTTCGTTTGCACCGAATCCATCCATTTCAACAAGCAATTGGTTCAACGTTTGTTCACGCTCATCATGACCACCGCCAAGACCCGCGCCACGTTGACGTCCTACTGCATCAATTTCATCAATGAAAATGATACAAGGAGCATTTTTCTTTGCATTTTCAAATAAATCACGTACACGGGATGCACCGACACCGACGAACATCTCTACGAAGTCAGAACCACTAATAGAGAAGAACGGAACGCCTGCTTCACCTGCAACAGCACGTGCTAGTAAAGTTTTACCTGTACCTGGAGGTCCCACTAATAGAACACCCTTCGGAATACGGGCACCAACTTCAGCGAACTTACGAGGGTCTTTCAAGAATTCAACTACCTCAACAAGTTCTTGTTTCTCTTCATCCGCTCCAGCAACATCTCTGAAACGAATTTTTTTCTTTTCATCATTGTATAGCTTCGCCTTACTTTTCCCGAAGTTCATAACACGGCTACCGCCGCCCTGAGCTTGGTTTAATAAGAAGAAGAATAAAATGAAGATAATGACAAACGGAATGATAGAAGTAAAGAACGTTACCCAAGCACTTGTTTCTTCTGCTGGTTGATACTTAACTTCAGCCCCTTGCGCTTTATCATTAATTTTCTTTTGTAATTCCTCAGTATTTGGTGCATAAGTAACAAATTGTTCTCCTTGGCTAGAAGTCTTGAATTGTCCCTTTACCTCAAACACACCATTTTTCGGTTGAAGCTGCACATTACGCACTTCACCTTTTTCAAGTTGAGTAATGAATTTATCGTAGCTAACTGATGTCGTTTTTTGCGTCGAACCATTAAAATAGCTCACGATTCCAATTACTACTAAGAATATCAGTAAATAAAAGATGGTATTACGGAAGATACGATTCATTCCTAACCTCCTCTCACGGCATAAACACTATAGTAAATCGTAACATAAAAAAAATTTCCTATACAATTGTAACGCCTATATTTAATTAATTTGAGTAAACACTTGGTTTTAATACTCCTACATAAGGAAGATTACGGTACTGCTCTTTATAATCTAATCCATATCCTACAACAAATTCATGAGGAACAGTAAATCCAACATAATCTGCTTTCAGATCAACCTTACGGCCTGTTGGCTTATCTAATAAAGTAACAATTTTTACAGATTTCGCTTTACGATATTTAAACAGGTCCACTAAATAGCTTAGTGTAAGACCGCTATCAATAATATCTTCAACGATTAAAATATCGCGACCTTCTACCGAAGTATCAAGATCTTTTAAGATTTTTACTTCGCCTGTCGAAACTGTAGAGTGACCGTAGCTAGATACAGCCATAAAATCCATTTCAAGATATGTATCTGTTCTCTTTAATAAATCTGCCATAAATGGCATTGCACCCTTTAGTACACCAATCGCAAGAGGTACTGTATTTTTGTAATCCTCTGCAATAACTGCACCTAGTTCGTGCACCTTTTCTTGTATTTGTTCTTCAGAAATTAATACTTTTTCGATATCTTGATTCATCATTTCATTATCCTCCCGGAAGACTCCTTGCTTTTGTAGTGAATAATCATGTATTTACCCTTCTTTGCTAGCTCTTTCGAAGTAGCAAACGCAGATCGTTTCAACAAGGGTACCCAAATAATATTTCCACTTGCGTCACAAACGATCGGCCATTCTTCTCTTTTTTCTTTTGGTACTTTCGCTTCGATAAAAACAGCTTTTATCTTTTTTGTACCATCCATACCTTGCATTGACATGCGATCTCCATTTTCCCTAGACCGAATACGAAGTGGATACGATATATCATTATACTTAGCAACAAATACTGTTTCATTCATGTTACTCGGTATATCTTCGCTCACCTCTGTTACAAGTTTATCCCCATTCGGCAATATAATTGTCCCAGGTACTGATAAATCTTGCGAAAAAGGAGAAACAATTTCTTGTTTAAATCCAAAACCACATTCTTCGTATGTGCGAACAATTTTCAAACCACCTGGAAAATCTAGTGAACCTGAAGGTTGTGCCCGCTTAAAAAATTCAATCACCTTGTCAATATGTATAGAAGAAAGCGAAGATGGAATCTTATATTCATAAAGATAGTTTAATATTAGTTGAATCCCTCTTCTTTGTAAAGGCATAGACATGGATTCAAAGGCAGGAATTGATAAGCTAATTTGTTTATCGCTTTTTTTTGTAATTACTTTATTCATTTTCTCAAAAGCTAATTCCTGCAAATAAGCCTCATCCTCTTGCATCTGCACGCTAAATTTTTGAAATTTCTCATGCATTTGTGGATTTTCTTCTTTCAAATAAGGAAGGACATATTTACGTAATCGATTCCTTGTATATACTTCTTTTTTATTACTCGGATCTATACGCGGAATAACTTTTAATTTATTACAGTAATCAACA
Source organism: Bacillus sp. TH25 (assembly GCF_016650935.1). NCBI lineage: Bacteria > Bacillati > Bacillota > Bacilli > Caryophanales > Bacillaceae > Bacillus > Bacillus sp. TH25. The sequence continues at coordinate 648,755 of NZ_JAEKEU010000036.1, read as the reverse complement.
ATTTCTTCCTTAGTTACCCCAAGTAACGGCCTAATTAAATATCCATTATGAAAAGATCGCTTCACTGCAATTCCTGCGTATCCTTTCGGAGTACTCCCTCGTACAAGGCGCATTAAAATCGTCTCTACTTGATCATCTCCATGGTGACCAAGAGCTACATATCTCGCATCATATTTCTTCATTATTCTTTCCAAAAATGCATATCTGCATTCTCTAGCTGCAACTTGTGCATTCATTCCATATTGCTGTTGATATTGCGACACATTAATCCTTAGCGTTTCACAAATAACTCCTAGCTCTTTGCAAAGACCCTGTACAAACTGTAAATCCTCATAAGATTCATTACCTCTAAACATATGGTCCACATGTGCTACTACAATTTCTAGCTGTTTTTCTGCCCTTTTTTCTAACAAATAATATAAAAGAGCCAAAGAGTCAGGACCACCAGAAACCCCTACAACAATTGTTGAATGTTTCTTTAATACATCATGCTGCTTTACAAAGTCATCTACTTTTTCAACAAATGCATCTTTCAACTTCGCAATCACCTTTCATTAAACAAGAACAACAACATTAGTTACCTTGTATATAATGGTACAACTTTTACAAACATTGTGCAAAAAAAAGATGTACAAAATCCATATTTTTATCTTACATCCCTCCTGTATATTTAACAAAGTAATCACATTACCTTTTTAATCAAAAAAACCTAGGCATCTACCTAGGTTTTTTGATTATTTTATTGCGCCTGCATTCCTACTATTGGAATCGTAGCCCACTTCGGCATATTTTTCTTTACTTTCGCCACCACAATAGTCATATCATCATTTATATAACCATCACCAGAGCGAATTACTTCTTCCATAATAATATCAGCGATTTCCTGTGGGTCCTCTGTTTGTAGTTCTTTAATTTTACGTTTTATCCATAATTCGTGATTCTCCACATGTTGCGCTCCCTCAAAGATGCCGTCACTCATCATGATAAGAAGATCACCCGTTTTTAATTGCTCACCAACCACATCAACTTCAACATCTTCAATGATTCCCATCGGTAAATTACTTGCCTCAATTTTCAAAATATTATTTCCGCGTTTAACAAAACTCGGCGTCGATCCAATCTTTAAAAACTTCGCACTCGCATCCCGTAAATCTACCATAGCCAAGTCAAGCGTTGTATACATCTCCTCTGTCGTCCTTAAAGAAAGAATCGAATTGATGGACTTAATCGCTATTTCTTCATCAATACCTGATTGAAGTATCTTTTGTAATAATTTTACCGTTTCCCTACTCTCCATATGAGCCCTTTGTCCATTTCCCATACCATCACTAATCGCAAGTGCATATTTACCAACGCTCAAATCCATCATCGCGTAGGAATCACCTGAAATAAACCCACCACCTTTTGCAGCTGTGGCCAATCCTGTATCAAGAGAATACGTCTTCGCTGAACCAAATGATATTAAACTGTGCCCATTTGGATATGAGGATTTCTCTTCATGCTTAACGACGATATTCTCTTTTAAAATATCTGAAAGCATTGGAGCAACCAACTTCTCACATTCCCCATGTTCATTAGATGCAGCCGGAATCAACATTTCAATATCAATACTTCCTCTATCTAAACAATAAATATCAACATGCTCCACTTCGACACCAAAATCACGAAACGCTTGTAAAATTTGCTCCTCCTGCGCTTGATGGTTCTCTCTTTCTCGTTGTATCTCCTTAGCGAAATCCTCCATCACTTTTGATACACCTAGTAATTGCTCCGCTACAATTCTACGATTTTCCTTCATTTGTTTTCTTAATTTCTGCCCCTCATAGAAGTGATCTAATTCACCCGCTACTAAATCCGTTACTTTCTTCCCTCTCACACAATGCTTGTCCCATTCACGAACTAACTTCCGATTATGCTGCAGCGTTCCTTCTTCTGTTTCACTCATTATTTGTTTCATATAATCGTATGTTTTATCAAAATTAACTACCCAACATTGATCCTTCTTAAAGCATGTTTGACATGTTTTTGCAGTAATTGTACTTAAAAATAAATCAGCTTCTGTTTCTTTATCTTCCTCCTCCACATACCCGTATACAGAAAAGCTATTAGACAAAGCAGCAAATACATTAGCAAATTGATTGATTTTGTTTGCTGTAACATCGCGCACTCTTCTTAAATATTGTTGTTGATCCTGTGAATGTTCCTGTGTACCCGGCATAAATTTAGCAATACGATCCATAACAAGCTTCGGTGTTAATAAGAAGAAAACAATCGCTACACCAGATTCAATTAAAGTTGTTACAATACTTGTTTGCTTGTCTACATATAATGTAATTAAGCTTGTACCAATTAATAAACCTAAACTAACTCCTATACGCTTCCCTTCTTTTAACAATCCCCCAAGCAATCCTGAAAAGGCAAGGAGACTAAGTTGAGACAAGCTCGCCACATTCGCTAAACTTAATATTAACCCAGTGACAACTCCTACCGTGGACCCTGTAGCTGCCCCTGCAATAAAGGCAAATACTAATACTAAATATCTAGTGAAAATATGTTGAATAGAAGCATCATAAACAAACCAATCCGTTGTGCCCGTTAAAACAGATGCTAGTAATATAATTAAACAAACAATTTCTTCTGTTTCTAACGCTTGTTGCTTCCCTTTCCTTTCCACTAAAAGCGGAACACTTTGTAAAAATATCATCGTTAATACGAAGCTAAGCCCCGCTTCGATCGTACTGACGAGCAGGTCATACATGGTGACGGTTTGCTGTGCAAAATATACAACAACTAAATGTGCGGTTAATGCGGAGATAAATACTTGGAATGGTACAAGTCCAACAGTTTTACGTGTAAACCGACTAAAGAAGATATTATAAATAAAGAAGGTAAAGATAGATGCAAAAGTAAAAAATAAATTATCTATTGAAACTGAAAGTGCTCCCCCCATTAGGGCTAAGAACGCGAGCGGCATTTTATCTCGCTTCATAACATAAACAGCAGCAAAAAATGGCAATGCAAACGGTAAAATGTTTGTTAATATATATGCTCGTCCCAAAAGAAAACCAATAACAGCAATAATGAATCCCCATCTAAAGAAAACTTTTTCAAACTTCATTCGCAACTTACTCGTCCACTTTATTGTTCCAAGCTGACTTTCATTCATCGCCAATGCACTTGTATTCATAGTATTCCTTCCTGCTTTAGGCATATTTTTAACACCACCTGCATAGTTTAATTACTGTTATTATAAAAGATGATTATTGGTTTTTTTGTCAAAACAACAGTTTTGACTTTTATAATCGTTCGACTTTTTATTCGAAATAAATCTACATATATACATAGTATTTAATTTATTTAAAGCGAGTTGAAAGAATGTTCAGAAAATATAGGGTGATTTTGTAGAAGTATTGTACGTCTTAATTTATATTTAACAAAAAAAGATCATGCAAATTTGCATGATCTTTTTAGATGACCCGTACGGGATTCGAACCCGTGTTACCGCCGTGAAAGGGCGGTGTCTTAACCACTTGACCAACGGGCCGTTAAATTAAATATAGCGGCGGAGGGGATCGAACCCCCGACCTCACGGGTATGAACCGTACGCTCTAGCCAGCTGAGCTACACCGCCATGTCGTCGTATTTAACGGACAATTAGTATCTTACATCAGATACGTTTTAAAGTCAACACATCTCAAAAACTTTTTTAAAAATATATTCTCTCACATAAAAAAGTACCCGAGTAATTACTCTGGGTACCTCTCTATATGTTAAGAATTAAACGGACTTATTATCCGCGACGTGCGCCACGGCCACCACGTTTAGATTCTGTGTTACGCTTTAAAGAAGTTAAACGATCTTCACTATCTTTTAAAAAGCGTGCCATCTTTTGCTCAAATGTTTCTTTTGGAGCTCGTTCGTTACCGCCACCGCGGTTATCTCTGTTGGAAGAACGATTATTATTACGTTGTGGACGTCCAGAACGTTGTTGATCACCACCACGTTGGTATTCACCACGTGGACGATCTCCTTCTGTTTTTTCACGTTCTTTCGCTTTCTTAATAGATAGGCCAATTTTGCCATCTTTTTCAACATTGATAACTTTTACTTCTACTTGGTCGCCTACTTTTAAGTGATCGTTAATATCTTTCACATAATTATCAGCAACTTCACTAATATGAACAAGACCTGTTAAGCCTTCTGGCAGCTCCACAAAAGCCCCAAAATTTGTAATACCTGTTACTTTACCCTGTAACTTGCTGCCTACCTCGATTGACATAAAAAAAATGCTCCTCCTTAGTGGTTAAAAAGTCAAATTTTACTTTATTATATATAATCCTAAAATGTAGTGTCAATAAGACATACTCTACTTAGAAACAGGAAAAATTATCTCCCCTTTTCCGGAGAAGAAATAATCCCTTCTAGCAATCTTTAAAACGTACTCTTCATCATTCAACTTTTGAACTTCATCTTTTAGATTCTTTTCTTTTTTCGTTAATGAATCCAGTTCTTTTTTCATGTCCTTAACTTTTGCTTCTTTTGCTTTAATGGAACTGTTTTGTTGATAAAACGTCACACTAATACTAGCAATAATTGTAAAAGCAAAGACAAGAAAAACCGCTAAACGGCGATAAAGTCGCTTCCTGTTCTCATCCGTTTGTATTATATGTTCTTTAACAGGATTTGGACTCTGTTTTTCGATTGTTCTTTGTCTCAGTTCCCTCATTTCCGAGGTCCCCCTAACTTCTTTTTTATACGCACCCATAATTGGAAGATATGTCCCTTCAATTTTGCTACATATTGCAGGAACCCTACATGCTTCATTATAAAAAGTTTAACACGATTAGGGAGAAGTTTCCATATGAGCGAAGCAATAAACCGAACAGGCGAGAAAAAAACTTTCCATATGAAAAGTAATATCCAAATCACCATTTTCCATAACACATGTCCAATTGAAAGCAGTATACGAAATAAGAATAATATAAATGCAATAAATAGCTGTGCTATAATAATAACAGGTTTTATCATGAGTAGCTGTATAATTCGAACAAAAAATTGTGTTGTTTGTACAAAAATATAGATGAGAAAATTTAACATCTTCATGTATAGTGCTTTCAATAAGCTTTGATATGCTGCAAAACCACATAGTAACGCCAAAAATACATATATACGTAGTTCGGCTTCATTTACACGCAGTAATACATAAAAAACGAATAATGCTTGGACAATCCAAAATAGTATATCATGTATAAATACAAGCCAACGTTTACGCTCTTGGCGTTTTAAAAACCGTTGGTATGTATCTAAAGAAGCACCAATCCAAGCACCCATTCCAATCATCGAAAGCATTGTATACAACTGAATTGTTAGGCTCATTTAAACAGCTTACTAAAGAAGCCTTTAGTTTTCTCCCCTTGGTTCTCATCAATATACAGCATTTCATGAACTTTCCCTTTAATTGATACAACACCCTTTTCTACATCTAAATTCTTCATTTGCAAATTTTGACCACGAATTGTTAAAAAACCCATTACAGTCTCGAGTAAAAACTCTTCGCTATCAAAACTCTCTACTTGCTTTACACCAGTAATATCGATTACACGCCTGCCACGCATGATAATATCATGCTCTACAGAAACATTTTGTTGATTAGAAGACATAGGTGAGTAACCATTATTCACGAAAATCCCCCCATAGCTTTATACTAGCTAATAGTAATGTATGAAGGGCTAACCTATTTTAGAACAAGCCTTCTTCCGCTTTCACTTTTTCCTCACGAACGAGACTATACATGTTTGCTGCATCTTCTTTTTTAGTTGTTTCTTTCAATTCATTTACTTTCACAGTTACTATTTTTTGCCCGAAACGAATTGTTAATTCATCCTCTACCTTCACATCTGAACTCGCTTTTGCCACTTGGCCATTAATCGAAATTCTTCCTTGGTCAGACACTTCTTTTGCTAATGTTCTTCTTTTAATTAAACGTGATACTTTTAAAAATTTATCTAGACGCATATCAAATCCCCCTATTAACGCTCTGTTTGTTTTGCCTCTTCCCATAAAATATCTAACTGTTCTAATGATAAATCTTGCATTTCCTTATTCATTTCAGCTACTTTTGCTTCCATGTATAAAAAGCGAGCCATAAATTTCTCATTAGTTGAACGTAACGCTTCTTCTGGATCTAATTTATAATGACGAGCTATATTAACAAATGCAAATAGTAAATCACCAAATTCACCTAGCATCTTTTTCTCATCCATGTTTACAACTTCTTGTTGGAATTCTTGCCATTCTTCTAAGGCCTTCTCTATCATCGGCTGCACATCAACCCAATCAAATCCAACCTTTCCAGCTTTCTTCTGAATTTCATAAGCACGCATTAGTTGTGGCAAGCTTTTTGGAATACCCGCTAAAACAGATTCTTTCACGAATCCCTTTTCTTGTTTTTTAATTTCTTCCCAATTTGCAATCACTTCATCAGCATTATTTACATCCGTATCCCCAAACACATGCGGATGACGACGAACCATTTTCTCAGCTAAAGTCCGAATAATGTCATCTATAGAGAACCAACCTTCATCCTCTCCAATTTGGGCATGAAGCATAACTTGTAATAATATATCACCTAGTTCTTCTACTAAATGATCATCATCCTCTTCATCAATTGCTTCTAGCACTTCATACGCTTCTTCAATTAAGTATTTCTTTAAAGATTGATGAGTTTGCTTTTTATCCCATGGGCAACCATTCGGTCCACGAAGATCAGCAATAATTGCTCTAAGTACATCAAACTGCTGATATAAGGACGCACGTTCCTTAACTGGCGGTACATACACACTCGTTAAATTATTTAATTCTGTTTCGTGATCTAACATGTATAACGATACCTTTTTCACTTGCTCGAATGAAGTCCCTGCAGCTGTTACGATATACACTTCGTAATCATCTGGCAAAATCTCCATTAACGTTAGCTTCACATCTGAAGCAACGAATGCATCATACACTTGGCAAAAGATTAAATGTTGACGTAATTCTAATTGCCCTCTTTCAAATGATGTAGCATCAATTAATTGGAACCCTTCAATCGGATCAATTTTTAGACTTGCAAACATCGGATCAAGGAAACTTTGTCCACCTTCAATTCGCACTTCAATATTTGCTGCTTCTCCTTTTTCCAAAAGTAGCTGAACTGTTCTTTCTGCTACAAGCGGATGACCTGGAACAGCATAAATAATTTCTGCGCCTTTAGCTTGTTCTAGCAATGTATTCGCAATTGTTTCATATACGATTTCAAATGTATCATGTGCCTCATATACATTATCAAAGGCCGTATACTTTATAGCTTCTTTCTCCAATTCTTCTATAACTGGGTGTTCCTTCGTTCTAACAAACATATGGTCTGCTTCTTTTATCTTTCGATATACACCCATCGTTAACTGATCTAACTCACCAGCACCTAATCCTAAAATAGTAATGATTCCACTCACAAACAGTCACCTCTATCCACTCTTCTTCAATGAACCTTCTTTTTTCTCTTGTTTCATAACGGTTCCTAATTCTTCTTTTGTAAATACACGTAATTTTAAAATTAAAAACATATATGCTAATCCACCGATAGCTACACCTAACAGCGCTTCAAGCGTCGCAATTCCTCTATGTCCTGTATCAATTACTAATCCGGACATTCGCAACATACGCATAAAGATTATTAATACAAACCCCATACCGATACCACTAATAGCTACACCTAACATATTCCGCCTATCAATAAGCGGCTCCGATACAGCTCGCATAAGTAACACACTATTTAGCAAGGCAATTACAATAAGCGCAACTAAAGTTGCAATTGCAGCTCCCTTTACACCAAAATACGGCATTAATATATAGTTTAAAACTAACTTCAAACAACCTCCAAATACAACGAATATTGCTGGTTTTAATGTTTGTCCCACTCCTTGCAAAATGGAAGCAGTTGTAATTGACAATGAACTAAATAAAATAGATAAAGATAAAATCGATAACACATCTGATCCATCACTATTTTCAAACAACATAATATTTGTAGGTTGAATAATACAAGTTAATCCAATAGCAGCTGCAAATCCAATAACAAATGTTATTTTCATTGCTAACTTTACCTTTTCTTGAATAAATGAAAGATCTCCTCTTTCTTTCGCCGCTGTAATAATAGGAATAAGTGACAATGAGAAAGAAGTTGTCACAACAGTACCTAATTGCATAAGCGGGATACTTCTATCATAAACACCTTTTAGTACCTTTGCATTTTCAACTTGCTCTCCCGCACGAATAAGCAAAGTATACAAGGAAATAGAATCCGCCATTTGTATAAAAATAAGGACTAAATTACTAACACAAATCGCTAATCCCTGCCAAAAAAGGATTCGAACAATCCTTTTTTTATTTCTAATTTCCTTCCATCTTTTGAAGAAAATAGCATGGAAATCATGACGCATATAAAGTAAAAGTATGATAATCCCAATAAGCCCGCCTGCAATTGAACCTAACATGGCACCCGCACCAACTGTATATAAATCAAATCCATGAGCAATAAGGAATAGTGATAAAAATACAATAATAGAAACACGAATCGTTTGTTCAATTACTTGCGAAACAGCCGTCGGCATCATATTATTGAATCCTTGAAAATATCCTCTCGCTACAGATAAAAATGGCATTAGTAGGAATGAAAACGAAATAACGCGTAATAATTTATCTAAATGTATATCGCCCATAGCCGATGCAATTGTTTTGGCCCCAAAGAATAATGTGAAAAATCCTATAAAGCCAATTCCTAATAAAAACCAAAAAGATACACAAATAATTTCTTCTGCTTCTTTTTGTTTTCCTCGTTCTAATCTTTCTGCGACCATTTTTGAAATAATAATGGGAAACCCATAAGTAGCTAAAATCAAACAAAATCCATAAAACGGATAAATTTGTTGGTAAATATAAAAACCAACATCACCCGCTATATTTTGATATGGAATACGGTAAAAGGCGCTTAATACCTTCGTAACAAAACTTGCGATTGTTAATATAATAGCCCCACGCCAAAAGGCTTGGTACTTCTTCGCTTCCATACAAGAAAACTCCTTTTTCTATTCTCACCCCTCGTATTATATCACAAAGAAAAACTGGCTCTCCTTCATATTCCTTACATTCACTGACTTCTTTCAACAGCAAAAATATTCAATGAAAAAAGGTAGCAAAGCGCTACCTTCGTTCAATATACTTATATCTCCAAATAGTTAATTTCTCAAATAGAAATATCATAATTAGGAAAGATTGCTACTTATAGAAATTACACTTCGCTACTGCTCCATTTGTTTCGCTAAAAAGCTTGCAGCTGTATTTACTGATTTATGCTCTACTTCACTTATAATAGCCTCTTTAGAGAAGATAACGACAGCTCCGATTGGATCTCCATTTGCAATAATCGAGCCAATTGTATAAGAGCTCACTTTTTCTGTTACTCCATCAATAATTGAAATTTCGCTTTCATCTGTCATAATTACAGACTTACGCTCTTCCATTGTCTTCTCAATTAAATCGCCAACACTTTTATTTAAGTATTCTTTTTTAGATGCGCCTGCTACTGCGATAATAGAATCACGATCGCATACAAGCACATTATGTCCTAAGCTATCGTATAAAGCTTCCGTATATTCCTTTGCAAAATTACCTAGTTCACTAATTGGAGAATATTTTTTCAAAATCACTTCTCCATCGCGATCAACAAATATTTCTAGTGGATCTCCCTCACGAATACGTAAAGTTCTACGAATTTCCTTCGGAATTACTACCCTGCCTAAATCATCAATTCGACGTACAATTCCAGTTGCTTTCATTCTAATGCTGCCTCACTTTCTACTGATGATCAAAGTGGTGAATTTACCTGTTCATGTAAAAATCACCAACTATTAAACATAGTATTTTACACATTAGTTCTTCTATGCACGTCGAATTGTATTTTTTATCTTATATTAGGCATTTATTACTTCTTTTTTTACATCTGGCAAGCCTTTTAATAAATTTTCAGCAATTGTTAACCATTTCGACGTCTCTAATCCATTCGTTTTCATCACAATTTTCAATTGTGACCCCTCCATACCAAGACCGATCATACGGCCAAAACTACTTCCTAGCATGAATAATTTTCCACCATCTATATTTTGGCTCGCTTGTTCAGAAAACAGGAATGTTACTTCAAATTTATTTTGCTTAATTAACTCAATTTGTTCTTTCATTGCCAACACTTTAATGTTTGCAATTTGTAATAAATAACCAACTTCTTGTGGATAATCACCAAATCTGTCGATCATCTCTTCCTGCAACTCTTCAATATCTTCAATTGCAGAAATACCTCTAAATTGTTTATACATCATAATTTTTTGTTTACTATCTGAAATGTACGCATCCGGTAAATATGCATCTACTTCTAAATCAATTTCAACATTAACGGTATTTTCAACTCCGTCTGTTCCTCTACGTTGCTCAATTGCATCTTTTAACATTTGAGAATATAGATCAAATCCGACAGAATCAATAAATCCATGTTGTTCTGCCCCTAACAAATTACCCGCACCACGAATTGATAAGTCTCTCATCGCAATTTTGAAACCAGATCCAAGCTCTGTAAACTCTTTAATTGCTTGCAGACGCCTCTCTGCAACTTCCGATAACACTTTATCACGTTTGTATGCAAAGTATGCATACGCGACGCGATTAGAACGCCCAACACGACCACGAAGCTGATACAACTGCGATAATCCCATACGATCTGCATCAAATACAATTAATGTATTTACATTCGGAATATCTACACCCGTCTCAATAATTGTTGTACTTACAAGAACATCATGCTGCCCTTCTAAAAACGATAGCATAACAGACTCTAATTCACCTTCATTCATTTTCCCATGTGCGTATGTTACACGAGCATCTGGAACTAACATCGAAATTTCATCTGCTTTTCTTTCAATATCCTCCACACGGTTATATAGGAAGTAAATTTGACCGCCTCTTGCCAACTCTCGCTCTATCGCTTCTCGCATTAACGCCGGATTATACTCTACTACATATGTTTGTACTGGGAAACGATTCTCTGGTGGTGTCTCAATAACAGATAAATCGCGCACACCAAGCATAGACATATGAAGTGTACGTGGAATCGGAGTTGCCGTTAATGTTAACACGTCAACATTTGCTTTCAATTGTTTAATTTTTTCTTTATGTGTAACGCCGAATCTTTGTTCTTCATCAATAATAAGAAGTCCTAAATCTTTATAAGTAACATCTTTAGATAAAATACGATGCGTTCCGATTACAATATCCACCGTTCCATCTTTTAAACCTTTAATCGTTTCATTTTGTTGTTTTCGTGTGCGGAATCTACTTAGTAACCCTATATTAATCGGATAATCTTGAAAACGCTCTCGAATTGTTTCATAGTGTTGTTGTGCAAGGATTGTTGTTGGTACTAAAATTGCAACTTGTTTTTCATCCATAATTGCTTTAAATGCCGCACGAATAGCTACTTCAGTCTTTCCATATCCTACGTCACCACAAAGAAGCCTATCCATCGGACGTCCGCGTTCCATATCTTTCTTAATCTCTTCAATAGAACGTAATTGATCCTCTGTCTCTTGATATGGGAATAAAGATTCAAACTCTTGTTGCTCTGCCGTATCTGGTGTATATGCATAACCTTTCGAAGCTTCACGCTCGGCATATAATTTAATTAGGTCATCTGCAATGTCTTGTACAGATTTTTCAACTTTCGTTTTGACCTTCTTCCAATCATTTCCGCCTAATTTATAAACTTTTGGTTCCTTACCTTCAGACCCTACGTATTTTTGCACTTGATCAATTTGTTCAATTGGAACGTATAACTTATCATTACCTTGATATTTAATATTTAAATAATCTTTATGAACACCATTAATCTCTAATGTCTCAATACCTAAAAATTTACCTATACCATGATTTACATGAACTACATGGTCTCCAACTTTTAATTCCGAATAACTTTTAATACGTTCAGCGTTAGATAACTTTTGCTTACGTTGTGATTTTTTAACCTTCTTATGAAAAAGCTCCTTTTCAGTAATGACAACAAACTTTTGCATCGGCATTTCAAAGCCTGCATGTAAATCACCTACAGCAATTTGTAACCTTCCAGGCAATAAGATATCTGTGGCCTCTACAATGTCTGCATCGATATCATAATCACTTAAAATATGTTGTAGTTTTTTTACACGTTCATCATCTGTTCCAAGTACAACGGTCGTAAAATTCCCTTCATTCCATCTATCAATTTCAGTTTTTAACAAATGCATCTGTCCGTGGAAATCTTGCATCGTTTTACATGTCACATTCACAATATTTTGAGGATGTGTGTGTGCTATATGGCGTAGGAATAACGTTAAATATACAAAACTTCTTTTTTTATTATGAAGAAACTCCTCAAACGAGTGGGAGAAAGATAAATCCTGAATAATTGTTCCTTCGCCAAGAAGTGAGATATACCATTCCGCTTCTTCTGTCTCAAGATGTGATGCTGTTTCTTGAATACGGGAAATCTCATCTAAAATTACAACACCGTTCTCTGGTAAATAATCTATCAGACTAGCAGGTTCTTTATAGAAAATAGATAAATATTTAAACATCTGTTCTATACTCTGCCCGTTTTTCAACATTTCAATTTCATGACTAACCGTCTCAAGCACAGTAGTCTTTAATTTATCATCGGAAAGCTTTTGCATCGTCTTAGTCAAACCTTCTTCAAGATGCTTAATTCCCGATTTCAATTCTTCCTGTGAAAATAAAAACTCTGTTGCCGGACCAAACCGAACACTTTCCTTTTTATCTTGAGAGCGCTGTTCATCCACATCAAACAATCGAATAGAATCGACTTCTGTATCGAAGAATTCAATACGAAACGGTAATTCTTCCGTTAATGGGTAAATATCTAATATTCCCCCGCGTAAACTGAACTCTCCTGGAGCTTCTACCATTGACTTACGCTCGTAGCCAATATGATGTAAAGTATGCAAGAGTGCATCTAAATCAATCTCTTGCCCTAGATTGATTTCAATTTGCCTTTGCTTCCATAATTCTTTTATTGGTAAAAACCTACGCAGCCCTGCAACTGGCGCTACAATAATCCCATTCTCTCCTGCAGCTAAGCGATTTAACACTTCAATACGCTGTGCCTTCAATTCTGGACTTGCAACACCAACCTCCGATGCTATCAATTCATTTACCGGATATAGCCAAACATCTTTTTCACCAAGTAACGCCACTAAATCTTCATGTACTTTTTGTGCTTGGTATAAATTGTGCGTCACGATAAGTTGTGATTGCTTTGTCTTTTTATATAAAGCTGCCATTAATAATGAACGAGAGGATGTTGCCATACCCGATACAAGTTGTTCTTTCAACCCATCTTCTAGCCCATTAATAACCGATTGTATTTCTTCATTTTTATAAAATTGCTCTAATAAACCTATCATTTTCAAAACTCCTCTCAACATAAAGAGCAAGTTACTATATTTTATGCAAATATTTTGGAAAAAGAAAACAGAAAAATGCTTTGGACATGCCAAAGCGACAACATTTTATTGCAGAAATTTTTCATATTCATAATACTCAGGATAAGATGCGAGCGTTTCTTGACACGATTCACAAATCGTTTTTATATATATATTTCCATTCTCATGAAAATGAATCATATCCACTACTTCTTGCTCTGTTAGTTGAAACAAAACGTCGCTATATACTTTTTCTGCGATAATGGAGCCCACATTACTTCCACAATGTCTACAGTAATAATAACCTTCCATACTAGCCTCCTAAATATCCAATTGCTACTAGTATGGGATAAAACAAAATAAAATATTCCAGATTGTGCGCTTAACTATTAAAAGTATTCATGATTTGGAGAAAAGGTTTATTTAACCATTCCTCACATGCATCTGCTGCATTTTCAATGGATTGATTAACGCCAGATATTTCTTCAGATGTAAAACGTCCTAATACGTAATCCACTACTTTTATCCCATTTTTCGGACGATCGATTCCCATGCGGATACGTTGAAATTCTTGTGTTCCTAAATGTGAAATTGTTGATTTCACACCATTATGTCCACCCGCACTACCTTTCATGCGAAGGCGCAATTTACCTACAGGAATATCTAAATCATCGTACATAACAATGAAGTCCTCGACATCAATTTTATAATAATCCATGAGTGGACGGATACTTTCCCCAGATAAATTCATATATGTAAGTGGCTTTAGTAAGATTACTTTTTCCCCATTAACAAAGCCTGCGCCAAATACCCCTTTAAACTTTTGTTCATTCAAAGAAATACTCCAACGTTTTGCAAGTTCATCGATTGCCATAAATCCAATATTATGCCTTGTTAATTCATATTCTCTACCTGGGTTCCCAAGTCCTACTATTAATTTCATTCTTGTACCACTACTTTCTTTTTTCGATACGAAAAGACGTAACCAAGCTTGGTTACGTCTCATTCTATCCAATTAATTGAATAATACACTTACAGATTCTTCTTCGTATACACGAATGATTGCTTCTCCGATTAATGGAGCAACTGAAAGTTCATGTACTTTATCAATTTTCTTCTCTTCTGGTAATACGATAGAGTTCGTTACAACTAACTCTTTAATATTCGAATTTTGAATACGCTCAATTGCTGGACCAGATAGTACTGGGTGTGTACAGCAAGCATATACTTCAGAAGCACCGTTCTCAACAAGAGCGTTTGCCGCTAATGTAATTGTACCAGCTGTATCAATGATGTCATCAATTAAAATTGCTGTTTTGCCTTCGATGTTACCGATAATGTTCATTACCTCAGATACATTCGGACGAGGACGACGCTTATCAATAATAGCGATTGGCGCTTTTAGGCGATCCGCCATTTTTCTAGCACGCGTTACACCACCGTGATCAGGAGATACGATTACGATATCTTTAAGGCCTTTTGCTTCAAAGTAGTCTGAAAGAATCGGTACACCCATTAAGTGGTCGATCGGGATATCAAAGAATCCTTGAATTTGCGGAGCATGTAAATCTAGAGTGATTACACGAGTTGCACCTGCTGTTTCAAGCAAGTTTGCTACAAGTTTCGATGTAATTGGTTCACGAGAACGCGCTTTACGGTCTTGACGCGCATAACCATAGTAAGGAATAACAATATTAATTGTTTTTGCAGATGCACGTTTTAATGCATCAATCATAATAAGTAATTCCATGATATGTTCGTTTACTGGGAAGCTTGTAGATTGAATAATGAATACATCGCAACCACGGATACTTTCTTCAATGTTAATTTGAACTTCTCCATCACTAAAACGATCAACAGAACATTTTCCTAGTCCTACTCCAATATGCTTTGCGATTTGCTCAGCAAGTTCCTTATTAGAGTTTAAAGAGAATACTTTCAAATTAGAATTTAGATATTGAGTCGACATCTAGATTAACCCTCCACATTATGATTTTTTCTTATTCAGCAATTGATCAACATAGTCTTCTTTGTTAACTTGACGTGCACGTGCTACCGATAATGCTTTTGACGGAACATTCTCTGTTATTGTAGAGCCTGCTGCCACATAAGCACCATCTTCAACTGTTACAGGAGCAACAAGGTTTGAATTACATCCAATAAATACCCCGTTACCAATTACAGTTTTAAATTTATTCTTGCCGTCGTAGTTCACCGTAATTGAACCACAACCAAGATTCACGTCTTCTCCAACTTGTGCATCCCCGATATAACTTAAGTGTGAAGCTTTACTTCTATTACCAAAAACAGTTTTTTTGATTTCTACGAAGTTTCCAACGCGCACTTCATCTCCAATAACTGAATCTGGGCGAATATGTGCAAATGGACCAACCGATACTTCTGTACCAAGTTTGCTGTCATGTACAGTAGATTGACGAATTACCGTACGGTCTCCAATTTCACTATCGCGAATTACTGTATGCGGTCCAATTTCACAATCAGAACCAATTACAGTGTTCCCCTCAATAACCGTTCCTGGGTGAAGAACTGTATCACTACCAATAATTGCATCCGCAGAAATGTATGTGTTACTTGGATCAATAATTGTAACACCATTTACCATGTTCTTTCGGTTGATACGATTTTTCATAATAATTTCCGCTTGCGATAGAGCGACTCTGTCGTTAACACCTAACGTTTCATCGAAGTGCTCTGTTTGATAAGCTGATACAATATGACCTTCATTTTTTAAAATTTCAATAACGTCCGGAAGGTAATACTCGCCCTGTACATTATCATTTGAAACTTTAGAAAGTGAAGCAAATAAAGCTTTATTATCAAAGCAATACGTACCTGTATTGATTTCTTTAATAGCTAATTCTTTTTCATTTGCATCCTTATGCTCAACAATCTTTTCGACATGACCATTCTCATTACGAACGATACGGCCATATCCAGCAGGCTCTTCTATGTACGCTGTTAGTACCGTCGCCATTGCTCCCGCTTCTTCGTGTTGCTGAAGCAATGCTTCCATCGTTTCAGCAGTTATTAGAGGTGTATCACCACAAATAACTAAAGTTGTTCCTTCTTCATTTGCAAGTACACTTGCAGCTTGATCGACAGCATGAGCTGTACCAAGTTGTTCTGCTTGTAGTGCAAACTCGCTTACGTTTCCTAGCTGTTCTTGTACCTTTTCAGCACCATGTCCAACGACTGTTACAAGTTTCTGCAATCCTAATTGAGATACTTCATTGACTACATGTTGTACCATTGGTTTTCCACATACAGGATGCAGCACTTTGTATAGCTTGGACTTCATACGTGTGCCTTTACCTGCAGCTAGAATCACTGCAAATCTGTTTGACATATAGACCCTCCATCGCAACCTATTTATCCATTAACGATATTATCCTAAATCATCATATATTTCAAGAAACACATTATAACTATTAAATTTTACCATAATTCTTATAAGATGTTTTACTCTTTAGTATCTTTTTTAAGGAATAAGCTATACTATTTTAAATGATTTTGAAAAAATTAGAAGTTTTTCATCTTTATTTTTTCAAAATATGAATTTTTATAATTAGAAACGTGTATTATTCAAAAAAAAAAACAAACTCCTGTAAATGCTTACAGGAGTTTGCTACAAAATTATAAGACTTTCTTTCAAAAGCCCTTTTCATTCGAATTTTACGAAGCGCCTGCTTCTTCAAACTCAACCTCTTCTAACTCGCCTAAACGATGATACTCTGTTAAAACCGCATCTTGAATTTTAGAGCGTGTATTAGAATTAATTGGATGTGCAATGTCACGGAATTCTCCATCTGGAGTACGTTTACTTGGCATTGCTACAAATAATCCATTATTACCATCAATTACACGAATATCATGAACAACAAATTCATGGTCTAGAGTAATAGAGGCAATTGCTCTCATGCGGCCTTCTGTGTTTACGCGGCGTAATCTTACGTCAGTCACTTCCATCTTGTGTTCACCACCCTTTTCTAAATAAGCGATATATTTGTATAAATTCCACAAATTTTCTATTTTCCCTTTAATTTTTTAAAAATTTTTAAGATAAAAATTTTTATTTTAGTTGAATATAAGGATTAGTAGAGGTTATCGCTTACAAAGAGTTACTTAACTAGGGCAATTACTTCGATTTCAACAGAAACATCTTTCGGTAATTTTGCTACTTGTACACAAGAACGCGCTGGTTTATGAGTAGAGAAATAAGAACCGTATACTTCATTAACAGCATTAAAATCATCCATATCCTTCAAGAATACTGTTGTTTTTACCACCGTATCAAATGAAGCACCTGCTTCTGCTAATACCGCTTGTAAATTTTCAAATACTTGCTCTGTTTGTACTGTTACATCTCCTGTTACAAGTTCTCCACTTGCCGTTAATGGAATTTGTCCTGAACTATAGAACATATTATTTACAATAATCCCTTGTGAATATGGTCCAATTGCCTGTGGTGCTTTGCTTGTTTGAACAACTTTCATACTTTTCACCCTTTTATTATTTATTTTTACTCTTTAAAAATAGTGTACCAAAGGCAGTTTGTCCATCTATTTTGTAATTTATAAATAGGAATAAAAAAAGGTAAAGCTATCTGCTTTACCTTTTTACTCAGCCTCTACAAGCCCTTTATCAAATGGTGCAAGTGCATAATTCCCCTTTTCCACTTGAATCGCTTTTTCTTTCACATCAACTTCTGACAGACGAATTAATGATACAAAGTTATTAATAAGTCTTTCTTCAATATCCGTAGACTCTACTAATACGCCAATCCCGACAACATTAGCTTTAAACTCTTCTAGCATGCTCATCATACCTTGAATGGTTCCGCCAGCTTTCATAAAGTCATCAATAATTAAAACATTGGACCCTTCTGGAAGGCTACGCTTTGCTAAAGTCATCGTTTGGATTCGCTTAGAGGAACCTGATACATAATTAATACTAACAGTGGGGCCTTCTGTTACCTTATTATCTTTTCTCGCAATTACTACCGGTACATCTAAGTAGTTCGCTACTGCATAGGCAAGCGGAATTCCTTTTGTCGCTACCGTCATAACCGCATCAATTGGTTGCCTAGCAAAAACAGAAGCAAATAAACGACCTGCGCCATTAATCTGGCGAGGATTACTTAAAAGATCCGTCATATATAAGTAACCGCCAGGCAAAATACGGTCTGGGTTTTCAAATAAGCTACAAAGCTCGTTAATAATCAGATTTGCCTCTTCTTCACTTATATAGGGAATATATTTCACTCCTCCTGCTGCTCCTGGTACCGTTTGCAATGTGCCGACACCTTGTTGTTCAAACGTTTGCTTAATAATAACTAAATCTTCACTAATGGAAGATTTAGCCGATTGATACCTTTCAGCAAAAAAAGTGAGAGAAACTAGCTGACGAGGATTTTGTAACAAGTAATACGTCAAATCGACCAATCTTGTACTTCGTCTAATTTTCATACTCTCACCTCAAATCACGAATATTCTAAACAAATCATAACGTATTATACGTCTTTATTCAAGCGTTTCTCGCTCTCCTAATAAACGCACTGCATATACTTGCTCGCAAAATCCTTTTAACCCGTTATATATGCGGTGCATTCGCGAATCATGGTGTACAAGACCAAATACAGTTGGGCCACTTCCACTCATTAATACGGCATCTGCCCCAAAGCGTTTCATCTGTGATTTAATACGTGCAACCTCGGGATGCATCGCAAACGTCACATCTTCTAAAACGTTACCAACAGTATCACAAATTCCTTTATAATCGCCATGGTTAATGACTTCAACCATTTTATCTACATTTGGATGGGTAACACGATTTAATTTTAAATTTCCGTACACGTCAGCAGTAGATACACCAATGTGGGGCTTTGCTAAAATAACCCAACAAGAAGGCGGAGTCTTTATATGTTCAATTTCTTCTCCTCTTCCAGTGGCAATAGCAGTTCCACCATATACACAGAACGATACATCTGACCCAATTTCTGCGCCAAGCTTTGCTAATTCATCGATTGTTAGCCCTAAATTCCATAACTTATTAAGGCCACGTAATGTCGCTGCTGCATCACTACTTCCACCTGCTAATCCAGCGGCTACTGGAATCGTTTTTTCAATAGTAATAGACACACCTTTTTTTACATTAAACTTCACTTTTAATAATTTCGCTGCTTGATAAGCTAAATTGCGTTGGTCGTCTGGGACATACCGATTATGGGACAAAATTTCAATACGGTCTTCTGCTAATTCCGTTAGCTCTAAACGATCTGCCAAGTCGATTGTTGTCATAATCATTTTCACTTCATGATATCCATCTTGTCTTTTTCCCAGTACATCTAACGACAGATTAATCTTTGCTGGTGCTTTCACTAGTAGCTTCAATCTATTCACCCACTCTATGTACTCAATCTTTTATCGTTTATTTTACCATAAATTTATAGTAAGACGATGACACTTCCCTAATTATATCGAAAAGCATTCAGAATGAAACTACTTATGTCAAATGATGGCACCTTTTAGCGTGCAAAAAGCCGAGGAATCTCTCCTCGGCTACCGTAGCATAGAAAGTATCTTACAACTACTGGTTTCGTTTCATTAATTGCTGTTCTGCAATTTCTATAGCACGTTTCACCATATTACCAGCATCTTTCGCACGAATTCCGCCCCATCCTTCTTTCTGAACAACATCATAAAAGCCAAGCTCTTTTGCAAGCTCTTCTTTAAATTGATTTGACATGACTCCTCTTCGTCTACTCAATGCAGAGTCCCTCCTTATTTTGCTACGGTATAATTAGTATGCAAAATAATATAGCTTTTCATTTATGGGAATATATGTAACAAAAAAATACATTAATTATAAAATACTTCATTTTGAGATTCATCGTAAAATGTTAGCTCTACTGTCTCTGTTAAAACATCTGCATAACTATAAGATACACGTTGCAATGCATCTTCTTGCTGGTCTAATTGTACAACAAACACAGAACGATACGTTTCTGCAAGTACACCTGATTGCTCCACAGTTTTTCTTCTCCCACTATTTGCCTTTAACATAAGTCGCTGTCCAAGATGGTGATCTAATTCGCTTTTAATTTCATCTAAACGTTTTGACATATACTTTGCTACACCTCGCTGTAATTTAGATTGAACACTTAAAACACGATATATCTATCCCAATTATTAACCGCAATTCACAGACAATATCATTATAAAAGCATCATGCGTTCAAATAGATAGAAGAAATACTATATTCTAAAAGTATCATTGTATAGTCTGCACGTTCTTGCCGCTTTTTATCCAGACTCATTTAAATCATTTCCACATAAAAAAGCAAGATACGTATGTACCTTGCTCATTCGTCATAATGTTGAAAGGGCAATCCTGTTCGTAAAATCCCTCTTGTTTCAATTCCGCCTAGTCCCTTTTCGCCAGTAATTGTATTACGCACAACGTCCCATACATTTACTCTTTCCATAAATGAAGTGAAACTAATTTTGCCAACTACATATACAGGATCTAGAGCATGAATATTAATTCTAGACGGTGAACTAGCAAAATTAGCACCTGCCCGAATCAACGCCTCAAAGTGTGATTGACAAGCCCCAGCAAAAATAACGAGTTGATCTAATGATGGATACTTTTTCCGCACTTCTCGAACGGCCTGTACAAAATGTCTAGAATGTCTATATGCTGCTAAATCTCCCATAACTCCTTTTGACTTTGTATATGCATCATGTCCTGTAATAACTAAAATGTCTGGGCGAAAATGATCTATTAAGTCTACTACCTTTTCATGCATCTCCGTTTCCTTACAATGAATACCTTGAACAGGAACGCCTATTTTATTATATAAATCTAAGCACTTGCGCAAATATAAAGGATCTCCATCTATATGCAATACACGTCCTGGCATTTGAAAATAATTCACTTCACTTGTATATCCACCAGTTGAATTATGTTCATGTCTTTGTTTCATCAACACGTAATCTTGCTGAAACAACCGGTAAGTACGCTCCATCGTTTCTTTTTCACGCTTCACTCTATTTTTATGTTCTCGTTGATCTATACTAACTAAATCTGCAAGTGGTGCATCCGCCACAAGTCTAATTTCCTCTCCAAATAATATTGCCATATCGCCTTTTATTTCTATAATACGAAAAAGAATATCCCTATTATGAGAATATCGTTCAACTAATTCTCCAACATGTAAAGCCATTCTCCTACCTCCAAACTCCAAACTCGTTAGGCCATCTTACCTGTTTTTAAAGTATGAATTTAGGAAAGGAAAGGTGACAAAAGGGACAGCTCAAGTTGAACTGTCCCTTTCATATTCTTATGACAATTTATGAAGAATTAATGCATTACTTAATGTTGCAAACTCTTCGATAGATAACGTTTCGCCTCTTCGCTTCGGATCAATTCCTACTTCTGTCAAAATTCGATCCAACAGCTCTTTATCTTTCGGGAAACCATTTAAATTATTTGATAAATTATTCATTAAAGTTTTACGACGCTGTGCGAAACTTGCTCGTACTACTTCAAAGAAGAAAGTTTCATCTGTCACTTCTACAACTGGTTTAGGACGCTTTAGAAGACGGATAATCGCAGAATCAACATTTGGTTGTGGCACAAACACTGTACGCGGTACAGTCATAACTGTTTCTACCTCTGTATAATACTGAATGGCAATTGATAAAGAACCATACTCTTTCGTTCCTGGTTTAGCAGCTAAACGATCCCCAACTTCTTTTTGCATCATAACAACAAATCCACGAACCGGTAATTTTTCTTCAAGCAATTTAAATAAAATTGGCGTTGTAATATAGTATGGTAAGTTAGCTACTACCATTACATCTTGTCCTTCTTCAAATTGCTCACTAAACACTTCATGTACATCTGCTTTTAGTACATCTTTATTTATAACTGTAACGTTGCTATATGGAGCTAACGTCTCGTCTAAAATTGGTAATAATCTCTGATCAATTTCAAAAGCCACTACTTTTTTAGCACGCTTTGCCAATTGCTCTGTTAACGCACCGATACCTGGTCCAATTTCAATTGCGCCACTTTCTGAACCGATTTCTGCGTGATCAACGATACGATTTAATACATTCGTATCAATTAAAAAATTTTGTCCTAAACTTTTTTTGAATGAAAATCCATACTTTTCAACAATGTCTTTCGTACGATTTGGTGTTGCGATATCCTTCATTTTTTTTCCTCCTGTATTACTTGCTTATAAGCTTCTGCAAATGATTCCTTTGAAACCTGAAACATTTGTAAACGTTTATGTAACTGTTTTGCGTTTGTATAACCAATCTTTAATAGCTTACCCACTCTTTCTCTGCGACTCTTTGCCATTTCTCCGCCCACTAAGCCCGCATCGACTAGATCACTCCAACTAATTTCACTTGTGTAAGCTTCCATTTCTTCATGTATATTCTCTAAAGCACGGCGAATCGACTCATTAGAAGCATGTTCGATTCCAACACCTTTTTTCCTTTTAGCAAGTGCTTCTTCCTTCGTTAAAAAAGCATGCTTACATCCGGGAACCTTGTCAGAAATAATTTTTCGAATACGCTCTCCAGGATAATCTGGATCTGTGAAAATAATAACGCCTCGTTTTTGCTGCGCTAATTTAACTTGCTCAATAACGTGATCACCGATTGCTGAACCGTTTGTTTCGATTGTATCCGCATCAACAGCACGTTTAATCGCAACTGTATCATCTTTACCTTCTACAACGATAATCTCTTTAATTTTCATGCTTGCCTCCACACTCTTTTCATCTCTACTTAGTAAAACAAAAAAATGACGACTTTTCCATTATTATTTTCCCAATCTTACATTTTAAAAAGTAGAAGAGAAAAATCTTTGTTCACTATCCTTATTGTAACACTTCTGTCTCCATCTTAATTTATCCGCAGTATTTCTACACTTATGTTATGAGTAAATAGTGGGTTCTTATCACTTCTATTATCTCTCTTCTCAAAAAACAAAAAAAAGAATGGGACTCCCCATTCTTTTTTATTCAACACCAAATAAAGCTTTGGCATTCTTTGTTGTTACTTGTGCTACTTCGTCATAAGAAATTCCTTTTAAATTCGCAATTTCTTCTGCTACCAGTTTTACATAACTAGGTTCATTTCGTTTCCCTCGAAATGGATGTGGTGTTAAATACGGGCAATCTGTCTCTATCAATAATTTTTCTAACGGAATCTCCATAGCAACTTCTTTCGGTTTCTTGGCATTTTTAAATGTTACTGGCCCACCTAATGAAATTAAAAAGTTCATATCGACACATCGCTGGGCTACTTCTACACTACCGCTAAAGCAATGCATAATGCCCCCTACTTCAGCTGCATTCTCTTCCTCTAGGATATCAACAATATCTTGAGTTGCATCGCGGTTATGTATAATAATCGGTAATTTCACCTTTTTCGCTAATGCAATTTGTTTACGGAATACTTCCTTCTGTATTTCTTTTGGAGACTTATCCCAGTGATAATCTAATCCCATTTCCCCAATTGCAACTACTTTAGGATGAGCCGCTAATTCTTCTAACCAAGCTAAATGTTCTTCTTTCATATCGATTGCATCAACAGGATGCCATCCAACTGCAGCGTAAATAAAATCATAAGCCTCTGCTAATTCAATTGCTTTCTTTATCGTTACTTCATCAAATCCAACAACAACTGTATATGTAACTCCCGCTTCTTTCATTCTCGCGATAACTTCTTGTAAATCTTCTTCAAATTGCTCTGCATTTAAATGTGAATGTGTATCAAACAACATAATAAATAACTCCTTTTATATTGAAATCAATTCTCTCATAGAAAAACTACACTCTTTCTAACTTAACGATAACAATACTTCAATTTTAATGCAAAAAACGGAATATAAAAAGAAAAAAGACGCTTCACCAATGTTACACGTGAAACATCTCTTTTCTTGTCTCAATTACTTGATTTTTGTACCATTTGGTAAATTCTGGTCAATTGATGCTAATGACAATACGCCATTCTCTTCACCTGCTAAAATCATACCTTGTGATAATTCACCACGTAATTTTACAGGTTTTAAATTCGTTACACAAATAACCTTTTTACCTTTTAGTTCTTCTGGGGAATAGAATTTAGCAATCCCAGAAACCACTTGGCGCTTCTCTGTACCTAAATCAAGCTGAATTTTTAACAGCTTATCTGCTTTTTTCACAGGTTCAGCGGATATTACTTCAGCTACTCGTAATTCTACTTTAAAGAAATCATCAATTGTAATTTCTTCTGCCTTTGGTTCTTCTGCTTTTTTCTCTTCTACTTTAGGAGCAGAACCTTGCATTTGTTCTTTAATATACCCCACTTCTACTTCCATTTCCAAACGAGGGAAGATTGGGTTTCCTTTTTCTACTTTTGTTCCAGCTGGAATACATCCAATTGTAGATAGGCTTTCCCAAGATTTATGCGCCTCTTCAGTAAGTCCAAGTTGAGCAAACATCTTACTTGGTGCTACTGTTAGGAATGGCATAAGCATAATACCTGTTTGACGAAGTACCTCAGCTAAGTGGGCCATTACAGACGCAAGTTTTTCGCGATCATTCTCATCCTTCGCTAATACCCACGGCTGCGTTTCATCAATATATTTGTTCGTACGGCTAACTAATTGCCAAATGGAACTTAGCGCTACAGAGAATTCCATATTCTCCATTGCCTCTTCTACTTTTTTCAATGTATCTTTGGCAAATGTCACTAACGTTTCATCGAACTCAGTTACATTTGCTTTAAATGCAGGGATTTCCCCGTTAAAGTATTTATCAATCATAGCTACTGTACGATTTAATAAGTTACCTAAATCATTCGCTAAATCAAAGTTGATTCGTTCAACAAATCCTTCTGGTGTGAATACTCCATCAGATCCAAATGGAACTTCGCGAAGTAAGTAGTAACGCAATGCATCTAATCCGTAACGATCAATTAGTGTAACTGGATCTACTACGTTTCCTTTTGACTTACTCATTTTTCCATCCTTCATTAAAATCCAGCCATGAGCAAAGACTTTCTTCGGAAGTGGTAAATCTAAAGCCATTAAAATAATTGGCCAATAAATTGTGTGGAAACGAACGATTTCTTTCCCAACTAAATGGACATCTGCTGGCCAGAATTTTTTATACTTCTCTTCATTTTCTGTTCCATATCCTAATGCAGTAATGTAATTAGACAACGCATCTACCCATACGTAAATAACGTGTTTTGGGTTACCTGGAACACGAACTCCCCAGTCAAATGAAGTACGAGAAACAGCTAAATCTTCTAATCCTGGTTTAATGAAGTTATTAATCATTTCATTTTTACGGGACTCCGGCTGAATGAAATGAGGGTTATCTTCATAGAACTTTAATAGTCGGTCTACATATTTACCCATTCTAAAGAAATAAGACTCTTCGCGAACAAGTTCTACAGCGTGACCACTATCTGGGCTTTTTCCACCAACTACTTTGTCACCTTCCATAATTGGATCTACTAATTGATGCGCTGTATAGAATGTTTCATCTTGTACAGAATACCAACCTTCATATTCATCAAGATAAATATCGCCTTGATCTACTAGCTGCTTGAAGATTTTCTCAACAACATCTTTATGACGATCTTCAGTTGTACGAATAAAATCATCATAAGAGATATCCATCTTCTCCCAAAGTTCTTTAATCCCTGATACAATGTTATCCACATATGCCTGTGGTGTAACATTTAGTTCTTCTGCTTTCTTTTGGATCTTCTGTCCATGCTCATCAGTTCCTGTTAAATAATGAACATTGTATCCTTGCATACGCTTATATCGTGCCATCGCATCTCCTGCTACCGTCGTATAAGCATGTCCAATGTGTAACTTTCCACTTGGATAATAAATTGGGGTAGTAATATAAAAGGACTTATTTTCCTCTTTCATCGTTTTGGACCTCCCGAATAACCTCATATGTATTTATAAACAGTATATCAAAAACTCATATATAAAGTGAAACTTTAATCCGTGGGGAGGGTTCATCCCCCATGGATTATCAGCCCACACCAATCGGGCTTTTACGAGCAGCCCGACTCCCACTTAACTTCTTTGCTCCGGCTAAATTTTGAAGTGGGAGTCTTACTGCTCGCAAATAGCGGGATAAAAACGAGTTAATGCTCGATATCTTTATCATCTATTACTCATATTCAAAAAAATATACAATATATTTCCCGAAAAGTATAAACATTACAAAAAATAATACAAAACAATTGTAGAAATGACTTACATTCTATCATATATAAGAAGTATAAAAATCTATAAATCTTTTTTAAAAATATAGAATTTAAGAATTGACGGAAATGTAAATGATTGGTATCATATGTCCATAGGGTATTTTGTCGAAAAATGACGAATCAAAAAATAGACTCGAAACTTATAAACTATTTATTTAGGAGGAAAAGAATTATGAAATCTACTGGTATCGTTCGTAAAGTTGATGAATTAGGTCGTGTAGTAATTCCAATCGAATTACGCCGCACTTTAGGTATTGCAGAAAAGGACGCTCTTGAAATCTACGTTGATGAAGAAAAAATCATCTTAAAGAAATATAAACCAAACATGACTTGCCAAGTAACTGGTGAAGTATCTGATGGTAACCTATCTTTAGCTGAAGGTAAAATTATCTTAAGCAAAGAAGGCGCTGAACAAGTCTTAAACGAACTTCAAGATTATATCGAAACAGCAAAGTAAGCTTCTCAATTATGAGAAGCTTATTTTTTATCAACATGATAGATTTGATATACATCACGTTTCGACAAATCTCGGTCTTTAGCGACTGTTTTAATCGCTTCTTTTGAATTCATACCTTTTTCATTTATATAATGTTCAATATGATTATATACTGAAATAACTTCCCACCATTGTTCTTCTTGAGTAGGTTCTTCTGTTGAACCTGCTACTAAAATACAAAACTCACCAC
Source organism: Bacillus sp. TH25 (assembly GCF_016650935.1). Classification (NCBI taxonomy): domain Bacteria; kingdom Bacillati; phylum Bacillota; class Bacilli; order Caryophanales; family Bacillaceae; genus Bacillus; species Bacillus sp. TH25. The sequence continues at coordinate 621,195 of NZ_JAEKEU010000036.1, read as the reverse complement.
GAACTTCATTTTGCTTCGTCCACTCAATCGCCTCTTCAATTGTTCCACGAATAAACTCTTCAAATTTTTTCGTTAGCTCACGACATAATACGATTTCCCTATTTCCTAATACTTCTTGCATAGAGATTAAAGTGTCATCTAAACGATGTGGCGCCTCATAAAACATCATTGTAGTTGGAATATAGCGTAGTTTTTCTAATTCAAGCTTACGTCCCTTTTTATTTCTTTGCAGGAAACCATAGAAATAAAAATGTTTTGTCTCAAGTCCTGATGCAATCAATGCTGTAAGGGCTGCATTTGCCCCAGGAAGCGGGATAACATGATATTGTTCTGCTACAGCCTCTACAACGATATCATAACCAGGATCTGAAATACATGGCATACCAGCATCGCTCACAATGGCTACAGTCTTACCTTCTTCTAACTTATCTAAAATTTTCCGTCCACTTACTCCTTTATTATGCTCATGATAACTCATAACTGGTGTTTCAATTTCAAAGTAATTACAAAGTTTCTTCGTTTGCCTTGTATCTTCCGCTGCAATAATGTCTGCCTCTTTTAAAATTCGGATTGCACGAAATGTCATATCCTCTAAATTTCCGATTGGAGTCGGTACTAAATATAAAACTCCCTTTTCATTTTGCTGAAAGCTTTTTTGCTGCCACATAGCGTTCTCCTTTTTGCATATATTCTTCTTTTTTTTTCCTCGTTAACTGCTTAAAGTGATACTCAGCTTGCATAGCCGTTCGTTTATCCTCGTGATCCTCTACATATTTTAAAACAACTGGAAGTCTAGCGCGTGTATATCTAGCACCTTTTCCACTATTATGAGTCTGAATCCGTTTTGCTATATGATTCGTGTATCCAGCATAATAACTTCCATCAGAACACTCCACCACATAAAAACAATGCTTATTCTTCTCCATATAAAATTGAACGAAGCTCCCTTGTATATTCATTGTTTTCTTCATATACAAAAAGAGGTGGTAAGATTTTTAAATCTGCATTCCCATCCTTAATTCCTTCAATTAACAATGTATTCGCTTCTTTACCAGCCTTAGGATAAACAAATCGCACACGTTTCGGTTCAATTTTGTATTTACGCATTAATGTGACGATGTCGAGCAAACGACCTGGACGATGTACAAATGCTACTTTCCCACCCTGTTTCACTAGCTGGCTACTTGCGTATACAACATCTTCTAGTGTGCACATAATTTCATGACGAGCTATCGCTAAATGTTCATTCATATTCTTCTCAGAAGTTTGTGGTGTTTGAAAATAAGGAGGATTACATGTTACAACATCATATTGATGACGTCCAAGTTTCTCCGGCATATCTTTCAAATCTCCATGGATTAAATGAATTCTTTCTTCTAAATTATTGTATTGAACGCTTCTTATTCCCATATCATATAAGCGCTCTTGAATTTCTACACCTGTAATTTTCCCTTTTGTCCTTGTACTTAATAAAAGAGGGATAACTGCGTTACCTGTACACAAATCAAGTAAATTACCTTTTTGAATTGGCACCCAAGCAAAATCTGCAAGTAAAACAGCATCCAAAGAAAAATTAAATACTGATGGACTTTGTACAATCTTCATATCTTGCGCTAATAAGTAATCTAAACGCTCATCTTCATATAAATTCATATATTGCTCCCTTTCTTACACTTAACCTACCCTATTTCATCTTCTATTAATGTAAAAATAAATTTCATTCTACTCTCATGTATAAAAAATTACCTTTCCAATTATATTGGAAAGGTAATCTCACTTTTTATTTAAAAATGACAGACAGAATAAACAATCTCCCTCTTTACGTACACTTCCATAATGTAGATTGCAAATATGAAAACCTTCTTGATATAGTCTCGCTAGATTATCGTAGCCTTCACCAATATCTGTCTTCGCCTTCATTTCTTTGCGTTTTTGAGTTTTTTGTTTTTCCTTGTTCTGCACTTCTTCAAAACGATGTCGCAAATTTTCATTTTCCATTTTTATATGTTGGTTTTCTTCCAATAATTCTGCAAGATGTTGTTTTAATTCCCCCAACTGTTTGTATAAATGTCCAATTTGCTCTTCCATACTAGAAACCGATGCAAAAATATCCTTTTTCTCCACAAGCACCCACCTCATTAATCTGTGGTTTGACTCGAAACGACCCCTTTATTCATTAATTCATCTAACGTATATTCTACTATCCGTTCCTTGTCTACTAGTTCCACTTGAATTAATCTTTCTAAAATATTTAATCCGATAACACGGCCAGTACCGTGCGGTGTTTGTATACGTTGATCTAAATCAGGAAGTTGTTCCTTTGCTGCCTCATATTCATCATTCTCATATTTTAAGCAACACATTAAGCGACCACATAAACCAGAGATTTTTGCAGGATTTAATGATAAATTTTGATCCTTTGCCATTTTAATGGATACAGGTTCAAAATCTCCTAAAAAAGTAGAACAACAAAGCATACGACCACATGGACCAATACCACCAAGCATTTTTGCTTCGTCACGAACGCCGATCTGTCTCAGCTCAATTCTTGTCCTAAAAATTGCAGCTAAGTCTTTCACTAGTTCCCGGAAATCAATCCGGCCATCCGCAGTAAAGTAAAAAATAATCTTATTACGATCGAACGTATACTCTACATCTACAAGCTTCATATCAAGATTATGTTCTCCTACCTTTTGTTGACAAACTTGATATGCTTCTTTCGCAGCATGCCTATTCTCTTCAACAATGGTACGATCATTTTCATTTGCAATACGAATAACTTTTTTTAGCGGTAATACAACGTCATTTTCATCAACTTGCTTTTTGGTAATAACTACTTTTCCGTACTCAATACCTCTTACCGTTTCTACAATTACAAACTCATTTTCTGAGATATCGAACTGATTTGGATCAAAGTAATATACCTTTCCGGCCTTCTTAAAGCGAACACCTACTACATCATACAAAACGGTCATCCCTCCTGCAACCGCAACACTAACTGTTCGAACACAAGCTGCGCATTTACATTAGCGTTGATTCTATTTTTTGCCTCTAATATATTAAAGAGAGCTGATACAATGCGCTTCTGAGCATAAGAAAAGGATTCAAACATCTCTTTCTGCTCATGAAAAACAAGACGATCTTCTTCTCCAAGTTGAACATATAATAAATCCTTATAAATAAGGAGTAACATATCTAAGCCTTGCTGTAATTGTTCTTTCTCTCCAAAGTGCTTCCCCCATTTTTCTTGTACAAAAAAAATAGAGGCCTTATCTTTTTCGAGCGCTTCACATAATTTTATCACTAAAGCTCTCGCTTGTGCAAACCATTCATCATTACACATTAATAAAGCTTCTTCAAAACTATTTGTAAGCTGCGCAGCAAGTGTAGATAAAGAAACTGTAATACCTTCTTCCTCTAACCTCTTAATTAAAGATTCTGTAGGCAACGGCCTAAACGTAACAACTTGACAACGAGATAAGATTGTATTTAAAATCTGATGACTTTGTTCAGTAAGTAAAATAGCTGTTGTATCACTACTTGGTTCTTCTAAAAACTTTAAGAGCGTATTCGCTGCATTTGCTGTCATACGATCTGCATGCTCAATAATATATACTTTTTTATTTGCTTCTAATCCTGTTTTTGAAAACTCTTCTTGTAAATCATGAATTTGCTGTTTTTTAATAGATAATCCATCTGGTTTTACAATATGTAAGTTTGGGTAGTTACCTGAATCAATTCGGCGACAATTCGTACATACATGACAAGGCTCTACACCATTTCTTTGTGAACAGAGAAAACTTTTTGCCATTTGAATTGCTGTGGCGAACTTCCCAGTCCCTTTCCCTCCCTCTAACAAGTAAGCGTGGGATATACGCTCTTTTGCAATGCTATTCATCAACATTTTGACACCGATGGGCTGTATAGCAGAAAGCTGCTCCCACGTATTTATCATACTGCATACCTCACTTATTTCATTCTTTCCTTCTATTATAACAATTTATCTTCTATAATCTGAACAACTTCTTCTATAAGTTTTTTCATTGGTTGATCAGCATTTACTAATACAATGCGATTAGAGAAACGCTCTACAACTTGTAAATACCCTTCACGCACACGTTTATGGAAAGAGATATCTTCCATATCTAGTCGATTTACTTCACGTCCTACATCTTTTCCAATTCGTGCTAAACCTACCTCTGGCTCAATATCTAAATAGATTGTTAAACTAGGCATACAATCTTCCGTTGCGAAACGATTAATTTCAAATACTTTATCCATACCTAATCCTCTTGCATATCCTTGATATGCTAAAGAGCTATCTATAAAACGATCACATAGTACAAGATAGTTTTCCTCAAGTGCTGGCATAACTTTTTCCACTAAATGTTGTCTACGTGCAGCAGCATATAAGAGCGCCTCTGTACGTGCTTCCATCATCGTATACTCTTGTTTATGTAAAATTGTTCTAATATCTTCAGAAATTGCAATACCACCCGGTTCTCTGGTCGCCATTACCTTTTGTTCCTTTTGCTCAAAATATGGTAATAAACTTTTAATTAATGTTGTTTTACCCGAACCTTCTGGCCCTTCAATTGTTACAAATAATCCCTTCATCCTAAAACCTACTTTCTATATCATACACGTTCATATATTTCGTACTACCTTGAAAACGAGCCCCTGTTTTCTCTAAATGAGTAATTTGCTTTGTATGTTCTTGAGTAATTCTCTCTCCATACATGATCAATGGAATTCCAGGTGGATACGGAATCACCATTTCTGCAGCTATCATACCAACGGCTTCTTCTATAGATACTAACTTCGTTTCGTATCTCTCTAATTGTTTATACGTATACGGTAAAGGGGAAATCTCCCCTTTATAAGTATAACTAATTGATGCTGTCTTGTCTTTTACCTTATATTGCTGCATAGCTAATCGAATGATCTCTATAGCTTTCATATACCCCTCATTTACTTGTAACGGTAATATAAGTAGGACGTTATATGGATCTGCCATTTCCGTATATATACCGACTTTTTCAAATACAGACTGTAATTCATACCCCGATAACTGACAGCGAGTTTGCACCGTAACTTTTAATTCATCTTGCGATGGATATTGTAAAATGGCTATTTGTGGGATAGATCGCAATCCTTCTTTAAATCGGCGTAAAAACTCAACGATTTCATCATGACCCTCTTCCTTTATAACTGCTATTGCAAAACGTGCTATATCAAGAGAAGCCATAATTGGATACGATGGGCTACTAGATTGTAGCATACTTAAATAGGAGGAAACTTTTTCTTCGCTCACCAAACGGCTATTTATATGTAAATAAGATCCCATTGTCATCGCAGGTAATGTTTTATGTGCGGAATGAACCACAATATCCGCACCATAAACTAATGCTGACTTCGGGAAGGGGTCCCCTATACAAAAATGCGCCCCATGGGCTTCATCTACTAGAACAGGAATTTTATGTGCATGTGCGTAAGCGATACTTGCCTCTAAATCAATGCCCATACCATAGTAATTAGGATGTGTTAAAATAAGTGCTTTTGCATTTGGATACTTTGTAATTGCCTCCTTAATAACTTCATCACGAACACCTACTGGTACGTTATGTACTTCATCAATCCATGGATTTAAAAAGACCGGATTCGCCCCTGCTAATTTCAAACCATTAATGATCGATTTATGACAATTTCTTTGTACGAGGACAATATCATGTTCGCCGCAGCAAGACAAAATCATTGCTAAATTTCCAACTGTTGAACCATTAATTAAAAAATAACTTTTGTGCACGCCATATACTTCAGCTAATAATTGCTGTGCTTCATCTATACATTCAAACGGGCTATGTAAATCATCTAATCCTGTTAACTCTGTTACATCAATTGATAATATGTCCTTAAACCCCCCTGAAGCTTTCTGAGGGAAGTTTAAACCATTCTTATGACCCGGAACATGAAAAGATAGTAGTCGCCTTTCTTTAAATTCTATTAGCGCCTCATATAAAGGCATACGATTTTGATTCATATATATCTCTTCCTTATTATTCATTGTGTATCTATTATACAGATATTAGGGCAAAAAAAATAATAGGCATAATGCCTATTTAAAAATATGATACTTCTAATTTTCGCAGTTGTTTTAAATAATGTATATACTTCGGGTCATTTGTCTCAGTATTCACCAGATTTCTTTCGCACTCGTAACATATTAAATTATTATATACATATATTCCTTCCCCTTTTTTTGTCTCACAAACGATGCAAATTTCACTTGGTAATTTCATAATCTTTCCTCCCTTTTTAAATGAACATATTATATACCTCTATTCCTTAACAAATCTCTGGAAAATATACATCAATTTCTTATATAATATGATTTATTCTTGGGCAACGTGTTTGTATTACTTATGTATTCCCTTTACTTCTTTCATGCACCGTTTAAAAACAAAAAAACACAAGTCAAAAGACTTGTGTTTTTATCTTGCTTGGCGACGTCCTACTCTCACAGGGACAAGGTCCCAACTACCATCGGCGCTAGAGAGCTTAACTTCCGTGTTCGGTATGGGAACGGGTGTGACCTCTCTGCCATCATCACCAAACTATGAAGGTATATTCCTTCAAAACTAGATAACATTTGCTTCATATTATATGGTTAAGTCCTCGATCTATTAGTATTCGTCAGCTCCACATGTCACCATGCTTCCACCTCGAACCTATCAACCTGATCATCTTTCAGGGATCTTACTAGCTTACGCTATGGGAAATCTCATCTTGAGGGGGGCTTCATGCTTAGATGCTTTCAGCACTTATCCCTTCCGCACATAGCTACCCAGCTATGCCCTTGGCAGAACAACTGGTACACCAGCGGTGCGTCCATCCCGGTCCTCTCGTACTAAGGACAGCTCCTCTCAAATTTCCTGCGCCCACGACGGATAGGGACCGAACTGTCTCACGACGTTCTGAACCCAGCTCGCGTACCGCTTTAATGGGCGAACAGCCCAACCCTTGGGACCGACTACAGCCCCAGGATGCGATGAGCCGACATCGAGGTGCCAAACCTCCCCGTCGATGTGGACTCTTGGGGGAGATAAGCCTGTTATCCCCGGGGTAGCTTTTATCCGTTGAGCGATGGCCCTTCCATGCGGAACCACCGGATCACTAAGCCCGACTTTCGTCCCTGCTCGACTTGTAGGTCTCGCAGTCAAGCTCCCTTATGCCTTTGCACTCTACGAATGATTTCCAACCATTCTGAGGGAACCTTTGGGCGCCTCCGTTACACTTTAGGAGGCGACCGCCCCAGTCAAACTGCCCACCTGACACTGTCTCCCGGGTCGATAAGACCCGTAGGTTAGAATTTCAATACAGTCAGGGCGGTATCCCACCAGCGCCTCCACCGAAGCTAGCGCTCCGGTTTCAATGGCTCCCGCCTATCCTGTACAAACTGTACCAAAATTCAATATCAGGCTACAGTAAAGCTCCACGGGGTCTTTCCGTCCTGTCGCGGGTAACCTGCATCTTCACAGGTACTATAATTTCACCGAGTCTCTGGTTGAGACAGTGCCCAAATCGTTACACCTTTCGTGCGGGTCGGAACTTACCCGACAAGGAATTTCGCTACCTTAGGACCGTTATAGTTACGGCCGCCGTTTACTGGGGCTTCAGTTCAGAGCTTCGCTTACGCTAACCCCTCTCCTTAACCTTCCAGCACCGGGCAGGTGTCAGCCCCTATACTTCGCCTTACGGCTTCGCAGAGACCTGTGTTTTTGCTAAACAGTCGCTTGGGCCTATTCACTGCGGCTTTCCGTTAAGAAAGCACCCCTTCTCCCGAAGTTACGGGGTCATTTTGCCGAGTTCCTTAACCAGAGTTCTCTCGCACACCTTAGGATTCTCTCCTCGCCTACCTGTGTCGGTTTGCGGTACAGGCACCTTTTATCTCGCTAGAAGCTTTTCTTGGCAGCGGGGAATCAAAGACTTCGCTCCATAAGGAGCTTCCCCATCACAGCTCAGCCTTCACGATAAGCGGATTTGCCTACTTATCAGCCTAACTGCTTGGACGTGCACAACCAATCGCACGCTTCTTCTATCCTTCTGCGTCCCTCCATTGCTCAAACGATAAAGAGGTGGTACAGGAATATCAACCTGTTGTCCATCGCCTACGCCTGTCGGCCTCGGCTTAGGTCCTGACTAACCCTGAGCGGACGAGCCTTCCTCAGGAAACCTTAGGCATTCGGTGGACGGGATTCTCACCCGTCTTTCGCTACTCATACCGGCATTCTCACTTCTAAGCGCTCCACCAGTCCTTCCGGTCTGACTTCACTGCACTTAGAACGCTCCCCTACCACTGATACCATTGGTATCAATTCGCAGCTTCGGTGGTGTATTTAGCCCCGGTACATTTTCGGCGCAGAGTCACTCGACTAGTGAGCTATTACGCACTCTTTAAATGGTGGCTGCTTCTGAGCCAACATCCTAGTTGTCTAAGCAACTCCACATCCTTTTCCACTTAATACACACTTTGGGACCTTAGCTGGCGATCTGGGCTGTTTCCCTCTTGACTACGGATCTTATCACTCGCAGTCTGACTCCTAAGGATAAGTCATTGGCATTCGGAGTTTGACTGAATTCGGTAATCCGATGAGGACCCCTAGTTCAATCAGTGCTCTACCTCCAAGACTCTTAC